>SUZM01000006.1 GCA_015059965.1 Rikenellaceae bacterium
GAGGTTCCACCTCTTCCCATTCCGAACAGAGAAGTTAAGCTCACTAACGCCAATGGTACTGCACTTATCGTGTGGGAGAGTAGGTAGCCGCCTCTTTAAGCCAATCCTTTTAAGGGTTGGCTTTTTTTGTTAAAAAGCCCAACCTTTTCGGATTCGCCCACCAAACTTGGTGGGCTTTGGCTTAAAGAGGCGGCTTGAGCCGCAGATGTAGCAGACAATCCCTCTAAATCCCCCTTTGGAAAGGGGGACTTATTGTTTACTATCACTCCTTCCTTGAAAGGAGGGGCTTACTATTTTGATACAACAAGCAATCCTTTCGGATTCGCCCACCAAACTTGGTGGGCTTTGGCTTAAAGAGGCGGCTTGAGCCGCAGATGTTGCATACAATCCCTCTAAATCCCCCTTTGAAAAGGGGGACTTTCTGTTTACCATCGCAAACGCTTTTAAGGGTTGGCTCTTTTGTGTTTGTAAATCAATGCTAAAAGGTATTTCCGACAGAATCGGGAATTGGCTTAAAGAGGCGGCTTGAGCCGCAGTTGTTGCAGACAATCCCTCTAAATCCCCCTTTGAAAAGGGGGACTTACTATTTTGATACAACAAGCAATCCTTTCGGATTCGCCCACCAAACTTGGTGGGCTTTGGCTTAAAGAGGCGGCTGTGCCGCAGATGTAGCATACAATCCCTCTAAATTCCCCTTTGAAAAGGGGGATTTACTGTTTACCATCGCAAACGCTTTTAAGGGTTGGCTCTTTTGTGTTTGTAAATCAATGTTAAAAGGTATTTCCGACAGAATCGGAAATTGGCTTAAAGAGGCGGCTGTGCCGCAGATGTAGCAGACAATCCACCCCAACCCCCTCCTTTACGCCGATAAATCGTCGTTTCTGCTACTGCGCCTCGGCATAGTGCAAATAAGTTTGCCCTCTGCGCTCGGTTTGCGACGCAGTTGATAAGGAGGGGCTTATGAGGCCAATCCAAACGGGTTGACCTTTTTTTGTGCCCTCAAGTGAGCAGATGCCTGGGTGCTTTGATTGTCGATCTGTGGCTTAAAGAGGCGGCTGTGCCGCAGATGTTGCAGACAATCCCTCTAAATCCCCCTTTGAAAAGGGGGACTTTCTGATTGCCACCCCTCCCTTCATCAAGGAGGGAGGGGCTTTTTCTATCTTTTTGTGGGCACTTTATATCGTGAGTTTCGGCCTACAGCTTGAGGGAACCGGCCCTTTTTGTGGGCAAGTGTAACGCCGGGGATCCCTTGCGAGTGGAATATTTTCGACTTAAGGATTTTTTTGCTATCTTTAGATGTTGTTTAAGAAGCTCTTTAATTTGTTCGCGAAATTTTTTTGTGGCAGTTTTTTCGTCTGTTTTGAGGCGCGTGGAGGGTTTTATGTAACATACATCACAAGCAAAAAGAGTCGAAAAGCGGCTAAATGAGCGATTCAAATAAATTTTTGCGGCTTTTTATGTAGTTTTTGGGTGGGGTGGTGCGTCTAATTGGTAAAGACCCACGAAAAAGGAGATGGGAAAAGATAAAAAATTATGAAATCGGAGAAAGAATTTACAGATATGGTGCAGGCACATAAAGGGACGATCTACTCGGTCTGCTACCTCTTTTCGCAGCAGGCGGAAGAGGTGGACGATCTCTTCCAGGAGGTGCTGATCAACCTCTGGCAGGGCTTTGAGCGCTTTGAGGGGCGCAGTGCTCTAAGCACCTGGGTGTGGCGGGTGAGTCTGAATACCTGCATCACCGCTGACCGCAAAAAGCGGCAACGCTCGAAGGTCGATTCCCTTGAGGTGCAGTTCAACCTCTACGCCGACAACGATGCGGAGAGCCGTCAAATCCGTCAATTGCATGAGCGCATCCGCACCCTTCAGCCCTTCGATCGCGCCATTGTCCTGTTGTGGCTCGAGGGGATGCCCTACGAGGAGATCGCCGCGATTGTCGGCATCAGCGTGAAAAATGTCTCGGTGCGCCTCTATCGCATCAAAGAGAGCTTGAAACAGATGTCAAACCCCCAAAAAGATGAGTAAGCTATGCAGACGAACGAATTGAACGATATGCGGGAGCAACTGGAACTCCTGAAACGCAAAGTGGAGCGCGAGGAGCGACTGGGCGAGAAGCAGATTCGCCACGCCATGCGCCAAAAGGTGTCGCACATCAACCGCCAGGGGTGGTTCTTCGTGATCCTCTCGTTGGTGAGCATCCCCTTCTTTATCTGGTCGCGTAACGTGCTCCCCGTGAGCGAACTTTTCTGCTGGGTGACCTGTGGATTCCTGGCCTTGGCTGCCCTCTACACCCATTTGATCCATAGCGAATTATCGGCTGAGGTTATCGCCCGTGAGCACCTCATGACCGTAGCGCGCAAACTCATCTCGCTCAAGCAGAACTACAACCGTTGGCTCCTTTTCTCGATCCCCTTTGTGGTGGTGTGGATCTTCTGGTATGTCCGCGAGCTGCGAGCCATTCTCTCGCCCGAGATCTTCTCTTCGGCGATGATCAGTTGTGCCGTCGGCGGAGTGATCGGTGGAGTGATCGGCTTCCATAAGCACATGCAGGTGCAGCGCTCCTGCTCCGAACTCTTGGAGCAGATCGAAGAGGTGAGTGGCGAGGAGTAACCTGCGGAGAGCGCTTTTTGCCGACCGGATCTCCCGGGAATGGCTTGCTGCAGCCTCGTCCTCAGCCTTGGGGCGAGGCTGCAGCATCCTCTTATGGCCAGGATCGGCTCGCGCGATTATCCGTCTGCTCCCTCTTCGGCCCCTCTTTTGGGGTTTTCTGATGGGGGAAACCAACTCAAGAATCTGATAAAAGAGTCCCTTTGCCCTCCTTTTTTTATCATTTTATTTTGTCAGTTCATTTTTTTATTCTACCTTTGCACCGCTAAAGTTCCGCATTGTCGGGACAATAGTGGTAAGGCCCATTCGTCTATCGGTTAGGACGCAAGATTTTCATTCTTGAAAGAGGAGTTCGACTCTCCTATGGGCTACATAACGAGGGGGCCGTAAGATCGGGCCTTGTTCGCAGAGGGGCGAGGAGCCTCGCACGAAGCGGATGGTGACCGTCAAACGACCTCAACGGGTGAAAAGAGAATTTTAGGAGCGGACCGAATGGTCTATCCGAAAGCGGCCACGGCCGTAACGAGTGCGGAGAAGGTGCAAAACTTCGCGAGGGGTGAAAGGGTATTGACGGGGGATTGAACCCGGCCCGAAGGCTCTAAAAAAATGGCACCCTTAACAAGAAACCGAAAAAGTAAAAAATAAAAAAAACTAAAACGATTATGGCAAACCATAAGTCTTCGAAGAAGAGAATCCGTCAGACTGTGACCAAGCGTGCTCACAACCGTCTGTATCACAAGACCGCTCGCAATGCCGTGAAGGCCCTGCGCAACACCACCGAGAAGTCGGCCGCTGAGGCTCTGCTTCCCAAGGTAACCGCTATGCTGGACAAGTTGGCTAAGCACAACATCATCCACAAGAACAAGGCCGGTAACCTGAAGGGTGCTCTCCAGCTTCACGTTAACGCCCTCTAATCGAGCGTCGATAATGCTAACCCTCCCCAATTGGGAGGGTATTTTTTTTGCCCCTTTCCCTCCTGCAGATCGCACACGGCAGTACTCTACACGCAACGGAACGATGGTTTTGCAAGCGCACCATCGCAGGTGGCGTGGTGTAGTGGTGTTGGTTGTGTGCTTGCACATAATGCCATACACCACTACGCCACGAATGCTACGGAGTAGTTCGCTTTGCAAAACAAAAACGGACAAATCGTAAGATTTGTCCGTTAAGGTAGCGGGAGGAGGGTTGACTGCGCTTCGCTTGTCTTCAATCTCTCGCGACTCGGCAAAGCATGCTAGGCATGCTCTGCTCTCGCTGCTCGGATTGTCCGAACCTCCGGTTCTCGTCCTCTCCCTATATGTAAAACCAAAGGGATAGTGTAAACTATCCCTTTGGTTTTAGTAGCGGGAGGAGGACTCGAACGGCGAAGCTGTCGCGGGGATACCTAAAGCGCAGACCGAAGGTCGAGCAATAAACAGATTATTATCCCCGCAACCTCCGACCTTCAGTGAGCAGTGCTCTATACGCAACGGAAGGATGGTTTTGCAAGCGTACCATCGCAGGTGGCGTGGTGTAGTGGTGTTGGTTGTGTGCTTGCACACAATGCCATACACCACTACGCCACGAATGCTACGGAGTAGTTCGCTTTGCAAAACAAAAAAAACGGACAAATCTTGCGACTTGTCCGTTAAGGTAGCGGGAGGAGGACTCGAACCTCCGACCTTTGGGTTATGAGCCCAACGAGCTGCCAACTGCTCCATCCCGCGATGTATCGTTGAATGCGTTACCGCGATTCTTCATTTTTGATAGTGCAAAGATAATACAAATTTTTGGCTTCTCCAAATTTAAAATTCATCCCAACGCCTCGGTTGCGCCGCATGATGGGTGCAATAGGTTGATTATGAGGGGGAAATGGAATGTTGAAAAAATTTAAAAAATTTTGAAAATTCCTTTGGCCCGAGCCCGTTTCTTATCGTTTGCGGCAGTACTCCTCCATGGTGAAGGGGTATGGATACTTCTCGCCATGGGGGTGGTGTTCGCTGGCGATGAGCTCCCAGGCCGCAGGATCCCAGGCGGGGAAGGCCGTGTCGCCGTCGTAGGGGTGGTGTACGCGGGTGAGGAGGAATCGGTCGGCTATAGGCAGGGCCTGGGCATAAATCTGCGCCCCACCGATAATAAATACCTCCTCATCGGCCGAGAAGAGGGCCAGCGCTTCCTCGAGGGAGTGAACGACCGTGCAGCCGTCGATTTCGAGTTCGCTCTGGCGCGAGATGACCACGTTGTGGCGGTTGGGCAGGGGGCGGCCGAGCGACTCAAAGGTCTTGCGCCCCATGATGACGGGATGGCCCGAGGTGTGGGCCTTGAAGTGCTTCAGGTCCTCGCTGATGTGCCACAGCAGGCTGTTCTTATCGCCGATGGTGCCATTCTCGGCCACGGCCACGATGATTGAGATCATAGGTTAAAATTCGAAATTCAACATCCAAAATTAGCAAACTTGTGGCAAATAACAAAAAATATGCTTAATTTTGTTGAGTCGTCTGGTTTCGCGCGGCAACTTGTGGTCGTGAAAAGATGAACCCGGACGGGTAGTATGAAGTGCCCCCAAAAGTTTACACAAAAAACTTTTGGGGGCACTTCAACTACTTCGTGTACGACTCGTTCGGGTTATCTTTGCGCTGAGTTAAATATATCGCTTATCGATCAAAAAAATCAAAAGGACATCTCACCCTTGATGGCGGGGTAGGGGTCGTAGCCCTCCAATTGGAAATCCTCGTAGCGGAAGTCGAAGATCGACCGTACCTCGGGGTTGAGTCGCAGCGTGGGCAGGGGACGGGGGGTGCGTTGCAGTTGCAGGTCGGCCTGCTCCAGGTGGTTCAGGTAGAGGTGAGTATCGCCCAGGGTGTGGATGAACTCTCCGGGCTCGAGACCGCATTCGTGGGCGATCATCATCGTCAGCAGGGCATAGCTCGCGATATTGAATGGAACGCCCAAGAAGGTATCGGCACTGCGCTGGTAGAGTTGGCAGGAGAGTTTGCCTTCGGCGACATAGAACTGGAACAAGACGTGGCAGGGGGGGAGAGCCATCTGCTCCACCTCGGCGACATTCCAGGCCGAAACTAAGATGCGGCGCGAGTTAGGGTTCTCCCGAATGAGGCGGATCGCTTCGCGGATCTGGTCGATCGATCCCCCCTCGGGGCGGGGCCAGCTGCGCCACTGGTAGCCGTAGACGTGGTTCAGGTCGCCGTAGCGGTAGCCCGGCAGCGGCGACTCCTCTCCGGCCCGCTGTAGAAACTCCTCGCGCTCAAGGGGGCGCTCTCCGGCGGCTGCGCAGCACTCCGTGTAGTAGCGGTAGGCATCGTTATCCCAGATGTGGACACCGTTCTCCACCAGGTAGCGGATGTTCGTGTCGCCTCGGAGGAACCAGAGCAGTTCGTGGATGATTCCCTTCAGGAAGACCTTTTTGGTGGTCAGCAGGGGGAAGCCCTCGCGGAGGTTGAAGCGCATCTGGTGGCCGAAGACACTCATGGTGCCCGTACCGGTACGGTCGCCCTTGGTGATGCCCTCTTGGCGGATGCGGCGCAGAAGATCGAGGTATTGTTTCATGGGTGTCTCTTATGTGTGTGGGGGCTATTGGAGTTGCTCCAATTTCAGCTCGCCCCGGTCGTTCAAGGTGGCGTAGGAGGCCTTCTCTTCCCAGCATCCGAGATGGAGGATGCGGGGGTTCTCGGTCAGGCGATCCACGGCAATATGCATGTGGCCGAAGAGGTAGTAATCGACCTCGGGGTGGGTGGCGTAGTGTGCCCGGGCGTAGTCGCGCAGCGGTTCGGTGAAGGAGGCCTTGAGGGGCTCCTTGGCGTGTGATTTGCGCGATTTCCCGCTCCACCAGCGGCCGAATTTCAGGGCTGCATCGGGGTGGATGAGGCGCTGGAAGAGCCAGCGCAGAGTTTGCGAACGGAAACAGCGGTTCATCAGCCAGAGGAGCGAACCCCGCTTCACGCGCATATTATCTCCATGGGCCAGAAAGAGGCTTCGGTCTTTCAGCCGCAGGATCTCGGGCCGGAGGTGGATCTCCACACCGCACTCCCGACAGAGGTAGTCGCCCACCCACATATCGTGGTTGCCGGGAAAGAAGATCACGCGGATGCCGCGCTCCGAGAGCTCGGCCAGTTTGCCCAAGGTGCGGACACACCCCTGGGGAACAACCCGTTTGTACTCGAACCAGAAGTCGAAGAGATCGCCCAGCAGCACAACAGCCTCGGCATCCTCCGCAATGCGGTCGAGCCAGGCGACGAAGCGCTTCTCGCATTGGCGTTGCTCCTCAGGAGTCCCCGCGCCGAGGTGGATATCAGCGGCAAAGTAGATCATGGCGGCCTAAGGAGGTTAAAGCAGGGAGTCTATTTTGCGGTCGAGGGCCTCGCCGTAGAGATTTTGGCCCACGATCTCGCCCGACCGGTCGATCAGAAAGTTCATCGGCAGCTTGCTCACCTGGTAGAGGCGGCAGGCGATGGAGTTCTCCCCCTGCAGGTCGCTCACCGAGATCCAAGGCAGCTGTTGCTCCTGGACGGTGTTGATCCAGAGGGCCTTCGAGATATCAACGGCCACCTGGTAGATCTCAAACCCGCGATCGTGGTATTTCTCATAGCTCTTCTTCAGCTCGGCATTCAGGGCGTTGCTGTTGCCCAGCTGTGCCGACCAGAAGTCGAGCAGGATTACCTGCCCCTCAAGCGAGGAGAGGCGTACCCGCTTGCCGTACATATCGCTGAGCTCCAGATCGGGAAACGAGGCCTCTTTGACATTCGAGAGCAGTTGCTGCTGTTGCTCCATGCGCTCGATCTCGCGCTGGAGCGCCTTCACATAGGAGGACTCGGGGTAGCTCTCGGCCACTGCTTCGGCCACGGTGCGGTAGTAGATCACGTCGCTCTCCGAATTGAAGAGGTAGCTGTCGCCCGGCAGGCGCTGGTAGAGGGCGTAGATGGCGGCCAGCGAGGCCTTATTCTCCACCACAAAGCGCAACTGGTCGCGCTTGGTCTGGCGGAAGAGTTCGGCATACTCCTCCATCACGCGCTGTTGCTCTTTGCCCGAGCTGCGGGCGTGGAGGGCTGCCAGACGATCCAACTGTTGCAGTTGGTTGGTGTAGTGGCTGTAGAATTCGCGCAGCAGGGCCGACTCGTCGCTCCCCTCGACCGTATAGTTGTGGGTGATGCTCCCCAGCGAGTTCACCTCCACGCGGTCGCCGGCCTGCAGCAACAAGGGCACCTGTTCGGCACCGCAGCGCAGCAGGTAGAGTTCGGGGTCGGCAGCCGCCTCGCGGAGGGTCAGGCGATAGGAGCCCGTCTCATCCAGGCGGATCGAATCGGTTGTGGAGCTCTGTCCGGGGCGCGAATGCTCCACATAGAGCATCTTCTGCTCGTGGCCGACCAGGCGTCCCGAGATTTCGAGTTTCGAGGAGTGGCAGCTGCACAGCAGGGCAACGGCCGAAAGTATCAGGATCTTCTTCATTGACTCAGTCATCTGTTAGGTTCTTGAGGAGACAAATATAACCATTTTTTTTGAATATCTCTCTGCCCGCCTATTTGGTCGGGGTGTGTGGGCGGTTGTTTTTCTGGAAGGAGCGTTGCTGGAAGCCGTTGCGGTTTTTCTGCTGCGCATGGTTCTTTTGGGCGCCTCCGTTCTGCTGACGTCCCTTCTGCTGACGTGCCGGAAGGTCTTGTCTGTAGTTGCTTCGGAGGTTATTGATCGCCTCTTCGTTGATTTCGATCTCGCCATTGGACATGCGGCGTATATCTTTTAGGATCACCTCGTTGTTCGGGTGCTCCTGGTTGTATTCGTAGCTCTTGGTGCGCATGTAGCGGGCCAGGTTGTCGATCGTCTGCGACACCCCTTCGGGCGAGGCCTCCGTATCGGAGAGCGAGCGGATCATCCGCTCCACATACTTGCCGTAGTGTTTGTAGGTGATGCGCCCCTGCGAGTAACTCATCCGACGCGGGGTTACGGTCAGCTCCTCGCGCGAGGGGCGGGGGTAGGGAGAGTCTACATCGAGCCGGAAATCGGACATGATGAAGAGGTGATCCCAGAGTTTGTGGGCGAAGTCGGCCGTGTCGCGCAGCATCGGGAAGAGGTTGCCCATCACGGCGATCACGGCTCGCGCCTGGCGATTGCGCTCCTTGCGATCTTCGATTTCGAGCAGCGTGTCGACCATTTCATGAATGTGGCGCCCATACTCGGGCAGAAACAATTTTCTGCGGCTGTTGTTGTAATTTTTTCTCATGCGCGTGTTGCTGTTTTCCAATCTTTTTGAGTGCCGAAGGGTTGAAAACCGATTCTTTCCCTTCCTTCCTAAAATCCCCTTATCAGGCCCGGCAGTGGGTCGTTTGGTCCGGGCAAATCCTCCTTTTGGCCCTCTTCGGACCCGCTGTCAGAAGCTGGTGGCTTCACCTCGGGGATTTGGTTTGAAAACGGATATTGTCGTAACTTTGGTACAAAAGTAAGCATTTTTTTATAAAAACAAAGTATGGCCCGAGTTTTAATTTTGGAACAATCAAAAAGTATGCGAAATACGCTCCGCGAGCGTCTGGAGTATGAGGGGTTTGCCACCGAGGCGGCCGAGAGCGGCGATCAGGCCCGGGATCTCTGCTCCGAGCACCGTTTCGATGCCCTGATCGTCGGCGAGGGGAGCGATGCCGACCCCATGGGACTCCCCTTCATAGTCTTGGATTGCGACCCCTCGATCGAGCGGGCCATCCGGGCCTTTCGCAGTGGGGCGAGCGACTATCTCACGCGTCCGATCGACATGAATCGCCTCCTGGGCTCGCTGCGCACCATCACCGAGCCCATTGCAGAGGAGCCCTCCTCCGTGGTCACGACGCGTCCTCCGCGGGCTCGAAGGGCCAAGACCGGAGCGGTGGAGCCCATCATCGGCTCCTCTCCCCAAATCGAGCGGGTGAAGCACCTGATCGAGCGGGTTGCCCCCTCGGAGGCGCGTGTGCTCATCACGGGCGAGAACGGTACGGGCAAGGAGCTCGTGGCGCGGTGGCTCCATGCCAAGAGTCCCCGCGCTGCGGCCCCCTTTGTGGAGGTAAATTGCGCGGCCATCCCCTCCGAGCTGATCGAGAGCGAGCTCTTTGGCCATGAGCGGGGAGCCTTCACCTCGGCCATTCGGCAGCGCAAGGGCAAGTTCGAGCAGGCCGATGGCGGGACCCTCTTCATGGACGAGATCGGCGATATGTCCCTCTCGGCCCAGGCCAAGGTCTTACGCGCCCTGCAGGAGAGCCGGATCAGTCGCGTAGGAAGCGATAAGGATGTTGAGGTCAATGTTCGTGTCGTGGCGGCCACGAATAAGGATCTTCTTGAGGAGATTCGCCGCGGGAATTTCCGTGAGGATCTTTATCATCGCCTGAGTGTGATTCTGATTCGTGTCCCGGCATTGCGCGACCGCGCCGAGGATATTCCCCGCTTGGTGAGCTACTTCCTGGAGAAGATCTGTGCCGAGCATCGCATTGCCCCCAAATCCATCTCCCAGGAGGCGCTCTCGTTGCTGAGCGCCATGCCTTGGAGCGGCAATATTCGCGAGCTGCACAACGTGGTCGAGCGCCTGGTGATCCTCTCGGGAGAGTCGATCTCGGCTAACGACGTGAAGTGCTATTGCTGAGCAGGAGGCGTAGCGTCACCATTGACCTTTGTATCCGGATTTTTGGTTTTAGAGAGGCCGATTTGTTCTTAAAAGAGAGGAGCGCGGATGGATTGTACTTGCGTACATTCCATTCGCGCTCCGCGATTACAAGGACAAATCTGCCCTTTAAAATCAGAAATTACTTGATGATGCCCGAGATCAGGAAGGTGGCGGCTACCGTCAGAATGGCGTAGAGCTCGGGGAATGCAGCCAGAATCAGGGTCTTACCCATCACGTCGTGGCCGTTACCCGTAGCAACGATACCGTTCGAGCAGACCTTGGCCTGATAGATCGAGGCGGCCAGGTTTACGAGGCCGACCAGCATACCGGCGCCGAAGATGGCGGCACCCTGCAGCATGGTGGGAGCAGCCAGGAAGCCCTGAACCATGAAGAAGCAGACGAATCCGTAGAGACCCTGCGAACCGGGAAGTGCCGAGAGAATCATGTAGCTACCGAAAGCCGAGGGATTCTTCTTCATGGCACCTACCGATGCCTGACCGCACATTGCCGTGCCGATTGCCGATGCAATACCTGCCAAACCTACCATCATTACTACGCCGAGGTAGGCCAAAATCAATGCCATAGTGTTCGTTTCCATAATTTTTTAGTTTTTTGTTTGTTTTTTATTTGTTTGTTTGATTCTCTTTTTTCAGGGGCTCGAAATTGCGTGAGGCCATCTCGAAGCCGGCATTTTTATAAAACTCCACGAAGGTAAGTCGCATCGGGTGTACGAACGACGAGATCGCAGACATGAAGAGGTTGATACCGTGGCCGATTAAAAGAATCGGGAGCATAATGAGGATGCGCACCACGATATTGGCCCCCTCGGGGACAAAGCCCTCGGCCAGCGAGTTGAATACCAGGGCCAGTACACCGCCCGAGAGGCCGATAGCGAAGAGACGAATGTAGGAGAGGACATCCGACAACAGACCGGTGATGTTGTTGTAGAGGTCCCACAAGCCTGAACCGATATTCATCAACGGGTTGCGGCGCATGTTGTTGAGCAACAGCATCAGCACGAAGCCCAGACCGACAGCGGCATAGAAGGCGGGTGATGAGGCCGTAAAGCCCGGAATCTCCATTCCGAACATCGGAAGACCCACCGCCAGCGAACCGGCCAGCAGGACAATCAGCCAGCCCAGTGTGCCGAAGCAGGAGGTGAATCCGAAGGTGCGCCACTGACCCCAGACGTTGATCATCAGTCCGAAGATGATCTGCACCATACCGATGGCCAGGGCGATGGAGAAGAACTGACCCTGGAAGTCGAAGAACGAAATCGAGGGGAAGAACTCTCCGAGGCTCAGACCGAAGAACGAGCCGCAGAAGCCTCCGAAGAGGATCGTCGAGAGTGAGCACATCGTGGCAAACCAGCCTGCGCGACGCATCATACCCGGTTCGGGATTCTTCTTCAGGATCGCCAGGGCCAACAGCAGCAGGATCAGACCGTAGCCCGCATCGTTCAGGCATATGCCGAAGAAGAGCATGTAGAACGGTGCGAAGAAGGGTGTCAGGTCGATCGTGCCGTACTTCGGACGGGCATACATATCGCCCACCATCTCGAAGATGCGCGAGTACCAGCCGTTGGTGAGTTTCACGGGGGTATCATCCTCGGGGGTGGGGTCCCCCTTCAGGTAGACTACGTTGGGATACTCCTCCAGCAGGGCATCAACCTTTGCCGAGGTCTCGGCCTCGGCCCATCCGCGCAGGATGAGCAGGGTGCCATCGGCCTCGGTTACGGCCGTCGAGGTGATCTTGCTGTTTCCGAGCTGCTCCTTCAGGCGGGCCACGCCGGCCGTGAGCATCTCCCGCGAAGCGGCAATGCGGGCATAGTCACGCTCCAGGGTCTCGATCTCGTTGCGGCAGGCGGCAATCAGCTGCTCGGCCTCGCGGATATCCATCGCCGGCAGACGTACCTCCTGGGCATCGAGCGAGAGCTCACCCCCTTGACCGATCACGGCGAAGTAGGTGTTGCCTCCCCCCTCGTTCAGGGCCTCGAAGGTGTACCCCTCGGGGACCTCTGTAGCTTCGAAGCTGCTCGTCGGACCGAAGAAGAGACGGATCTTCACTCCCCCCTCAACAAGTGCCTGCAACTCCTTGGGGTTGAATTCGCCCCAGGGGCGCAACTCATCGGCCGCCTTCTCGAGTTTGCCGAGTTCGGTGTTCAGTCGGGCCGTTTCGCGCAACAGGCGGTTGTAGGCATCGTAGGCCTCCTCGGCCGAGGCGTAGGCCTCGCCCTGAATTGAGGCGTTCTGCTCACGTTCCAGCCACTGCTCGGCGCTCTCCAGGGCCTTGGCGTAGCCCTCGATTCGCAGCACAAGCTGTCGCTCCTCCTCCCCGGGCTCCCAACCCGTGGTGGTGATATCGACCAGACCCAGCTCGCGGAGGCGTTCGATGAAGTCTTCGCTCTGTGCCCGATAGAGCACAAAGTCGTATTTTGACATTCTGGCTATCATAACATAGAGCCCTCCTCGGCTTGCTGTTGTTTGGTTTTTACAATCTTCTGGGCAGATTTCGAGAGGTTCTCCTCATCCTCCATGAAGCGTTTGATCTTGCGTATGGCATCCTCATAGCCGGGAATCTGTACCTTCTCGTAGAGGTTTACCTTCTGAGTGGTTTTGCGGCGCGCGTAGTCCAGGAGCTCCATCTTGCGATTGAAGACCTCGAATTCGATTCCCAGGCGGGCGAGCGATTTGAGGATCTCAATCCCCTCGGCATACCAGATGGGCGAGGTGAAGAGATCGTAGTCACGCTCCTCGAATTCTACATCTTTTAGGACAGGCGTGCGCACGCCTGCGATCTTTTGAACGTCTAACTCAACGTCTTTGATGCGCAGCAGGTCACAATCAAACTCTCCCCACAGAGCCACCATGTAGTCGTAGGAGGCCTTCAGGCGCTCCAGCTCCTCGAGGTAGCCTTGTGCAGAGTCCTTCGCCCGTTTCACCTCGGAGCGCAGAGCCGACTCCTTCGACTTGATGGTCGGAAGGGCCTTCTGGCGCATCTTGAGCTGTTTGCCCAGTTCGCCGAGCGAGGTCTTGTTGTATTGAAATTTGATTGCCATAGGCCGTTATTGCTTACGCTTTCCAGTACTTTTCAATCAGCTCGGCCTTGATGGCTACCTCCTCCTTCGAGAAGAAGGCGGCGAAGAGCTCCCAGGCGGTGTCGAGCATCTCCTCGATCTCGATGTTCACGTCGATCGAGAGCAGCTTCTCGGAGTAGTCGTGAGCAAACTTCAGCGAACGCTCGTCATAGTCCGAGAGGTCGAAACCGTTCTCGAGCTTGGTCTTGGCATTGGCGGCATCGGCAAACAGACGCACGCAGGCATTCATCACCTGGGGGTGGTCCTCGCGGGTCTTCTTACCAATTACCAACTGCTTCAGACGCGAAAGCGAACGGAAGGGGTCTACGATAACCTTACCCGTATCGGAGTCGTTGCGCAGGAAGAGCTGACCCTCCGTGATGTAACCCGTGTTATCGGGAATGGCGTGCGTGATATCGCCACCCGAGAGGGTCGTTACGGCGATGATGGTGATCGAACCGCCGTTCGGCAGCTGCACGGCCTTCTCGTAGATCTTGGCCAGATCCGAGTAGAGCGAACCGGGCATCGAGTCCTTCGACGGGATCTGGTCCATACGGTTCGAGACGATGGCCAGGGCATCGGCGTAGAGGGTCATATCGGTCAGCAGCACCAGTACCTTCTCGCCCTTATCCACGGCGAAGTACTCGGCAGCCGTCAGGGCCATGTCGGGCACCAGCAGACGCTCCACAGGAGGATTCTCGGTCGTGTTGACGAACGATACGATGCGGTCCAGGGCACCGGCGTTCTCGAAGACCGACTTGAAGTAGAGGAAGTCGTCGTTCGTCAGACCCATACCGCCCAGGATGATCTTGTCGGCCTTGGCACGCAGGGCCACATTGGCCATCACGGCGTTATAGGGCTGGTCGGGGTCGGCGAAGAAGGGGATCTTCTGACCCGATACGATCGTGTTGTTGAGGTCGATACCGGCAATACCCGTGGCGATCAGCTCCGAAGGCTGAATACGACGGAACGGATTCACCGTCGGACCGCCGATCTCGCGGGCCTCGCCCTCGAGCTGCTCACCGCCCTCCAGGGGCTCGCCGTAAGCGTTGAAGAAGCGGCCGGCCAGGTTGTCCGAAACCTTGAGCTTGGGGGGCTCGCCGTGGAAGATCACCTCCGAGTTGGTGGCCAGACCCTCCGTTCCGGCGAAGACCTGCAGGGTGACGTTCTCACCCATGATCTTTACCACCTGAGCCAACTTGCCGCCTACGGTAGCCAGCTCGTCATTACCTACGCCCGAGGCCTTCAGCGTAACGGTCGCCTTGGTAATGTTGTCGATTTTCGTATAGATTTTCTGAAATGCGCGTGTTGTCATACCTAAGTAAACTTAATTGGCGTTCGATACATACTCTTCGATCTGACGCTTGTAGTCGAAGTACTTCTCCGACTCATACTCGGCGTAGTTCATCTGACGGAAGAGGTTGATAAGACCCTTGAAGAAGCGCGAGCAGGCCTCGAAATCGGCAAAGGTGAAATCCTTGCGGCAGACATCGAGTACCATGTTGTACATCAGCTTCTGACGCTCGATCGGGCAGTTGGCGTCGATATCATCGAAGGCATCCTGCTGCAGGATCACAAAGTCGATGAGCTCCGACTTCCAGAAACGCTCGTGGTACTCCACCGGTACGCCATCGTCTCCCAGAATGTTGATCTGGTCGTTGGCCTCCTTACCGCGCTGCACCAGTGTCTTGCCGGCATAGACCTTCTCGGCCCAGCCCTTCTCGATGCGCTCATCCAGGTAGCTCGATACCTCGGGGTACTCCAGATACTTCGAGTAGGACTCCAGGGGGTCGATGGCGGGGTAGCGCTTCGAGTCGGCACGACCCTGCGAGAGGGCGTAGAAGCAGCGGGCGGCCTTCTTCGTCGATTCGGTTACGGGCTCCTTGAGGTTACCACCGGCGGGCGATACCGTACCGAGGAAGGTTACCGAACCCGTCTGGCCGTTGGTGAGCTTCACCAGACCGGCACGGGCGTAGAAGTTCGAGATGATGGCCGAGAGGTCCATCGGGAAGGCATCCTGACCCGGAAGCTCCTCCAGACGGTTCGACATCTCACGCAGAGCCTGAGCCCAACGCGACGTGGAGTCGGCCATTACGAGCACCTTCAGACCCATGGCGCGGTAGTACTCGCCAATGGTCATACCCGTATATACCGAGGCCTCACGGGCCGCCACGGGCATGTTCGACGTATTACAGATGATAATGGTACGCTCCATGAGCTTGTGGCCCGTGCGGGGATCCACCAGCTCGGGGAACTCCTTGAAGATCTCCACTACCTCGTTGGCACGCTCACCGCACGCCACGATGATGATCACATCGGCCTCAGCCTGCTTCGAGATGGCGTGCTGCAACACCGTCTTACCGGCACCGAAGGGACCCGGGATAAAGCCCGTACCGCCCTCGGCCAGGGGGTTGAAGGTGTCGATGGCGCGCACACCGGTCTCCATCACACGCGACGGACGGGGCTTCTCCGTATAGGCCTTGATGGCCTTCTTCACGGGCCACTTCTGCACCATCGTAATGTTGTGCTCCTTGCCCTCCGAATCGACGATTACGGCCACCGTATCGGTTACTTTGTAGGTGCCGGCTTTGGCCACGCTCTTGACCGTATAGCTGCCCTCCATCACGAAGGGAACCATAATCTTGTGCTTCACCCACTGCTCCTTGACCTCGCCAAGCCACGAGGCGGCGGCAACCTTGTCGCCGGCCTTGGCCAACGGCTCAAACTCCCACTCCTTGTCGAAGTCGATCGGCTCGGTGATCGAACCGCGGTTGATAAAGAGTCCCTCCATCTTCTCGAGGTCGTTCTGCAGGCCGTCGTAGTTCTTCGACAGGAGACCCGGGGCGAGGGTAGCCTCCAGCATGTGGTTCTCGAACTCTACCTTGTCGCCGATTTTCAGGCCTCGCGTCGAGTCGAAAACCTGGACGTAGGCGTTGTCGCCCACGACCTTGATGACCTCGGCCATCATTCGGGTATCACCGCAATATACGAAGCAGATCTCGTTCTGGGCAACGGGGCCGTCCACCTTCGCGATCACGATATTGGAGATGATACCATTAACTTTTCCTAAGGTTTTCATATCGTTTTATTGTTTATTTATCAAATCTTTGGCTTCGAGCTCACCGAGCAGGCGGTCGAACATGCGGCGGCCGCGCTCCTTGTCCAGCAGCGTCCAGCGGGCCACGATGTTCATGCGCACCAGGTACGAGAGAATGAAGTCGATGTTGAAGTAGTCGTAGACCGCGAGCTCCAGGCTCTCGTTCCAACGAATCAGGTCGATCTTGTGCTCCTTCTCCACGAGGTTCTGCTCCTCGTTTACGGCAGCAAGCACGGTGTCGATGTAGGGGAGTTCGCCTCTGAGTCCGAAATCGGCAGCCGAAGAGCGGCGCAGCTGTTCGGTGATGGCATCACGGCCGATAAGCACCTCGCCGGCATCTCGTCCCACGGCGCGGGCCGTGGCGGCCGCTGCGATGTTACGCAGCGTGCGGTCGAACTCGGCCCAAGCCCTCAGGAAGCGGCTTTTCGAGCGAGCGCAGGCGCGGTAGTAGGCCTCCATGAGGCTCTTCTCGAAGCGTACCGAGGTATCTATGCGGCGCTCCTCTTCGTCCGCCTCTTCCTCTTCGCCCCGGTAGGCCTCCACGATCTCACGCACCTCGGCCGGCAGGCGTGCAGGGTTCTCCAGCGCCTCCTTGATCTCCTCGGCCGAGAGGTTGCCCAGCGGGTTGTGGGCCGTGCGGCCGGCGCGGGCAGCGATCAGGTTTTCGCAGTCGTAGTAGCCATAGAGGAGCTCCAGGGCTTTGCGATCGCGATCGCTCAGATCGTTGAGGATCTCCTCGCGAATCGCCCCCAAATCGAAACCCTTGGCCTCCGTGTCGAGCGCATATTCGCGCAGACCGGCTACCAGACAATAATAGTTTTTATCGAACATGAAGGTCGATTATTTTGCGTACAACAGTTCGGCCACCTTCTCGCGCAGGTACTCCTTCATCAGGGCGTCGAAATCCTCGTCCGAGAACGAGATGTAGTAACCGCCCTCCTTCTGACCTACCTTGAAGCCGCTCTTTACGTCGGCCGAGTAGCCTACCTCGATGCCGGCCGTGAGCAGCTCCTTGGCTGCCTGTGCGAATGCGGCATCCAGCTGAGCCTTCTCCTTCTCGGGCAGCAGGGCCTTGAGCTCCACCTTGCCCGAGGCGGCGCCGTCCCAATTCTTGGCTACGGCGATGAGCATCTCCTTGATGAAGGCGGCATCCATCGTGGCGGCCTTCACCCCCTCGGCGGTGCTCTTGGCGATGATCATCGTGGCGATCTCCGACTTGATCTTCGAGACGGCCTGCTTGCCCGCAAGGGCGATCTCGGTCATCGAGTTCTTCTCCACATCCAGGGCTCTCTTCTCGGCCTGCTTGATGATGGCTTCGGCTTGGGCCTCGGCCTCGGCCACGATCTTCTGCGCCTCGGCCTTGGCCTCGGTTACCAGACGCTCGGCCTCCGAGCGACCCTTCTCCAACCCTTCGGCATAGAGCGTGCGGGTCAGCTGTTGCAGTTTGTTTTCCATAGAATTTTAGGTTTTATATTAAATTATTTATTCTTCTTTCCTATCGGTTTGCGATTGGTTTTGATATTTGGTCCTCTCGGACGGCTGTTTTTCTCTGTTTGGAGACGATTTGGAACCAATTTTTATTGCAGGCTCTAAATCCGGACAAAGATAATAAAATTTTGTGAATCTGCAAATAGAAAAAATGATTCCGACAAAGCACGAGAAAAAAGATGCGAAACATTGTTGCAATTATACCTCTAGGGGGGGCAACGGGCCTTTGGCCCTGAAAATTTCAATTTTTTAGCCGAGCGGCTTTCGACTGAACACAGCAAGCCCGGAATGGGGAGTACCGACGTACAACCCATTCCGGGCTTGCAAGGCAAGGTGAAATCTGCCCTATGAAATTAGCAATTTTGGTGCTGGGGGCGCAGCAGATCCTGTACCACCTTTACGGGCGAGAAGGTGGCAATGGGCACATCCACAAAGACGGTGTTCCACTTCGCCATGGCGCCGTTCCACAGTCCGGGCAGCTCCTGGGCGCGGAGTTCTCGTCCGCCGGCCGACTTCGAGGAGATGAATCCCGTCTCGGGATCGGTGTATTGGCGCAGGTCGAACTTCGTGCCGTCTGCGCGCTTCACGCCGCAAACCAGATCCACCGGGTTGAAGTGCGTGGCCTGCTTCATCAGCGGCATATCCTCGGGCGAGATCTGGCTCGACTCGGCAATCTGCAGCGATTGCGTGCCATCCGGATTTCCGACCCAGAAGGGGCCGCCACCGGGCTCACCCTCGTTGCGCACCATGCCGCAGAGGCGGATCGGGCGATCGAGAATCTTTTCCAGCAGCGCGCGGTCGTAGTTCTCGGGCAGCTTCGTGCAGAGACGGTCTTCGATGAAGGCGGCCACCTCTTCGAGGTCGGCCTTGTCGGCGCGCAGCTCCCTGAGGAAGTCGAACGTGAGGCTCTGCAACTCGAGGAGCAGACCGGCCAGGGCCTTCTTGTAGCGGATGGTGTCGCCCTTGCGCTCGTCGGTCGTTACGTTGTCGATGTTCTTGATGAAGATGATGTCGGCATCAATCTCGTTGAGATTTTCGATTAAGGCTCCGTGGCCGGCAGGGCGGAAGAGGAGTTTTCCTTCATCGGTACGGAAGAGCGTATTGTCGGGGTTTACGGCCACCGTGTCGGTCGAGGGTTTCTGCACCGAGAATGAGATTTCGTACTTCAGGCCGAAGCGCTCCTCATAGCGGGCGAGCTGCGCATCCAAGAGGGCTTTGAAGCCCTCCATGTGCTCCTTCGAGACTGTGAAATGGATCTTGGCCACGCCCTTTGACGAGGCATAGAGAGCTCCCTCCACCAGGTGCTCCTCCACAGCCTTTCGGCCCCCCTCGGGGTAGGTGTGGAAGGTAACCAGCCCCTTGGGTTTGGCTCCGTAGTCAAGACCCTCTTTGACGATGGCCGAGACCTTCTGTTCGTCGGTGGCATCGGCCGGGAGGAGAGCCTTCAGCTCGGGCCAGAAGGCGAACTTCTCGAGGTTGTCGATCAGCGTGTCGATGCCCTTGCCGCGCTTCCCCTCATTGACAAACTCGAAGAGCTCCTTGAACATGCGCGTGGCAGCCCCCGATGCGGGAACAAACTTTTCGATGCAGAGGTTTGCCGCCTCGGCCTCGTAGCGCTTGGCGGCCGCAGCTACGGCCTCGTCGGTCAGCACCACGATGCCATCCTCGGGCGATGCTGCCTGGGTAACCTTCAAAAATGGGAATCCCCGCTTGAAATTTTCTACCTGCAACTCCACGGCTTCGGGAGTCAGTCCGTGGGCTTTGATTTGCTGCAGATCTTGTTCGGTAAACGACATAAGTTTATGGTTTTTAGGTTGTTTCGGGTTGGTAGCCAGAGCCTTGCGGACTCCGTTTCGGGGTCGAAAGCGGGAAACTTAAAGAGCTTCGGCCGAAAATTTATGTAAAATTAGTAAAATTATTTCTAACTTTGCAACTATGAAAAGAGAATTTTACAATCTTTCCCTTCGGGAGCGTAACAGTTTTCATGTCGAGCAGCGGGCCGAGCGCCTTGTGGAGTTCGACTCCGAGGCCGATCTGCGGGAGATCTTCGCTCATGGAGTGCCCGAGCGCTGGATGGTCCTCTCGGGGGGCAACAATATCCTCTTCACGCAGGATTATCGGGGGCTGCTTCTGACCCCCGTGGCCCGAAACATTGAGCTTCTGGGTGAAGAGGCGCAAGGGGTCCTGGTGCGTGCCGAGGCCGGCCTGGAGTGGGATGACCTGGTGGCTTGGGCCGTGGAGCACGACCTGTGGGGATTGGAGAACCTCTCGCTTATTCCCGGAAAGGTAGGGGCTGCTCCGGTGCAGAACATCGGTGCCTATGGTGCCGAGGCCAAGGATTGTCTGCAGGAGGTGGCCTGCTACCTGCCCGAAGAGGGGGTGGTGCGCACCTTTACAGCTCGGGAGTGTCGCTTCGGCTACCGCGAGAGCATCTTCAAGCAGGAGCTTAAGGGGCGTGCCATCATTCTGCATGTTACCTTCCGTTTGAGCCGCACTGCGCGGCCCAATATCGGCTATGGGGATGTGCAGCGCGAGGTGGAGGCCCGCGGAGGTGCCACGCTGAAGAATATCCGCGAGGCGATCTGCGCCATACGCCGCTCGAAGCTCCCCGATACATCCCTTTTGGGTAATGCCGGCAGCTTCTTCAAGAATCCGGTGGTGGAGAGGTCAAAGGCCGAAGCCCTGAAATCGAAGTACCCCGAGATGCCGACCTATCCTTCGGCCGAGGGGCCCGAGCGGGTAAAGTTGGCTGCGGGCTGGCTCATTGATCGGGCCGGCATGAAGGGCTACCGAGAGGGGCGAGTCGGCGTGCACGATCGCCAGGCGTTGGTCTTGGTGAACCACGGAGGCGCCACGGGCTCGGAGGTGATCGCCCTGGCACGCAAGGTGCAACAACAGGTGAAGGAGACCTTTGGCGTGGAGATCGACACCGAGGTCAATATTTTGTAATTTCGAACGAAAACAGAGATCGGGTTGGAGAAGGTTATATCGGGAGTTGTATGTTAATTGAAAATTTTCAGCGTTATATTGAACACTATGCTCTGGCTCGCCGCGATGAGCGTATTCTGCTCACCGTTTCGGGCGGTGTCGATTCGATGGTGATGCTTGCGCTCTTTATCGAGAGTGGCTATCGGGTGGGAGTTGCCCACTGCAATTTCCAGCTGCGCGGTGTGGAGAGCGATGAGGATGAGGTGCTGGTGGCCAATGAGGCGGCCCGCTACGGGGTCCCCTGCTACAACCGTCGTTTCGATACGGTGGGGGAGATGGAGCGCACGGGAGAGTCGATGGAGATGGCTGCCCGTCGTCTGCGCTACGCCTGGTTTGAGGAGCTCTGCCGCGAGGAGGGGTACGACCGCATCGCCGTGGCACACCATGCCGACGATTCGATCGAGACCTTCTTCATCAACCTCCTGCGCGGCACGGGCCTGCGCGGCCTGACGGGTATTCACTATCAGAACGGGCGGCTGATCCGTCCCCTGATGTTTGCCGCCCGCAAGGAGATCCTCGAGTACGCCGTGCAGCACCGGATTCCCTTCCGCGAGGACTCCACGAACCGTTCGACGAAGCACCTGAGAAATAAAATACGCCTGGGGCTGGTGCCCCGTATTCGCGAGATCAACGCCAAGTTTACCGATCTGATGCGCCGCAACATCAGCCGGCTGATGGATGCCCAATCCTTTATCGATGCAGCCATCGAGCGGGTGCGCTGCGAGGCGATGAGTTCCGAGCGGGGAATCGATACGATCCATGTGGAGCGCATCCCCGAGAGTTTTCCGCGCAACTTCGTGATCTACGAACTCTTGAACTCGGCTTACGGCTTCAAGGGCGATGTGATCGATGCCCTGTGCCATGCCCTGGAGCAGGGAACGACGGGCCGACGTTTCTACGCCCGTGAGCATGTGGCCTACATCGACCGCGGAGAGATCCTCGTTACGCGCATTGCGGCCGGGGACAGTTGCGAAGTCAAGGTTGAGGAGCGGGCGCTGCGCAGCTACTGCGGCAACTCGGTGCTCTACTACGAAAAGGTGGATATCGGCACGATCAAGGATTTTGGCGTGCCGCCCCACATCGCGCAGCTCGATGCCGACAAATTGCACTATCCCCTCACGTTGCGCCGCTGGCGGGAGGGTGATTGGTTTGTCCCCTTTGGCATGAGCGGCAAGCGCAAGGTGAGCGATTTTTTGATCGACAACAAGGTCTCGATGGCCGAAAAGGAGCGACAGTTTGTCCTCCTTTCGGGGGAGGATATTGTCTGGGTCGTGGGGCGCAGAATCGACGATCGTTATCGCCTTACGCGCGACACGGACACCGTCCTCAGGATTGTCAAAGAGATCTTGTAATCTCGTCTCTAACCCCTTAACTTACAACCTTCTGCAATGGCAAAAAGTTCGGTACGATTCAAAGATACGGTAGCCGCCTACGAGCGGCTGACAGGTGAGGTGAAGGCACGAAAGTTCGCCCCGATCTATCTGCTGATGGGTGAGGAGGCCTACTTCATTGACTCGCTCTGCGACCTGTTGGCCTCGACGATTCTTCCCGATGAGGCGGCGCGGGCCTTCAGCCAGTATGTGGTCTACGGACGTGATGTCGAGGCGGGGCAGGTGGTGAACCTCTGCCGTCAGATGCCCATGACCGGATCGCACCAGGTGGTTATCGTCAAAGAGGCGCAGCAGTTGCAGAAGATCGAGAAACTCTCCTACTATACCGAATCTCCCACGCCGACGACCATCCTGGTGGTCTGCCACAAGGGTAAGAGTGTCGATAAGCGTTCGGCCTTCTACAAGGGGGTGGTAAAGTGTGGCGCCGTCTTAGAGTCGGTGCGCCCCTACGACAGCGAGATTGCCGGCTGGCTTGCCGGTTTTGTCGCCTCGAAAGGGTGTCGGATCGAGCAGAAGGCCCTCACCATGCTGACCGACCACCTGGGAGCCGACATCTCGAAGATCTCCAACGAATTGCAAAAACTCCTCCTCTCACTCCCGGAGGGGACCCGTGAGATTCGCGATGTGCACATCGAACAACACATCGGCATCTCAAAGGATTTCAATAATTTCGAGCTCTGCAAGGCGGTCATTACCCGCGACATGGAGCGGGCTTTGCGCATCGCCGACCACTTCGCCCGTAACCCGAAGGACAACCCTGCACTGCTGACCATCATGGCCCTCTTCGGTCAGTTTCGCAGCCTCTTTTTGATCAACTATCTGCGTTGGCAGGCCAAGTATAAGGCGATCTCCTTCCCGCCCGATGCCGAGTTGATGCGCATCGTGAAGGTAAACAACTTCTACGCCCTCTCGGAGTTGAAGCAGTGTGCCACGCTGTGGCCCAACAAAAAGGTCTTTTCCATCCTGGGCCTTCTGCGCGAGTACGATGCCAAATCGAAGGGGCTCGGTGCCGGACAGATCTCGGATGGCGAATTGCGCCGCGAACTCCTCCTAAAGATATTTCTATTATAGATAGATTCCTATTATAGATCGTGTGAGTGGGCAGGTCTGGTGTGAGGGGATGAAACGGTGAAGAATTGAGATACCAAATATAACTTACAGGGGAGCCGGTTCGGTTGAGCCGAAACCACCCGATTGTGGCAAAGCGATGAAGGCGATATTCCAACAGATAATTCACGTCTGCGGACGTGAGGTCCGCTTCTTAAGAGAGCATCTTGGCGAGGTGGAGCAGGCTTGGTTTGCCCTCTTTCGATCGCCCTTGAGGCTCTCCGATGAGGCTGTCGAGAGCGAGATTCTGCGCATGTTGGAGCGCGAGCACTGCTCGAAGGCGTACTCCACCTACCTTCGGTTAGAGGTGGATGGAGAGGGGCAGTGGCGGCTGCAAATCGAGGGCGACTCCCTCTACCGGGGTTATGTGCTCCGAGCCCTGAGGCCCGATGCCGTGGTCATTCGTTTCGAGCTCCCCTTCGAGGGGCTGCCGACCACGGCGGCGGCGCAGAGTTGGCAGACGGCCCTCTGCATGGGGCGAAGCCGTAAGGTACATTCGGTGGTGCGCATGTCCGAAGATCTGACCCTGCTGGAGGGGGATGGGGCTCCGCTCTTTGCCGTGGCTGCCCGCACGGTCTACACCTCGCGCGAACCCCGCGGAGTGGAGGGGCGCCTGGCCCGCGAGGCGATCCGCAGAGCGGGCTATCCGCTGGAGATCATCCCCCTCAGGCGCGACCATCTGCCCGATATCGAGGAGCTCTTCTATGTCGATCACCGGGGTGTTACGGCCTTCGGTATTTGCGACGATAAACCCATGATGGCGGCTGTGGCGGCCCGCGTAGCCGAGCAAATGGAGAAGATTGTCCGTAAAAAATAGAAATCAAAGCCGCAAGGGCTACCTATCTTTGGTTTGTCAAACGCAAACAAACCAAAATCACGCGATGAAAAAAATTCTATGTTGGCTTCTGCTGCTGGTGGCAGTGGGGGCTCTGCTGCGTGCCTATGTTGTGGCCCGGCAGGAGATTGTTCGTCTCAAGGCAAACCAATCGGCGCTTGGCGAGCAGATCGCCCATTACGAAACGCGCCTGGGCGACTCGGCCGCCTCATGCCGGGTGCTGAGGCTCCGCTGTCGAGAGTATGAGGAGCTTCGGGCGCAGGATGCAGCCGAGATTCGGCAGCTGGGAATCCGCTTACGGCGCACGGAGGCGATGGCCCGCACCTCGCTCTCGACCACGGTGGAGAGCGCTGCCCCCTTGCGCGATACGCTGCGCCTCTACGACACGTTGCGCCTGTTTCGTTGGCAGGATCCGTGGGTTGAGGTGGCCGGAGAGATCGACGGCGACACGGTACGTTGCCGGGTGGTGAGTGTCGATACCCTGTTGCAGGTTGTCCACCGCGTGCCGCGTCGCTTCTGGTTCATCCGCTGGGGCACCAAGGCCATTCGGCAGGAGATCGTAAGCAAAAATCCGCATACCCGGGTGGTGTATGCGGAGTATGTTGCCCTGGAGCGGTAGCGCCCTCTTAACGGTAGCGGTAGAGCTGATCCCTGAGGCGGGGCGTGAAGCCCGCCTCACGGATGGCCTGCTGAATCCCCTCGGCCGTGAAACGGTTGTCGGCACCGGCCGACGAGACCACATGCTCCTCGATCATGATCGACCCCATGTCATTGGCTCCGCTGTGCAGGGCCACCTGGGCCGTCTGCTTGCCCACCGTGAGCCACGAGGCCTGGATGTTGGGGATGTTATGGAGCACGATGCGGCTCATGGCGATCAGGCGCAGGTACTCCAGCGGGGAGAAGCGGGTCTGGATGCCCTGCTTCTCGAGCGCGGTGCCCGAGGAGCGGAAGATCCAGGGGATGAAGGCCGTGAAGCCGCGCGCAGAGGCGGGCTTTGTGGCTTGGAGGTCTCGCAGCGTGAGCAGGTGGTCGATCCGCTGATGCGGGGTCTCGATGTGGCCGTACATCATGGTGGCCGTCGTCGGAATGTCGAGCTCATGCGCTTCGTGCATCACCTTCAGCCACTCTTCGACCGAGGGCTTGGCCGGAGAGAGTCGGCGGCGCACCTCGCTGTCGAGGATCTCGGCTCCGGCTCCGGGCAGCGTGTCGAGTCCTGCACGGTGCAGGCGCTCCAAGGTCTGGCGAGTTGTCAGGCCGCTGATGCGGGCGATGTGGCTGATCTCGGGGGCTCCGAGGGCGTTGAGGCGCAGGGTGGGGTAGTGCTCTTTCAGGTCGCGGAAGAGCTCCTCGTAGAAGTCGATTCCCAGGTCGGGGTGCAACCCTCCCTGCAGCAGAAGCTGATCGCCTCCGAATCGAAAGGTCTCCTCGATCTTTTGGTAGTACTCCTCACGCGAGGTGATGAAGTGCAGCTCTTGCTGATGGGGTTTGCAGTGGAAGTTGCAGAAGCGGCAGCCCGAGATGCAGACGTTGGTGATGTTTACGTTGCGGTCGATCTGCCAGGTGACCACTTCGGGATCGGGAACCGTTCTCCGGCGCAGGGTGTCGGCCACGGCACAGAGCTTCTCGAGCGGAGCCTCATCGTAGAGTCTGTAGGCCTCCTCGCGGCTCAGCGGCGTATGATCCAATGCTTTGGTGTATAGGGTCTCAAGAGTCATCTTTAGCGCTATTTGGCAAGTTCAAAGTCGATGATTCTGCGGTGCAGGTCGGTATTTTTGACCCGCACCGTAAGGCGATCGCCCAAGGTGTAGCGCTTGCCGGTGCTGTGGCCCCGAATCTCGTAGCGCTCCTCGTCGAAGTGGTAGAAGTCGTCCTGCAATTCGCGCAGGTGGAGCAGCCCCTCGATGTGGGTCTCCTCCAGCTCGACGTAGATCCCCCACTCGGTGAGCCCCGAGATGCGACCCTCGAAGTTCCGCTCCTTCTTGTCGGCAAGGAACTCTACGGCCTTATACTTGATCGAGGCGCGTTCGGCCTCCGAGGCGAGGATCTCGCGCTCGTTGGCGTGGTCGCAGAGCTCGTCCAGGGAGCGGCGGTCGGCCGAGTGTCCTCCGGCCAGGTAGTGGGCCAGCAGGCGGTGAACCAGCACGTCGGGGTAGCGGCGGATGGGCGAGGTGAAGTGGGTGTAGAAGGGGAAGGCGAGGCCGTAGTGGCCGATGTTGTTGGTCGAATACTCGGCCTTGGCCATCGAGCGCACGGCCAGAATCTGCACGGCATTCTCCTCGGGGCGGCCCGCTATTCCCTGCAGGAGCTTGTTCATCTCTTTGGCTACGGCACGACCCTTTTGGGCCTTGAAGTAGTGGCCGAAGCGGAGGATGAAAGAACGGAAGCGTTCGAGCTTCTCGGGCGAGGGGTTGTCGTGTACGCGGTAGACCATCGTGCGGGGCACGCGGCGCCCGTTCTTTATGCTGTGGGCGCAGAACTCCGCCACGCGGCGGTTGGCCAGGAGCATAAACTCTTCGATCAGCTGATTGGCCTCCTGCTGCACCTTGGCGTAGACCCCTAAGGGGCGCCCCTTCTCATCGAGGCGAAACTTCATCTCCTCGCGGTTGAAGGCTACGGCGCCGTGGCGGAATCGCTCGCGGCGCATCTTCTGTGCCAGCCGGTGCAAAATCGAAATCTCCTCGGCATAGGGGCCCTCTCCGCTTTCGATGATCTGCTGTGCCTCTTCGTAGGCGAAGCGGTGGTCGGAGCGGATTACTGTCCGGCCCAGCCATTGCTCCTGCACCTCGGCCTCATCGTTAAGCGTGAAGAGGGCCGAGAAGCAACACTTCTCCTCTCCGGGGCGCAACGAGCAGATCTCGTTGCAGAGCCTCTCGGGGAGCATCGGCACCGTTCGATCGACCAGATAGACCGAGGTGCCGCGTTCGCGGGCCTCGCGGTCGATCACCGAATCGGGGGTAACGTAGTGGCTCACATCGGCAATGTGAACGCCCACCTCCCAGAGACCTTCGCTTATCTTTCTGATCGAGAGGGCATCATCGAAATCTTTGGCATCCGCCGGGTCGATCGTGAAGGTCGTTACCTCGCGGAAATCGCGACGGGCGGCCAACTCCTGGTCGTCGATCCGATCCGATATGGCAGCCGCAGCCTCCTCGACCTCCTTCTCAAAGCGGTAGGGGAGGTCGTACTCGGCCAGAATGGCGTGCATCTCGGCATCGTTGTCCCCCGAGGGCCCCAGATTCTCGACCAACTCGCCGATGGGCGATTTCGACCCCTCGGGCCACTCCTTGATGCGGACCAGGAGCTTGTCGCCCGGCTCTACATCGGGATGGGCCTTGCGAGGCAGGTAGATGTCGATCGCCGTGCGGTGCGTCTGGCAGCAGACGAAGATCGCCGAGCGGTCGATCTCGGCTACCCCCACATAGTTGCGCGAAGAGCGTTCGAGGATTGCGAGGATCTCGCCCTCGTGTTCGCCGTTCTTCGAGGTGTGGATGATCGACAGCTCCACACGATCGCCATCGAGGGCATTCAGGGCGTTTCCGCTGTGGACGAAGATGTCGTTTTCGATCCCCTCGACGCGCACATAGACGGCTCCTGAGGCCGTGCGGTCGGCAATTCCCTCATAGCGGGGGCGCATGCGGCAGCCCAGGCGGTATTTGTCGCGCCCGACCAGCATGGCCGTACCCTCGGCCACCAGTTCGTCCAAAATGGCCATCGTCTCGCGACGTCCCTGACGGTCGTTGCCTCCCGAGGCCGAGGCGAGGTGTTTGATCGAAAATTTATTGTTAGGGAACTCCTTGAGCAGCTGTAGGATGGTGCTGCGGCGGTCGTTTCGTATGTGTTGTTTCTTTGCCATAATCTCTCTATTTCAAAAAGTCGAGCGCCAGGCGTCTCATCAGTTCGATTCCCGGGGAGATTGCCTGCTCATCGGGGTTGAAGTGTGGAGTGTGGGTGCGCCCTGCTGCGGAGCCTACGCCCAGGCGATAGAAGAGGGCGGGGTAGTGGAGCCCGTAGCGGCCGAAATCCTCGGAGGTGGGACGTCTGTCGAGAAGGCGGGTCGCAAAGCCCGCCTCGCGGGCCAGCGCCTCGGCCCGGGTTGTGAGTCCGGGGTGGTTCTCCACGGCGGGGTAGCCGGGCGAAATGTCGAGCCTCAGGGCCATCTGCTCCTCCTGCGAGAGCTGCTCGCAGAGGGCGTGGAGCTGCCGGTGAAGCGGTTCGCGGTCGCTCTCCGCAAAGATGCGCATCGTCCCCTCCAGGTGAACCTCGTCGGGGATGACGTTGGTGGCTCCGGGAGCCTCCACACGGCCGATCGAGAGGATGCGCTCCGGGGTGTTGAGTGCCGTGACGGCCATGATCAGCCGTGCAGCGGCGCGTACCGTATCTTGTGTGCGGTGGCGCAGGGCGGCGTGTCCGCCACGTCCCGAGACGGTGAAGCGCAACTCATCGTTACCGGCCATGTAGCATCCGCTGCGAAAGCCGAACTCGCCCACCTCCAGATCGGGCTCTACATGCTCTCCCACTACGGCCCGAACCTCATAGCCGGCGAAGGGATCCTCCTCCAATACCCGCTTGGCCCCTCCCGGATTGAGCTCTTCGCCGGGCTGAAAGAGTCCGAAAATCGTCCCTTCGAACGCCTCGTTTTTTAGTGCGCAGAGTGTTCCATAGAGAATTGCGGCGTGCATGTCGTGGCCACAGGCGTGCATCACCCCCTCGTTTTGGGAGCGCCAGGCGGTATTGGCCTGCTCGCCGATGGGCAGGGCATCGATGTCGGCACGCAGCACCACGGCATGGCTCAGCTCCCCGCGGCCTTCGATTCGGGCCAGGATGCCGGTCTGGGCGATGGGCCTCCAGGCGATACCGGCCTCGGTGAGGGCGTGGGCGATGTATTGTGCCGTTTGGTGCTCCTCGAACGAGAGCTCGGGGTGGCGGTGCAGGTGGCGACGAAATTCTACGGGCGAAATCATGGCGTAAATATCGGGTTTTTCGATCTCAATTTGGCATCAAAACGGTTACAAAGCGGTAACAGACTCCTTTTAGAAGAGCTCTTTGGCAATTTGGATGATGTTGTCGGCCTTGCCCATGGGGTAGTAGTGGAGCACGGGGATGCCGGCGGCCTTCAGGGCGCGGCTCTGGTGAATGGCCCACTCGGTACCGATCCGGCGAACGGCCTGCGGATTGTCGGCATGGGCGCGTACCTCCTTTACAAGCTCTTCGGGCAGGTGGCAGCCGAAGGTGCGGGGCAGCAGCTCGAGGTGCTTGACGGTGGCCAGGGGCTTGATTCCCGGGATAATAGGGACCATGATCCCCGCCTCGCGGCAGCGGCGCACATAGTCGAAGAAGATATTGGTGTCGTAGCAGAGCTGGGTAACCACATACTCGGCTCCGGCATCGACCTTGGCCTTCAGGGCGGCGATGTCGGCCTCGGGAGAGAGGGCTTCGCTGTGGGTCTCGGGGTAGCCTGCCACACCGATCGAGAAACGCGAGTGGTGGCACTGCTCCACCTCGCCATCGACAAACTCTCCGCGGTTCATGGCGGCAATCTGCTTCACGAGTCCCAGGGCATTGGCATGTCCCTGGGGGTGGGCAACGAAACTCTTTTCGTTCTGTGAGGGGTCGCCGCGCAGGGCCAGGACGTTGTTCAGCCCCAGGAAGTCGAGGTCGATCAGCGCATCTTCAATGTCGTAGCGCGACTGTCCGCCGCAGATCAGGTGGGGCACCACCTCGACCTTGTAGCGGTCGCGGATGGCGGCCGAGATGCCGACCGTACCCGGGCGACGTCTTACGGCATGCCACTCGGGGGTGCCGTCCGCCCGCAGCGTCTGCTTGATCCCTTCGCGGTGGCAGGTGATGTTGATGTAGGCGGGGTCGAACTCCATCAGCGGGTCGATGGCGCGAAAGACCGACTCCTTGCCATCGCCCTTCAAGGGCGGAAGGAGTTCGAAGGCGAAGCGTGTACGTCCCGAGTTGCGGGCCCCGTGTATGATGTCCAGTACGTTCATTGTTTAGTCGGTTACGTTGTTGGGTAAGCGGCGGCGCACCTCTTCGGGCTCCACATTCATCTTTCGGGCATAGTCCAAAAGCTGTTTTGTGTCGATGCGTCCCACCGAGAAGTAGTGGCCGTCCGAGAGCATCAGACCGCAGAGGGCCTCGCCGGGTGTGATCATGAAGTTCTCCGTCAGGCGCATCTCGGTAAACTGCTCGGCCCGCAGCAGGTCGAAGATCGTGCGCTTAAGGGCATGGTCGGGGGTGGCGGGGTAGCCGAAGGCCATCCTCAGCCCGCGATAGGCACCGCCGATGATCTGTTCGGGGGTCAGCTGTTGCCCCGCGGCGTAGCCCCACATCTCACACCGGACGAAGCTGTGCACACTCTCGGCAAAGGCCTCCGTCAGGCGGTCGGCCAGAAGCTTTGAGAGGATGGCCGAGTAGTCGTCGCCCGCCGCCTTGAACTCCTCGGTGAGCTTTTGCAGCCCCACGCCGGCCGTCAGGGCAAAGGCGGCCACATAGTCCGTCTTCGAGCCCTTGCCCTCGGCCACGAAGTCGGCCACCGAGCAGTGCTCCTCACCAAGGGTCTGGTTGCGCAGCATGGGCAGCTGGTAGCTCTTCCCCTTCGTATCCTTAAGGATGATCTCCTCCTTGCCGCCAACAGCGGGGAAGATCCCCACCACACCCTGCAGTTTGAGCAGCTTCTCTTTTTTAATTCGCTCCAGCAGGGCTCGGGCATCGGCCAGGAGCTTGCGGGCCTCCTCGCCACGTTCGGGGTGCTCCAGCACCTCGGGGTAGTGGCCCTTGATCCCCCAGGCCGGGAAGAAGAAGTTCCAGTCGATCAGGGGCTCCACGGCCTCGATCTCATAGTCGTTGAAGACTACGCGGCCGGTATGGGCAGGAAGAAGGACCTCTGTCAGCGGCTTTCTTTGGGCCTGCTTGCGGGCCTCGATGATCGGGACGAACTCCCGGACGGAGGTTCGCCGTTGGTACTCCTCGCGGAGGAGCTCCTGCTCCTGGCGGAGTTGCAACAGATACCCCTCACGGTTTGAACCCATCAGTTCGGCCATGACGCGCACGTTGTCGCTTGCCGAACCCACATGGATCACCGCTCCGCGGTACTTCGGGGCGATCTTCAGGGCTGTATGCAGCTTTGAGGTGGTGGCTCCGCCGATCAGGACCGGAATCTCGGCTCCGCGGCGTTCCAACTCCTCGCAGACGTGGATCATCTCTTCGAGCGAGGGGGTGATCAGACCGCTCAGTCCGATGGCATCGACCTCCAAGCGCAGCGCCTCATCGACAATGCGCTGTGGCTCGACCATCACCCCCAGGTCGTGGATCGCATAGCCGCCACAGGCCATCACCACGCTGACGATATTTTTGCCGATGTCGTGCACATCACCCTTGACGGTGGCCAGCAGAATGCGGCCGCTGCTCTTGCCCGACTCGTGACCCGCTTCGATATAGGGGGTCAGCACGGAGACGGCCTTTTTCATCACGCGGGCCGTCTTGACGACCTGCGGCAGGAACATCTTGCCGGCTCCGAAGAGTTGTCCCACCTCCTCCATGGCGGGCATCAGTACTCCGTCGATTACCGCCATCGGAGACATCAGCTCCCGGTAGGCCTCCAGCGTATCGGCCTCGATGTGGTCCGAAATGCCCTTTATCATGGCGTGGCGGATGCGCTCCTTCAGCGGAGCTTTGCGCCACTCGGCCACCTCCTCTGCGGGGAGATTTTCGGCCACCGACTTCAACTCTTGGGCATACTCGGCGAGTCGCTCCGAGGCGTCTGCGCGGCGGCAGAGCAGCACATCCTCCACCCGCTCGAGCAGCTTCGGCTCGATCGTGGAGTAGATTTGCAGCATCTGGGTATTGACAATACCCATATCCATGCCCGCCTCGATGGCGTGGAAGAGGAAGGCCGAGTGCATCGCTTCGCGCACGGTATTGTTGCCGCGGAAGGCGAACGAGAGGTTGCTCACGCCACCAGAGATCTTCACCTTCGGGCAGTGGGCCTTGATCCAGCGCACGGCCTCGATGAAATCCAGCGCGTAGCGGTTGTGGGCCTCGATCCCCGTGGCTACGGCCAGAATATTGGGGTCGAAGATGATATCCTCGGCCGGGAATCCATCCGAGGTCAGCAGGCGGTAGGCGCGTTCGGCTACGGCAATCTTACGGGCGTAGGTGTCGGCCTGCCCCTGCTCGTCGAAGAGCATCACCACAACGGCGGCTCCGTAGCGATGGCACTCGCGGGCCCGCTGAAGGAGGCGCTGCTCGCCCTCCTTCAGGGAGAGCGAATTGACGATGCTCTTGCCCTGCGTGGCCCGCAGTCCCGCCTCCAGGACCTCCCATTTCGAGGAGTCGATCATCACCGGTACGCGGGCGATCTCGGGTTCCGAGGCCATCAGATTCAGGAAGTGGCGCATGGCGCGCGGTCCGTCGATCAGGCCATCATCCATGCAGACATCTACAACCTGAGCTCCGGCCTCCACCTGGGCCCGGGCCACCGACAGGGCCTCCTCGTACTTCTCTTCGCGGATCAGCCGGGCAAATTTGGCCGAACCGGCGACATTGGTGCGCTCACCCACATTCACGAAGTTTTGCTCGGGGGTAATTCGAAGGGGCTCCAGGCCGCTGAGCGAGCTCTGGCGATCGATAGTCGGCAGCGGTCGGGGGCGATAGTCGGAGACGATCTTTTGCAACTCGAAGATGTGTTCGGGTGTGGTACCGCAGCAGCCTCCCACGATGTTCAGCAGACCGCGCTTGAGGTACTCCTCCACATCGCGGGCAAACATCTCGGGGGTCTCGTCGTAGCCCCCCATCACGTTTGGCAGTCCGGCATTGGGGTGGGCCGAGATGCGGCAGTCGGCCTCCGCGGCAAGGCGCTCCAGGTAGGGCAGCAGCTGACGGGCTCCGAAGGCACAGTTGAATCCTACGCTAAGCAGCGGATAGTGCTTCAGCGAGGTGTAGAAGCCCTCGACGGTCTGCCCCGAGAGGGTGCGACCGCCATCCGAGAGGGTTCCCGAGAGCATTACCTCGATCTCTCGGCCGAGCTCCTCTTCGAGTGCCGAGATGGCGTAGAGGGCCGCCTTGGCGTTCAGCGTGTCGAAGACCGTCTCAACCAACAGCAGGTCGGCACCTCCCTCCAGCAGCCCCAAGGCCTGGTCGCGGTAGGCTGCCGCGAGCTCCTCGAAACTAATCTCGCGGGCCGCGGGGTTCTGCACATCGGCCGACATTGAGGCTGTGCGGTTTGTGGGGCCCATCGAACCCGCCACAAAGCGGGGCTTCGAGGGGTTGCGGTGCGTGTAGTCGTCAGCCGCCTCGCGGGCAATACGGGCTGCGGCGGCAGCGATCTCGCGGGCATGGTGCTCCAAACCGTAATCGCGAAGCGAGATGGCGTTGGCATTGAACGAGTCGGTGGTGATCAGGTCGGCTCCGGCCTTCAGGTAGCGCTGGTGAATCTCGCGAATCACCTCGGGACGTGTGAGGGCCAAGAGGTCGTTGCACCCCTTCAGATCGCACGACCAATCCCGGAATCGCTCACCGCGGAAATCGGCCTCGGTCAGGCCGTAGGGCTGAATCATGGTCCCCAGACCACCGTCCAGGAGCAGGATGCGCTCCTGCAAGGCGTTATGTAATGCGTTGGTTTTCACTTTTTCGCTTATTTCTCAATGAGTTCTATTTCGTAAAGACGGCTCCAATTTTTGCCCGTGACGAAGATGCGCCCCGTGGCGGCATCGTAGGCGATACCGTTCAGCACATCGGTCTGAGGGGTGCGCTCCGACTCGGGCAGCAACCCCTCGAGGTTGATGAGCCCCTCGACCACACCCGTTCGAGGGTCGATGATGACAATGTGGTCCGTGGTGTAGACGTTGGCCCAGATCTTTCCGTCGATCCACTCCAACTCGTTCAAAAAGTCGAGCGCTTCCCCCCTGAGGGTTACCGTTATCGCCCCCTCGCGTTTGAAGGTTGAGGGGTCGAGGCGGCGGATTGTGGCGCTGCCGTCCGAAAGGTAGAGCTTTTCACCGTCGGAGGTGAGGCCCCACCCCTCGCCCGGGTAGCGCAGGGTGCGCACCTCTTTTAGCGAAACGAGGTCGTAGACATGGGCCGTATTCTCCATCCAGGTCAACTGAAAGAGCTCCCCGCCCACGATGGCGATCCCCTCGCCAAACTCGTGGCGGCTGAGGTGGGCCACCTTTTCGCTGCGACCCGTCGTAAGGTCGTGCTTCAAAAGGCGCGACTCGCCCTTCTGACCGGTTCCCTCCCAGAGGAATCCTTCGTGGAACAGCAGCCCTTGGGTGTAGTTCTCTGTGGCGTGGGGGTAGCTCTCGACCACGCGATAGCCGTACTCCTTGGGCTCAATCGGCCCTTGGGGCACCTCGACGCTCGATTGGCGGGTGCGGGCTCCACAAGCAACCAAGAGGGCAATAAGCCCGATATAGCTCAAAAGTTGTCTCATCTTTCTTTTAATATAGGTGTATATTCGCGCAAAGGTATAAAATAATTCCCAATAGCTGATTTATAATTCCCAATTATTTCTTACCTTTGTTCTAAACTATTGACTTCAATGATGAGAAAATTACGATTTTTAGTGCTTGCCCTGGTGGCTTTGGTAGCTGTCGGCGAGCTTGCGGCTCAGGAGATGGAGGCCCGCATTAAGGCCCTGGAGGGGATTTGTGAAGTGAAGCCCCTGCCGGCAGGCGAGTTTAAGGAGAAGTATGAGGTGATGCTCAAGCAACCTCTCGATTGGGCCGACTCCGCGGCCGGGGAGTTCCGGCAGCGTGTGGTGGTGATGCACGTCGGGGAGGATCGCCCCACGATGCTCATCACGCAGGGCTACGGAGCGGGATTTGCCCTGCGCGAGGGTTATCGCGAAGAGATCTCGCGCCTCTTTAACACCAACATCGTCTTTGTCGAGCACCGCTATTTCGATCGCTCGATGCCCGAGAATCCCAACTGGGACTACCTGACGGCTGAGAACTCGGCACACGACCTGCATGCCATCAAGAGCCTCTTTGCACAACTCTATCCCGAGAAGTGGATCGCCTCGGGTATCAGCAAGGGCGGCACCACGACGATGCTCTACGCCACCTTCTATCCCGGCGATGTCGATATCTATGTTCCCTATGTGGGACCCGTCTGCACGGGGCGTGAGGATGGCCGTTTCAGCCCCTTCCTGCAGGAGGTCTCGACCCCCGAGAAGCGGGCCGTTGTCGAGGATTTCCAGAAGGAGCTCCTCCGTCGCAAAGATCGCCTGATGCCCCTCTTCGAGCAGTATTGCACGGATCACAAGCTCTCCTTCCGCATCCCCTTGCGTGAGGTCTTCGACTACTGCGTCTTGGAGTACTCCTTCTCGCTTTGGCAGTGGGGAACCGATCCGGCAACCATCCCCGCCCTGACGGCTTCGGATGAGGAGCTTGCGGACCACCTGCTGAAGGCTGTGGGGCCCGACTACTTCGCTATCGGTGGAGAGAATGCCTCCTTCTTCGTGCAGGCGGCCAAGGAGCTCGGCTATTACCCCTACGACCTCCGTCCCTTCAAGGGCCTTATCGAGTTGAAATCGGCGAAGGACTATCTGCGCCGCATCTTCGTGCCCGAGGAGCTCCGCGAGGTGAAGTTTGACAGGACGCTCTACAAGAAGATGCGCAAGTATCTCAAACAGAACGACCCGAAGATGCTGCTGGTCTATGGCGAGGATGACCCCTGGACCGCTCCGGGTGCCGGCTGGGCCGCCGAGGGCAAGCAGCACATGCACTACTTTGTCGATCCGGGCGGCAGCCACCGAGCCCGCATCCTGACTCTGCCCGATGAGCAGAAGTATCTGGCCATTGCCCTGATCAGCAAGTGGCTCAAGGAGTAATCCTCCTTTGAGGGATCAAAAAAAACTGCAATCTTTATCGGATTGCAGTTTTTTTGTGGCAGTCGGACTCCTACTCCTGGCTATCGAGCAACGAGTAGTCGGTACCGAAGTTGTAGAGCTCCTCCTCGAGGTAGCCCAACGAGCGGTAGTAGTCGTTCAGGTCGCGGCCCACCTCGCGGCGGTCAGCCATCACGGCCAGCTGGTAGATCACCTCCAGCTGCTCGAGCTTCTCGATCAAGGCGTTCTCGACCAGGATACCCTGCGCCCCCTCGAAGCCCAGGTAGTAGTCGATATACTCCATTACGCACTGGGCATATTCGCGCAGCAGGGCATCGCCCCGCTCATTCTCACCCAGGGCGTAGTAGGCCTCGATGAAGGGCAGCGTATTCGACTCCGAGAAGCGCACCTGCTTTGTGGGCAGGCGGCGAAGACCCTCTTCCAAAAGCGCCAGGGCCTTTTCGTCCTCGCCGCGGCGGATCAGCTCCTTGGCCACGCGGGCAAAGCCCTCGCGGGCCTTCGAGGCCGAGAGGTTGTATTGGATGAAGCTGTCGGCATAGACCTCCTCATCCTCGAGATTGCCGTAGCGGAAGGTCTCCATCAGCAGCGGGTAGGCGTAGTCGGGGTCGATGCGACCGATATCCCACGCCGCCTCATAGGGCGTGAGGATCGGCACGAAGCGGTAGGCGTAGCCGTCGTATTGCAGGTAGTCCATCAGCGAGGGATTCGACGTGCCGTCCTCGTTGTAGCGCTTCGAGCTCAGCCCCTGCAGGATATAGGGTTGCGTGAAGTAGAGCGGGCGCTCCCAGTTGAAGTTGGCCAGCAGATCCAGCAGCATCAGTTCGCTCTTGTAGATCACCCCTTTGTTGATCTGGAAGTAGATCGTATCGACCATCAGGTGGGCATCCTCCTCCTTGACGATTCCCGAGCGGAGGGCATTCTCCTTGTTTACGGGCAGGGCGAAGAGGTTGGCGGGCAGGTAGTCGGCCATCGTGCCGTCGATCAGCGGCACCTGTGTGCGGGGATCGTCGTTGGCCACGAAGGCGATCGCCTCCTTAAGCTCTACGGGGCGATCCACCACCGGATCGACAAAGACCTGCTCGTTGCAGTGGGTGTACTTGTGGCGCGGCAGCGAGAAGGGGACTCCGGCGGCCTCGTTGGCGCGTGTCTTCATCTCGTCGATGTACCACTCGCCACCTAAGTAGCTCGTGTTCATGATGCGCACATCGGGTCTTACGCCGTCCACCTCCTGGTTGAACCACAGGGGGAAGGTGTCGTTGTCGCCGTAGTTCAGGATGATGGAGTTCGGGAGGGTCGATTGCAGGTAGTTCCAACCCAGATCGCGGGCAAAGGTGCGTCCCGAACGGTCGTGGTCGTCCCAGTTCTCGGCGCAGAGGATGCCCGGTACGGCAAGGGCCAGCAGGGTGGCTGCGCCGGCAAGGGCCGTCGTGTCGCGACGGGTGAGCCACCTCAGTCCGTCGCGCAGGGCCATCACACCCAGACCGATCCAGATCGAGAAGGCGTAGAACGATCCGGCATAGATGTAGTCGCGTTCTCGGGGCTCGTTGGGTGAGGTGTTGAAGTAGAGTACCAGGACGATACCCATCATCAGGAAGAGCCACATCACGACCGTAAAGTTGCGCTGGTCGCGGTTCAACTGGTAGATCAGTCCGATAAGACCCAACAAGAAAGGTAGAAAATAGTAGGCGTTGCGGCCACGGTTCTCGCGTACCTCGCGCGGAAGAAACTCCTCGTCCTGCGGCCCGATGTAGAGCTCGTCGATAAAGTCGATTCCCGAGCGCCAGTTGCCATCCAGAATGGTCTCATGCAGGGCCTGGGTATCGCTCTGTCGGCCTACGAAATTCCAGAGGAAGTAGCGCCAATACATGTAGTTGAGCTGGTAGGAGAAGAAGAAGTTGAGGTTCTCGCGGAATGTCGGCTCCACCACCATGCGGATGCGTTCGCCGTCGTTGTATCGCACCTGGCGGCCGTATTCGAGCACCGTCTCGTAGATCGGACGGCCCTGCTCGTCGCGCATGACGTTGCCCTGCTCATCGCGCACCAACTCCTCCTTGGTGCGGTGGGCTGCCCAGGGCTTGTAGTCGCGATCCGTGTAGCGGGAGTCCCACATGCGGGGGAAGAGGTGCATGAACTGCGGGTCGTGGACTGTGGAGGTGAGCACCTCGGCCGAATGGTATCGGCCGTCGTCGCCCACATAGTAGGTGGTCTTGGTGTTGTAGTCCACGGCCGGTGCCGAGTAGTAGGCGCCGTAAAGAAGCGGTTTTTGTCCGTATTGGTCGCGGTTCAGCAGGCTCAGCAGGGCGTGCGGATTGTTCGGGTTGTTGCTGTTCATCGGCGGGTTGGCCACGGCGCGAATCGTTACGGTGGCGTAGGAGGAGAAGCCGATCAGCACAAGCGTCAGGGCCAGCAGCAGCGTGTTGGCGAGGACCTTCCCCCGGCGATGGGTGTACCATACGCTCCACCCGAGCAGGGCGAAGAGGCCTGCGGCGAAGAGCACCATGCCCGAGTTGATGGGCATGCCCAGCGTATTGACACAGAACAGATCGACCATTGCGCCGATATAGACCGTGTAGGGGATGATCAGGTTGTTCAAAAAGATCAGGATGGCTCCGGCCGTGAGGGTGGCATAGAAGAGCCCGCGCCAGGTCGGCTCGGGAGTCTTGCGGAAGTAGTAGATGAAGACCAGAGCGGGGATGGTCAGCAGGTTCAGCAGGTGGATGCCGATCGAGAGGCCCATCAGGTAGGCAATCAGGATGATCCAGCGGTTGGCATGGGGCTCATCGGCCTGCTCCTCCCACTTGAGCATCAGCCAGACGACCAGGGCCGTGAACATCGACGAGAGGGCATAGACCTCCCCCTCGACGGCCGAGAACCAGAAGGTGTCGGTGAAGGTGTAGGCCAGGGCACCTATCGTTCCGGCGCCCAGCACGGCCCACTTCTCGGGGTCGGTGAGTTCGCGGCCTCGGGCGTAAAGGCGCCTTCCCAAATGGGTGATCGTCCAAAAGAGGAACAATATGGTGAAGGCCGAGGCGATGCTGTTCAGGGCATTGACCATGTGGGGCACATAGTGGGTCGAGGGGGCCAGCAGGGTAGCCAGGCGTGCCAGGAGCATGAACAAGGGGGCCCCGGGAGGGTGTCCCACCTCCAACTTGTAGGAGGTGGCGATAAATTCGGAGCAGTCCCAAAGGCTGGTCGAGGGCTCCATGGTCATCAGGTAAACCGCTGCAGCGATGGCGAAGACCAGCCAGCCGATTCGGTTGTTCCAGGTTTTGAAATTCATATTTCTGTTTTTTTAGTGCATAATCAAAGCAACAAAGGTAACGATTAAACGAGAAAATACCGCCATTATTTTCGGATTTTTGCCTCAAAAACCAAAAATCGGCGGAAATGGAGGATAAAAATGAGTGAAGAGTGATTTTTCTTTTGGGTAAAGGGGGGATATTTAGATGGAATTGCTTACTTTTGCAAAAAATTTTTAATTGATGAGCATGAAACAAAAAATAATGTTGTACAATACTCTCTCCCGTCGCAAGGAGGAGTTTTCGACCATTCATGAGGGGCGTGTGGGTATGTATGTCTGCGGCCCCACGGTCTATGGCGATCCCCACCTCGGACACGCCCGCCCGGCCGTTACTTTCGACCTGCTGTTCCGCTACCTGCAGAGCGAGGGCTATAAGGTGCGCTATGTGCGCAATATTACGGATGTGGGCCACCTGGAGCACGATGCCGACGAGGGCGAGGATAAGATTGCCAAGAAGGCCCGACTCGAGCAGCTCGAGCCCATGGAGGTCGCCCACTACTATACGGAGCGTTATCACCGTGCCATGGACGAGCTGAATGTGCTGACCCCCTCGATCGAGCCCCACGCCTCGGGCCACATCATCGAGCAGATCGACTTCGTGAAGCGCATCCTCGAGGCCGGCTATGCCTACGAGTCGAACGGCTCGATCTACTTCGACGTGGAGGCCTACAACCGCAAATTCAACTACGGCCGCCTCTCGGGTCGCAACCTGGACGATATTCTGACCAACACGCGCGAGTTGGACGGCCAGAGCGATAAGCGCCACTCCTTCGACTTTGCCCTTTGGAAGAAGGCCTCGCCCGAACACATCATGCGTTGGCCCTCGCCCTGGAGTGACGGATTCCCCGGCTGGCACATGGAGTGCTCGGCCATGAGCACCAAATACTTAGGTGAGCAGTTCGATATCCACGGTGGCGGCATGGACCTCATGTTCCCCCACCATGAGTGCGAGATCGCCCAGGCCACAGCGGGCCTCGGCCACGACTCGGCCCGCTATTGGGTGCACAACAATATGATCACCATCAACGGTCAGAAGATGGGCAAGTCGCTCGGTAACTTCATCACCCTCGAGGAGCTCTTCAACGGTACGCACAAGATGCTTCAGCAGGCCTACTCGCCGATGACGATCCGTTTCTTTGTCCTCCAGGCTCACTACCGTTCGACCCTTGACTTCTCGAACGAGGCCCTGCAGGCGGCCGAGAAGGGTCTTGATCGCCTGATGAAGGGGGTGGAGACCCTCTCCAAGATCAAGCCCGCAGCCGTTTCGACGGTTAATCCTGCGGAGCTCGAGGCGCGCTGTGCCGCTGCCATGGCCGACGACCTGAACTCGCCCATGGTCATCTCGGCTCTCTTCGACTGGGTGCGCATCATCAACCAGCTCTCGGACGGTCAGCAGACCCTTACGGCCGAGGATCTGGAGACGCTGAAGGCTGTGGTAAAGCGCTACGTCTTCGATATCCTGGGCCTGCGCGACGAGAAGTCTGCCGCCTCGCAGGGGGGTAAGGATTTGGTAAGCCCTCTGGTTACGATGCTTCTGGATATGCGCATGGAGGCCAAGGCCAATAAGGATTGGGCCACCTCGGACAAGATTCGCAATTCGCTCACCGAGATTGGTATTCGGGTGAAAGACCGTAAGGACGGTTACGACTGGGAGATAGAATAAAAAGCATCTACCGAGGTGTTTTCTGCGTTGCAAAAGGATTTTGGTTGCTCACATACGCCCAAGTATGCTCCGCCCCAAAATCCTTTTGCGCCTTGAAAATCCACTCACTATGCTTTTTAGGCGCCCCCACCGCTTAAAAATAGCTCGCAATATCCTCTTTTTGAGGCTCAGGGGGCATCTTGCGAGGAGCGAAAGGATGCAAATGAAGTGGCAGGCTCCTCGAATTTTATAGGTTAGGTAAATTAGGTATTATGACAAAGTTCTTTACAAAACGGTGGGGGCAGACCCCCTCCGTGGCAGTATCGTTGATTCCGCTCGGGGTATTGGCCCTCTTGTTGTTTTTGGTGATTCGCGCCTTTGGCAGCGATTCGATTATGGGTGGCAGCCAGATTGCGCTGCTCTCGGCCGCCTCGATCTGTGTGATGCTCTCGGTGGGTATCTATGGGGTTTCGTGGGCCCGGCTTGAGGACTCGATTGTGGAGCATATTCGCTCCTCGGCCTCGGCCATCATCATTCTGCTTTTGATCGGTTCGATTGCCGGAACCTGGATGGTCAGTGGCGTTGTGCCCACGCTGATTTGCTATGGACTGGAGGTGCTGCACCCCTCGTGGTTCCTGGCCGCCTCGTGTCTGATTTGTGCCTTTGTCTCGCTGATGACGGGTAGTTCGTGGACCACGATTGCCACGATCGGCGTTGCGCTGATGGGTATCGGCCGGGCGATGGAGTTCTCGGAAGGGTGGGTTGCCGGAGCCATTATCTCGGGGGCCTACTTCGGCGATAAACTCTCGCTGTTGTCGGACACCACGGTCTTGGCCTCCTCGACCTGCGAGGTGCCCCTCTTCAGCCATGTCCGCTATATGCTCTATACGACCATCCCCTCGATGGTGATCGCGCTCTTGGTCTTCCTGGGGGTGAGCCTGACGCATGCTTCGTCGGGGGCGGGCGATGTGGCTCTCTATGCCGAAGCGCTCCATCGGACGTTTCGGATTACCCCCTGGCTGTTGGTGGTACCGGTTGCAACGGGCCTTTTGATTTGGCGCAAACTGCCGGCCATTGTTACCCTTTTTGTCGCCACGCTGCTGGCGGCTGTGGCGCTGGTGATCTTTCAGCCTGAGCTCATTCCGAGCCTGGCCGGAGCCGGCGAGGGTGGCCCGATGACGGGCTTTCGCGGGGTGATGACTGCCTGTTTCGGCTCCACGTCGCTCGAAACCGGCGTGGAGGCGGTGGATGAATTGGTCGCCACACGCGGCATGAGCGGGATGATGAATACCGTGTGGTTGATTCTCTGCGCCATGTGTTTTGGCGGAGTGATGACCGGCAGCGGGATGTTGCAGGCCCTTACGGGGCTCTTCCTGCGCTTTGTGCGTCGGGCTGCGGGCTCGGTGGCGGCAACCGTCTTTGCGGGGGTGAGTTTCAACCTCATTACGGCCGACCAGTATATCTCGATCATCCTGACGGGCCGCCTCTTCAAGGGGCTCTATCGGGAGCGAGGCCTGGAGGCTCGTCTGTTGAGCCGTGCGGTCGAGGACTCGGCCACCGTAACCTCGGTCTTGGTCCCCTGGAACTCCTGCGGTATGACCCAGGCGACGGTTCTGGGGGTAGCGACCTTTACCTATCTGCCCTACTGTATCTTCAACTACCTGAGCCCCCTGATGTCGATTTTGTGGCAACAATAGGCTATAAGATAGCAAAAAAATAGCGATGATAAAGTTAGTAATCTTTGACCTGGATGGAACCCTGCTCGAGACGGTGGGCGATCTGGCCGCTTCGTGCAATGCGGTGCTGCGCCGTTATGGGCTTCCGGAGCACGACTATACGGCTTATCGCCGTTTCGTAGGTAACGGCGTGCGCAAACTTTGTGAGCGAGCCCTGCCCGAGCAGTGGCGCACCGAGGCGCAGATTGATCGCATACGCGATGAGTTTGTGGCCTACTACACGGCACACATCGACTGCCACTCCTACGCCTATGAGGGGATATCCAATCTTCTGGAGGAGTTGGTCGCCCGAGGGATTAAGGTGGCCGTGGTCTCCAATAAGTTTCAGCAGGGGACCGATCTGTTGATCCGGAAGTTTTTCCCGGAGATTCCCTTTGTGGCGGTCTTCGGAAATCGTCCCGAGGTGCCTCTCAAACCCAATCCGGCAGCTGATCTGGAGGTGCTGCGCCTGGCGGGCGTGGCCCCCGAGGAGGCCCTGCACCTGGGTGACACGGCTTCGGATATTCGCGCGGCCAAGGCTGCCGGTATTGGTGCCGTGGGCGTTTCGTGGGGCTTTCGTTCGCGCGAGGAGCTCCTAGAGGCGGGGGCCGATCGGGTGATCGACCGTGCCGAGGAGTTGCTCGCCATGGTGTGAAGATCGTAAGCGGAGGTCTATCTGCCTCATGACAGGAAGCTCTCTAACAAGGTGATTTCTGCGTTACGCTTGCCCTCAAAATGCTCATTTACGCCCGGTAAACTCCGCTTTTTCGGGCTTCGCAAGCCTTGAAATCCCTCTTGTTAAACAACTTCAAACAATCAGGGGCTGTCTAACAAGTCCAAATTTCACGATTTCACCCCTGTCAGAAGTGCATCTGGCAGGGGTGATGTGCATTTTTAAGACTCCTTAGACAGCCTCTTTTGGGATGCACGGCTCGGCCTTACGACTTTGCGGAGCGCCGTGTGAAGAGTGAGAGGATCAGCAACAGCACAACAGCCCCGATGACCGAGGAGATGAAGGTGCCGACCGTACCCACCGGGAACCAGCCGAAGAACGAGACGAGCCAGCCGCCCAGAAAACCGCCGATCAGACCTATGATCAGGTTGATGATCAGCCCCGAGCTGTCGCCCTTGACGATGAGGTTGGCGATCCATCCGGCCGCCAAACCGATCAACAGATACCAAATAAAAGACATAGCCCTTCTTTTTTAGGTGAAACGAACCGTTATTTGCTTCCCTTGATGAAATCACCCTCCTTGTCGAAGTCGATCCATACCCCATTCGAGAGGCCTGTGCGGAAGCCCTCCTTGGTCTGCTTCATCGCCAGAATCTCCTGATCGGGGTAGTGCTTTTTCAGATAGGCAGCGGCCGTTGCGGGGAGTACGCCGGTGGGGATCGATCCCTGCTTCATGATGATCTCGGTGCAGTTGCCCGTGCCCCCTTCGAAGCAGATGTGGTTGCCGTTGTCGAACCAGACTGTGTACTTGTCCCAGGAGTTCTCGCGGTTGAGCTCCACCTCGCGAATGGTCTCGCCGGTGAAGAAGCGTTGGACAAACTCCTGCGCGTTTTGCGGAAGTTTGTCGAAGGTGGTCTTCTCGGGGGCTGCCAGCGCGGTCAGCGAGAGGGCGGCTCCCATCAGGCAAAGGAATAATTTTTTCATCAGCATAAATTTTAATTGGTTAAACACCCTGCGCTGCTGCAAAGAGCGTTCCAAGTCGAGGGGTCAGGAGAACTCTTTTAAGATGCAACCGATCAGAAAACTCGACAGAGCCACCCCGAAACTCACGGCAACCATCTCGCCGAAATGGCGGCGAAAGCTCGTGCCGCATACCTTGGTATAGAGATAGCTGTAGAGGGCGATGACTCCTAATGCCACGGCGAGCATTACCCCCAGGGCGATGCCTGCGCGGCGAAAGAGCAGGTAGGGGAGTATGAGCAGTGAGACGGTTATCAGGTAGCTGACTCCCGTGCAGAGGGCTGCCCGGCGGGGACACTTGCGCGGGGCCGGATCGCAGCGCGTGGAGAGGTACTCCGAGGCGGCCATCGAGAGTGCGGCGGCTATCCCCGTGATGGCTCCTGTGAGGGCCACCAGGCGCGTGCTCTCGAGGGCAAAGCTGAAGCCGGCCAGTGCCCCCGTGAACTCCACCAGAGCATCGTTCAGCCCCAGGACGATGGAGCTGCAGTAGATGAGCGGAAAATTCCCGGCCGGCTTTTTGTGGGGGCTCTTATCTCTCTTTTCGGACGGCATTTTGGCGGGTGTAATGAGGACTCGCGCAACGGGGCAAGAATTTTGCCAAACCGTCCCTCTTTTCGCTGCGTTGAAATTTATCTTTCCCAAGGCCCTCTCTGGTATGGATCGTGCAGGGGCGGTGAGCAGAACAACACTGTTTTACAACCATAATTTTAGACTTATGAAAAAAAGATTGTTTACCCTCGCCCTTCTGCCTCTGCTCTTTGCGGGCGGGGTGCTCTTTACCTCGTGCGATGACGACGACAACGACGGCTGGATGATCTACTCGCCGTGCATCACCTTTAAGAACGTCTCGGAAGTCGAGCCCTTCATCCAGAGCGGGATCTTCGGTTCGGTGGCCCCCGGGGCCTCGACCTCCTTTACGTTCCATGCCGCCAAGGGGCAGCGCCTGATGTTGGCTGCGATGTACAGCTACTCGAACGACCTCTTCTTTGCCCCCGAGAATCCCGGAATCGAACTCTTCGACAATGCCGGAGTGCCCCGCACGGGTGTTGTGGCCGATGCCGTGGCCCTGTGGGATAACGGTACGCGCCAAAATGAGGCTCCCGGGGCTGAAATTCTCCATCCGGGTGCGGCCCAATCGGGTACGGTGAGCCGTATCGAGGGCATCGACGAGCAGGGTAACAGCTACGTTAAGGCCTCTGAGCTGATGGAGGTGAGCCTGAGCTTCGCCCCCGAGCAGTCGCTCTTCACCTGCACGATCCGCAACCTCTCGGCCGGCACGGCGAACGAAACCCCCTTCTCGTCGGGTGTCTATGCCATCTCGAATGTGCTGCAGGATAAGCTCGTGGAGGAGACTCCGCTCTTTACACGCGGTGAGGCCTCGTCGGCACCCCTGACGGCCCTTGCCGAGTCGGGCAATGTGCTTCCGCTGGCCGAGTGGCTCGAGGAGCAGACGGGGATCTTCACTACCCTGAACGGGGCTTTGGTGGTGATCTACGACGGAGATCAAAACCCGATCTATACGCTTGGTTCGATTGATGAGGGCCGGGGGCTTGCTTCGCTGGCCCAGAAGGGCGATCCGAAGGCTCTGGCCGATGCCCTGCGCCGGCTCTCCTCTGTGCGCAATGTCTACTATACCTCTGATGTGGTCTTGCCGGGTAAGTCGGTGGAGTGCTACTACTCGGCGGCTCCGGGCGATCGCATCACCTATGCTCTCATGTTTGGCTACTCGAACGACTGGTTCTTCACCTCGGGCCCCAAGCTCTGGGCTCTGGAGGGGGGTGATCTTACCGATCAGACCCTGTTGCTCGATGCCGGCGTGGCGGTCAGCCAATACCCCGGAGCCGGTAATGCCCAGTGGCTCTTCGACGGCACTCCGATCCCCGAAAAGCAGCCCATTATGCAGGTAGGGAGCACCTATCCGCTTCCCGATCTTGATGAGTTGATCGAGGTAATCATCCGTTAATCAAGCAGCTTCGGCTGTCAAATATTCACCTTTTTAGTTTTAATTTCAACAGTATGGAAAGCAAAAATCAGCACACCCAGGAGAACATGGGTAACCAGAACAAGAGTCAGGATCGCATGCATCCGAATCAGCCTCGCCACAACGAGACCAACAATGCCTGGAACGAGCACAAGAACGCGCCTTCGGGTCACGCCGCTACGGAGCACAACGATAAGGGCGAGCATTGCGACAAGCAGACCCCGCATAAGGATAATGGCGGTTGCTGCGGTTCGGAGAAGAGGTAACCCCTTCTTTGGCGAACAGATGAAAGAGGCTGTCGTAACATCTCTGTTGCGACAGCCTCGCCTTTTTGTTCCTCGCCCGGCTTCTCCCTTATGGCCGTTTGATGTAGCTCTCCAGGGCGTTTACATACTCTTCAAAGGCTGACGTGCCCTTTTCGGTGATCCGGCAGCGTGTGCAGGGCCTCTTTCCCTTGAAACTCTTCTCGATGGTGAGATATCCGGCCTTCTCCAGTTTGTCGAGCTGCACGCTCAGGTTGCCCGCCGTGGCGCCGGTCTCCTGCTTCAGGAAGACAAAGTCGGCCTCTCCGACCCCCACCAGGATCGACATCACGGCCAGCCGCAGCTCCGAGTGCAGCAGGGGATTGAGCTCCTTGAAAGCCATCTTACTCCCCTCTTTGTGCCCCCCTCTTCAGGCGGCAGTTGGCAATGTGTCCCGGAATCACCATCAGCACGGCAAAGGCTGCGGCAAAGAGCAGAATGGAGTCAATGCCCTCGACCCATAGGGTGGCGGGGGCCAGCAGCAGCGAGGTCACCAGACCGGCGGTGGTAAAGGGTCGAAAACCCGTCACCAGACCCGTTATGGCCGTACCCGTGCCCATGAGTACGAGGATGATAAAGAGGATGGCGATCGGTTTTAAAAATGCCACGATGCTGAGCATCAGCCCCGCGGCCCCGATCGTCAGCCAGATGTAGCCGGTGATCCGGTCCAGGTGACTCCGGTTGCTCTTCTGTCCGCGAAACCACCCCGACCGCCATCCGCAGATCAGGTAGGCTGCCGGAATGATGAACCAGAGGTAGTTCCATGCCGGATTCGATGTTCGGTGCAGGGCGAGCCATACGGCCAGCGCCACGGCGATCGTGGTGTAGCCCATCCGCAAAAAGTCGCGCCCGACCTGCTCCTCCAGGCGCGAGCGTGTGCAGTCGATCATGCGGCGGATGAGTGCCAGACTCTCCTCCGCACTCCAATTTCTCTCTTCCATAACTCTCCGATTTTTCGTTCTGCGCTATTTCTCCTCTCGGCCGATCAGCCACTCTCCCAGCTGCAATAGGAGGATCACTCCCCATCCGCCCAGGACCCAGAGTACCCACCATGTTCCGGGTGAGGTTACCCAATTCACCACGGCCAGAAAGCCGCAAATGACGACGTAGTAGAGCAGCTCACGCAGAAGCTTTGCTTTTGTTATTTTCTCCATAACCGATTTATTATTATTGGTTTATAAACTTCGTTTGCTCGTTTTGGCCCGCCCTCTGCAAAAGGGTATGACCCTGTTTCCGATTGCAAATATAAATAAGTTTATAATATAAACCAAATAATTTTTTATCTTTTTTGTTTTTATGGCATTAAGGATAACTTCTCATTGCGCATTTCTCATCCCCAAATCTTCATTGTTCACGGCTAAATAATCGTGCATTGCCTGAGCACAGCCCCCCCCGAGTTTAACAAAAACAACGGGCCGGACCCCTTGGAGCCCGGCCGGAGCAGTGTATGCTGTGTTAATTGCCTCCGCCAGCCTTGGGCGGGCCGGTCAGGTTGCCGCCTTCAACGTAGGGCAGATCGTCAAACGACTCCTCTTCTTCCTTCAGTGTAATTTCGGGCATATCCTCGATAAATTCGGCAAACGGTAAAAATATTTCGCCTTCAAAATAATTAAATTTTTTAGCCTTTTGCGACACCTCGAATTTAAAGTTTTTGCGGATTAAACTCTCTAATGTTGCTATTTGCTCGGGTTGAATCACATGATTTATATTTACAGGAAACCCGGTTGCCGTTTCAAGAATATTTCCTTTATTGTCTACAACAACATAAACAAAGAGGTACCAATCATGGAATGGAATCAATTCCTCCTCTTTTGAGAATGCTTCTCGGATGGCATGGTAGAAATAATGTTTATAATAAGTTTGTGGGATGATGATTCCTGCAATTTCATCGACATGTTCAGAATATTCTACGGCTGTACCATCTGCATATTGACTTCCTCCCATACGAAAATTTCGCACATCCTGCATAATTACACTATATTCGCCCCATTTTTGAGCCAATTCTTCAAAACGCCCACGGAATTGTTCTCGCTTTTCCATAACACGTTCCGAATCATTCTTTATTCTATACGAGATCGAATCTATAGTTATAATTTTCCCATCACGGTAATGCAGATAATCCACTTGTGACATCACCGGATATACTATAAATAGTGCTATGACTATAAAAAGAATTCGTTTCATGTTATTTGCAATTTTTCATTAGTTCTTCAAAATTGTTAAATGTGCGACCAAAATCCGATTCAGGATATTTCTCTTTGTCCGAATATTTACTCAAAGTTCGTATTCGATCGCAGACGACATCGTAAGCATGAAGGGTCTCGTCTTCATTTAGATCATGTGTTTTATTCCATATTTTTATGAGGTCTAACATTTTTTGTGTTCCTCCAAATTGTCCTACTTTTGTATCATATAATCGTCCCAAATCTTCATAGCCCATCCGCCGATATTCATACCACAACCAACAAGCTTTGGCTTCAATCTCATAATTCAATTTATATGAATTAAAGCTTTCTGAACCAACTTGACTATGCTGGTAGGCATGAACCAACTCTTCAATTAATACATATGGTCTTTGTTGTCCGTTTTCATTCCCATCACCGAAATAGATAGTGAATTCATTCCCATCATATCCATTTTTATGCGAATCGGAGTCAACTATAATGGTAATATCCGCCCCAATAGCATCAATCAGGGTTTTTCCCATGCAGTCGTTATAAATCTCATCCAAAATTTCGGCGACCAGTTCGCTGGTGGTTTGAATATGCTCATTCTTGTCATACTTGCCATCCTTAAGACTACTCTCCTTGCCCGTGTCGTCACCTATGGGATCATCCGGAATATTTGGTTTTGACGGATCTGTTACCTCCCAGTCGATGGGGTCAGGATCCGTTACCGGATTCTCGAGCTTGGGTAGACGAACGATCGGAGGAGCTGTAACGATTACAGGTGGAACATCTCCACCATCCAGGTCTTCTAGCGCACTTGATCGGGTCTCATCTCCGACAAAGATACGGATATTTTCCACAATGCGGTTGTATTTCTCCACCTCTTCAAGCAACGAGGCATCGTCGGTCGCATCGCCCAAAAACGCATGGGATAGTTGGCGCCCATCTTCATGGCGTGAAGCGGCCACAGGAAACCCCCGTAGTGTGGTATAGACAATCACTCCCGAAAAGTCCTCTTTGGGCAGACTGTTCAAAAGCCCCTCTCCGGCATCCTGTTCATAGTTCTCTTCGGTCAGCCGATCGGGGAAATAGAACGCGACATAGGAGGTTGGATTGCGTTCGCGCAACCGCTCCTCGACAACCACAAGGCGCGGAAAGACCGTAGAGCGCACCGCCGTGCTGTCGGGCAGATAGTGAACCTGCTCATAATACCTCTCAGCAATCACTTCCACGTCATAACTCTCGGAAAAATCACACTCCGAGTATTGTGCCCCATCCCACTAGGCTTCGAGGTTGCCCGAATAGAGGATTCCAAAGTCGCCCTCCGAGCGTGTAGCGCGGTTGCGGGCAGCCTCATGCGTGGCTCGTGCTCGTTTGAGGGTCAGATTTTGAGGTCTCGACAGGTCGGGTTCTGTATAGCCATTCGGCTCTTTGAAGCACCCCCACAGTTAAAGAGAGAGAATACCGCAAAGAATACCCTTTCTCAATAGAAATTTAGTTTTCATGGTACTTGAATTTAGATATTGGTAATTAATAGATTGGGTTGTCGGATTTAAAGGGCGCAAGTCTGGTGATCGGACAAGCGAATAAGACACTCCTCGCTCTTTCGGACAGCTCCCGGAACTTAGGAGAGCAGTTGTTGGGGTACGGTTCTCATAGGCGGAAATTTTTTGGTTCTGGTGTAAAGATAGAAAGGTAAATCGAAAATAGCAAGGGTTGGCGAGGGAAATTTCTTGCATGGCGTAAAAAAGAGGGTATTTCGCCCGCCAAGCGGGGGAGGGCAGATCGAATGGGCAACAGCCTCATTATGCTCTTCCCGGAAGGGGAAATTTACCTGTTGGAATTGGCCGGTGGAAGAAAATGCGGCGCATTACAATTGCCAAGATCGGTCGTCGCCTTTTCGGGGCGGGCTCCAACATCGGTCGCCCGCAAAAGTCTTTTTGGCAAGTCTTTTGCTTGTCGAGGAGTAACGAACAAGCCAAATTAATATAAAAAAAGAGTATTATGTTTTATCATTCCAAAGAGTTACAGTACAAGGCGAGGGTTTCGCGACCCGATGCCCGTTTTGCCCGACTGATGTTGGAGCAGTTTGGTGGGGCCAATGGTGAGTTGTCGGCCTCGATGCAGTACTTTCTGCAGGCCTTTGCCTGCCACAACCCCTATCCCGAGAAGTATGATATGCTGATGGACATTGCCACCGAGGAGCTCGGGCACCTCGAGATTGTGGGGGCAACGATTCAGATGCTGCTCACCGGGGCCACGGGCAACCTCAAGGAGGTGGCCGAGCGCGGGCCGATCTTCGAGGAGGAGTTTTCGAAGGAGGATTTCATCCATGCCGGCTTTGCCAATAATCCGCAGTTCGGAGTGGTCTCGGGCGGAGGTCCGATCTTCTCCAACAGCAATGGCTTCCCCTGGCAGGCCACCTACATCAATGCCAACGGCGACCTGACCGTTGATCTGCGGTCGAATCTCGCCTCGGAGTCGCGCGCCAAGATCACCTACGAATATCTGATGCAGTTCACCGACGACAAGTATGTGCTCGACACGCTCAACTTCCTGATGGCCCGCGAGGTGGCCCACTACCAGCAGTTTGAGGCGGCCTTGGAGGGGATTAAGCCCAACTTCCCGCCGGGAATCTACCAGTGCGATCCGCGCTATACGAGCTTCTACTCCAACAATTCGACCGATGAGCAGCCCGTGCGTGCCGCCTGGAACAAGGGGCGCAGCACTCAGCTCGATGAGGAGTGGAACTATATGGGCGATCCGCGCCGAGAGGTGCTGCGCACCCAGGGGCTGACCGAACTCAAGGCCGAGGGGAGTCCCCGCACCCCCTCATCGGTGGAGGCTCACGACAAGAAACTCGGCAAGAGGCGCGCCGAGGAGATTCGCTCATCGACCCCCAAGGGCGAGCAGTGCTGGTGCGACTACGACGAGGAGCGTGAGCCCGTTGAGGCGTAGCCCCCGAAACCGCAAGACAACCGGGTCCCGACAGGGCCTGAACAGCGATAACACTAAAATATAAACAGCCATGAAGAGAAGTAACACCAAGACGAAGTCCGAATCCTCGGCTTCGCGTGGCACCGCCAAGAGCGGTAGCCCCTCGTCCGCATCGTCGGATGCCTCCGCTACCAGGGGGACCAACAGTTCGACTAATGCGGCCAGCCGCGCCAAGGGGTCGCGCAGCAATAATCCCACGGGGATCAACCAGTACACCAAGAAGAGGTGATGGGTAGCGTGAACCCTCGGAGGGGCGGGGTGCCGGCAACTTTTGCGGCATCCCGCTTGCGCTTTTCTCCGCTCTTGATTATCTTTGCAAACAAAAAAACGCCATGAAGACAAGTAACCTGCTGCTCCGCCTGCTGGCGGTGGCACTTCTGATGGTCGGCTGCTGTGCGCCGTGCCGCACCTACCAAAAGCAACAACGCCCTCTGGAGGATACCGAGTGGCAGCTCATCCAGCTCCACGGCCGCAAGATCACCCCCACGGACGAGAACTTCAGCCTGCGCTTCACGCCGGGCGGCGAGGTGCAGGGCCGAGGTGCCTGTAACCGCCTGATGGGCAGCTATACGACGACCAAAGAGCGCTCGCTGAAGATCGGCCCGCTGGCCTCGACCCGCATGTTGTGTCGTGATCCCCATGAATCGGAGTTCTTCGCCGCCCTCGAAAAGGCTACACACTATGAGATGGACGGCCCGATGATGCTCCTGCTCTCCGATGGAGACCTGCTGGCCATCTTCCAATCGAAGGCCCCCTCACCCGCACAAGAGTAACCGCCGGCTCTTTGCCGATGGCAAGTTTTTTGCGCTCACGGTAAATTTGCGGTGGAGCGAGAGATGGTGAATGGTGGTTTTAGAGTCTAAAGGATCAGACCCCGGAGGGGTCTCAAAAAGCTGCCGTGGTTAAGCGCCTGCGTTAGGGCTTTCCTCTCCGAAATTTGCAGATGATCTGTTGTTATGCTCCACCGGAATTTTACAGTGAGCCCAAAACAGCCACGATATGCCACTGGTGCGCCCCTGCGCGGGCTGCTTAACTCATTGAACAACAAAAAGGCGAGAAACGATATTTCTCGCCTTTGTTCCATATTTGTTCAAAGGTAATTATATATCATTTTACACCTTGGTGTAAAATGACCTCTTTTTCAGCCGTCAGGCTGACTAAGTCCCCTGCCCGAGGCGGGGGATTTAGGGGGTGGGTCAGCATTTATAAACACGGCGGATCGCCGTGAGTAAAAAAAGTGTGCAAAGAGAATTTCGATCCCTATTGTGTAATCTTGTATATAAGCACCTTGTTCAAATGTATAACCTATATGCACGACAATTGGGCTAATGCTCACGCATATTCTATTCAAACTTATGCGTCAAGCAACAACCCTTTCACCTCTCCTTGTCGCCCTCTTCTACTGATATTGTGTAACCGTATGACCACTCGCCAAAGTAGTAGCTATAGCTTTTCTTCTCGCCGACACGGAGCGTATATGGCCCGTTTACGCTGCGAGATACATTAGTGATACTCAATGTGATATAATCTTCTCCAATTTCGATTACATTCACATTATGATTTGGCCTTTTGCTCTGAGCCCAATCAATATATCCGAGTTTTAAGTTTGCTACAGGTATCTCATAGAGATCGTCGCCACCCATATCTCTACCTGTAACTTCACACTCCTTATATGAGGAGTCAACAAGCTTTAGAATTCTGTTATCAGCCATAGTCGCATAGTTTTATTGGGCAAGTTACAAAAATAATATCACAATACCAAAAACTTCCTTCAAATTTAGGCTTAACCACCAAAACCACATAAAGCGAAAAGGGAAAAACAAAGTTTTTCCCTTGCAGCACCCCCTCAGGCGCTTGACTGCGCTACTTGCAGTAGGCAGTCGTGTGCTCGAGAGTTTACACCCTCCCAACCTCCCTGGAAGGGAGGCGACTCCAGGGTTCTCGCTCCCTAAGGGCGCACAAAAAAGGGAAAGAGTTTCATCTTTCCCTTTCAGTACCCCCTCAGGGGCTCGAAGGTTGCTTGCAACCTCACCGAGGGAGTGTCGCAGTCGCCACTTGTGGCGGTGCGGGAGTACGACCGAGGTAACCCTCCCTAAATTCGAGTCCACTAACGGGGTAGATTGTTTTGGGGCAGATGTTGTTCTGCATCAGCAGAATATGAGTAGAGTGATGATAGGTGCGAACTTGTGCGCTGACCTATCATCACTCTATTCATTACACGCACCGCGTACAGCTGCCCCCAAAACAAAAAGCGAGAAACTTTCGTTTCTCGCTTCAGTACCCCCTCAGGGGCTCGAACCCTGGACCCCAACATTAAGAGTGTCGTGCTCTACCAACTGAGCTAAAGAGGCATGCAATATCTTTCGATTGCGAGTGCAAAGATAAGGCAACTTTTTATTCTGTGCAAATTTTTTTGCAACTTTTTTTCAAAAAAATAAATATTTCTAGTTTTTCTGTTTTTCTAATTCTGCTTATTCTCTTGAGTATCAACGAGAACTGCCTGGTGGCTGAAAAACCTCTGTTTTGGGGGCTCTTTTCAGCGGTTGGCGCCATTTCGGCGCTTTGAGGGCGGCTCTCCTCTCTTGGCGGTTATTTGGGAGAGATTTCGCGGCGGTTGATCAGGGCGTGGGTGATGGTCAGCTCATCCACATACTCCAGTTCGTCGCCGAAGCCGATGCCGCGGGCGATGGTGCTCACCTTTACGGCGGGGTATTGGTTGAGGCGGTTCATCAGGTAGAAGGAGGTGGTTTCGCCCTCGACCGAGGTGGAGATGGCGAGGATTACCTCGCGCACCTCGCCGCGGGCAATGCGTTCGAGCAGCAGGTCGATCTTCAGGTCCGAGGGGGCGATGCCCTGCATGGGGGAGATCACGCCTCCCAGGACGTGGTAGAGCCCGCGATATTGGCGGGTATGTTCGATCGAGAGGAGGTCGGCCACCTGCTCCACCACGCAGATTGTCGAGCGGTCGCGTGTGGGGTCTTCGCAAATGGGGCATCGTTCGCGATCCGAGAGGTTGTTGCAGCAGTTGCAGTGGCGGATTTCGTTGCGGAAACGGTCGATGCTGCGCGTCATCTCGCCCACCGAGTCGGCCTCCATCTTCAGCAGGTGCATGGCCAGGCGGAGCGCCGTGCGGCGCCCGATTCCCGGGAGTTTTGAGAACTCCCCGACAACATCTTGCAGGAGTTGGGACACGGCGCTCAGATTACTTCGATATGACGACTTTCCAACCACCCCTTCTTGCCATCGGCCAGCGTGATCTCGCTCCAGTCGCCCATCTGCTCGCCCACGTCGAGGGTGGTTCCCTCATGGAGGACGAAGAGGTCGGTGGCGGCCTTATCCGGGGAGCTCTTTACCGGCACCGAAGTCGAGAGTACCACCGCCTTGTTGCGGCTGATCTGCTCCGAGCGGTCGGCAGCGGCGAAGGCCGTGCAGACCAGGAAGAGGAGTAGGGCGCAGAGCGTGGTGTAGAATCCCGCCTTGCGCAGGTTGAGCCGTTGCGAGAGGAGGTAGAAGAGTACTGCTCCGAGGGTCAGGGTGAGCAGGATGAGCGAGAGGATGGTCCAGGCGGTGCCGCTCAGGAGCGAGCGCACGGAGCGCATCCATGTCTTGAGGAAGAACTCGGGGATGGTCTCGATGCGGTCGATCGTGCGGTTCTCGGCCACCGAGAGGTTGTAGCGGGCATCCTCATCTGCGGGGTTGAGCCTCAGGGCGCGGTGGTAATAGAGGATCGCCTCGCCGAGCTTCTCCTCCTTGAAGGAGGCATTTCCGAGGTTGTAATAGAGCTTCGAGGAGTGCTCTCCGCGCTCGAGGATCTGGCGGTAGATGCGCGATGCCGTGTGGAAATCGGAGCGCAGGTAGGCGGTGTTGGCCTCGTCCCACAAGGCGCGGCTGTCGGCCTCTGCGGCTTGGGGGGCGGGAGCCTCGAGACCTCCGCCGGTGGTGTTTTGCAGGCTGTCGGCAACGGGCTCCTGTCCATAAAGCGTCAGGGCCGCCGCGCATAAGATAAGTGAAGCGAGCAGGCTTTTCATGGTTCGCTATCGTTTTTTGATGATCGACTCCAGGTGGGAGATCAGCTCCACACCCTCTTTATATACATCGCTCATGCGAGCGGAGGCCATGGGGGCATATTGGGCCTCTTCGCAGCGGGTGATAATCGAGCAGAAGGATTGCGCCTCGTCGGCGTTCACCCCGCGTTTGAGGAGCTCTTCGCGCACGTTCTCCTTGGTGAGGTTGGCTACCGGGATGTTGAACTTGTCGCTCATGTACCCCCACAGGGCGCGCGACATCTCCTCGTAGAAGGCGTAGCGGTTCTCCTCCTGCATGGCTCGCTTGGCGGCGCGGAAGCGCTGCACAGCCACCTTGCTGGCACGTTTGCCGCGAACCAGCACCGCATTACGGCTGTCGCGAATCTGCTTGCGCAGCAGCAGGAAGAGCGCCACGAAGGCTACCAGGATCAGGATCACCCACAGGAAGTAGGATCCGCTGAAGAGCAGCGGTTGCCCTTGAGGCTTGAGGTGGGGATTGCCCGACTTGATGAAGCGGATATCCTCGCCCAGCAGTCGCACCTCCTCCTTGGTGAGTCCCTTGACAATGCGGGCCTCGCTGCTGCCGCCCCGCTCATCGGGGGTGATGTTGAGCATCAGAGGTTGGGTTGCCAGGGTTACATACTGCCCCTTTTTGGGGTCGAAGTAGGTGAACTCCACAGGGGGGATCTCATACTCGCCCTCGGCGCGTGCGATGAAGGGGTACTCGAATTGGCGATAACCCGTGGCACCTCCGGCCGAGCTCTTGATCTGCTCGGTGGTCTTCACGTCATACTGCTCGAAGGAGGCGGGAAGCGAGAGCTTGGGGGCCTGCAGGAAGCGCAGGTTGCCCGAGCCCGAGAGGCGCAGCGTATAGGTGGCTGCCGAGTTGGCGGCCAGCTGCGTCGAGGGGGGCGTATCGTTCAGGGTGAAGTGGCCTACGGCACCCGTAAAGCTTGCGGGGGCACCTGCCGGCAACTCCTTGACCTGAAGGGTTACCTTCGGCGAGCGCACCTTGCGGTTTACGTTGTAGATGTCGGGCATGTTGCCGAAGAAGGGGTCGCGGCTGCGGTTGTTCTGCACCACGACCTGCGCTACGGCCTCCACCTCGGCGGGCTCGATGGTCAGCGCTCCGGCCTGCTGCGGGTAGAGCAGGTATTCGCGCAGCACGACACTCTCATAAATCTTGCCGCCGATCGTCTCGCGCTGCTGGGGGTAGTTTTCGGCATTGAGCTCCTGGGTCCAGAAGCCGTTGAAGGCGGGGAATTTCGCATCGTTGAGCCCGACGAGGGTGATGCGGCGGTAGAGCTTGATGGCCGCCAATACGGGCTCGCCCTTGTATACCGACGAGCGCGACAGGGTTACGCGCAGCAGAATATCGTCGTCGGCCACCTGACCGCGAGGGGTCGAGGCCTCCTCCCGGGGCCTCTCGGTGCCGGAAGCGGCTCCGGGCTGCTCCTCTTCGCGGATCACCTCCACCTTCACGGGTGAGGTGCGATAGGGGGTGTCGTCCACCAGCACCTCCGCCACACCGATTGTGAAGGTGCCCGTTTGGGTGGGCATCAGCACATAAGTATAGGTGTACTCATGGGTCTGGGTTACCGAGCCGTTGATGTACTGCACGCTCGACCCGCGGTAGACCGAGGGGCCGGCAATCACATCAAAGCCCTCGAACGAGGGGGCCTCGAAGGTGTCGTCGTCGGGCTTGGCGTTGAGTTTGAACTCCACACGGAAAGCCTCACCGGCGGCCACCAGCATGGGGGCATTGGCCGTAAAGCTGACCTTTTCGGCCGCTAAGGCGAGGGTCGTCCACAGCACCATTCCCAGAATCAGGACCAGATGTCTAAAAAATGCCTTCATGAAAACTTAAGTCTCTAATATGCACTTTACGCAACGAAAAAACGGTTGTTTTTCGTATGTGTCATAAACAAAGAATCTTTGGGGATTGTCCTTAACAGCGGACAATCCCCAAAGTTTCGGCTTCACCGATTAGTGCTTGAAGTCGGCGAAGAAGTCGTTGCCCTTGTCATCCACGATGATAAAGGCGGGGAAGTTTTCTACATAAATCTTGCGGACAGCCTCCATGCCGAGCTCGGGGAAGTCCACCACCTCGACCGACTTGATCGAGTTCTTGGCCAGAATGGCGGCGGGACCACCAATCGAACCGAGGTAGAAGCCGCCGTTGGCCTGGCAGGCGTCGGTCACCTCCTGCGAGCGGTTGCCCTTGGCTACCATCACCATCGAACCGCCATGCTTCTGGAAGAGGTCTACATAGGGATCCATACGGCCGGCCGTCGTGGGGCCGAACGAACCCGAAGCCATGCCCTGCGGGGTCTTGGCCGGTCCGGCGTAGTATACCGGGTGCTTCTTGAAGTACTCGGGCATCGGCTTACCCTCGTCGAGCATCTGCTTGATGCGGGCGTGGGCGATGTCGCGGGCCACGATCAGCGTACCCTTCAGGTTCAGACGGGTCTTGATGGGGTACTTCGACAAAATCTCTCGTACCTTGTCCATGCCCTCATCGAGGTCGATCTCCACGGCGGGGCTCATGGCGGGAGCCTCGGCGGGCAGGAAGCGGGCGGGGTTCTTCTCCAGCTGCTCGAGGAAGATACCCTCGGGGGTGATCTTGGCCTTGATGTTGCGGTCGGCCGAGCAGCTTACGCCGATGGCCACGGGGCACGAAGCGGCGTGGCGCGGAGCGCGAATCACGCGCACGTCGTGTACCAGATACTTGCCACCGAACTGGGCACCTACGCCGCTCTGCTGGCAGATCTTGAGCACCTTCTCCTCCCACTCCAGGTCGCGGAAGCAACGGCCCCCCTCATTACCCGAGGTGGGGAGCTCGTCCAGATAGCCTGCCGAGGCCTTCTTTACGGTTGCGAGGCACATCTCGGCCGAGGTGCCGCCGATGCAGATTGCGAGGTGATAGGGCGGACAGGCCGAGGTACCGAGGTCCTTGATGTGCTCGGTGATGAACTTCGTGAGCGAAGCCTCGTTCAAGAGGGCCTTGGTCTGCTGATAGAGGAAGGTCTTGTTGGCCGAACCACCACCCTTGGTGATGAAGAGGAACTCATACTCCATACCGGGCTTTCCGGCGTAGAGGTCGATCTGTGCGGGCAGGTTGGTGGCCGAGTTCTTCTCGTCGGTCATCGTGAAGGGGACCACCTGCGAATAGCGCAGGTTGCGCTCCTGATAGGTCTCATAGACACCGCGCGAGATGTGCTCGGCATCATCGGCGCCGGTCCACACATCCTCGCCCTTGTGGCCGATGCAGATGGCCGTACCCGTATCCTGGCAGGTGGGCAGCTCGCCTTCGGCGGCCACACACTGGTTCAGGAGCATGGTGTAGGCTACAAACTTGTCGTTGTCCGTAGCCTCGGGATCCTCCAGGATGTTGCGGAGCTTCTGCAGGTGTGAAGCTCTGAGGTAGAACGAAACGTCGCTGTAGGCGGCCTTCGACAGCACCTCCAGACCCTTGGGGTCTACCTTGAGAATCTTGCGGCCGTCACACTCGACAACCTTCACATAATCCTTCGTCAAAAGACGATACTCGGTCTTGTCCTCCACGATGGGGTAGGGCTCCTGATAGATAAAATCTGCCATGGTTTTCTCTTATTTTGTTTTGTATTCTTGTTTGCAGCAAAATCGATGGTGCGCATATTTTGCGCCACATCTTCGCAAAGGTACAAAAAGAATCAGGAATTGACAAAATGATTTGCTTAAATGTTGAGGAATCGGTAATTTTTTTGTGAAAGATAGGAGTTTTTCAAAATATTTAGTAACTTTGCGCAGTTTTTGAATCCTTGCGGATTGGGAAGACAAACCAAGAGATTATTTTCAAGTTAAACCAAATAAATAGAATCGTTATGATTTCGTACAAGGAACTGGGCCTCGTGAACACCCGTGAGATGTTCAAGAAGGCCGTTGACGGCGGCTATGCCATTCCCGCCTTCAACTTCAACAACATGGAGCAGCTTCAGGCCATCATTATGGCCTCGGCAGAGACCAAGTCGCCCGTGATCCTCCAGGTGTCGAAGGGTGCTCGTCAGTATGCCAACCAGACCCTGCTGCGCTACATGGCCGAGGGTGCCGTGGAGTATGCCAAGGAGCTGGGTTGGGAGAATCCCCAGATCGTGCTGCACCTCGACCACGGCGACAGCTTCGAGACCTGCAAGAGCTGCATCGACATGGGCTTCTCGTCGGTGATGATCGACGGTTCGCACCTCCCCTATGAGGAGAACGTGGCCCTGACGAAGAAGGTTGTGGAGTATGCCCACCAGTTCGACGTAACCGTTGAGGGTGAGCTCGGCGTGCTGGCCGGTGTGGAGGATGAGGTTTGCGCCGAGGAGAGCCACTACACCAAGCCCGAGGAGGTTGTAGACTTCGTAACCAAGACCGGTTGCGACTCGCTGGCCATCTCGATCGGTACCTCGCACGGTGCCTATAAGTTCACCCCCGAGCAGTGCACGCTCGATCCCCAGACCGGTCGTCTGGTTCCCCCTCCCTTGGCATTCGACGTACTGGCCGCCATCGAGGAGCAGCTGCCCGGCTTCCCCATCGTACTGCACGGTTCGTCGTCGGTACCCCAGGACGAGGTAGATACCATCAACAAGTACGGTGGTGCCCTGAAGGCCGCCGTGGGTATCCCCGAGGAGCAGCTCCGAAAGGCTGCCAAGAGCGCGGTTTGCAAGATCAACATCGACTCCGACTCGCGTCTGGCCATGACCGCCGCCGTGCGTGAGGTCTTCGCCACCAAGCCCGCCGAGTTCGACCCCCGCAAGTATCTGGGTCCCGCCCGCGACAACATGAAGAAGCTCTATATCCACAAGATTATCAACGTGTTGGGTTCGGATAACAAAGCTTAATTTGTCGTGATAAGGCCGCACCTGCGGCACATCCCAAACAAAGCCCGAATGGAATGTACATCGAGTACTATCCATCCGGGCTTTTTATTGCGATGCCCCGCATCTGCGACCTTCTGACGACAAATTTAATCGCTGACCATCCCTTGTGAGCCCCGAATGGAACATACGCCAAGTATGCCCCATCCGGGGCTCACTGCACGATAGTTGCAACTACCCCCTTCTGACACGAAATGATTTTTGTGAAAGACCGCATCTGCGGCACATCCCAAACAAAGCCCGAATGGAATGTACATCAAGTACTATCCATCCGGGCTTTTTATTGCGATGCCCCGCATCTGCGACCTTCTGACGACAAATCAGAGCTGCAATAATCTGTAATTTTTTGCTGGGGGAATTGGACTGTCTGGGGGAACTGGGGAGGCTGAGGAAACTGGAAAGGCTGGGGAAACTGGACAGACTGTGGAATTTTTACGCTGTCAAGCAAATAATTGCTCATTGCTCATTGCTCATTTGCCGTCAGCTAAAATAATTGCTCATTACTCATTGCTCATTACTAATTATTTTGTACCTTTGTGGGGTTATGGAGAATTTTGTAGTCAGTGCCCGCAAATATCGTCCGGCGACCTTTGAGTCGGTGGTGGGGCAGAAGCATATTACGGCGACCCTAAGAAATGCCATCGAAAGGGGTCAGTTGGCGCATGCCTACCTCTTCTGCGGTCCGCGAGGCGTGGGCAAGACCACCTGCGCCCGTATCTTTGCCAAGGCAATCAACTGTCTGAATCCCAATGGTTCGGAGGCCTGCAACCAGTGTGAGTCGTGTCGCAGCTTCAACGAGAACCGCTCGCTCAACATACACGAGCTGGATGCCGCCTCGAACAACTCGGTGGACGACATTCGCGCCCTGATCGAGCAGGTGCGCATCATTCCGCAGGTGGGGCGCTACTCGCTCTTCATCATCGACGAGGTGCACATGCTCTCGCAGGCGGCCTTCAACGCCTTTCTGAAGACGCTGGAGGAGCCTCCGCAGCATGCCATCTTCATCTTGGCCACCACCGAGAAGCACAAGATTATCCCGACGATTCTCTCGCGTTGTCAGATCTACGATTTCAACCGCATCCGTGTGGAGGATGGCGTGGAGTATCTGCGTTACATTGCCGCGAAGGAGGGGGTTGCGGCCGACGACGAGTCGCTGAACCTCATAGCCCAAAAGGCTGATGGCGGTATGCGTGATGCCCTTTCGATGTTCGATAAGGCGGTCTCGTTCTGTGGCCGGGAGCTGAACTATCGGGAGGTGGCCCGCACGCTCAACGTGCTGGACTACGACACCTACTTTGCCGTTACCGAGCAACTCCTCGGGGGCAACTACATTGAGGCCCTGCTCTCCTTCGACCGCGTGCTGCAGCGCGGATTTGCCGGCCAAACCTTCCTCTCGGGGCTGAATCGTCACCTGCGCGACCTGCTGGTGGCCAAGAATCCGGCCACGGTCAAATTGATCGAGATGACCGGCACGCTCATGGAGCGTTATGCCAAGCAGGCGGCGGCCTGCGATGTGAGCTTCCTGTTCGGGGCGATTGATGTGTTGACCGACCTGGACGGAAAGATCCGACAATCGTCGAACCAACGACTGCTTGTCGAGCTGGGACTGATGAAAATTGCCGGTCTCGGCCAAAAAAAAAATAGCGACACTCCAATCGCGGTAGCTGCCGAGTACCCGCTCCCCGAGTTGAGCCCGGCGGCTCCGGCCCCGCAACCCGCGCAGCCGCTTTCTCGTCCGGCCCCGCAACCTGCACAGCCGGCCCCGCAACCGGAACCCCGCCCCGTGGTGCAGGCCGAGCCGCCCAAACCGCAGCCGGCCTCGCCGGCCGAGCCGCAGTCGGCACCCCGCACCGAGACTCCCCGGCCGCGTCAGGCGCGTACCCCTCTGGTGTCGCTCTCGGAGTTGATGGGGGGAGGACGACCTGCGGAGGAGCCCTCGGCTCATGAGGCTCAGTTGCAGGAGCAGGTGGACGAGCAGTGTGAGCAGAAGCTCCACCAGGCGCGTGCCGCCCTGCTGGAGGCGATTCGTGAGATGCGACCCCGCTTTGCCGCGGTCTTTTCGGAGATGCGCTTCAGCGAGAATCGCGTGGCGATTACAGTCCCCACAAGCGAACTTCGGGAGGAGATTCTGCGTTCGCGAACCGAACTTCTCGGTCGCCTGATGGAGGTGGCCGACGTAAAGTGCCCCTTGGAGCTCGAGATCACGCTCAACGAGCAGATGCGTCCTTCGCTGCCCATTCGTCTCGAAGACCGCCTGGGTTACCTCAGCGAACGAAGCGCCGATCTTCAAGCACTCAGAGTTGCCCTAAGCCTCGAAGCCGAGAGTTAGAGCCTGCAAACATTTGGAACCGAATAGAATAAAACGAAAAACGGAAAAAAGATATGGAGATTAAAAACTTTGTTGAAGAGTTGGAGTGGCGCGGAATGATCCACACGATCATGCCCGGAGCCAAGGAGCAGTTGCAGAAAGAGATGACCACGGCCTACCTGGGTATCGACCCCACGGCCGACTCGTTACACATCGGCCACCTGGTGGGTGTGATGATCCTCAAGCACTTCCAGTTGTGTGGCCATCGTCCTTTGGCTCTGGTGGGTGGTGCTACGGGAATGATCGGAGACCCGAGTGGCAAGTCGCAGGAGCGTAACCTGCTCGACGAGGCTACGTTGCGCCACAACCAGGAGGCGATCAAGCGTCAGCTCTCGAAACTTCTGGATTTCGACTCCGATGCCCCCAATGCCGCCCGTCTGGTCAATAACTACGACTGGATGAAGGAGTTTTCGTTCCTCGATTTCATTCGTGATATCGGCAAACTGATCACGGTGAACTACATGATGGCCAAGGATTCGGTCAAGAAGCGTTTCAACGGTGAGGGCGACGGTATGTCCTTCACGGAGTTCACCTACCAGCTGGTACAGGGCTACGACTTCCTCTATCTCTACCAGAACTACGGCTGCAAGGTGCAGCTCGGCGGTTCGGATCAGTGGGGCAACATCACCACCGGCACGGAGCTTATTCGTCGCAAGCTCGATGGTGAGGCCTTTGCCATCACCTGTCCGCTGATCACGAAGGCCGATGGTACGAAGTTCGGTAAGACCGAAAGCGGCAACGTCTGGCTCGATCCCCGCTACACCTCCCCCTATAAGTTCTACCAGTTCTGGCTCAACGTCTCGGACGAGGATGCCAAGCGCTACATCAAGATCTTCACGCTGCTGGGCCGCGAGGAGATTGAGTCGCTGATTGCGGAGCACGACCAGGCTCCCCACCTGCGCGTGTTGCAGAAGCGCCTGGCCGAGGAGATCACCACGATGATTCACTCGCGTGAGGAGTATGAGAAGGCCGTTGAGGCTTCGCAGATTCTCTTCGGAGGGGCCACCTCCGAGGCGTTGCGCGGCCTGGATGAGCAGACCCTCTTGCAGGTCTTTGAGGGTGTACCCCAGTTCACGATCGCGAAGTCGGATCTCGGCATGGGCTTCATCGACCTCTGCGCCGAATTCACGAAGATCTTCCCCTCGAAGGGAGAGTGCCGCAAGATGGTGCAGGGCGGCGGTGTGTCGCTCAACAAGGAGAAGGTGCAGGATGGCACGCGTGCCATTACGGAGGCCGACCTGATTGCCGGCAAGTACCTGCTGGTGCAGAAAGGCAAGAAGAATTACTACCTGGTAACGGTCGCTTAAGGCATGTTGTACCGAATCGATCTGCGGGATATGGAGTTCCGCGCCTACCACGGTTGTTACGACCTGGAGCAGAAGGTGGGCAACCGCTTTCGGGTGCAGCTCACGATCTGGACCGAGCTGGGCGAGGTGGCACGCCGAGACGATGTAACCTTGGCGGTGAACTACCTGAGTGTCTATGAGCAGGTGCGCGAGGTGATGGCCCGCACGCAGCGGACCCTCGAATGTGTGGCCTGCAACATCATCGAATCTCTCAAGGAGCAATTCCCGGCCATTGAGCGCGTGGCGTGTACGGTGGCGAAGTTGGCCCCGCCGCTTGGGGGCAAGATTCGTGAGGTGAGCGTAACCTTGGAGGCATAGTGCCGCATAAGCAGAAAAATAACCACAAACAACGAACCGAATAGTTATGGAAAAACGTGGCAATTTTGCCGGTAAACTGAGTGCCGTATTGGTAGCGGCGGGCAGTGCCGTTGGCCTTGGAAACATCTGGCGCTTCCCCTCATTGGCGGCCGACAACGGAGGTGGAGCCTTTCTGGTGATCTACCTGCTCTGTGTACTTTTGCTCGGTGTACCCTTGATTTGGGCGGAGTTCTCGGTGGGTCGCTCCACGCAGCTGGGTGCCGTGGGTGCCTATCGCAAGCTCAACAAACATTGGGGCTTTATCGGCTACTTTGGTGTGCTGGCCGCCTTCCTGCTTCTGGGCTTCTACTATGTCGTCTCGGGCTGGACGCTCGAATATTTCGTGGAGTCCGTGAACGGCAACCTCTCGAACTATTCGACCCCCGAGCAGTACCGCGCGGCATTTGAAAACTTCAAGACGGCGACCTGGAAGCCCCTGCTCTTTGCCTGGGCCTTTATCCTGATTACGCACTTTGTCATTGCGCAGGGCGTGCAGAAGGGAATCGAAAAGTTTTCTAACATTTTGATGCCCCTCTTGTTTGTCATCCTCCTTGTGATGGCCATCCACTCGGTGCTGATGCCCGGAAGTGGTGAGGGACTGAAGTTCTTCCTCAAGCCCGACTTCTCGGCCATCTCCGGTCGCACGGTGCTGATGGCTATGGGTCAGGCCTTCTTCTCGCTCTCGATCGGCATGGGTTGCATGGTGACCTACGCCTCCTATTTCAACCGCGACACCAACCTCAAGGCTACGGGCCTGCAGGTGACGATGCTCGACACGCTGGTCGCCTTTACGGCCGGTATCATCATCTTCCCCGCGGCCTTCAGCGTGGGAATCTTCAATGCCGGTGAGGCCCCCATGGCGGGCCCCGAGCTGATCTTCATCACCCTGCCGGCGATCTTCAATTCGCTGCCCTTGAGTATGCTCTGGTCGGCCATCTTCTTCCTGCTGATCATCGTGGCAGCCCTCACCTCCACCATCTCGATCCATGAGGTGGTGGCCGCCTACCTCAATGAGGAGTGGCAGATCAAACGCCGTTGGGCCAACTGGATCTCCACGGTCGGTATGTTCGTGGTGGCTACGCTGGCCTCGCTCTCGCTGGGCGTGCTGAACGACTGCCGGATCTTCGGTCTGACCTTCTTCGATCTGTTCGATTATGTGACGGCTAACCTGCTGCTGCCCGTTGGCGGCCTCTGCACCTCGATCTTTGTGGGCTGGGTGATGGAGAAGGCATTCCTGGATCGCGAGCTTACGAATGAAGGACGCCTCTCGGGCAAGATAGTCCCCGTGGTGCGCTTTATGTTGCGCTGGATCTGCCCGCTGATCGTCTTGGCCATCTTCCTCGACAGCCTGGGGATTATTTAAATTAGGAGTTAGGAACCGCCGACAAGCCGAGCGCAGAGCCAAGCTGGCTTGAGCTATGCCGAGGCGCGAAGGTGTAAAAGCCGCTGAAAGCGGATTAATAAGGAATAAGGAATAAGGAATATTCTTGCTTAATTCATCCGAATAGAGACCTCTGCCACGACGGCAGGGGACTCTGTTTTTTTGGCGCATGGCGGGTGACAAGAACTGAAAAGTTGGCGTAAGCGGGGTGCCAAAGGTTGTCAAAATTTCCTTTCGGGGTGCTGTGGCAAGAGTTTTGATTTTTTGAAGGTCAAAAACAAAACACAAAAGACTATGCAAGTAAACACCTTAACCGTAAAGGCTCAGGAGGCGCTGCAGCAGGCGGCGACCCTGGCACGCAGTGGCGGACGGCAGGCCGTTGAGCCATTGCATCTGTTGGCTGTACTGATCCGTGAGGAGGATTCGCTCTCGACGTTTCTGCTTCAACGGGTAGGCGTTCGAGTAAAGGGTTTGCGCAGCGAGGTGGCCGCAAGCCTTGAAACCCTGCCCCGTGTCTCGGGTGGGGGCGATCCCTTCTTCTCCTCCGATATGACGCGCGTGATTCAGCGAGCCGTGGATTATACCTCGACCTTTGGCGATAAATACGCCTCGGTGGAGCATCTGCTTCTGGCCCTGGTGGCCGAGCGGGGCCAAGCCTCGGAACTCTTGAAGCAGCAGGGGGCGAGCGAAAAGGAGCTCTCGGAGGCGATCCGCACCTTCCGAAAGGGGGCCACGGTCGATTCGCAGACGACATCGCACGAGTTCAATGCTCTGGGCAAGTATGCCATCAACCTCAATGAGCAGGCGCGAAGCGGAAAGCTCGACCCCGTGATCGGCCGTGACGAGGAGATTCGCCGTGTGCTGCAGATCCTCTCGCGCCGCACGAAGAACAACCCGATTCTGGTTGGTGAGGCCGGAGTGGGCAAGACGGCTATTGCCGAGGGTATTGCCCACCGTATTGTGGATGGCGATGTGCCCGAGAACCTGAAGCAGAAGCAGATCTTCTCGCTCGACATGGGCGCCCTGATTGCCGGGGCGAAGTACCAGGGCGAGTTCGAGGAGCGCCTGAAGGCTGTGGTACAGGAGGTTACCGCCTCCGAGGGGGAGATTCTCCTCTTTATCGACGAGATCCATACGCTGGTCGGCGCCGGGAAGTCATCGGGTGCAATGGATGCCGCCAACATCCTCAAGCCCGCCCTGGCTCGCGGTGAGCTGCGCACGATCGGTGCCACGACCCTGGATGAGTTTCAGAAGTATTTCGAGCAGGACAAGGCCCTGGAGCGCCGTTTCCAGAAGGTGATGGTTGATGAGCCGTCGCAGGAGGATGCCATCTCGATCCTGCGCGGGCTGAAGGAGCGCTATGAGAGCCACCACCGGGTGCGTATCAAGGATGAGGCGATCGTCTCGGCCGTGGAGCTCTCGACCCGCTACATCACCTCGCGCTATCTGCCCGATAAGGCGATCGACCTGATCGACGAGGCCGCTTCGCGCCTGCGCCTGGAGATGAACTCCGTGCCCGAGGAGATTGATGCCATGGATCGCCGTGTGCGCCAGCTGGAGATCGAGCGCGAGGCAATCCGTCGCGAGAACGATACGGAGCGGATCGACCGCCTCAGCCGCGAGATTGATGAGCTGCGTTCGCGTGAGTCGGCCTTGCGAGCCCGCTGGCAGAGTCAGCGCGATCTGCTGCACCGCATCCAAACCGACAAGGACGAGATCGAGCGGATGAAGATCGAGGCCCAGCAGGCCGAACGCCAGGGGGACTACGGTCGTGTGGCCGAGCTGCGCTACGGAAAGATTGTCGAGGCCCAGAGGCGCATCGAGGCCCTGCAGGAGGAGTTTCGTGCCGCTTCGGCCGAGGAGACGATGATTCGCGAGGAGGTCTCGGCCCAGGATATTGCCGAGGTGGTGTCGCGCTGGACGGGGATTCCCGTGAACCGCATGCTCGCCTCGGAGCGCGAAAAACTCCTCAATTTGGAGCGTGAACTCCACAAACGTGTGGTGGGGCAGGACGAGGCGATCCGTGTCATCTCCGATGCCGTGCGCCGTTCGCGTGCCGGGTTGAGTGATCCCCGCAAGCCCATCGGCTCGTTTATCTTCCTCGGCACCACGGGAGTCGGCAAGACCGAGCTGGCCAAGGCCCTCGCCGAGTTCCTGTTCAACGATGATGCGATGCTTACGCGTATCGATATGTCGGAGTACCAGGAGCGCCACAGCGTTTCGCGCCTTGTGGGAGCCCCTCCGGGCTATGTGGGCTACGATGAGGGGGGACAGCTTACCGAGGCCGTAAGGCGCAAGCCCTACTCGGTGGTGCTGCTCGACGAGATTGAGAAGGCTCATCCCGATGTCTTCAATATCCTGTTGCAGGTCCTGGACGACGGTCGCCTGACCGATAACAAGGGGCGCACGGTCGATTTCCGCAATACGATCATCATCATGACCTCCAACATGGGCTCACAGCTGATCCAGGAGCGTTTCTCGGTGGCCTATGATGGGCAAAAGCTGCCCGAGGAGGTGGTCGATCAAACGCGTTCGGAGCTCCTGGAACTGCTCAAGCGACAGCTCAAACCCGAGTTCTTGAATCGTATTGACGAGGTGGTGATGTTCGAGCCCCTGACGCGCAGCGATATTGAGCAGATTGTCGATATCCAGATGCGACAAATTGCCCGCCTGCTTCGTGAAAACGGTATCGAACTGAGCTATACCGAGGCGGCTCGCCGATGCATCGCCGAGTTGGGCTACGACCCGCTCTTCGGAGCCCGTCCGGTGAAGCGCACCCTGCAGCGCGAGGTGGTGAACGAACTCTCCAAGCGCATCCTGGCCGGCGAGGTCGATCGCTCAAAGCCGATCCTGATCGATGCCGCAGCCGGTGAGGTGGTGATCAGAAATTAATTCACGATTCACAATGCACGATTCGCAATTGTTGGGCTTGCGCAACGAAATATCTGCAAAAGCAAGCAAGTAATTGTGAATCGTGCATTACAACTGGTGCGATAATTTTCACATCCTCTTTTCGGGAACAGTGCTCCCCGGCTTCTGTTTGAGGGTCTGCTTTTCGTGTAAACACGACAGCAGACCCTCAAACAAAAGCCCCACCTTTGGTGGCCTGAAAAGAGGATGTGAAAATTATATATTTCTGTTATTATCAATCTATTATAATAGATATATTGACATTCCCCCTAAATCCCCCTTTGAGAAAGGGGGACTTGTCGTGGCGATAACTCGCCACTCCTAAAGTACAAGACCGAAGGGTGAATCTTTAAAATTTTCAAATTAAAATTCACGATTTGCAATTATTGGGCTTGCGTACCGAAATATTTGTGGGGAATATCCGCAAAGGCAAGCAAGTAGTTGTGAATCGTGCATTGTGTTCTACCGTACCAGCCGCTTGTAGTGGCATAGGAGCAGGTTGCTCTCGTTGTCGTAGAGGTGCATGCCGTTGCCCATGCAGTATCGGAACAGGGAACACTCGGCGCATTCGCCTTTGCGGGCCCATTCGCGGTTTCGGAAGGGCTCGAAGCGATTTTGCCATACCTCCCAGAAGTTGTCGCGGTAGATGTTCCCCTGGTGGAAGTTTGAGCGGATGGAGGTGCAGCCCGAGATAGCGCCGTCGATGCGGATCGAGGCGATCGAGACCCCGGCCTGGCAGTTGTAGAAGTGGTCGCGCACCTCGGCCTCGTAGCCTCCCAGGAAGCCTTCGCACCCATACGAAACCTTGATCTTGCCGGCTTTGCGCTCGCGGGCGATGAACTCCATCAGGCGGGTAAACTCCTCGTCGGAGAGTTGCAGGCGCGGATCCTCTGCGGCACGTCCCACGGGGAAGATCGTGAAGAGTCGCCAGGCCTTGATGCCGTGTGCGAGGAGCAGGTCGCGGAACTCCTCGAGGCGTGGCAGCAGCTGCGGTGTGACGCAGGTAACCACGTCGAAGGCTATGGAGGGTTCGGCCGCTGCGCGTGTGGCGGCGGCGAGGGCCCGTTCGTAGCTCTGCTCATGGCGACGGATGTAGAAGTGCTCCTCCGCAAAGCCATCCAGAGAGATGGTCATCGTGTGCAGTCCTGCGCGCAGAAGGCTCTCGAAGCGGCGCTCGTCCAGCGCCAGTCCGTTTGTGACCATGCCCCAGGGATATTCGCGGCGGTAGAGGGCCAGGCCGATCTTTTCGAGGTCTTTGCGCATCAGCACCTCCCCTCCCGAGAGGATCACCAGCAGGCGGTGGGGGTTCACATGCGGAGTGATCTCGTTGTCGAGCACGCGGAAGAACTCTTCGGCCGGCATATCGGGTTGCAGGGCCTCGGCGCGGCAGTCGCTTCCGCAGTGGCGGCACTGAAGGTTGCAGCGCAGCGTACACTCCCAAAAGAGGGTGCGCAGCTCATGTTTTTCTACTCTCTCGGCGTGTAGGCGGGAGAAGAGCTCCAGGGCAAGCCGTCTTCGTATTCCTAATCGCTTTCCCATCACTCCGTCGTTCGTTTTAAGGTTACCGTCACCTCCTCGGCTACAAAATCATCCGCTTCGGGGGTCGAGGTCTCTTCGTGGAGGGTCAGCGCGACGGTTGCCTCCTCGAAACTGCCGTTGGCCGGGCCATCCACATCCGCGAAGTGCAGGGTGTGCGGATTGCCCTCGGGGCGTACTTCTATCACACGTTCAAAGGCAAAGTCTCCTTCGGTGTCGGTGGCGGTATGCTCTCCGCCTCTGGTGGTTACCGAGATGTAGGGGATGGGGTTGCCATCCGTATCGACCACCTTGCCTTTGACCGAGAATATCTCGTAGGTTTCGATCGGTGCGGGGCCATACTCCGGCATCGGCGGTGGATCGGGGATCGGACATCCATACTCATCGGTTTGGCTGCAAGAGCAGACGGTGGCGAATCCCAACAGGGAGATCAGTCGCCGGTAGAAATTGGTCTTCATAATGCATCTGGGGGTTAATGGTTCAACATCGGGTGATTGACTCTTCGTTACTGCTTGTCGGCGGCCGCCTCCTTACGCGAGAAGGGGATGTAGGGGGTGCCATACTCCGCCATCGATTGCTCTTCGAGCATGACGAGTACCTCCTCGGCCGTGAAGTATCGGTCGTCCGAAGGGTTGGGAGCAAAGGCCACCTCGACAGCCTCGCTCATGAACCAGCCGCCGTTCTGCTCCTGGTCGATATCCTCAAAGCGGATTGTCAATGTTGGGCGGCTCTCCCCCTCGATTACAATTCCCGAGAGGCAGAATGTGCCATCCGCCTTGCTTTTGGTGGTGTGTGCTTCGTCGTAGGAGACAAGAATCCCGGCAATGGGTGCATTCTCCTTGTTTACGATCTGTCCACTGATGTTGTAGCGGGCGGGTGTGGCCTCCGAGATGCGCTCCATTTCGATTACCAGCCCCTCCAACTTGTAGCCTCCGACGCACCAACCGCTTGTATCGACATCGGGATCCGTCTCCAGGGTGATCGGGACCTCGGTATAGGGGTAGAGGTTGTTAAGCTCCCGGTCGGTGTCTGTGATGCGCAGCACTCCCTCGATGCGCCCCTCCTCGGTTCCGTGCAGGCTGTTTGTGAGCTGAAGGTCAAACTCCCCCTCCCAGTTTGTCAGAGTGGAAACCGACGTCGGGTAGTAGGGGTCGTAAGGGTTGGGAATGGCTACATTGACGGCCAGGCTGCGGATTCCCGACTGATGCCCGGCATCCACAATCCGGCCCTTGACCGAAAAGGTTACATAGGGCGTACCGTACTCGGCCGACGGTTCCTCTCTTTGGGATTCATTCTCCTCATCACTGCACGCGGATGCAAATCCCAGCAGGGATAAAATCATCCAAATCCATCGGTTTTTCATAAGGCGTAAATTTTTGGTTCTACATTTTTGGGGCGATTCGCCTCGGCGGGTCTACCTATATTATATTAGGTCGATGCCGGCTCCTCGTCGCGCTCTTTTGCTCTCGTCGCGGCTCTCCGTTTGGTCCGAAAAAAGAGCTTTCCGTTTCTACAAATTTACGCAGAATAAGAGAAGCCTCCAAATTTTTGGCAAGAATAAATCTTACAGAGCCGCCAAAATTGGATTTGATTATCAGTGAGTTACAAGGATGTGCCGAGAAAAAATCTTACAGAGCTCCGGCGGCTGAAAAAAGCGGCAGAAAAAAAGTCCGAAAATGGCCATTTTCGGACTGAGTTGCGATTCGGGGTGCAGCGGGGGCGATCAGTGGCTTCGGATGAAGTTCAGGATCGCCTCACAAAGACCCGCGGTCAAGGGGAGGGAGGGGTTCATGTAGGCATCCAACTGCTCTTTGGTGCTCTTGCCCTCGGTATCCTTCAGCGTGTGGGCCATCTGCTCGAAGATGAGCAGTTCGGCCGTTGGGCAGGCCTCCTTGAGCGAGCGGGCGTTGGCCGCTGAGACCTGGGTGTCACGTCCGCCCCCGATGATGAGCAACGGGCATTGCAGTTCGCGAACCAGCACACAAGGGTCGTAGGACATCCATTCGTGGTAGTAGCCGTTCAGGTAGGTCGGAAAGAGCGAGGCGAGGCTTTGGGGGACCTCTTCGGGCACCTCGCCGCGCTTCAGCGTGTCGATGATGCGGCAGGCTCGGGCATAGAGGGTGTAGTCCACGGCTAACAACTGACCGGCCAGCTGCACCTTCAGAATCTGGTCGATAGGGTAGGCGGCCCCGCATAGGGAGACCACCCCCTGAACCCGGCTGTTGCGCACGGCCACGATCTCGGCCAGCAGGGCCCCCTCGCTATGGCCGATCAGGAAGATGTGCCGGTAGCCCCGCCCGGCGAGCTCCTCCACCCACCGCTCCGCATCGTCGGCAAAGTGGCTGAAGCGGGCATCCGCGAGCAGCTCCTCGGGATGGTGGTAGGGGCTGGCGGCAATGCCGCGCTTGTCGTAGCTCAGGGTGGCAACCCCACCTCGGGCAAGCTCTTTTGCCAGGAGGGCATAGGCCTGGGTCTGAATCCCCGCCGGAGAGTTGCCGTAGCGATCCGTGGGACCTGAGCCGGCGATCAGCACCACCGCTGTGTCGGTGGGGGTGTCGGGACTCCAAAGCGTACCGCGCAGGGTGCCCCATGCGGCCTCGAGGGCCACCGGCTCCTCGCCGGCCATCAGCGCGGCGGGAAGCAGCATCAGCAGGAGGATCAGGACTCTTTTCATGGCAGGGGGAGGTTATAGGTAGGGAATTACCTGCTCGAGGCCGATCGAGCGCGACCCCTTGATCAGGATCAGCGCATCGGTAATGGGTTCGGCCTTCAGGCGGTTGATCAGCTCCGCGCAGGTGGCGTGACAATGGATTGCCCCCGCGGGTTGCAGAGTTTCGTAGGCTTGTGCAAAGTCGCTGCCCACTAGGTGAAGCTCCGCATCGGCCATCATCAGCGCCTGCCTGAGAATCGCGGTATGCTCCTCGGCACTCCAGGCCCCCAACTCACGCATGTCGCCCAAGATGAGCACCTTGCGGGCGTGAGGCGCTGCGCCCTCCCCGGCAAAGTGGCCCAGGGCTGCAGCCATGCTCGAGGGGTTGGCGTTGTAGCAGTCCAGGATCAGCGTGTTGCGCTCGGTCGGTGTGCGTTGCGAACGGTGGTTCGAGGGGTGGTAGGCGGCAATGGCTGTGCGCATGAGTGCTTTATCGACCCCGAAGAAGCGGCCCACGGCCAGCGAGGCGGCGATGTTGAGGCGGTTGAACTCCCCCTCGAGTTGGTTTTCTGCCTTGTCGGCAATCTGCCGGGAGTAGCTCTCCACGGCCATCCCCGGGCGCTCTTGAGCCATGAGGGTCAATATTTCGTCCTCCTTGGGGATGAAGGCTCTGCCGTTGTGCGCGGCCAAAAAATCGAAGAGCTCGCCCTTGCCGCGGCGAATCCCCTCGGGGCCTCCGAACCCCTCGAGGTGGGCGTGGCCGATGTTGGTCAGCAGGCCGTAGTCGGGCTCGGCAATCGAGCAGAGCAGGGCGATCTCCCCGCAGGCACTCGCCCCCATCTCCACGATGCCGAACTCCGTCTCGGCATCCATGGCGAGCAGGGTGAGCGGAACTCCGATGTGGTTATTCAGATTTCCGCGTGTGGCATAGACCCTGTATTTCTGGCTCAGCACCGCAGCCGTAAGCTCTTTGGTCGTGGTCTTGCCGTTCGAGCCGGCAATGGCCAGAATCGGGAGACCCAGTGCGCGGCGGTGTTCGCGGGCCAGGGCCTGCAGGGCCGAGAGGCTCTCCTCGACCAGAATCAGGCGATCGCCGAGTGCCGGGTGTTCACCGATCACCCCGGGGTCGTCGATAACGGCATACGAGGCCCCCTTCTCAAGGGCATCGGCCGCAAAGCGGTTGCCATCGAACGAGGCTCCGCGCAGGGCAAAGAAGATCGACCCTGCGGGGATGTTGCGCGAGTCGGTGGTAACCTGCGGATGCTGCTTGAAGATTTCGTATAGCGGGCTCATGGCATCAGATGTGTTTGTCGCCGGTGTTGTACTTCACCTCGTCGATATACTTGCGCAGGTGCTGCTCGCTCGAGCGCGGGCAGATCATCAGCACATCCTCCGTATCGACCACAATGTACTCCTTCAGCCCGTCGATTACGGCCACCTTGCCCTTCGGCAGGGAGATGATGCACGAGCGGGTGTCGTAGGTGTAGCACCCCTCCTGCGGCTTGGCATTGGCATAGCGGTCTTTGCGGGCCTGCTGGTAGAGCGAGCCCCAGGTGCCGATGTCGCTCCAGCCGAAGTCGCCGCAGCGCACATAGGCGTTGTCGGCCTTCTCCATGACGGCGTAGTCGATCGAGATGCCGCGACATTCGGAGTAGACACGCTCCAGGGCGGCAGCCTCGTCGGGGGTGCCGATCAGGTGGCCGATGGTGTGAAAGAGCGAGGCAATCTCGGGCTGGTGGCGCTCCAGGGCCGTGATGATGTCGCGGGCCTTCCAGACGAAGATACCCGAATTCCAGAAGAACTCGCCACACTGAATGAAGGTCTGGGCCAACTCGAGGTTGGGCTTCTCGGTGAAGCTCTTGACCTTCGAGATGCGCTCGTCGTCCGAGATCTGAATGTAACCGTAGCCCGTCTCGGCGCGCGTGGGGCGTATGCCCACAGTCATCAGGGCCTCCCGCTCGTGGGTAAAGTCGATGCACTCGGCGATTACCGCCCGCAGCGCCTCCTCCTGCAGGACAAGGTGGTCCGAAGGGGTGATCACCATGCGTGCTTCGGGATTCTCCTTGCACAACGCATAGGCGGCATAGGCAATGCAGGGGGCCGTATTGCGGCCGATGGGCTCGCAGAGCACCTGCTCGGCTTTGAGCTCGGGCAGGTGATCCAGCACAAGCTGCTGGTAGCGGCGCTGAGTGACTACGCGAAACTGCTCGTCGCGAAACATCGGGCGAAAGCGCTCGAAGGTGTGTCGGATGAGCGACTTGCCTGTACCCAGGATATCCAAAAACTGCTTGGGCCTGTCGGCTCGGCTCTCGGGCCAGAAGCGCGACCCGATTCCTCCGGCCATAATGACACAATAGGTGTTTTCCATCTCTCTATCTTTTCTTTGTTTTTCGTTTCGTCTCTCTTCGGGTTTTGGGCTTGTTTTGCTGATTTTGGCTTGCGCCCCTTTTCAGGATTGCGGCGCGTTGCCCGAAGCCCATACAAAGATAAGCATTTATTATGGTGCTTACAAATCTTTTTCTCTGCTTTAGGCGCTAAAAAGATACCAAAAAGTCGCTTTCTTGCGTTCATGCAACGGAAATGAGAAATTTTTTGTAACTTTGCACCCTATTGTGCAACTATCCCTTGCGGGATGGAAGCCCGAAAAACGAATGAAATGAAGATACGACTCTTTACCCTGCCGAACCTGGTGACGCTCTGCAACCTGCTCTCGGGCTCGATGGCTGCCGTGACGGCCCTTACCGGAGGAGACCTTCGCGTGGCCTTCTGGCTTGTGGTGGCGGCTGCGGTGTGCGACTTCTTGGACGGATTGACCGCACGCCTTCTGAACTCCTACTCCGGCATCGGTGTCGAGCTCGACTCGCTGGCCGATGTGGTGAGCTTTGGTTTTGCCCCCGCTGCCATCCTCTATGCCCTCTACGGCCGCAGTGCCTGGCATTTTGCCCTGCCCGAGTGGGTCAGCCCGGTGGGGGGTGTTGCCCTCTTTCTGGTAACCGCCTTCTCGGCCCTGCGCCTGGCGAAGTTCAACGTCGATGAGGAGCAGCATACCGAGTTTACGGGTCTCCCTACCCCCGCCTGTGCCCTCTTCTTTGCCGCCTTGGGGTGGCTTGTGCAGAGCGGAGTGCTCTACCTCTCGCGGGGGATGTTGGTCGGCTTGGCTGTGGCCTTTGCCCTGCTGCTGATCTTGCCGATCAGAATGTTCTCGTTCAAGTTCTCGGGATTCGGTTGGCGCGGAAATGCACTGCGCTACCTCTTCGCCCTCTTCGCCCTGGCGCTCTTCCTGTGGCTCAAGGTGGGGGCTGTCCCCCTGATCATCCTCCTCTATGTCGTGGTTTCGGGAGTGCGCAACCTCCTTGCGGGGCACCACAGAGCCGAGTAGAGAGCGGAATTTGATATTATTAAAAATTTTTATTATATTTGCGGCCGCAAAGTGGCGGAACGACTTAAGAGAGAAGTAGAGAGTTGATGCGCAAGATGTTGTGGATATGTGAAGTGCTCCTGGCGGGGTTGCTTGCGGTAGTGCCGCAGGCCGCCTTGGCACAGCTCGATGTCAGCAACAGCCGCCGCAACAACTCCCTGGGTGGTTTTGATAATACGGGCAACCTCTACGGCAATAACCCCTTTGCCTCGGAGGAGGAGGGGAGTGAGGCCCCCGATCCGTCGGATACCACGCGCAAAGAGAAGAAGATCCGCAAACCCCTGGAGTCCTATTTCTTCAGCGATTCGTTGCGTGCCCTGCCCTCGGTGCAGTGGACCATCAAGCGCGACTACAACCGCATTGAGATTCAGCCCATGGATACCACCCTTACGGATTGGCGCATCGACTATCCGATCTACCGCAAGGGGGTGGGCGACATCTCGTTGGGTGCTCTGGGTCAGGCCTCGATGCCGACCGACTATTTCGAGCGGAGCAACTCGCGCGAGTTTACCTTCTCGCAGCCCTACGACGCCTACACCTACAACCTGGAGAACGTCCCCTTCTACAACCTGAAGAAGCCCTATCTGCACATGACCTACCTGGAGTCGGGACAGAAGAAGTATCGAGAGGAGAATTTCGCGCTCACGGTGGCCCACAACATCTCCCCCTCGACGGGTTTCAATATCAACTACAAGGCTCGCGGTACGCGCGGACAATACGATTGGTCGCGCACGAAGAACCACAACCTCTCGGTTGCCTTCTCTCACACCGGGAAGCGCTACTCGGTCCATGCCGGCTACTTCAACAACCACATCGAGCAGCGCGAAAACGGCGGTGTGGTAGGTGAGTGGGCCATTGTCGATACGACCTTCGAGATGCCTTCGGGTGTGCCGATGCGTCTGTCGAGCTCCGAGGCCCAAAACGTCTATCGCAACAACGCCTTCTATGTGGTGCAGAGCTACGGTATTCCGCTCTTGCCCGTCACCGAAAGCGACTTCTCGATCGCCCACCTGCCGGCGGTCTATATCGGCCACTCGTTCGAGTACAACTCCTGGAGCAAGATCTACTCCGACAAGCGGGCCAAATATACGGATGAGCGCGGCGCGAAGGATGATAAGGGCAACTTTATCCCCACCGAGCACGAATATTACGATAACTGGTATATAAATCCCACCCAGACCCGCGACTCGATCTACGAGCGGCGAATCTCGAACCGCCTCTTTGTGCAGGCGCAGCCGTGGAATCGCGATGGGGTGGTGGGCACACTCGACGGAGGTGTGGGCTTCGACCTCTACACCTACTCGCAGGCTGCCCTGGAGAGTTTTGTGAGCGGCCGTTACCACGAGACGAAGAAGAGTTCGTTCTACGTCTATGGAGCGGTCGATGGTAAGATCCGACGCTATGTCAATTGGGGGGCAGACGTGCAGTTCTACCCCTCGGGCTACCGCGGCGGCGATCTCTCGGTCGGCGGTCACCTCTCGCTGACGGCCAAGATCAAACAACGACCCCTGATTCTCGACGGTAGCTTCCGCCTGGAGCACCGTTCGCCGGGTTTCTGGCAAGAGAATCTCTTCTCAAACCACTATGTGTGGTTTACTCCTTTAAGTAAGGAGACTGACTCTCGTTTCGAGGTGAGCCTGCGTATGCCCGATTATGCCTTTGAGGTGGGCTTCAAGCAGGGTGTGGTAAACGACAAAATCTACTACGGAGCCGACAGCCGCATCACGCAGGACGACGGTGCCGTAAGCCTCACGAGTGTGTATGCCCGCAAGGATTTCCGCATTGGCGGACTTCACTTAGACCATAGGGTATTGTTGCAGTGGAGCTCGAATCAGGAAGTAGTCCCTGTTCCCCTGCTGAGCGCCTACCTCTCGTACTACTACGAGTTTTGGGTGGTCAGAAATGTGCTTCGGTTGCAGTTGGGCGCCGATTGCCGCTATCACACGGAGTTCTATGCTCCGGGGTACAATCCGGCACTCTCGGCCTTCTACAACCAGCGCGATGTCGAGACGGGAAATTATCCCTATACCGACGTCTTCCTGATGGGGAAATGGAAGAGAATGCGTATTTTTATCAAGTATCAGCATCTGAACATGGGCCTTTATGGCGGCAACCGATACTTCTCGGCGGCCGGATACCCGCTCAATCCGGGTATGTTCAAGATCGGTATCTCTTGGGGTTTCTATGATTAGTGAGCTCTTCGGCACGGCATAAGCTGCCCGCAACCGAAGATTTTATGTTGAATCTGAGCATTAAAAAGACATTTCTAACCTTTACGTTCTTAATTTGTCTGACCACCTTCTACGGCTTCGAGGCCCGCTTTGAGGCCCCCGTAGAGCGTATGGAAGCCGCTACAGCCACCGCTGCAGCCCACACTGAGGCCCCGGCATCCGAACTCCTTAATGAGGGGGAGTATGCCATTTCGGCCTACGATAACCTGATTCGCCGCGTGAGCGCCGAAGCGGGTAACGACTGGCGATTGATGAGTGCCATCGCCTACCACGAGTCGCGTTTCACGCCCGATATTGTCTCCAACCGAGGCGCCAAGGGGCTGATGCAGATTATGCCTGTGGTGGCTCGTCAGTTCAATGTTCCACAAGAGCAGGTCCTCGATCCCGAGACCAATGTTCGCCTTGCGAACCTGCTCTTCAATAAGATTGCGCAGACGTTGCGCCTGCCCGCCTCGACCTCTTCGGAGGATCGCATGAGCCTGATCCTGGCCAGCTACAACGGCGGTATCGGCCACGTCAGCGATGCCCGCCGCCTGGCTCGATACTATGGCGAGAACCCCAACTCCTGGGCTGTTGTCTCGCGGTACCTGGAGCTGAAGGCCGATCCCGCCTATTATGAGCATGAGGTCGTCAAGTGCGGACGTTTTACCGGCTACGGACAGACTCGCGCCTATGTGCACGATGTGATGAAGCGCTACGACAAGTATTGCTCAATCACGGGATTGATGTAACAGCCGGCAGCAAATAAAAAAGCGAATGGATGGTGTCTGCACCCCATTCGCTTTTTTAATTCACAATTATTGTGCTTAAGCACCGAAATATTTATTGGGGAATCTTCCCAACGACAAGGAAACAATTGTAAATTGTGAATCAGAGCTCGATGGCTTTGCATTTCAGTCCCAGTTCGCGGCACTTTTCGAGGGTGCGGGGCAGGGCGTAGCGCATATTGCGGAACGATTTTTCGCTGTCGTGGAAGACGACGATGGCCCCCGGAGCGAGGTATTTCGAGACGTTCCTCAGGCAGGTGCGCGGCGAGAGCTGTCGGTTGTAGTCGCGCGAGATGATATCCCACATCACCAACTTGTAGCGTTGCGACAGGGCACGGGCCTGGGCCGGGGTGATCTGGGCGTAGGGTGGGCGGAAGAGGTCGCTGTGGATCAGGTCGTTGGCGAAGTCCACATCCTCCACATAGCGCTCCAGAGGCATGCGCCACCCCTTCTGGTGGGAGTAGGTGTGGTTTCCCACGCGGTGGCCGGCATCAAGAATCTTCTGAAAGAGGTCGGGATACATCTCCACGTTCTTGCCCAGCACGAAGAAGGTGGCCTTGGCATCGTACTTCTTCAGCGTAGCCAGAATCCACTCCGTGATGCCGGGCGTAGGGCCGTCGTCGAAGGTGAGGAATACACCGTCCCGATCCTCGATCTCCCAAATGAGCGAGGGCATCAGCCGGCGCAGTATTTTTGGTGGTTTCAGTCGCATGGTTTTTGCTTCTCCCCATTGGGGGCGGGGACAAAAGTACAAAAAATATTCGGATCACAAAACATCTGATATCTTTTGCGCAATCCCGGTTTTTTTTGTAGTTTTGTCAAGTAGAACCTTTATAAGCTATCGATTATGATCTTTTCGCTTTTGAAACGACTCTTCGGCCTCTGTGCGGGCCTTCTGCTCCTGATGGGATGCGATGCGATGAACACCCTCTCGGATGCCCGGCGTTATACCTCGCAGGGAGCCCCCTATGAGGTGGTAACCATCTGCAACCAGCCGATCTGGGAGGGCCCTGTGGGCGAGCAGCTGCGTAAGATCTTGCGGGCTCAGGACCCCTATCTGAATGCCCAAGAGAGTCTCTTCGACCTCTTCCAGGTGACCCCTCGCAACGTCACGAAGATCGTGGATGACCACCGCAACCAGATCGAGGTGAAGATTGACCCCAAGTTGGAGGCGGCCTCGGCCGGAGCCCGCTACGACGTTACGGCCTCACCCCAGATCATCGTCACGCTCCAGGGTCCCTCGCAGGAGGCGGTGGCCGCATACCTCGAGCAGCATGCCGAGGCGCTGGTTCAGCTCCTTGAGAAGGCTGAGCGCGACCGGGCGATCAACTATGCCAAGCGCCACAACGAGCCCTATATCCAGGAGCAGATTCTGAAGACCTTTGGTGTGAAGATGCATGTGCCGAAGGGTTATGTGCTGGCCAAGCAGACCTCGGATTTCATGTGGATGCGCTACGAATATCCCGCTGCATCGAAGGGCTTTATGCTCTACTCGCGCCCCTATGAGGGGAAGGCCTCTCTGTCGGATATCGCCGTGGAGCGTGCCCGCCTGAAGTTTGCCGCAGAGATTCCCGGCCCCTCCGAGGGCTCCTATATGACCACCTCCTACGCCTTTCCGCCGATCTGCCGCACGGTAAAGATCGACGGCCGCATCTGGGTAGAGTTGCGCGGTTTTTGGGATGTGGAGAACGACTTTATGGGTGGCCCCTTTGTCAGCTATTCGACCCTTGATGAGGCCTCACGACGGGTGCTGACCCTCGACTGCTATATCTACTCCCCGAAACTCGACAAACGCAACTTTATGCGCGACGTGGAGCACCTGGTCCACCTGATCGAGTTTCCCACAACAGACGCAAAGCAATAGGCGGTAGCAATGAGCAATGAGCAATGAGTATTAGGGGGGTAGGCTTCGAAATATTTAACGAAGAATATTCACAACGACAAGTAAATCATTACTCATTGCTCATTCCTCACTCCTCATTGGCGTTAGAGCCAACGTGAGAAGAGGCGGGCCAGGCGGCTGCGCAGGCGCAGGAGGACGAAGCGGCCTCTCCAGACCTCAGGGTTCAGGTTTGAGCAGTTGTTGCGGTCGCGGCTAAAGGTTTGGGCGATCTTTTCACCGAACGATTCATCGTCGATAAAGGCCGCCACCTCCCAATTGGTCCGCAGGCTGCGGTAGTCGAGATTCGCGGTGCCGACGCTGCTCAGCCTGCGGTCGATCAGCACCATCTTGGTATGCAGAAATCCGGTTTTGTAGCGAAAGATCCTCCCTCCGAGCGCGAGCAACTCTTGGTAGTAGCTCTCGGCAGCCCAGGTGGCTATTCTCAGGTCGGCCCGGGCCGGAGTCATCAACTCTACGCGAACCCCTCGCTTCAGGGCCTCCGTGAGGGCTTCGCGCAGCGGCGGTGTGGGGATGTAGTAGGGGGTCGAGAGCAGGATCTCGTTCCGGGCTCCGCGGATGAGCTCCACCAGACTCTGCTCCATCACCCCGCGTGAGCACCCCTCCTCACTCCAGGCAATCAGCGTGCGCTCCCCTTTGAGGCGGTGGGGCGTGGAGGGGCTCCGTCTCTGGTCGCTTGCCTCCCCGCCGATGGCTCTCCAGTCGCGCTGGAAGAGCTCCCGCAGGTCGGATGCAGCCCCACCCTCGATCTTGAGGTGCTCGTCGCGCCAGTGTCCGAGCTCTGTGCCCTCCAGGTAGCGGCGGGCAATGTTGATCCCGCCGAGAAAGGCCACGCGGCCATCCACGATGGCGATCTTGCGGTGGTTGCGGATATTGATCCACCTCAGGAGTCGAAACCCCTTCAGCGGGCGGAAGTAGCGCACCTCGACACCCGCTTTGCGGAGTTTGCGCAGCATCCCCCAGGCGGGCATCCACGAGCCCAGCAGGTCGTAGATCACCCGTACCCGCACCCCATGGTGTGCCCGTCGAATCAGCAGCTCGGAGATGGTGCGACCGATGCGGTCGTCGTCGAAGATGTAGTACTCCAGGTCGATGGTGTGGTGTGCCCGGTGCAGCGCTGCGATCAGTGCGGCATACATCTCGCCGGCATCGTTCAGAAGGGCGACACGATTCTCCGGCGAGGGGCGCGTGGCACACCCCGCATAGACGATATTTTCGATCTTCTGCACGCCTCTTCTCTTTTTGATGATTCTTGATAATTTTACAAAATTACTCATTTTTCTCATCTCTTCGCCGGCATGTCTCCGGCAGGTGATAAAATTCGCCTCATCGACCACATTTTTTCTCGCCTTCGGCTCATGGCATAGTTTGTGCCAGAATTTTTCGGCTGAACTCTTCGCAAAAAAGGAGTTAAACGAATTTTAACGAGCTTCTTATTTGGAAAATCGGTTTTTCCTTTTTACCTTTGTCCTATCAAATGAGAAGTTAGGGGTTCTAACCTTTGCGGGTTAGGATTCTTTCTTTTTGTTGTGTTTCCGAGGCGCAGGGGTGCGCCCCACCGCCCGACGACACGCCTTTTCGGCGCGGTTGGCGGGTGGCGAATGAGCCCCAAAAAAAGTGTGAAAAACAGCTAAAAAACGAATAGACAGAAATGGCAAAAGAGATTATTTATCTGACGGCCGAGGGCTATAAGAAGCTCAAAGACGAACTCGACCACATGCGTTCGGTCGAGCGTCCGGCCATCTCGGCAGCTATTGCCGAGGCGCGTGACAAGGGTGACCTGTCGGAGAATGCTGAGTACGATGCGGCCCGCGAGGCCCAGGGTCTTCTGGAGCTGCGTATCGCCAAGATGGAGGATACGCTCTCGAATGCCCGCATTATCGACGAGACGAAGATCGACAAGTCGAAGGTGCAGATCCTGAGTAAGGTAACTCTCAAGAACCTCAATAACAACAAGGAGGTAACCTATACGATTGTTGCCGAGCACGAGGCCAACCTTAAGGAGGGTAAGCTCGCCATCGGAACTCCCATTGCCAAGGCCCTGCTCGGAAAGAAGAAGGGTGAGACGGTTGAGGTAACCGTACCTGCGGGGGTGTTGAAGTTTGAGATTTTGGATATTAACATATAATTTCCAAATAATTATCGATTTTTCTTTTTGATTTTATAGGGCACATTTTGCACCGCCTTGCTTGGGCCGAATGGGCAGTACGCTAAGTACAGCCCATCCGGCCCAAGCTTCGTTGGCACAAAATCTGCTCCTCTAAAATCAAAAAAATGTGGTGCTGATGAAAGTTAAAAGTGGCGTTACGCCACCCCGTCCGGGTTTTTTATTGCGATGCACAAAATCTGCTCCTCTAAAATCAAAAATTGTGGGGTGCTGCTGAAAGTTAAAAGTGGCGTTACGCCACCCCTTCCGGGTTTCTTATTGCATCAAGCGTCATGGCGAGGAGGTTGCTTAAGCAACCGACGTGGCCATCTTTTTATGGGCGACCCGAAAAACTCCTCCCCTAACTTAGGGGAGGAGTATGATGCCTCTGCTACCTCCTCGGGAGGACGAGGTTTGAGAATTAGGAAATTGGCTTACGCAGAGAAATATTCTCTGGTAATATTCCCGCGACAAGGAAAATAATTTTGAATCGTTCCTCTTCGTTTAAAACAGATACCGTTCGGTCTTGACCTTGCCTACCAGCGAGAAGATCTCCTCCCAGGCCTCTTCGCCGAAGGTGGTACCCACCACTTCGATCACCTTGCCGGCCGTGATGGCGCCGATCGTACCGCACTGGCGTAGCGAGAGCCCCTCGCAGTAGGCGGCCAGGAAGCCTGCGGCGTAGAAGTCGCCCGCTCCCGTGGTATCGACACGCTTGGCGGCGGCCATGATCCCCACATGCACCACCTCTTCGTGGCGCTTGATCAGGGCGCCCTTCATGCCGATCTTCACGATCACCAGGTCACACATCTCGGAGATGGTGTTCAGGGCGTTCAGCGGCTCGGCTTCGCCCGTGAAGGCGCGGGCCTCGTCCTCATTGGCAAAGAGGATATCGACGTAGTCGCGCACCAGGCCGCGCAGGAACTCGAGGTTCTCCTCCACGACGTTGAAGCTCGCCAGGTCGATGGCCACCTTCAGCCCGCACGCCTTGGCCGTGTGCATGGCCGAGCGGATCAGCTCATGGTCCTGCACCAGGTAGCCCTCGACGTAGAGGCAGTCGTAGCCGTCGAAGATGGTGGGCAGAATTTCGTGAGCCTTCATCTCGAGGGCGGCACCGAGGTAGGTGACCATCGTGCGCTCGCCATCGGGTGAGATGAGCGACACGCACTTGCCCGACTTCTGCTCGCCGCGCAGGATGATGGGCTCCACACCGAGGTTTTCGAGGGCCTGCTGAAAGAAGTCGCCCGTCGTGTCGCGGCCCACCTTGCCGATGAATCCCACCTTGGCCCCCAGGCGGGCCATGGCACGGATGGTGTTGCCGGCCGAGCCGCCCAGCGAGAGCGAGTAGGGGAGTCCTGCCACCGATTTCGAGATTTCGGTCTGCAGGGCCGTATCCACCAGGCTCATCGAGCCCTTCTTGAGTTGAAAGCGCCCCAGCACGGAGTCGCTCTTCAGATTTACCAACATATCGGTCAGTGCATTGCCGATACCGATTACCTTCTTCATCTTATTTCGTTTGTGTTTTTTTGTTGTCTGCTTTTTGAGTGTGTCGGGGGCTTGTAGAGCTCCTAAATCGAGAGGATCTTTACCAAGTCCAACCCCTTGCGGTTGATGGTCTTCTCATGGCTCAGGGCCTTGCGAATCGGCACATAGACCAGTTCGCCGTTCTTGATGCCGATCATCACGTTGCGCTGTCCCTCCATCAGGGCCTCGACCGCTGCGGCACCCATGCGCGAGGCCAGGTTGCGGTCTACGGCCGTAGGCGAACCGCCGCGCTGGATATGGCCCAGGATCGTCACGCGGGCATCATACTCCGGGAACTCCTTCTTTACGCGCTCGGCGAGCCCCATGGCTCCGCCCGTCTTGGGGCTCTCGGCCACCAAAACTATAGCCGAGTTCTTGCTCTTGCGGAAGCCCGTGCTGATGAGCTCGGCCAGCTGATCGACCTCTGTCTCGATCTCGGGGATGATGGCCGCCTCGGCACCCGAGGCGATGGCCGAGTTCAGGGCCAGGAAGCCGGCGTTGCGCCCCATGACCTCGACAAAGAAGAGGCGCTCATGGCTCGAAGCCGTGTCGCGCAACTTATCCACGGCCTCCATGATCGTGTTGAGGGCCGTGTCGTAGCCGATCGTCGAGTCGGTCCCTCCGAGGTCGTTGTCGATCGTTCCGGGAAGGCCTACGATCGGCACATCGAACTCGCGGGCAAAGGTCTCGGCTCCGGTGAGCGAACCGTCGCCGCCGATTACCACCAGGGCATCGATACCGGCCGCCTTCATATTCTCGTAGGCCTGCTTACGCCCCTCGGGGGTGGTGAACTCCTGGCAGCGGGCCGTCTTGAGGATGGTTCCTCCCTGCTGGATAATGTTCGAGACGCTACTCGAAGTGAACTCCTTGATTTCACCCGTCACCAGGCCACGATAGCCTCGCATAATACCACGAACCTCAAAACCATTGTAGATGGCCGTGCGGGTCACGGCACGGATTGCTGCATTCATTCCCGGGGCATCTCCTCCCGAGGTGAGAATTCCGATACGCTTAATTGCCATAGTCAATCTGTTAAAACGGCCAAAGATAGCTATTTTTTAGGGATTTTTACAAAAAACAGGCCGACTTTTCCACTTTTGGAACAAGTCGGCCCGATTCATTCGGCTCTCCAGCGGACTACTGCACCCGCTCTTTGACATCGATTTTCAGTCCCGATTCATCGACCTTCATCTCGATCTTCCCCTCGGGGGTGGTTACCTGCAGGAGGCCGTTTCCAGCCTCGACAGCCTGTTCGATTTGGCTTGCGGCCTCCTCCATGGCCTTTTCGTACTCTTCGGCAGCCTCCTCAATAACCTCCATCGAGTCGTTCATCAGATTCAGGCTGTTATGGGTCGGCGACGGCAGAACCTCCTCGAGAATATCGCGATGAAGTCCCTCACGCAAGGCAAAGAAGATGAGCAGGAAGACAATGGCAACCCATCCCAGGAAGGTGAGGCCTACGGCCTTGCCATTGGGCCGACGCGAAGCAATCAGGCAGAGCAACACATAAATCAGCAACAGGCAGGGAACCAGCACCGTAAGGATACCGAAGAGGGCAATCCACATCTCGATGTAGTGGGGCGAAATCATCTCGGGCTGAATCACCACCGCGAAGGCCCCCACAATCAGGGCACAAGCCACCAAGATCAGCCCCATCAGGATAAATCCGGCTATAATCTTCAGCAGGATGGTGACCAGCTGGCCAAAGGCCGACACCGTACCGGCTACCACCGCCTTGGGATGGCCATCGACATCGTTCCGGGCCTCGGCCGTCTTCTGGCGAATCGACTCGGGGGTAATCTTCTCTCCCTTCATCTCGAGCTTCTGGCGGGCCGAGCGGGCGGTCGGTACCGCAAACCACATGATCAGGTAGCCCAGCAGGAAGAGCCCCGTCAGGTTCTGCACCGTCGAGTGGAGCCACAGAGGGGCCCAATAGCCCGTAATAAAGAGCGAAGAGATAAGCGGCAGGCAGAAGATCAATCGAACCCAAACGGGGTCGATATCGAAGTAGTTACCCAGGCCGGCACAGACACCTCCCAACTTGGCTCCCTCGGCCGAGCGGTAGAGGCGACGCGGGATGCGCGGTTGCTCCTGATGCACTCGCTCCTCCTTGGGCTCCTCGGAGGTCGAGCTCTCCTCCTCAATCTCGGCTGCCGAACCCAACTGGGCGATGATATTCTTCACCAAAGGCAAGGCTACGGTGCGACCATTATCCTGCGTCGAGAGGATCAACTCGGCGATGCGGGCCTCGATATCGGCAATAATCTCCTCGCCATCGGGGTTTTCGTTATATTGGTTGCGGAGCTCCTGAAGGTAGCGCGAAAGCTCCTCGTAGGCATCGGGCTCAAACTGAAAGGCAATACCCGAAATGCTGCACTTTTTAATCTCGTTCATAAACATTCATTTTTGCGTTAGAATCTCTACTTGTGAATGGTCACCGAGCCGCCCGACGACTTTTGGATGTCGGTCGTAGTTGGGTTGCCCTTGCAGCGGATCGAGGCGCCCGACGAGGCCGAAGCCTTCAAATCTCCCGTGCAGGTGCAGTGGATGTCGGCACCCGACGAGGCCGAGGCGCTGCACTCCGTCAGGGTGAGCTCCTCGCTGTCGATATCGCCGGCCGATGAGGCCTGCAACTGCGCCTTGCGAACCACACCCTCCAACTCGATGGAGGCTGCCGACGAGGCTTGCACCATCAGTTGCTCGGCCATCAGAGTGGCCTCAATATCGGCCGATGACGAGGCCTCTATCTTTACCTTTGTAGCACGGACCCGGCCCCCAATCTCAGCGGCCGACGAGGCTTGGGCGGAGAGCTCCTTGGCTTCGAATGAACCCTTAATCTTACCTGCCGACGAGGCCGACAGCTCCAACGGGTGCCCCACCGTAAGCGTGAGTCCCTTCACCATCGAAATCTCGGCAGCCGACGACACCTTCAGCTCTTTAATCTTATCGTTCATCGGGAGTGCAACTTCGAAGGTGATATCCCCCACACTCTTAACGGTATCGTCAATCGTAATATCGAGAACCCCGGCCCGGCAGGTGATCACCACATGGGGCATCACATTCTCGTCGGCCGTAACCGAGATTTGCTTCACATCGTCCGCCGTGAGCGTCACATCGGCCGAGCGGTGGGCGCTCACTGCTTGAAATTCAGGCAGAGCAATCGTCTTTGTCTCCAACTTTCCGTTGCCTCTCAACGCTTTATTCGGAATAAAAACAGAGAGTTCATCCTCCGAAAGGTTCGTCTTTACCCGCACACAGCCGGAGGCCGTAGCAATAAGCGCCAGCATTGTGGCAATAGCAATAATAGCTCTTACTAAACTATTCATAATCTTCTCTTTTTTCGGTTTGACAATTGGGCTGTTTAGTTGCGGATTTGACGAATCTGCTCGACCAGTTCGTTCCACGCCTCGTCGAAGTACTTGAGCTGCTCGCGACCCTTCTCGGTGAGGGTGTAGTACTTGCGCGGCGGCCCCTGGGGCGACTCCTCCCAGCGGTAGGTTAAGAGCCCTTGGTTCTTCTGTCGGGTGAGGATGGGGTAGAGCGTACCCTCCACGACGATCATCTGTGCCCGCTTGAGCTCGGCGATAATCTTCGGAGCATAGGAGTCCTCGCGCGACAGAATGGCCAGGATGCAATACTCCAAAATTCCCTTGCGCAGTTGCGCCTTTACATTATCTTCTGCCATAGGTTTCTATTTTTGGTTTCTACTCTTTTTATTCTCTCTACTCTTTCTACTCTTCTCGCTTAGCGCCCACCCTCCTGGAATGTGCCGCCTTGCAGCGGCTCCTCGGGCAGCAGGATCCACAAAATCACATAGAACCAGATCGAGAGGCCGCCGAAGAGGATCAACAACAGGGTCACCAGACGAAGCATCGTGGGATCGATCCGAAAGTAGGCGGCCAGGCCTCCGCAGACACCCGCAATCGAGCGATCGTTGAGCGAGCGGTAGAGGCGACCTGTTCGCGGTGCCCGGGGCTCACTTTGCTCCGTTGAGGTGTGGCGCTTTTCGCCAAATGCCGTGGGCGATCCCATCTGCGCAATCGCCTCCTGCACCATGCGTAGCGTTACCACCATCATCGGCGAGGTGAGTTTTTCTTGGAAGATCTCCGCAAAACGGAACTCCACGTCCTCCAGCGTGTCGCAGTCCGTGAGCGGAAGACGGGAGGCGACATCGTCCAGATAGCTCTTCAGCTCTACATACGCATCCTGCTCAAAAACAAAGGATTGCGAAGCAAGGCTTGCACTTTGGGTCTCTTTCATAATCGTATGGTTTTTAATAGTTGTAACGATTTATAATTACTTTTACGATGCAAATATAATATAAATTTTACTACTTTGCAATACAAAGTATATATTTTTTTCAAAAAATCATCTGCAGCGTGAAAATTTTAGCCTATACCATATTTATATGGGAGATTATTTGGGGGGGGTATCCGGGCCTCCATGATCGCGGAGTTCGGGGAAGCCGATTTTGCACAAAAAATCCCCCGAATGGAATTGCATCTGCTCCATTCGGGGGGCTGTTTCAGGGGCTGTTGCCCTATGGCGTCAAAAGACTACTTGATGCGCTCGTAGTACTCGCGGGTGCGGGTATCTACGCGGATCTTGTCGCCCGTGTTGATGAACAGGGGAACGCGGATCTCGGCACCGGTGTTTACCGTAGCGGCCTTGAGCGAGTTGGTCGAAGCCGTATCGCCACGCACGCCGGGCTCGGTGTAGGTTACCTCCATATCGACGATCGGGGGCAGCTCGGCCGAGAGGACGGTCTCCTTCTCGGTGTGGAACATCACCTCCACAATCTGACCATCGGCCATCAGGTCGTAGTTCGTGATCAGGTTCTTGTCGATGTTGATCTCCTCGAAGGTCTCGGTGTGCATGAAGTGGGCACCCAGATCATCCTCATAGGTGAACTGGTAGGGGCGACGCTCCACGCGCACGGGCTCGATCTTCGAACCGGCCGAGAAGGTGTTCTCCAGTACGCGGCCGTTCTCGAGGTTCTTGAGCTTGGTACGCACGAAAGCCGGACCCTTGCCGGGCTTTACATGCTGGAAGTCGATAATCTGAACGGTCTTGCCATCGAGCTCGATGCACATACCGATTTTGATGTCAGCAGTTGTTGCCATAGTGTATCTGTTTTTTAAGTTATTGATTTCGCGGGCACAAAGATAGAAATAAATTCACAATTCACAATTCACAATTCACAATTATTTTTTTGTGTCCTCGATTTTTTCGCAAAAGCCTCTTCTCTTTGCCCGATGTCGGGTACCGCCGGCCCGGGTGAGGAGCCCCGAAACGGGGCTGACGGGAGCCTTGACCCCGGCCGAAATTTCCCATGGCATCTCCAACTAAAAAAATGAATAGGAAAAAATGAATAGAAAATTTTGAATGGCTTCTCTTACTTCTCCCCCCAGGTGAAGCGTTCGCCCTCGAGGCCGAGCAGGGCGCACACCCGTTCGGTTACGGAGCGGCAGAGGCTCTCGATCGTGTCGGGGCGGGCGTAGAAGGAGGGGGCGGCGGGCAGGATGATGGCCCCGGCCTCGGTGAGGGTCGTCAGGTTGCGCAGGTGGATGAGGGAGAGGGGGGTCTCGCGTAGCACAAGGATCAGCCGCCTGCGCTCCTTGAGCATCACGTCGGCCGCCCGTTCAATAAGGCTTTGCGAGATGCCCGCGGCAATGCGGCCTGCGGTGCCGACCGATGCGGGGCAGATAACCATCGCCTCCCAACGTGCCGAGCCGCTGGCCGGAGAGCGGAAGAGGTCCCGGTTCTCCATGCGCTCGATCTTGGGGTGGTGGGGCAGGGTGATCCCCTCGAGGGCAGCCACCTCCGAGGCGTGTGTGCTCTCGATCAGGGCGATCTGCTCCACCTCGGGGTTTTCGATCAGCTCTTCGAGCAGCTGGCGGGCGTAGATCGCTCCGCTGGCGGCAGTTACGGCTACGATTATCTTCATCCTTGTTCGTTTTTGCTCCGTAAAAGTACAAAAATTATTCGTAGCCGCGCGCCGCGCGGATTGAAATTTGCTTTTTTTTGAGCCGTTTTGGCTCTCGGGGGCTCTCTTTTACCCCCGAGGGCCTCGCCCCCCCCCAAAAATCCCGGGCCGGGGGACTCGATCCCGGAGATCGCGGAGGCGATCTTGTCGATCTGGGGGCCGGCGGTTAGCGGGCAGCCTCTCCGCCTGACTTCGGCGGATGCTCGGCAACCCTCTCGAAGATCTCGTGGCGGTCGAATTCGAGCCAGTAGCGCAGGGCCAGGCGGCGGATGTACGCCCAGTAGCCATTCGAGCGCAGGCCGTGTTGTTTGCGGCCGAGCGCGATGTCGGCTGCAATTTGCCGGGCTGTCTGCTCTTTGAGGGTCAGCAGCACGCGCCCCTCGCCCTTGCAGAAGAGGGCTTTGGCTGCTGCGGGCTCTCCCTCGCAGAGCCGAATGGTCCCATGGCCGAGTGTGGCCCCCGTCGAGGTCTGGAGGCCGTCGTTGAGGCAACTCAGCGGAGTCGCGGAGCCGGCGTAGGAGAGTACCGTCAGCGGCTCATCGCCTGCGGGGAACTGTTCCAGGGCGAGGCAGCCCATCTTGACCCCCAGCAGGGAGTAGATCCCCAGGTGGCCGTGCAGTTCGTTGGTGAGCACCGCCGCCCGCCACTCGCTCATCCCGTAGCGGAGAATCAGCGGCTGAATCAGGGGGCGCACATCCTTCACATAGATCCCCTCGCTTAGGGGAAAGTCGTCGAAGACCACGCTTCGATCTTTGGCAGCTATTACCATATTTACATATCTGATTTATCGCTCTCCGATCCAAACAACAAAGGTGCCACACGGGAGCGCGCGAGGGGGCTTTTGCAAGATTTTTTCTGCATGGGCCATTTTCCGCAGATTTTTCACTACCTTTGCAATGAAAACAACTACTGACCGTTTATCACAAGTATGAAAAAACTCTTTAAGAACCTCGGCGTATGGATCCTCATTGCCATGCTTGCCGGTATTGTTGCGGGTGTGGTGCTCGGACCCTCGGCCGCAGCGTTGAAGCCCTTGGGTGATCTTTTTATTCAGCTCATCAAGATGCTGGTGGTGCCCCTGGTGGCGATCTCCATCATCTCGGGAGCCGCTACGCTCGGCGACTCGAAGTCGGCCGGACGAATCGGTGTCATCAGCATCGGCTACATCCTGCTCACAACGCTTATCAGCGTGCTGCTGGCCATTGGAGCCGGTGAGCTCTTCCGTCCGGGTGCAGGCCTGGATGCCGGACAGCTTGCGGGGCTGATCACTACCGGCGGAGATGCCGGCACGGCCCCCGTGCTCTCGTTCTGGGATACGGTGATCGGGATGATCCCGGCCAACCCCATTCAGGCATTTGCCGAGGGGAACATCCTGCAGATCATTGTCTTCGGCTTGTTCCTCGGCTTCGGAATCTCGACCCTGAACGGCGACAAGCGCCTGAAGGTGGTCAATGGACTGAACTATCTGCTCGAGGCCCTGATCTGGTGTATCGGGAAGGTGATGTATGTGGCACCGTTTGGAGTCTTCGGCCTCATGGCCGATGCCACGGGAACCTTCGGATTCTCCATCCTGCTCCAGATCGCCAACCTGGTCTGGGTCGATCTGCTGGTCGTATTCGTTATGGGCCTTTTGGTCTATCCCGCAACCCTGATCCTCTTCTCGCGGGTCAAGGTGCGTGACTTCTTCCGTGCGATGCTCAAACCCCAGATCATCGCCTTCTCGACCGCCTCGTCGATGGCTACGCTGCCGGTGAATATGGAGGTGTGCGAGAACGAACTGAAACTCTCGAAGCAGACCACGGGCTTTGTCCTCCCGTTGGGGGCCACGATCAACATGTCGGGCAATGCGATATACTACACGCTGGTGGCCCTCTTCTTTGCGCAGCTCTATGGCATCGAGCTCTCGATGGCCCAGTATGTCACCATCGCTCTGGTCTCGACCCTCGGCTCGATCGGCCAGGCCGGAGTCCCGGGGCCCACGCTGATGGTGGTGGCTGTGCTGGTGGGTGCCGGTATCCCTATCGAGGGGCTTCCGCTGCTCTATGCTCTGGATCGTATCTTCGATATGGTGCGCACGACACTCAACATCACGGGCGATGCGGCTTGCGCAGCCGTTACCGACCGTTTCGCTTAACTTAAATAGGGAAATAAATACCAGAGGCTGTCCGGCATTGAGTCGGACAGCCTCTGGTGTTTAGGCACAGCGCGTACCATCGCGATACAGCAACCGCTCGAGTTGCGGGTCGGCAGTCGCACACACTTCGGCCTTCTGCCTGAGCTGTGCGGCACGCTCTGCGAGGATCGAGCGCCATTTGCTGTGGGCGGGGGATTTGCGGGCCCCCTCCGTGGCAACTTCGGCCCCCTTCAGGTAGGCCTTCACGGCTGCAGCGGAGCTCACGCAGGCCGACAGGAAGTCCCCTTTGCGCTCCAACTCCACGGAGACCGGATGGGCGTAACGCTCCACCCGGGAGTACCTCTTCCGAAGCGTCGTGATGCGACGATCGTAATCGGCGGCCATCTCGTCAGAGAGCTCGCGGTCCATGTTCAGCCGGTGGCCCTCCATGCTGGCTACCAGTCGGTAAAAGGTTGGATTGTTTTTCATGATACACTATACATTTAAGTTTGACATTTTTTATTCGCGACCATCGAATCCGTCCCTTTTGCCGGCGTGAAGATACAACATCTCCGCCTGCGGGGTGTGGGCCCGACAGCCTGCGAATCTCTCTAAATGCTGAAAATATAGTGTCTTGATCTATTGCTTAGGTCTGCATATTTGGGGCAGAAAGCTTTTCGCAAAGATACGAAAAAAATCCGACTTTTCAAAAAATAAGAGAAAAGTCGGGGTGTGCAAGCGATCGAAAAGGGGTGTTTTGCTTATTCGGTCGGCTCAAGCCAGGCAATCACCTCCTCGTATTGCGTGGGGTGAAACCAGCGGATCGCCTCATCGCGCCGAAACCAGGTGAGTTGGCGCTTGGCATAGCGGCGTGAGTTGCGTTTGATCAGCTCCACGGCCTCCTCGCGCGTGATCTCGCCATCGAAGTATTGGAAGAGCTCCTTGTAGCCTACGGTTTGCAGGGAGTTGAGGTGGCGCAGGGGATAGACCCTCCGCGCTTCGGCTTCGAGCCCCTGCTCCATCATCAGCTCCACGCGGCGGTTGATTCGCTCGTAGAGCTCCTCACGCGGCATATCGACCCCCACCTTCTGGATCTCGAAGTTGCGACTCCTCCGTTCGCCTGTGCGCAACTCGGAGTAGGGTCGTCCCGTGCTGCGGCACACCTCCAATGCCCGCAGTACGCGCGCCGGATTCTGCCGGTCCACCTGTGCCCAATAGGCCGGGTCGCGCTCCCGCAGCTCCTCGGTCAGGGTCTCTAACCCCTCTGCGCGGAGCTTTTCGGCCAGGGCCTGGCGGATCGTCTCATCGGCTTCGGGCAGATCGTCCATCCCCTCGCACAGGGCCTGCACATAGAGTCCCGAGCCCCCGACGGCCACCACCGTGTCGTGTGTTTGGAAGAGACGCTCGAGAATCTCCAGGGCCAGCACCTCGTAGCTGCCGCAGTTCAACCCCTCCTCCAGATCGTGCGAGGCTATCAGGTGGTGCTCGGCGGCCTGCAGCTGGTCGGGTGTGGGCTGGGCCGTTCCGATCGGAATTCCGCGGTAGAACTGCCGCGAATCGGTCGAGAGGATCGGCGCCGAGAAGTGACGGGCCAGACGAATGCTCAGATCCGTCTTCCCCGATCCCGTCGGGCCCACGACCACCAGAAGCTTTTTCAATTTACGATTCACAATTAAACCGATGGAACTGAAGAGTTTATGAGGAGGGCAATTCCTTATATCTCATCGACTCGCTCATTCGACCCTAATACCTGTACTCGTCGTCGTAGTTGTCGTCCCCCTCGAAGTCGCTGTAACCCCCCATCATCTCCTCGAAGATCGAACCTTCGTCTTCGGCCAGCCCGGCCTCGTATTGGTCGGGGGTGGCCCCATGGGCAAAGGCCTCGCGCGGGTAGGTAAAGTCGGGATCGGCGGCCACCACATCCATCAGCTCGAGGTAGTAGGCGCGATCTCCGAAGAGGTCGAACTGGTAGATCAGTCGATCGTGCACATGGCGCATGATCTGCTGCAGCTCGACCTGCTCCATGGCCCGGGGGGCCTGCTCGTCCTCGGCATCGCCCAACCCCATATCCATGAGCGTAAATTCGCGGAGCTTCTCCCAGCGATCATCGGCCGTGTAAAATGAGACCATCCCCTCTTCATACTCAAGGGTCTCGCGAATGAAGTCGTGGAGGGAGAGAAGGGTCATCGAGGCCGGCACCTCATAGTCGCGCACGAAGTGGTCGTTTTCGTCGCTGAGCATTCTGAATTTGAAAATTACTGCCATAGTGCGTAGCTGTTGTTTGTTGGACAAAGATAGAAAATTTATCCCATAAAACCTACCTCGAGCGTGCGATTTCTCCCCTTCGGGAGTTATTTTGGCACTATCCGTGCGGAGGGAGGGGGCGTAGAACCAATAAAATTCGCTGCCATGTATCATCTGACACGCTTTCTCTTTCCCGTGCAGCCCCACGAGCGTTGGGCCTCGTGGCTCTTGCTGCTGCTTCGCCTCCTCTTCGGGGGGCTGTTGCTCGCCCACGGCATCGACAAGTGGATCCGTTTCGAGGAGCTGGAGCTCCACTTCCCCGACCCGCTGGCCGTCGGCAGCCGCTTTTCGCTCATGCTCTGCATCTTTGCCGAGGTCTTTTGTGCCGGCTTTGTGATCCTGGGCCTGCTCACGCGCCTGATGCTTATCCCGATCGTGATTGCCCTGCTCGTGGCCCTCTTTGTCATCCACCACGGCCAGCCCTTCTTCTCGCGCGAGCTTCCGTTCATCTTCCTGAGCCTCTTCCTGCTGTTGATGCTCTTCGGCCCGGGCCGCTACTCCTTCGATGCCTGGATCGGCCGCCATACGGCCCCTCGCCTGCAGGATGCCAATGCCCGATGACCCTCTCGCCACCGGCAGTGGGCCAGGCTCCCTCGGGTGAATCTGCGCCTTGTGGCCATGGAGCCTAAAGACGAAAAAAAATGCCTTGCCGGCCAAAAATATGGGGCATCGCTTGGAAATGTGATCAGGGTTTACTATTTTTGTATGAGCAAGCGGGGCGGGGTAGGGGCTGCGCAGCCATAATCCCCCGCTTCCCGATGATGGAAACCTAAAAAATGTAGACTTATGATCTTGTATTACCTGATGCCGATCATCTTTTTGGTCGGAATTCTGATGATCGCCTTCGAGGATGCGATTCGCATCAACAAGGCGGCAACGGCCGTGGGCATGTCGATTCTCTTATGGCTGATTTTCCTTTTGGATGCTGCGGGGATCTTCTCGGCTCATCCGCCCGTACACCTGCAGGAGTTCTTGGTGGGATTCCCCCAGTTTGCCGAGCTCTCGACCGCCGAGTTGGCTTATGAATTCATCGAGTTCAAGCTGATCAACTCGCTCGGCGATGTGGCCACAACCCTCTTCTTTGTCTTGGGGTCGATGGCCATAATCGATATCGTGGACAGCCATGGCGGCTTCGGGGTGATCTCCTCGGCCATCAAGACCAATCGCCAGCGTAAGCTCCTCTGGATCTTGAGCTTTACCACCTTCTTCTTGTCGGTCTTGCTCGGAAACCTGGCCACCGTGATTGTGATGATCGCCATTGCCCGCAAACTGATCCCCGAGCGCAATATGCGTCTTCTCTACTCCTCGATGATTATCGTGGCGGCCAATGCCGGTGGCTCGTGGTCGCCGATCGGCGATGTGACGACTCTGCTGCTCTGGACGGGCGGCAACCTGACGGTGACACACCAGATGTCGAGCCTCTTCCTGCCGGCGGTGGTGATGATGCTTGTGCCGCTTACGGGATTGACCTTTATGCTCCCCAAGGAGGGGCTTGTTCAGGCTCCCCAGGCTGTCGAGGTGGGCGATAGCCGCATCGACCCGAAGTTCCGCAAGCGCATCCTGATCGTGGGCCTGGTCTCGCTGGCCCTGGTGCCCGTATTGCAGAGCCTGATTCAGTTGCCCCCCTTTATGGGCGTATTGCTGGGCCTGGTTGCCCTGTGGATCATGACCGATCGTCGCTATGCCGAGTCGCAGGACGAGGGGTTGCAGAATTTGCGCATGCACCGGGTGCTGATGCGCGTCGATATCTCGACCATCTTCTTCTTCCTGGGTATCCTGATGTCGGTCAATGCCCTCAATGCCACGGGTCAGCTGGCCATCCTGGCCAACTTCCTCAATGCCACCTTCTCCGACTCGAATATGATTGCGCTGGTGCTGGGTGTCTGCTCCTCGTTCCTCGACAATGTGGCCCTTGTCTCGGCTACGATGGGCATGTATCCCGTAGCGGCGATGGGCGAGTTCGCCTGCAACAGCTCCTTCTGGACCTTCCTGGCCTACTGTGCCGTAACGGGCGGCTCGATCCTGATCATCGGCTCGGCGGCCGGCGTAACGGTGATGGGCTTGGAGAAGATCTCGTTTGGCTACTACTTCAAGAAACTTTCGTGGCTGGTGCTGATCGGCTACTTTGTGGGGGCCGCGTTGTACCTGCTGATAGCATAAACCGAGATGGGGCGTTGGGCATTGATCACCGGGGCCTCGTCGGGCATCGGAGCCTCCTTCTCGCGCCGGCTGGCCGAGGCGGGGTGGAACCTGGCGATGGTGAGCAACCGCGCGGAGGAGAATTGTGCCCTGGCCTCCCAACTCGAAACAACCTATGGGATCGAGGCAAAGTGTCTTTGCCTCGATCTTACGCTTTCGGATGCCGCCGAAGAGCTCCATCGCTGGACAACGGAGCAGGCTGTCGTGCCGGATATCCTGATCAGCAATGCCGGGATGCTCCTCTTTGGAGTGCTCGAAAAGAGCGATCCGGAGCAGCTCGATCGTATCGTCGCCTTGCACTGCACCACGCCGACCAAACTCTGCCGCCTCTATGGGGCCGAGATGGCAGCCCGCGGTCGGGGCTATATCCTCTTAGTGAGCTCCATTACGGCCTGGATGCCCTATCCGACCATCGGGGCCTATGCCGCCACGAAGGGCTACTTAAAGAGCTTCGGACAGTCGCTCTGGTATGAGATGCGTGGCAAGGGGGTGGGGGTAACCACACTCTTCCCCTCGGCGGTCGATACCCCGCTCTATGACCTGGATCAGAAGGTGCGCCGTCGCCTTCGTCGCTTTGGCGTGATGCTCTCGGCCGACGAGGTGGCCCGCAAGGGGTTGAAGGCCCTCTTTGCGCATCGTCGTCGTTGCCTGCCCGGTTGGCTGACCAAACTCCTTGTGGCGATCTGCTGCCTGCTGCCCGCCTGGGCCCTTCTGCCGGTGTTGAGAATCCCCGCAGTGCGGAGAATAATGAGCAATGAGCAGTGAGCAATGAATGGATTCTCTTAAGAGTATAAAATATAAGAAGATGCGGGTTTCCCCGCATCTTCTTGTATTGTGCTGTTCCTCTTCGCGCTCCCTATTTTTCGGGCTCGGTCTGGTGGAGGATGACCCGCTCGAGGTTGCGTTCACAAACCGGGCAGAAGCGGTCGGCCACGTTGTCGCGCATGCGGCAGACCACGGCCGGGCGGAAGATCCCCTTCGTGCGATAGCCGCCACCCTCATAGAGGCCCACCGTATAGTCGGCCTTGCGCTGATCGGTCGGAAGGGTGGGGCGCTCCACGCCTTCGGGCATCAGATCGGCCCACTTCGAGTCGAAATCGACCCCCGTGGTGATGTTGGGCTCCCAGGGTTCGTGTGCGAGCGAGTAGGTCTCATCCGTGGCATCCTCCGTGTCGTAGAAGTACTCGTCTCCCAGGCCGCCGAACGAGTGGCCGAATTCGTGGACCACCACCGGTTTGAAGTGGGGGTGGTGGGCCGTGGTCAGGGTGTAGGAGTTGTAGATGCCGCCACCGCCGTAGGTCTCCGTATTGGCCAGTACGACCAGATGCTCACAGGGGATGTTTCGAACCTGGTCGTAGAGCGCATAGACGTTGGAGGTGGTCAGGTAGCGGGGCATGTAGAAGGTCATGAAGTTGGAGTTGATGGCCGTCTCGCGCCACTGATCATCCTGCGGAACGCTCACGTTCGCGTGCTTCGAGGGGCTCTTTACGGCGATGAAGTTGAAGCGCTCGCGGTAGCCGTTGAAGGGGGCGTAGCGCAGGATCTCCTCGGCGGCCTTGCGGGCATCTTCGAGGAAGAGCTCCATCTCGGCTTCGGTGTAGCCCTCGGCCAGGATGCAGACGTCGATGCACGCCTCGTCCGACCCTCCGCGGTGGAGGTATTCGTGGGGCTGGGGCTCCACGGCACTCAGGTCGCGGATCAGCACATCGTCGGGATGAATCGTGTGTTTGAGCGAGCACTGCTCCTCTCCGCGGTTGTTCATCAGCACCAGTTCAACCTCGGCCTCCTGCAGGGGCATGGGGACCAAAAAGGTGGCCTCGAAGCTGCGGCTCACCTCCCGGGCCTCGGGGGTTACGATCCACTCCTGGAAGAGCGACGAGAAGGCCTGGCGATAGATCACCTCGCCCGAGGCCTTGTCGCGAAGGATCACCTGACCGTTTCCGCGTAAGGGGCTGGTCGAGAGGTTGTGGCGACGGCCCGACCACTCGGGGTAGTGTTGCAACTCCTTCAGGGCGGCATGTTGCTCGGAGGCGTTGCCCATCAGGGTGTAGTCGATGCGCAGGGTGGAATCCGAGAAGTAGTGCTCAAATTCTTGCGCCATGAGGCGGCTCGGGCCGAACAGCAGAGCGGCCAGGGCGATAAATCCGATAAATTGTCGTTTCATGATCCGGTAATTTTAGGCTTCATTTTTTACAAAGGTCGTTAAAATTTCTTGCTTTTGCAAATAATGAGTAAATTTGTCCCTGATGAATCTCTTTCGCATATCCCTTTTGGGGCTCTGCATGATCCTCTCCGCCGAACTTTCGGCCCAAGAGGTTTGTGCCGCAGCCTACTACGACCTGGGCGGCCTCTACGACACGGTACCCTCACCCTTTGGCGGCGATGGCGACTATACGCCCCGCGGATCGAAACGCTGGACCGGTGAGCGCTATAAGGAGTCTGTCGAGCGCTATGCCGCCCTGCTGGACTCCCTTTCGCTGCCCCTTGTCGCCCTCTTTGGTGTGGAGAATGAGGCGGTGGCTTTGGATCTGGCGGCCCACTCGCAGGGGGACTATGCGGTGGTCCACCGCACCTCATCGCGCCGCGACGGACTCGACTTCGCTCTCCTCTACCAGGCGGACTACTTCCTGCCCCGGAGCGTTCGGAGCGACTACGGAGTGCTGCTGGTCGAGGGGGAGTTGTTGGGCCGCAGGGCCTGCCTGCTGCTCTGCAACGACGACTCCTCCCTTGCTGCCTATTTGGATCGCATGGCCCTCGACGGAGCCCTCGAATCGCTGATCCTGCTTGGCGCTGTGGGCCATGCGGGGGAGGACTTTCCGCTGAAGGATCCGCTGCTTAAGGCCGAGCGTGCGGGGCGCGGAACGCGCTTTAGACGCGGGGTGTGGCAGATGCGCGACCGCATCCTGCTCGGGGCAGACTGGGAGCCTCTGCGGGCCGATGTCTATGCTCGGGAGTGGCTCTTCGATCCCCTCTCGGGGGAGCCTCTGCCGCTCTATATGCGGGATCGCTATCGGGGCGGGCGAAGCAGAAATTTGCCCCTTTTTCTCTATTTCCGCCCTGCGAATTTGGAAAATTAGGAAAAAAGCCGTACTTTCGTAACCCTTAAAGGTGTGTATGTTCGGTAGATTTACCCCGCCGAGGGGCGATGAAGCCGCCGAAAGGGTAGGGAGGGCATTGTGTTGTTCGTCCTTTAACTTTTTGACTATAAGACATTTGAGATTATATTTTAACAACTAAAAAAGACCAAAAAAATTATGGCAGACGTAAAACGTGTCTATACCTTCGGTAACAAGCTGGCCGAGGGTAACGGCAAAATGAGAGAACTGCTGGGTGGTAAGGGCGCCAACTTGGCGGAGATGAACCTGATCGGTATTCCCGTGCCTCCCGGATTCACCATCACCACCGAGGTTTGCTCGGAGTACTACAAGCAGGGCAAGGCCGCTGTGATCGAGATGCTCAAGCCCGAGGTGGAGAAGGCTATCCAGAACATTGAGAACCTGACCGGTCGCCAGTTCGGTGGCAAGGAGCTCCCGTTGCTGGTTTCGGTGCGTTCGGGCGCCCGCGCCTCGATGCCCGGTATGATGGATACGATTCTGAACCTGGGTATGAACGATGAGGCTGTCGAGGCCATCTCGAAGCTCTCGGGCAACCCCCGTTTCGCTTGGGACTCCTACCGCCGTTTCGTACAGATGTACGGCGACGTGGTGCTGGGCATGAAGCCCGTATCGAAGGAGGATCAGGATCCCTTCGAGGTGCTCATCGAGGAGCAGAAGGAGAAGCGTGGTGTGAAGATGGATACCGACCTCACGGTTGAGGACCTCAAGGAGTTGGTTGTAAACTTCAAGGCCGCCGTGAAGAAGCAGACCGGCAACGACTTCCCCACCTGCCCCTGGGAGCAGCTTTGGGGTGCCATCTGCGCCGTATTCGGTTCGTGGATGAACGAGCGTGCCATCCTCTACCGTCAGCTCAACAACATCCCCGCCGAGTGGGGTACGGCCGTTTCGGTTCAGGCCATGGTATTCGGTAACATGGGTCAGAACTCGGCTACGGGTGTGGCCTTCTCGCGTGATGCCGCCACGGGTGAGAATATCTTCAACGGCGAGTACCTGGTTAACGCTCAGGGTGAGGACGTGGTTGCCGGTATCCGCACGCCGCAGCAGATCACCATCGAGGGTTCGAAGCGCTGGGCCAAGGCTCAGAACATCTCCGAGGAGGAGCGCAAGGAGAAGTATCCTTCGCTCGAGGAGGTGATGCCTACGGTTTATGCCGAGCTCAACGAGATCCAGCACCACCTGGAGCAGTACTTCACCGATATGCAGGACATCGAGTTCACCATCCAGGATGGCAAGCTCTGGATGTTGCAGTGCCGCAACGGTAAGCGTACCGGTGCCGCCATGGTGAAGATCGCCATGGATATGCTGCGCGAGGGGCTGATCGACGAGAAGACCGCCGTGCTGCGTTGTGAGCCCGCCAAGCTCGACGAGCTCCTCCACCCCGTATTCGACAAGACGGCTATGAAGAACGCCACCGTGATCACGAAGGGTCTTCCCGCTTCGCCCGGTGCCGCTTCGGGTCCCGTAGTCTTCTTTGCCGATGATGCCGAGAAGGTATTCACCGAGACGGGCAAGAAGGCCATCCTGGTGCGTATCGAGACCTCGCCCGAGGATCTGAAGGGTATGCTCGATGCTGCCGGTATTCTGACCGCCCGCGGTGGTATGACCTCGCACGCTGCCGTGGTGGCTCGTGGTATGGGTAAGTGCTGCGTATCGGGTGCCGGTGAGCTGCTGATCGACTATAAGAACCGCACCATCCAGGTGAACGGTTACACCGTGAAGGAGGGTGACTGGATCTCGCTGAACGGTTCGACCGGTGAGGTTTACCTGGGTCAGGTAGCCACCAAGGATGCCGACCTGAGCGGTGACTTCGGTCAGCTGATGGAGCTGGCCGGCAAGTATGCCACCATGAAGGTTCGCGCCAATGCCGACACGCCGCGCGATGCCGAGCAGGCCTTCGCCTTTGGTGCCGAGGGTATCGGTCTCTGCCGCACGGAGCACATGTTCTTCGAGGGCGACCGTATCAAGGCCGTGCGCGAGATGATCCTGGCCGATGATGAGGCCGGTCGTCGTGTGGCTTTGGCTAAGTTGCTCCCCATGCAGCGTGGTGACTTCGAGGGTCTGTTCAAGGCCATGAAGGGTTATCCCGTGATCGTGCGCCTCTTGGATCCCCCTTTGCACGAGTTTGCCCCCAACACTGAGAAGGAGCAGCGTGAGATGGCCGAGGTGCTTGGTATCCCCTACGAGACCGTAGCCGCCAAGGTAGAGTACCTGCATGAGGTGAACCCGATGCTGGGTCACCGTGGTTGCCGTCTGGGTAACACCTATCCCGAGATCACCGAGATGCAGGCCCGCGCCATCATCGAGGCTGCCATGAATGTCAAGGCTTCGGGTACGGATGTGAAGGTGGAGATCATGGTGCCGCTGGTGGGTAACCACAAGGAGCTCCGCTACCAGAAGAACATCATCGACCGCGTAGCCAACGAGGTATTCGCAGAGCGCAACGACAAGATCGACTACCTGGTAGGTACGATGATCGAGGTTCCGCGTGCCGCCGTTACGGCCAACCAGATCGCCGAGGTGGCCGAGTTCTTCTCGTTCGGTACCAACGACCTGACGCAGATGACCCTCGGTTTCTCGCGTGACGATATCGCCAAGTTCCTGCCCGTATACCTGAAGAAGGGTATCCTGAAGGCCGATCCGTTCCAGGTACTCGACCGCAATGGTGTGGGTCAGCTCGTGCGCGAGGCCGTATTGAAGGGCCGTGGCACGCGCCTCGACCTGAAGTGCGGTATCTGCGGTGAGCACGGTGGTGAGCCCTCGTCGGTAGAGTTCTGCCACTATGCCGGTCTGAACTACGTCAGCTGCTCGCCCTATCGTGTGCCCATCGCACGTCTGGCAGCGGCTCACGCTGCTCTTCGAGAAAAATAGGAGGGCGGTCAAAATGAAGAAGTTAGCGGTAAAACCTTAATCAAACGGGTTTTACCGCTTTCTCTTTATAATTACATTCTGCACGATAAATGAGCAGAATGAGCCGAGAAAAAGCAGAATTACTTACATTTTTAGAGGTGGTAACTTACACCGAACTTACACAAATAA
>SUZM01000020.1 GCA_015059965.1 Rikenellaceae bacterium
TATCGTTTGAATAGTGTTTGAAAAGCGTTTAATTTCCGCTCAAATGGTCGCTTCAAACGCTCGCAAAAATTTTGGATTTTTGCACATTTCGTTTTACAAAGTTGTACAAATCGTTTTGCCGATTATAATTTTAACACCTTGGCGGTGATGGTGTTCTTGCAATTAGGAATGAGGAATTAGGAGTTATCACCTTGTCTCCGGAATATTACCAAAGAATATTTCGGAGCGTAAGCCCAATTACTCATTGCTCATTGCTCATTACTCATTGCCCATTCCCCGCCGCTCATCCCTTTTGTCCATTAGGCTTTCGCTTTGCGCTCGGCTGGGGCCGCAGTTGCTCATTACGGCGCGTTGCCCGAGGGCAACTTTCTGCGCCGTTTCTCTTTTGGTCAGCTCCCTCGAATTTAAGGGAGCAATGATAGGGGTACGGTTCTCATCGACGGAAATTTTTGGTTCTTTGGTTGCAAGTTACGAAGAAAAAATCGAAAATAGCAAGGATTGGCGTAAAAAAATTGCCGATTGGAGGAAAAAGAGGATTTGGAGGCCGGCAGATTATCCGGTTTTGCAATTTCTTTGTACATTTGCAGAAAGAATAATTCGTAACGCACCGATTAGAACCAAGAGCCATGCTGTCGATCTTCACATTGCTCCTCTTTGGGGTGGCCGCAGTCGCCTCGATCCGCCGCCGCAGCGGTTGGCAGATCCCCCTCGGACTGCTCCTCTCGGCCGCAGGAGATGCGGCCGGTGCCATGGGGTGGTTCGTCCCGCAGATGGGGCTCTTTGCCGCAGCTCTGGGCTGCTATCTGTGCGAGATGGTGCCCCACATCGGGCGAAAAAGGGTACGCCCGGCATGGCCGCTTGCCATCCTGCTTCCGCTTGTTGCGGGGTTGGCTCTTCTGGCAGACCATATCGAACCTATCGGTGAGGCGGTGGGGGTAGTGCTCTACGCCCTGCTGCTCCTCTCGCTTGTGGTTGCCGCCCTGCTCCAGCAGCGCCCGTACCGGGGGTGGCTGCTGTGTGCCGCACTGCTCTTTCTGCTCTCGGATGCCCTGATCGGCTACACGCATTATGTGGCACCGCTCCACTCTTCCAAAGGGTGGATTCTGCTCTTCTACTGCACGGCGCAGCTCCTCTTTGCGTTGTGGAGCATCGCCGCACCCGATAAAGTTCCCACAAAAGCAACCTCACGATAGCATCGCCCGTATGGAACCACAGATCACACGCTCACCCAAGGAGCAGGCGGCCCTGCTGCCCCTCTCACCGGGGGTTTACCAGTTCGTCGATCGGACCGGTACGGTGATCTATGTCGGCAAGGCCAAGTCGCTGCGCAAGCGCGTCGGCTCCTACTTTGTGCAGAGCAAGGAGCACTCGGCCAAGGTGCGCGTGCTGGTCAAACAGATCGTCGAGATCCGCCACATCGTCGTCGGGAGCGAGACAGATGCCCTGCTTCTGGAGAATTCGCTCATCAAGAGTCTTCAACCGCGCTACAACATCCTCCTGAAAGATGACAAGACCTACCCCTGGATCGTGGTGCGCAACGAACCCTTTGCGCGGGTACAGTCCACGCGCCAGATCAAGCGCGACGGCTCGCAATACTTCGGGCCCTACGGCTCGATCTCGATGCAGCGCAGCGTCTTGGAGTTCATCCGCGAGGTGATTCCCCTGCGCACCTGCTCGCTGAACCTCACGGCGGAGGCAATCGCCCGCGGAAAATACGGGGTCTGCCTCCAGTATCACCTGGGCAACTGCAAGGGCCCCTGCGTGGGGGCACAATCTCCCGAGGAGTACAGGGCCGATATCGAGCTCGTCACCTCGATTCTCAAGGGCGATCTGCGCCCCGTGCGCCAACACCTCGAGAGGCAGATGTCGGAGGCGGCCGAGGCGCTCAAATTCGAGGAGGCCCACCGCTACAAACAACGCCTCGATGCATTAGATAACTATTCGGGTCGCTCGGTGATCGTGAGCGCCAAGATCGGCGACCTGGATATCTTCTCGCTGCTGCAGGACGAGGATACGGCCTACTGTAACTTCGTGCGCCTGCGCCACGGGTCGATCGTGGGGGTGCAGACCATGCGCCTTGCCGTGGGTATTGAGAGCACCCCCGAAGAGCTCCTGACACTCGGCATTCAATATGCCGTTGATGCCCTCGGGGGCGGAGAGCTCGCCCGCGAGGTGGTGGTGCCATTCCTCCCCTCAACCACCCTGCTGTTCGATGGCGTGGTCTTCACCATCCCCAAGCGGGGCGAGAAGCTCGAGCTGCTGCAATTCTCCGAAAAGAGCGCCCGCATCTACCGCGCCGAGCAGCTCAAGAACCTCGAGATCAAGAATCCGGATCGCCACACCGACCGCCTGATGGCCGCCATGCAGCGGGAGCTCCGGCTCGACCGCGAACCCCGCCACATCGAGTGTTTCGACAACTCGAACCTCCAGGGCACCCACCCCGTCGCCTCGTGTGTGGTCTTCCGCAATGGCAAGCCTTCGCGCAAGGAGTACCGCCACTTCAACGTCAAGACGGTGGTCGGTCCCGACGACTTCGCCTCGATGCGCGAGATTGTCTACCGCCGCTATTCGCGCCTGCTGGAGGAGGGGGCCGAGCTCCCCGACCTGGTGATCGTCGATGGCGGCAAGGGGCAGCTCTCGAGTGCCTACGCCATCTTCTGCGAACTGGGCATTGCCGACCGGGTACCCCTGGTGGGTCTGGCCAAACGCATCGAGGAGGTCTTCTACCCCAACGATCCGATGCCCTACTACCTCTCGCGCACGGGTGAGCCCCTGAAGGTGGTGTGCCACATCCGCGACGAGGCACACCGCTTCGGCATCACCTTCCACCGCCAAAAGCGCAGCCGCGACTTCATCCACAGCGAATTGGAGCTGATCGAGGGGATCGGCACCAAGACCATCACCACCCTGCTGAAGCATTTCCGCACGGTCTCGAAAGTCAAGACCGCCCCCCGCGAAGAGCTCGCAGCGCTGATCGGCCCCGCCAAGGCCCAAAAGGTAAAAGCGCACTTCGCCAAAGGGGAGGAGCCGACACCCTGACCCCTGCACAGAGGGGCTGATCGGGGGGTAAGGATAAGATTTCGTCGCAAAAATTGGCTATTTGCAAAAAAATACTTATCTTTAACGCTTGAAAGCGCAACCATCCGGTTGCACCTCCCGAGCAGAGATACCTAAAACGAAAACTACAAACTATAAAATTTCAAGCGAAATGGAAAAGAAATTTTCGGGCAAGACCCGTATTGAGAGCGACCTGATTGGTCAGATGGAGGTTCCCGTAGAGGCCCTGTATGGCGTGCAGACCCTGCGCGGTATCGAAAACTTCCCCATCAGCCGTTTCCACCTCTCGGACTACCCCTTGTTCATCAACGGTCTGGCTATGACGAAGCTGGGCGCCGCCGAGGCCAACCACGAGCTCGGCCTGCTGACCGACGAGCAGTATGAGGCCATCGCACAGGCCTGCCGCGAGATCATGGCCGGCCAGCACCACGACCAGTTCCCCTGCGACATGATCCAGGGCGGTGCCGGCACGACGACCAACATGAACGCCAATGAGGTGATCGCCAACCGAGCCCTGCAGCTCATGGGCCACGAGCCCGGTGAGTACCAATACTGCTCGCCCAACGACCATGTGAACTGCTCACAATCGACCAACGATGCCTACCCCTGCGGTATCCACCTCGGTCTCTATGCTACGCACAAGCAGTACATGGAGCACCTGGAGCTGCTGATCGAGGCCTTTGCCAAGAAGGCCAAGGAGTTCGCCCACATCCTGAAGATGGGCCGCACACAGCTTGAGGATGCCGTACCCATGACCCTGGGTCAGACCTTCGGTGCCTTCGCTCAGATCCTGAAAGAGGAGAAGAAGAACCTGGAGTTCGCCGCCGAGGAGTTCCTGACGGTCAATATGGGTGCCACGGCCATCGGTACGGGTATCTGCTCGGAGCCCGAGTACTCGGAGAAGTGCATCGCCGCCCTGCGCAAGATCACGGGCTGGGATATCAAGCTCGCCGAGGACCTCGTAGCCGCCACGTCGGATACGACCTGCATGGTGGGCTACTCGTCGGCTATGCGCCGCGTGGCCATCAAGCTCAACAAGATCTGTAACGACCTCCGCCTCCTGGCTTCGGGTCCCCGTTGCGGTCTCCACGAGTTCGACCTGCCCGCCCGTCAGCCCGGCTCGTCGATCATGCCCGGTAAGGTGAACCCCGTGATCCCCGAGGTGATGAACCAGATCTGCTATAAGGTGATCGGTAACGATGCCTGCGTGGCCATGTGCGCCCAGGAGGCCCAGATGGAGCTCAACGCCATGGAGCCTACGATGGCCCAGTGCTGCTTCGAGTCGGCCGAGATCATGATGAACGGCTTCGACACCCTGCGCGTGAACTGCGTGGAGGGCATCACGGCCAACGAGGAGCAGTGCCTGAAGTATGTCCAGGACAGCTTCGGCGTGGTTACGGCCCTGAACCCCATCATCGGCTATAAGAACTCGACCAAGATCGCCAAGGAGGCTATGGCCACCGGCGGCCGCGTGTACGACCTGGTGCTCGAGCACGGCATCCTGACCAAGGAGGAGCTCGACACGATCCTCTCGCCCGAGAACATGATCAAGCCCGTGAAGCTCGATATCAAGCCTCGCCGCTAATATCTGCCGTCAATGGGACAACAACCGAGGCTGCCGGACAGATTGTCCGACAGCCTCTCTCTTTTTAGCTGTGGGTGCTGGGGATTCTGAGGATTTAACATAATGGAACTATTACATCCTCGGACGACCTGCATGTGACCGGTCTGCCGTATAAGTCAAATCCTCCTACGGAAGCCGACTGGAGTCTTGCTTCTTGGAACAATGAATTTGGCGGCGATTATGTTCAACTTGGCGGAGTATCTGGTTCAGGAGAGTGCTCTTGCACTACAAAAAAAGCTTTTTATCTTCCCCAATCGGTTAATATTAAAGTTTGGACGGATTGTAGTTTAGATGCCCTCAGATTTTTTGGTTGGATCAACACCACATTTACTGTGAATATCAATGGCAAAGCTCTTATTACGCAAGGAAGCAATAGTAAGGAAGAGTGGAGAACTCAGCTTACCGGAACCGGCACAATGGCCAATGGAAACACCATTAAATGCGAAAGTAGCTATACTGCTGCTGGTCCTTATGTAAAAGTTTACGCTATTACTGTAGATTACTTGTAGTGAGTATAATCTCAAACGAGGACGAGGCTTGCGGATTCCGCAAGCCTCGTCCTCGTTGTGGAGTTTTATCTGTAATTGATATTAACGTAGTAGAAACGACTACGAGAGTTGGTAACACAATAGCTTCCCTTTAGGGTAACTCGGCTTGCAGAGCTACTCATTTCCGAGTTTATTGAGTCCTCATATGTGCTGGTTTTGTATTTAATCAGACTTCCACCAGAGTTAATAGATGCAATTGTACCGCTGCCGATCAAAATAGAGCTTGTGGTATTTATAGGAGCGTTGTATGCATCAAATTTTGAAGAGACAACGACATTTACCGTTGAGGGAATGTGAAAATCCTTGTATACAGTATGCTCTTGCTTACCTCCTGATACACCCAACTGCAAATAGCTATTTTCAAAATTATGAGCATTTCCAGATCCGGTATGCCATCCGTTAATAGGGTCTGCAGAGAGCGATTGGGGAGGGTTTGCCTTATACGGCAGACCGGTCACATGCAGGTCGTCCGAGGATGTAATAGTTCCATTATGTTTAGTTACAATAAAGGCCTGAACGGTGTGAGCCTGCCAAGCCTGGCTCCCCATATTGTTCATATAGAACTGGTTGTTTTCCTTATCCCAAGTTACGCCGTTGGAGGTGTTATAGGTGGTACCTCCTACGATAAAGCCACAATCCGTGATCATGCTATCCTGGATACCGGCGTAGCTCGATCGGCAATTATCTGCGTTATCGGGACCCAGATTGAAATAGATCGTCGAGTTGTCGCATTGGTTGGCCATCGTTGCGTTGCCGTTGGCATAGTACGAATAGGAGGTCATCGCACGCAGCGTAACGGAGGGCTCTTCCCATTTTACGCTGATTCGCGTGGTGGTACCCATCTCGAAGGTCTTACCCTTATAGGAGCGGGCAAAGGTCTTATCGCCCGTAGTGGTAAATACCAATTCGTAGCCATCTGCAAGCGCCAAGCCACCGGGCAGGGCAATAAAGAAATCGGCTGCAGGGTTATTGATCGTAATCACCGAGTCGCCGGAGGATGAGGCCGAACCGGTGGCCACATCGTAGTTGTACTTGGTCATAAAGCCCTTGGTTGCACCTTTCTGCTGCAGAACAACGCTTTTCAAGGCCTCGGGAGCGTCCGTCAGCGACACATGGATCAGCGAGTTAACCGGGCTGAAAGTCATATTGACATCGTACTTATAGGCATTCTCGGCAACACCGACCAACAAGGCGGCATTCTTGGCCGTACCATCCTGCGTCGTGTAATCTACAGAAACGGTAGTAGATGAGAAGTCTCGGCGAGGATAGACGGCATAATAGGTATCATAATCCTGTTTGGGGGCAAGGTCCCCGGTGAAACGCACATCGGAACGGCCGCCTTCTTCGGTTTGCAATACGGCAGCACCGTTTTCACCCACACCGGCCGCAGAACGAATGCTGATAAAATCATCGGCATCCCAACTTACCTCGGTATACTTCTCTCCGCCAATAGATACGCGCGACTCATCGGGGGTAACAATCGAGGCACTCAGCGTAAAGGTCTCCTTCTGTTCGGGAGCTATCGTCTCATTGAGCTCGCTATCCGTAGAGCAAGCTGCAAACCCGGCCAGAGCCAGGGCGGAAAATAAAAAATTTTTCATGGTAATTCCGTTTTAATGTTTATTCATCCTCTTGGCCTTCACCGCCATCAACGTAGTTCGGTCCGTCCGAGGTCAACGAGGCAAGAAATCCCTGCTCTACCTCCATCTCAATAAGCTCCAGCTCGGGAGCCATGTAAATCAATTTGTTCATGGTACTTAAATAGTTTTCGTTTGCTATTAATATTTTGTTTGTTTTTGCGCATTTTACGGCACAAAAATAGAATTTTCGAATTAAACAAAAAAATAAAATCAACGAACAGACAATTTTTCATCACAGAAAGGTCAAGGCAATTCAAAATTCAGAATTATTTTCCTTGTCGTTGGGAATATTTATTACCAGAGGATATCACCAGAGAATATTTCGCTGCATAAGCCAATTGCTCATTACGGCGCGTTGCCTAAAGGCAACTATATGCGCCGTTTCTACTCTGGCGCCTCGGCAAAGCGACCCTCAAGGGGTAATGCCCAAAAGGGATTGACCTTGGCAAATAAATTTGCCGCTCATCCCTTTTGTTCATTCAGCTTTCGCCTTCCGCTTTGCGCTCGGCTGGGGCCGCAGTTGCTCATTACTCACCTCGTCATCCCGAGGAGCCGCAGGCGACGTGGGGATCTTTTTATGGGCGAAATATCCCACATGATAAGTCGCCGATAAAAAGATGGCCACGTCGGTTGCTTAAGCAACCTCCTCGCCATGACGCTTGATGCAATAAGAAACGTACAATCTCCCCTAAGGCCCTTAATTGTGAATTGCGAATCGTCCTCTGTTCCCTCAGCGCCCTCAGTTTTCCAGACTTTCAACAGCACCACACATATTTTTGATTTTGGAGGAGTAGATTTTGTTCATCGCAATAAGAAACCCGGACGGGTAGTACTTGACGTACGTCCCGTTCGGGTTTTGTTTGGGATGGGCAAAATATGCCCTATAAAATCAAAAAGGAATTATTTGACCTGAAATCCCTCATCGGCACGCATCGGCATCGGCTTGTTGTAGTAGCCGCTCTCGAGGCGCTCCTTGATCGAGCGGAAGACACCCAGCGTGTACTCCACATCCTCCATGGTGTGGGCGGCGGTGGGGATCACGCGCAGGATCATCTCGCCCTTCGGGATCACGGGGTAAACCACGATCGAGCAGAAGAGGTGGTGGTTCTCGCGCAGATCGACAACGAGGTTCGTGGCCTCATCCACCGAACCCTTCATAAATACGGGGGTTACGGGGGTGTTGGTCACACCGATATCGAAGCCGCTCTCCTTCAGACCGCTCTGCAGGGCGTTGGTAATCTTCCACAACTTCTCCTGCAGCTCGGGGCGCGTGCGGATGATCTCCAGGCGCTTCAGGGCACCGATCACCATCGGCATAGGCAGCGACTTGGCGTAGAGCTGCGAACGCATGTTATAACGGAAGAGGTTGATCAACCAGCGGGGACCGGCCACGAAGGCACCGATGCCGGCCATCGACTTGGCGAAGGTGTTGAAGAGCACATCCACACCATCCACCACACCGAAGTGGGCAGCCGTACCGCGACCGCCGGGGCCCATCGTACCGAAGCCGTGGGCATCGTCCACCAGCAGGCGGAAGTTGAACTCCTTCTTCAGGGCCACGATCTCGTCGAGCTTACCCATATCACCCTTCATACCGAAGACACCCTCGGTGATGACGAGTACACCACCACGCTGCTCCTCGGCGAGCTCCGTGGCGTGCTTGAGCTGCAGGCGCAACGAGTCGATGTCGTTGTGGCCGAAGACGAAGCGCTTGCCGTTGTGCATGCGCAGACCGTCGATGATGCAGGCGTGGGCCTCGGCATCGTAAACCACTACATCGCGGTGGGTCAGCAGGCAGTCGATGATCGAGAGCATACCCTGGTAGCCGAAGTTGAGCAGGAAGGCATCGGGCTTACCCACAAACTCGGCGAGCTCGCGCTCCAGCTGCTCGTGGTACTTGGTCTGGCCGCTCATCATGCGGGCACCCATCGGGTAGGCCATACCGAACTCGGCGGCACCCTTGGCATCGGCCTCGCGCACCTCGGGCATGTTGGCCAGGCCCAGGTAGTTGTTCAAACTCCAGTTCAGCACCTTCTGACCGCGGAAGGTCATGTGGGGGCCGAGCTCACCCTCCAACTTGGGGAATGCGAAGTAACCGTGGGCATAGGCCATATACTGACCAATCGGACCGCCGGCATTCTTCTCTAATCTTTCAAAAATATCTACCATACGCTATTTGGGATTTATAGTTTATTGCTTTCTAACCCGCAAAGGTAAAGATTTTTCGGCACTTTCAGCCAAATTGAGGAAATAAATTTCTTTTTTAGGTATTTCTACCCATTATTTTCGCACATTTTTCGTATCTTTGGTGGCGTAACCATACCACTTTTAACCTATTTTGCTCCATGACAGCACTCTACAACGATATCATCTTCGGGCCCGTGCGCTCGCGCAGACTCGGCCTCTCGCTGGGCGTCAATCTGTTGCCCACCGAGTCGAAACTCTGCTCCTTCGACTGCATCTACTGTGAATGTGGCTGGAACAGCGACCACCCCGGTCGCCGACGTTTCAACGCCCGCGAGGATGTGAGCAGACTCCTGGCCGAGACCCTGCACCACATGGTCGAGCAGGGGACTCCGCCCGATGTGATCACCTTTGCCGGAAACGGCGAGCCGACCCTCCACCCCGAATTCGAAGCCGTGATCAACGACACGCTGGCCCTGCGCGATGAACTCTGCCCCTCGGCCAAGGTCTCGGTGTTGAGCAACGCCACACAACTCCACCGCCCTGAGGTCTGCCGGGCCCTAAGGCGTGTGGACAATAACATTCTGAAGCTCGACTCGGCCTTCGACGAGACGGTACGCCGCATGAACAACCCGCAAGGGAGCTATACGGTCGAAAAGCTCGTCGAGCAACTCTGCGCGTTCGAGGGCGAGCTGATTGTGCAGACGATGTTCCTGCGCGGCGAGGTTGATGGCGCCCCGATCGACAACACCACCGAAGAGGAGGTGGCCGCCTGGCTGAAGCTCATCGAACGGATCCGCCCCCGAAAGGTGATGGTCTATTCGCTCGACCGCGACACCCCCTGCCAAACGCTGATCAAAGTGGAAAAGGAGGAGCTGCAAAAGATCGCCGAGCGTGTCGAGGCCCTCGGCATCCCCTGTCCCGTCGCCGGATAGTCGGAAAATGAGTAATGGGCAATGAGGATTTCTCATTGCCCATTACTCATTGCCCATTGTCCTTCAGCATCTCGGCGGCTATACCTCTTGTTGAGCTTTGGAGATCAAGAGTTTCGAGGTGTCGTAGCCACGCAGTCGGGCCTGTTCGAGGATATGATCGAATACCGGAGCGGGAAGCGTGGGGGTTCGTGAGAGAATCCACAGGTAGCGGGGCGAGGAGCTGCCGATGAGCATCCAACCTCCTGCCGGATCGCGCTCAAGGATATTGTAGTCGGAGTAGAATTTCCAGAAGAAGCTCACGCGCAGGCGTCCGGGGTCGTCCGTAAATTTGGCATGGCCGACAGCCGTGCGGGGCTCTCCGCTCTCAAGGTCACGGCCGCTGTTCTCGACCCGGATCGAACCATCGGGCAGAAATGAATAGTTGGCCTCGACATCTGTCATTCCACGCTCGAAGCGGTGGTCGAAGCGGGCCAACTCATACCACCGACCCAGCAGCCCTTCGGGGCTCATCACCCTCACCGTGCGGCGGTCAATCTTCCCGCTTGCACAGCTCAGGGCAAAGACTCCCGTCACAAGCAACAGAAAAAATAGCAACATCATACGTCTCATCGAAAAAGAGTTTTTCGATAAGCCAAAGCATGAACCTTGCCAGAAATGGAGATCGGTGGGGAGAGATTTTTCCTTACCGGAACATGGCCAATGGCTATTGACTATTTTTGGCTCAACTCCAGAGCTGCGCGGACGATTCCCTCGGCATCGAATCCACAGAGGCGGTAGAGCTCTTTAGGGGTGCCATGTTCGATAAATTGGTCGGGGATACCCAGGCATCGGAGTTGCGGTCGGAAGCCTGCGCACGAAAACCATGCGGCCACCGCCTCACCCACTCCGCCACGCAGAGAGCCATCCTCGACGGTGATGATGCGATCGAAACGCTCGGCCACCTCGCGAAGAAGCTCCTCGTCCAACGGCTTGGCATAGCGCAGGTCGTAATGGGCTGCCGAGATTCCCCCGGCGGCCAGGATCTCAGCCGCTTCACGGGCAAAGCCACAAGTCGTACCGACCGTAAGGAGAGCAATATCTTTCCCCTCCCGCAGCTTGCGGCCGCGACCAATCGGAAGTTGCTCAAAGGGGCTGTCGCGCCAAGGCTCGCCCTCACCCGTACCTCGCGGATAGCGGATGACAAAGGGGCAATTGCTCTTCAGGGCCGTATACATCAGGTTGCGCAGTTCGCGCTCCGAGGCAGGAGCCGCCACCACCAAATTGGGAACCGTAGAGAGGCAGGAGAGGTCGAAGGCGCCGTGGTGCGTGGCGCCATCCTCGCCGACCAAGCCTCCGCGGTCGAGGCAGAGGATGACGGGCAACTTTTGGATTGCGACATCGTGGATCACGTTATCGTAGGCGCGCTGCATAAACGAGGAGTAGATATTGCAGAAGGGGCGCATACCCGAGGCGGCCAGTCCGGCCGAGAAGGTAACGGCATGCCCCTCGGCAATGCCGACATCGAAACAGCGCTCGGGGATCTCACGCATGAGAATATTCATCGAGCAACCCGAAGGCATGGCAGGCGTAATGCCCACCACCCGTTCATCCAGACGGGCCAACTCGAGAAGCGTCTGGCCGAAGACATCCTGGTAGCGATCGGCCGGACTCGGCTTGGCGATGCGCTCACCGGTGCGGGGGTCGAAGCAGCCCGGGGCATGCCATACCGCGGGGTCATGCTCTGCCGGTTCGAGGCCCTTCCCCTTGGTGGTCATCACATGCAGGAGCTTCGGTCCGCCGATATCGCGCAGAGCCCGCAATACGCGCACCAGCCCCTCGACATCGTGGCCATCGATGGGTCCGAAATAGCGGAAATTGAGGCTCTCAAAGAGGTTGCTGTTTTTGAGCAGCCCCTGCTTGACGGCATTGCCGGCCTTCTGACACAAGCGCAAGACAAAGGGGATGTGGGAGAGAAGATTCCACAGCTTGCGCTTGATGCGGTTGTAGTAGCGCGAGGTGGAGATCTTGATCAGGTAATTTTTCAGCGCTCCGGTGGCCTGGTCAATCGCCATGTTATTGTCGTTGAGGATCACCAGCAGGTCGGTCTGCTTGTCGGCTCCGGCATTGTTGAGCCCCTCGAAGGCCAGACCTCCGGTCATCGAGCCATCGCCGATGATGGCCACAACCTGCTCGTGGCGCCCCTGCAGACGGGCCGCCTTGGCCATGCCATAGGCCGCCGAGATGCTCACCGAGGCGTGGCCGCCGCCGAAGGCATCATAGGGGCTCTCGGCCATGCGGGGGAATCCGCTGATGCCGCCCAGGCGGCGCTTGTTGCGGAAGGCCTCCCGGCGCGAGGTGATGATCTTGTGAGGGTAGGTCTGGTGCCCCACATCCCACACCAATTTATCCTGCGGGGTGTCGTAAACGTAGTGCAGGGCAGCCGCCAGCTCCACGGCGCCAAGCGACGAGGCGAGGTGCCCGGGGTTGGTGGCGCACTCCTCGATGATGTAGCTCCGCAGCTCGTCGCAATAGGTACGCAACTCCTCCACCGATAAGCCTTTAAGCTCCTCGGGAGAGTTGATTTTTTGCAACAGGGTATCGTTTTGCGCCTTCATTTCCTCACAAAAATAGAAAAAAAATATGAAATGCGGAGAAATCTTATTATCTTTGTTCACATAAAAGCAAAAATTAAGATGAAATACAAAAGAATTCTTCTCAAATTAAGCGGGGAGTCGTTGCAGGGCTCCCAGAAATACGGACTCTCGATGGAGATGCTGCAGAGCTATGCCGAGCAGATCAAGGCCGTGGCTGCCACGGGGGTACAGATCGGCATCGTAATCGGCGGCGGCAACATCTTCCGCGGCCTGCAGGGGGCCAAGCGCGGCTTCGACCGCGTGAAGGGCGACCAGATGGGTATGCTCGCCACGATCATCAACTCGCTGGCCCTGCAGTCGGCCCTTGAGGACAACGGCGTGAAGGCCAAGGTGCTCACCTCGATCCGCATGGAGCCCATCGGCGAATACTACTCCAAGGCCCGTGCCTTGGAGCTCCTCGAGGCGGGCTATGTGGTGATCATCGGAGGCGGCACCTCGAACCCCTACTTCTCGACCGACACGGCCTCGGCCCTGCGCGGCATCGAGATCGAGGCCGAGGTTATGCTCAAGGGTACGCGTGTGGACGGTGTCTACACGGCCGACCCCGAGAAGGATCCCACGGCCGTAAAATTCAAGGAGATCACCTTCGACGAAGTCTACGCCCGCAACCTCAAGGTGATGGATATGACCTCGTTCACCCTCTGCAAGGAGAACGGCCTGCACATCATTGTCTTCGACATGGACACGCCGGGCAACCTCGAGCGCGTACTCGCGGGCGAGGAGATCGGAACGCTGGTAAAATTGTAATCACTCAAAAGCTACAACTATGAAATTTGAACGTAAAAAGAGACAGAAGAACGGCACCCTGTGGTTGCTGATCGTATTATTGATTGTGGTTGTCGGACTGATGATCTTCCTGCCGAGCGGTGAGCCGGCACAGGCCGCCGAGGGCTCCGCTACGGAGCAGGCTGCAGCCGAGGAGTCGGAGTACGACGTGGTAGCCGTGGGCGATCAGGCCCCCGACTTCACCCTGCCGATGTATGGCGGTGGCGAAGTCCGACTCTCCGATCTGCGCGGCAAGGTCGTGCTGCTGAACTTCTGGGCCACCTGGTGCCCGCCCTGCATGCAGGAGCTCTCAACCGTACAGCAGGAGATCATCGACCGCTTTGCAGGAGAGGAGTTCGCCTTCATCTTCGCTTCGCGCGGCGACACCGAAGAGCAGATTGCCAAGACCCGCTCGGAGCGCGGGTTCAACTTCCCGATGGCCATGGACAAGGAGCAGGCCGTCTTTAACCTCTACGCCAAGAAGGGCATTCCCCACAACTACCTGATCGACCGCGAGGGCCGCATCGTCCACATCGAGCTGGGCTACAGCCCCGAGGAGTTCGCCAAGTTCGTGGAGCTGATCGAGAAGACGATCAACAACAAATAACGAATATTTTGGTTTTTTAGAGTATTAGAAAGATTTTTAGCGTTTAGGAAAATAGAGATACTATGGAGAGCAAGCAGATTTTAAATGAGGCTACGACCCGCATGGAGCGCACGGTCGAGCACCTGGAGGAGGAACTCCTCAATGTACGCGCCGGCAAGGCTTCGCCCAACGTGCTCAATGGCGTGATGGTCGATTACTACGGCTCGCAGACCCCCGTATCGGGTGTGGCCAGTGTCACCGTACCCGATGCCAAGACCATCCTGATTCAGCCCTGGGACAAGAACCTGATCCGCGTGATCGAGAAGGCAATCATCGACTCGAATATCGGCCTTACCCCCTCGAACAACGGCGAGCAGATCCGCCTCTCGATTCCTCCCCTGACCGAGGAGCGCCGTAAGGATCTCGTCAAGCAGGTTCGCGCCGAGGCCGAGACGGCCCGCATCAGCCTGCGCAATGCCCGCCGCGATGCCGTGGATGCCTTCAAGAAGGCCACCAAGGAGGGTATGCCCGAGGATGAGTCGAAGGATGGCGAGAACCAGGCCCAGAAGCTGCTCGAAAAGTTCTCGAAGCAGCTCGATGCCCTGCTCGACAAGAAGGAGAAGGAGATCATGACCGTCTGATTTTGTCGAGAAGGCCGCACCTGCGGCACATCGCACGTCAAGCCCGAATGGAGCGTACATCGGTACAATCCATCCGGGCTTTTTGTTGCGATGCTCCCATCAGTTACCTCCTGCCAACCCGGGCTATAGAACTTTTGACCAAGGAAAGACTTTTTTTGGCGAAATTATTGGCCGTTTAAAAAAAAATGGTTATCTTGCGGCGTAAAATGCCGAACTTGAATCGGAGAAATTAGCAAAGTGATTAAAAATTTAACAACTCAACTTATTATTAACTAAAATTTTCCAAACCATGAAAAAGATGAAATTTTTCCTTTCGTGTTTGTCGATGTTGGCCCTTGCCGTTTCGTTCACGGCTTGCGACAACGATGATCCCGAAGAAGTTGTCGAGGTCCCCGCTCCGGTGGTTAGCCTGACTGCAGGTGAGGCCGGCGAGACGATCCTGGCCTTTACGCTCAAGACCGAGAAGGCCAAGGAGGCTGCCTGGATCTGCGTAGAGAAGGGCGCAACGGTTTCGGCACAGCAGGTGCTGACCGATGGCCAGGCCGTTGATGCCAACAAGACCCTTGAGCTCGTTGCCGAGAATCTGACGGCCGAGACCGAGTATGTAATTTATGGTGCCGCCAAGAATGGTACGAAGCTTACCCTCTCGAACCCCTTGGAGATGAAGACCCTGGAGGCTGTGGTTGTTCCGCAGGATCCTACCGTATCGGTTGCTCCTGTTCCCGAGAAGGTGACCAAGGATGCGATTGCCTTCACCATCACGTCGGAGAACGCCGAGGAGGTGAAGTATGCCGCACTGCCCGAGATGGCCTTGGGGGCTTATGGTGAGATCACCGCTGAGTTGATCTACAACCAGTCGCTGGATACCGTAGACCCCAATACGACCGTTGAGGTGGTTAAGGAGGTATACATGGCTGAGACCAAGTTCCTGGTTTACGCCGTAGCCAAGGCCGGTGAGACGCTGGTACTGAGCGAGCCCGCCGAGATTACGACCCTCCCCGAGGGTGATGAGCCCGGTAAGGAGGAGACCACGGTTGTGGTAGCCGCCGTCAATGAGAAGACAACGACCGAGTCGATCACCTTCACCATCACCTCGGAGAATGCCGATGAGGTGAAGTATGCCGTACTCCCCGAGATGGCGTTGGAGGTCTATGGTGAGATCACCCCCGAATTGATCTACAACCAGTCGCTGCAGTCGGTTGAGCCCAACACCACGGTTGAGGTAACCGAGTCGGTTTACATGGAGGATACTCTCTTCCTGGTTTACGCTGTGGCCAAGAAGGGTGAGGAGCTCGTGCTGAGCGAGAAGGTGGAGATCAAGACCCTCTCGAGCGGTGGCACTCAGGATGATCCCATCGAGCTGGCTACTCCCGTTTACGCTTCGATGACCCTTACGCAGGGTGAGATTGACAAGTACAATTTCAACGTGGCTGACGAGATGGGTGCCGTAACCCTGCAGTTCGATCTCTACACGGAAGCCGGCCTGAAGGGTCGTATTCCCGAGAGCGAGTATCCTTTGGCAGGTGCCGAGGCCGGCATGATCGACCTTTCGACCCTGAGCCTCTTCCTGGACGGCATTAAGGAGCCCATCGTAGAGGGTATGCTCTACATCAACCTCTATGAGAGCAGCGATTCGCAGAGCGGTTGGAACGCCATGATCGAGGGTGAGTTCCAGTCGGAGACACAGGATGTTCCCTACCTCTTGTCGTATGACGGTCCGATCGACCGCTTCGGCATTCCCAACGAAAATGAAGGTGTTGAGACCACGGTAACCATCGAGAACGCATGGACCACCCGTCCCACCGAGGATGATGGTGTAACGCCTCTGGCCGGTCAGTTCAACGTCTTCTTCAGCTATACGGACGAGAACAGCCAGCCGGTACTCGTTACCCTCTGCTTCAACGGTCCCGATTTGGCCTACCTGCCTACGGGTCACTACCCCGTCAGCAAAACCGCCCTGCCTGCGGGTTGGGTGAACTCGGAGATGAGCTCGGTGGAGGCCGGTATTCCTCCTATTCCCGAGAATCTCGAGCCCGGTGATGCTTACAATGTTCGCGTGGAGACGATGCTCGACCTCGAGCCCACCGATCCGCAGTTTGGCGACTACTATGTAATCGAGTTCTACATCAAGACCAAGGGTCTCTACACCCCCTCGAAGACCATCAAGGCAACCTACAAGGGTGCACTCGGATTTGATCCCTTCGGTGAGGCCAAGGAGAATTTCGACCTCTACTACAACTACCTGACCACCGAGACCGTAGGTAGCACGATGAACCTTACCTTCACCACCACGGCCAGCGCTGGTGCCAATTTCATTGTGAACATCGACACCCCGTCGCTGCCCAATACCGAGGGCGCCGATTGGACCTGGTACAACGTGAACAGCGGTTCGATCACCGACCCCTACTCGGGCAAGGCTACGCTGACCGAGAAGACCGGTCGCATGGGCGTGAAGTACCTCGGCGGTTACTACGACAGCTTCGAGGATAAGACCTATCCCGAGTACCAGTTCATCACCGAGGGTCTTGAGTTCTCGTTCAACGGTATGCCCTACACCTCGAAGAACGACTGGCGTGCCGTCTGCACCTCGGAGACGATCTCGGAGCCCGAGGTTGAGGAGGTAGACCTCGTCTTCACGAAGGGTAAGGCCGAGACCTCAGCCGATGGTACGCGTACCGTTGTGAACATGTCGGACGATGCCGGAAACTCGGCTCACCTCGTATTCCGCCTCGCTTCGATGTATGCCAACATGTTCCCCTACCTCTATGGTAACGGCATGACCTACATGCTCGGCGACGAGAGCACCGGTTCGGAGATGTGGACCGAGGCCGGAGAGTCGACCATTACCTACAAGGGTAAGACTTACAAACTCCCCGCAGCCGATCAGGAGAACGAGCTCTTCTATGGCTTCAGCGTAACGTGCGGCATGCCCTATGCCGACCAGAACGCCATCTCGCTGATCATGCCGATCCCCTTCGAGGATATCACGCTCAACAGCTTCACCTTCGGTGGCTCGCTCTACGCCAATGAGGAGGTAGTCAGCAAGCCCGAGCAGGATTGGTCGAAGGTGGCTTCCGGCTACAAGACCCTTAAGGTGGAGTCGAATGGCACCTCGCACAAGGTAACGCTTACCAGCTTCTCGAACGGCGATATGGTATTCTTCGTTGAGGGCGTAGAGAGCATCTACGACAAGCAGCTCAACATTGGCAAGGAGATCACCCGCGAGAGCTACCTTCTCCAGCCCAGCTTTGACGATAGCGACGGCATGAAGGCAATGATCTACGGCAACGGCTACATTCTGCTCTACAGCCCCACGGCCGAGAATAAGGTTCAGGTATACACCGGTTATAAGGAGGATTCCGCCGGCGATACCCGCCTGAAGTTCGAGAGCACGACCAATATCATCTGCTTCGACTCGGGCGACAAGGGCTGGACGGCTACGCTGCAGTAGTCCCCCGTCTCGCATAAAAAAAACTCCGCACCCTCTTGGTGCGGAGTTTTTTTGTGGGGAACAGAGCCAACGCGGCTGTCGCGCTTAAGATAAGTGGTATATCCCTAAAGAGAGAGTCGGCATCATCTCCTATGCCCCAATCCATCGACCGAACGGCTGGCGGTGGGAATCGATTCATAGCGGGCGAGATTGTAGAAGAAGTCGCGTAACTCGGCGCGAGTTGCCCGACGACAGAGAGAATAGCCGGGCGGCAAAAGATACCAGGTGGCATATCGCTGCTGATCAAAGGTGGCCGCCTCAAGAAGTATCCCTCCCCGATGCGTCTCGTGTCCATAGACACCCAAGAGCGGCTCGCGAGATCCCGGCACCAGAAAGAGATAGAGCTCCCCGGGCTGAAGTTCAAAATCCTCCAAAGCCTTAAACTCAGCCTCCTCATCCCCCACTTCAACCGACCGGCTCTCAAGATCGGGAGCCTCGGCTGCGAGACCACTCAACCGCGACTCGGCCTTTACAATTTCCACTTGAAGATCACTAACATCTTCTGCATTGTCATGAAATTCTCGTCCACCCATAAAGCCTTCTATACAATTATGAATTCGTTAATTTTGCGTTTGCAATACAAATATATAAATAAATTTACAATTAGCAAAGAAAAATCTTATTTTACAGCAAAATTACAATAAAAAATAAGAGAGAATGGCAATTTTGGAGAATGAATCTGAATTTAGAGCAGAGCAGAAAGTCCCAGACAGAGGGAAATGGCCAACGTACGACAGCATAGCACACGAAGCATGGATAAGGAGATGTATCGCAAGCCGAGCGCAGCACCTATTCCGTATTGATTTCGGCTTTCACCTACCAAAGGAAGGCGTTTTTTATATTTTATCCAGACAAGGCCCCGAAGAGTGTTGTTCGTTTCGAAAATTCTTCTTAATTTTGTAGTAACATATCAGCGAAATAATGGGCAATTTGCGCAATAAGGGTATAGAATACCCCTCCCCGATTTTCGGGGGGGGGTATTTCGTTGATTTACAATAAGTTACAAATTTACTTAAACTTTAACTTATAACACCATGAAAAAACTTCTTACACTTTTGGCTATGCTTCTGCTCCTGATGACATGGAGTTGCGGGAGTGGTGGCGACGATGTGGTTTCGCCCGATGATGGCAAGACCGAACAACCCGACGATGCCTACATTACGCTAAACAAGGAGAATATCACATTTGCTCCCGATGGCGAGAGTATAGATATTAAGGTCTATAGCAACTACGCTTGGAAGCTGACCAACAATTGCGATTGGGTAACCACTTCCGTAACAAATGGCGAGGCAAGCGAGGAGGGCACAACCATTACCCTCACTGCCGATGTTGCGTACGACGACCGCGAGGGTACCATAACTTTCAGTTGTGGCAAGGCAAAGAAACTCTTGGTGGTGTCGCAATCCTTTAAGGAGGCTATTATTGCAGGTGAAAACAACTCGTTTAATCTTCCCTTCGAGGGTGGCACCGTGGAAATTGCCTACCAAACCACCGTTGAGTGCGAGGTCGTTATCCCCAAGGAGGCTCAGGGTTGGATTTCGCTTGCTGACGACACGAAGGCTTTGGTTAGCGAGAAGGCAACGCTGACCGTTGCAGAGAATACGATTGGAGAGAGAAGTGCTGTTGTAAAGGTTGTTGCAAAGAACAATAGTGAGTTGATGGCAGAGTACACGATAACCCAAGAGAGCTCCTATCGTCTTGAATATACCACATACGATGGCGAGGTGATTAAACCAAATATGCTTAGTGAATATCCATTTGGAGATGCGAACATCGTATCCAACACTTATAAAGATGGAGAAGGCGTAATCGTATTCGATCGAGAACTCGTTGAGATTGGAGCAGAAGCGTTTCTGGCTACGAGCCTGACAAGTGTGACCATCCCCAACAGCGTTACTTCGATTGGAGCATATGCTTTTGTGGCTACGAACCTGACAAGTGTGACCATTCCCGATCGTGTTACAGAGATTGGAGTATTAGCATTTGCAGGTTATCAACTTACCGAATTTAAGGGCAAGTACGCCTCGGAGGATGGTCGTTGTTTGGTTGTTGATGGTGTATTGAACTCTTTTGCCCCCGCCGGACTAACCGAATACACAATCCCAGAAGGGGTTACTTCGATTGGAAGAGAGGCTTTGTCCGCTCAACCCGACCTGAGAAGTATTACGATTCCGGATGGGGTTACTTCGATTGGCGATATGGCATTCGGGGCTTGCACCTCACTGATAAGCATCACGATCCCCGATAGCGTGACTGAAATTGGAAGTTATGCATTCAAGGATTGCACCAGCTTACCCGTTGAGGATAATATCCGCTATGCCGACACATATTTAGTGGAGGCTACTACCGACACAGAGACAATCTCCATAAAAGAGGGAACCAGATTTATCGGCGAATTTGCATTCGCCAAATGCACGACTCTTACAAGTGTTTATTGCTTACCGACAACACCACCAACAATTAGTCAGGACTTTTTCTTGGGTTACGCTTCTGAGCTTAAGATTTATGTGCCCTTTGAGAGCTTAGACGCATATAGAACGAATGAAGGTTGGAGGGATTACGAGAGTAAGATTTACCCAATCCCCTCTCCTACGAATGAAATCTGGTACACCTCGGACGATGGGGAGGTTGTGAAACCAGAAAGCACAAATCAGTTTGGTGCCACCCTGCAATCCAACACCTACACCAATGGAAAAGGTGTAATGCTCTTTGATGGGCCGGTGACAGAGATTGGCTATAAGGCATTCTTCTATTGCACCTCGCTGAGTAAGATTACTATCCCCAATAGCGTGACTTCGATTGGCTGTGAGGCATTCTCCAATTGCATCAATCTGACAAGCATAACCATCCCCGATAGCGTCACTTCGATTGCGGAATATGCATTCGTGGAGTGCGCCTCGCTGAAATGGGTAACCATTGGCAATGGTGTTACTTCGATTGGCTATGAGGCATTCTTCTATTGCAATGGCTTGACAAGTGTATATTGCAAGCCAACAACTCCGCCAGGTTTAGTTTTGACTACAACCGTTGACGGCACTCATACTTATTGGGGCGGCTTCAGTGGTGCTAAAAAGCTAAAAACAATCTATGTACCCGAGGAGAGTGTAGAGGCGTACAAAACAGCCATTGGTTGGGGGGAGTATGCCAACTATATCTTTGGTGATGTCTATTAACTTTTAGTGAATAACCATACTTAACAAAGGTGGCGTATGTAGTGAACCGTGCAGTTCCTCATACGCCACCTTTTTTATTCATAAAATGCATCTAGCAGAGTAGGCGGCCTCCTCTTAAAAAGGTCAACCCGTTTGGATTGACCTCATAAGCCCCTCCTTATCAACTGCGTCGCAAGCCGAGCGCAGAGGGCAAACTTATTTGCACTATGCCGAGGCGCAGTAGCAGAAACGACGATTTATCGGCGTAAAGGAGGGGGTTGGGGTGGATTGTCTGCTACATCTGCGGCACAGCCGCCTCTTTAAGCCAAAGCCCACCAAGTTTGGTGGGCGAATCCGAAAGGATTGCTTGTTGTATCAAAATAGTAAGCCCCTCCTTTCAAGGAGGGGTTTGGGGTGGTTGTCTGAAACAACTGCGGCTTCAGCCGCCTCTTTAAGCCAATTTCCGACTCTGTCGGAAATCCCTTTTAAGGGTTGGCTATAAAAACAAAAAAGCCAACCCTTAAAAGGATTGGCTTAAAGAGGCGGCTACCTACTCTCCCACACGATAAGTGCAGTACCATTGGCGTTAGTGAGCTTAACTTCTCTGTTCGGAATGGGAAGAGGTGGAACCTC
>SUZM01000007.1 GCA_015059965.1 Rikenellaceae bacterium
GTTACGCACCCGTGCGCCGGTCGCCGGCAGATGTATTGCTACATCCCCGATGCCCCTCGACTTGCATGTGTTAAGCCTGCCGCTAGCGTTCATCCTGAGCCAGGATCAAACTCTCCATTGTAAAAAAAATTAGAATTGTTTAAATCTTTCGCTCAAATCTCAAAGGTATTGTTTTGAAATCACTCTTTTGCAAGAGTGGAAAAACTTTGCTGCTCAATATCTTCAAAGAACGTCGTTCTATCTTTTATTAGAACTCTCTCTTGTTCATCCGAGGCCCGAAGACCTCTTTTTAGCCTGACCGCTTTTTTCAAGCGGAAAGTGGTGCAAAGGTAATACCTTTTTCTTAAACCACCAAATCTTTTTGAAAGATTTTTCAAACTTTTTTCAGAACCTCGCTCCGATCAGCCTCCTTAGCCTTTCAAAGCGGGTGCAAAGATAAGCCTTTTTATCCCCAACTTCCAAATATTTCTTGAACTTTTTTTACCTTTTTTTTACCATTTTCCCCCACTATCCTATAAATCAATTAGTTATATATTAAAAATTTTTAGGATCTCCAGCAGGGGGAGATCTAAAAAAAACCGGGTTCACAGAGATGAACCCGGCATACCTATATTTATATATAAAAAGAGATTGGCACGGATTGGGTTATTGAGCCAAAATGCCTGTTCCGGAGCCGGTACCCGTTATGCTCTCCGAGACACTTTGCCCTCCCACGTTGATTGTAGCCATACTGGTATAATCCATCGACCAGCGAAGATTTGTCGGATCGACACGCATGAAACGGAAGGTCGCATCCGCTTTTGCAGAGACTTCGCCCGTTGAATAGGAGTAGTTCATCTTATAAATCAGGTCACCATGCTCGTCCAACGAGGCCGAAGATTGAAAACCCTCGCCCTCGGCACCGATCGAGACCTCCCCTTTCGCCACATCGCCAATCTTCAAGGTGAAGGAGACCGGCTGCGATTCTCCTTGGGCGCTTGTCGTTCCCGACAGATTCCAAGTCGTATAGTTCCACTGTGAAGCGGTCTGCGAAACACTCACCGAACGCTCATAAATCACCCCCGCCGAGGTGGTACAGGCAACCACAATCTCACCCGAACGGCTTTCGGTGGCAGCCTCCACCGTTACAAAAAAGGTAGCCTCCCCCCTTTCGATTCGGCACCAATCTGGCGAGCGTACAATCTTCCACTCGGCATCAGGGTCGGCGACCTGCACGGCAACCCCCTTGACACCTCCGGCGGCAGTAAACGAGAGTTCGGAGGGAGAAACCTCGAAACTAAAGTCGGTAAGGAAGGTAACCGGAGAACTCTGATACTCCTCTCCCATCGAGCGCAGGTAGGCCACGACATAGTACTGCGTACCCGGCAACAGGTTGTTTAGTTCCACCCCGGCATAAAGGTCCGAGACTGTCACCACTCGCTCAGGCTCAAATTTCGACCAATAATAGAAGCCCATCTCGGAGATATACCCCTGCTGGCCATCCACACAGTCGAACCCTCCCGAAACGCGTGCCGAATCTTCTCCAACCTCGCGCACATAGGCACTCACCTGATACTTATCATAGGGGATGCCGACCTCACTACGCATCGAAGAGGCCTGCATCGAGGCGTAGGTCGAACGACGGTTGAAGACCGAGAGCTCCTCGGGGCTCATGTAGCGCGCAACCTCCTCATCCGAATAGGCGGGGTTGTAGTTCTCGGCGCCATACAAAAAGGCCATCCAACCCTTCTCTGCAATAGGCACATACTCCTCATACTCTTCCGGGACAAAGAAAGAGACGATATTGTCAATCTGTGAATCGACCCATCCCTGAATCTCCCCGGAGAGATACTCCTCCTGAATCTGAGCCAACATCTCGGGATCATCGGAGTAGAGCTGCATCTTGGCAATCGGAATGGCAAATTTGGACCAAACCCGACAAACCGCCTTAGCCGCTTTGCTGCTCGGAAGGTTATCCACCGCATCCCCAATCTTCCCGATACCGGCATCCAGATCATTCAGGAAATTATAAAAGATTCCACGAATCTCCTCATCGTAGTCATCATCCGAATAGGAGCGCACGTCGGAATTGAGCACCGGCACCCGATACTCTTCACCGGTTGGGGTAATCACCTGGCTCTGCGAATCAAGCGTACACTCCTTCAAGATGATGGCATCCTCAGCGCGATAAGCGGCCAGAACCATCGCCGGCAAGTTCTCGTCGTGGCAGGGGTTGTAGTTCATAAAGAGCACCTGCTCACCCACGACCGAAACCAAAACCGGATTCGACTCACTGGCCGACCAGAAACACATCGTAACCACATTGGAGGCTGCCGGATCGACCATCTCAACCATACACGACGTGGGATCCATCACCACCAGACGAGTCATCGCCTCATCATAAGCGCACACATCGGGCACCACCGATATATATATTCCCTGAGGCACCGGCTTAGGTTCGGGATCCGGTTCGGATGCTTTGCCAAACCACTCCTCAAAGTACTCGCACCCGGCAAAAAGAGGCAGAGCCAAAAGAAGAAGCAATAATTTTTTCATGATTAAACGAATTTTCAGGTTAGTAACGAATTGATTCTTCTGCAAATATAAGATTTTTTCTCAAAAGAAAGTGTATCACGGCATAAAAATCTGCCTCTTAAATTGAAAAGAGATTACGAAACGAGCCCGCTTAGTGCCTCTCGAACCACAGGAAGGTTGCGAAGAAGCCACCAAAGGAGGGTCAGCAGCAGAAAAAGGCCGACCACCCGAGAATGTTGCACCCAAGGACGGAGCCAACGGGCAAAACGATCATGCGAGAAGGAGGTATAGGCCACCAATAGAAAATAGGGAACCGAGACGGCCAGAAAAAGGTTATAGCGCAACGCCAACAGCAGATCACCTTGCAGAAGGGCGTGCAGAGCCCGTTGCGATCCGCACGAAGGGCAGTCCCATCTGGTCAAGAGGCGAAAGGGGCACTTCGGGGCCCAGAGCGAGTGGGCGGGATCGAACCTCAGATAGATCAACCCCAACAACAGAAGTGCCCCAAGAAGGAGCCAGCCCGTTCTTTGGCGATGCGCCATGTGCCATTAGGAGAGTGAAACAGCCGCGAAGACCCCCAAAAACAAGAGTAACAGATAGATAAAAGTCAACGCTACGATCGAGAGGACACCAATCCAGGTCCATTTCTTGGCATCGGCCGCAGCCTTATAGGCCGAGTCGTAGTAGCCTTGTGCCCAGAAGGAGTCGACCTGCGTTGCCTTGATGATGGCCACAATACCAAAGGGAAGACAGCAAAAAAGAGTGCACAAGATGGCCCAAACCAAGTAGTTGTCGGGTTTTTGAGGGGTCATAGTCATAATTTTGTCTTTATGAGTTGTTCTATATTACAAAGATAGTGTTTTTTGCGGAAAACTATGCTACCGGCAACAACCTTTTCGAAAAATCACCTACAAAAACCTTATTATCACCATTTTACAGAGAGGAAGAAGTGCTAAAACTAAAATAATTGAAAAAAAAGAGCCAAAATATTTGGTAAATTGGATTTTGTTCTCTATTTTTGCACCGCTTTTAGGAAGTAAAGTTGCTGTTGTAGCTCAGTGGTAGAGCACTTCCTTGGTAAGGAAGAGGTCACGAGTTCAATCCTCGTCAACAGCTCAACGAAGGAAACAGAGGAAACGGAGGGAATCGAAAGATTCCCTTTTTTGATTTTTATCCGAAATCCAAAAAAACATGCTCGAAATACCTTACATCACTCCGGGGGCTCATGAGGAGCTTGCGTTAAGCTTAACCACGCTGCCGAGCCAACCCATCGACCGCGCGAACTGGCCCGAGGCCTTCGGCTACAAGCCTGCAGCGCACGTTCAAATGGCACACGACGGCCATAATCTCCATCTGCTCTTTACAGTCGAGGAGCGCTACACTCGCGCCTTGGAGGGAGAGGATGGTCGCAAGGTTTGCCTCGATTCGTGCGTGGAGCTCTTCATCCAACCCTCAGCGGACGATCCCCACTACTACAACTTCGAATTTAATGCCATTGGCACAGCCTATGCCACCTGCCGTACCTCGCGCAAAGATCCACGTCCCCTCCCGCAGGAGGTTTTGGCCCGCATCGAACGCTTCCCCTCATTGGGTTGCGCTCCCTTGGCCGAATTTGAGGGCAAAAACCACTGGACACTCCAACTGACGATCCCCCGCGAGGTGCTGATCTTCCACCCGGGAAGGAGCTGGAGCGGCATGGAGGTAAAGATGAACCTCTACAAGTGCGGCGACGAGCTCTCGCTCCCCCACTACCTTTCGTGGGCACCCATCACAACCCCCAGCCCCGACTTCCACCGCCCGGAATTCTTTGCCAAAGCCCGCTTTGCAAAGTAAGCGCATCGAAGTTGCCGTTCAACAACGAGGCCATCGCACGCCTCAAATTGGATCAAAAAGAGCTTTAATGCGAAAAAAAATGTCGTGAAAACTTGCAAATATGTAAAGTTTGTTTTACATTTGCAACAGCAAACGGGATGAATGGCCACATCCGACAGTTGCTGCAACCCGAGTGGTAAGCGCGCACCACTCAAAACAACTAAAAAAAATGCAAAAGGAATTTTTACTGCCCAACGGCTTTAAGAAGGTGGGTTGGGTATTATTCGCGACATCCGTGGTGATGGGAATTTGGTCGATGGCCCTCGACTTCGATTTTTCCCAATCGAAGATTCTCTCTCCGTTGCTGTTCGAAGGTCCACTGTTGAACAACTACATCGTTATCGGACTCTGGTTGGGGGCGATCTTTGTCGCCTGTTCACGCGAAAAGATGGAGGATGAGATGATCGGCCGCATACGACTCAACGCCCTCCTATCGGGCTTCTATCTGCAAGCGGTCTTTATTATCGCAGCGACCTTCTTGATGAACAGTCTTGACTACCTGGATATTATGGTTGTCAATCTGGCGACCTTTCCGTTCATCTTCGTGCTGACCTACTGCGGCATGCTGTGGCACACCTTAAAAACATTCGACCATGGAGAATAGAATTCGTGTGGCACGGGCTGAGGTGCGCATGACCCAGCAACAACTATCCGAGGCCATAGGGGTAAGCCGCCAGACGATCAATGCCATTGAGAGCGGCCGCTTTGTCCCCTCGACAGTGCTGGCCCTGAAGATGGCCCGTCTGTTTAAGAAGCCGGTCGAAGAGCTCTTCCAACTCGAAGAGGAAGATTGATCCTACTTACCATTATTAGATTGGGGCTGACAAAGTTTTTTGTCAGCCCCAACTACTCAACGCGGAAGAATAAATTCAGGCTCGCTTACCTCCTATTTTGTCGGGCATCCTCCTCGAAAGAGAGCTCCGGCAAAATAGATCACCCCAAAGAGCAGAATTGCCAGAAGCGAAAGAATTAAGTGCGCCGGATAGAGCAACAGCACAACGAACCAGCGATCGGTTCGATAGATATTTCTCAGCAACGAGGGCGAGGGGAGCAGCAGTTGGCAGCAGGCACGAAGGCGGGCCGAGGGACGATCAATAAAGAGGAACTCCCAGAAGAGCTTCGTGAGTTTGCGAGTAAGAGAGGAGGCCTTCTGTGGGTGGTAGCTCTTCGTAAAGCGACGAAACAGCCACCCGCGCCGGAGGTTGGGGCAAGGGTGCGGGAACGCTCTGCCGAGCGCGTGCAGCGTGGCGGTGGTGAGATAGCCCACGCGCTCAAAGCCGTAGGTATGAGCTCGCTCCAAGAGCTCTTGCCAGCGCTCCGGCGACATCGTGCGCGCCAACAGATCGAGGTCTCGGAGCCACTTGGGATCGCTATACTGGTGGAAGCAGGCATGCTGGGCCAAGAAGAGCCACTCGTCGATCGGGTCCATCTGACGAACAGGGCCACCCATCGCCCGACAACGTGTCAAGGCATCGCGATTAAAGGCCTCGACCGAGCGGCTGAAAAATTTCTTTGTAACGAAGGCTGTATGCAGATCGACATCTACCGCCAGATGGCTCGCCTTCGAGCGCAGCGCCACCTTACGCTTACGCTCGAGCGTAGCCTGATGGCGCATAAAATCAAACTGGTACGCATAGCCGTGTCGGGTAAGGCGGTCAATATATTCGCCCAATCGCTCGGCTGGGGTAATCAACAGGTCGATATCCCCCACTGCTCGATCAAGACTCTTCGCATAGAGCCCTCGAAGCAGCGAGATCCCCTTCAAGGGAACCACCTCACAAAGCCCATCGGCTTCACGGCACAACTCATCAAACTGACTCAGGATCAGCATCGAACGAGCGACATCAAAGGCCTCGGGCCGAACTCTCTTCTCTTCCATTGCGCTTAAGGTTTGCTATCGTAAAACTTCCGAAATAATCGGTGGCGCTCCTCCGGGGTGGCGCGCATGAACTTGGCCCGTGTAAAGAGGGTGCTGCAACTCTCGAAGCGCCCAAGGACACAATTTCCGCAGAGCGGATTGTCGGCTCGGTGGGTCATATAGAGTTTACGGCGCAGATGGCGGGTAGCAGGGGCATTATAGAGCTTGAGGTAGGGGGTATCGAGGATCGAGCCCACGATCGTGTCGCCCGAATAGTCGAAACTGCAAAACGAGACATCGCCATTCCAGAGCACCGAGAGCATTCCCGCAACCTGATTGCAGACATCGCTTCGCGAGGCAAGGTGGCCCGACAGGTCGCCCGTTTGCGGCAGGGCAGGCCATGGCCATGCGATCGAGAGCGAGAGGGTATTCAGCGAGCTGTAACGCGCATAAAGTGAACGGCAGAGCTCCTCGAGCTCATCCACACGCCCCGGGTCGATGATCATATTGAGACCATAGTGGCGCTTGGCCTCACGAAACAGGGCATCGATTCGTTGCAACGAGGCCTCGGCCTCCTCAAAGCGGGCGGGTCTGCGCAGGCGTTCGTAGTGCTCCTTCGAGAGCAGATCCATCGAGAAGGAGATCTGGACCCCACGAACAGCCAACAGCCGACGAAGCAACTCCTCATCGATACGATAGCCGTTGGAGTAGACCACCGGGATGATCTTTCTTTCGAGGAGTCGCTCGGCAAAATAGACCAGATCTGAATTGAGGAAGGGCTCACCGCACATGTGCAGGAAGCATCGTTTCACCGGAGCATCGAGTTGCTGCAAGATGCGGTCAAACGTCTGGCGCGACAGAACGCCACGCTGGCGCAGCTTCACCCCTTTCGCGCCATTCGGACAGCAGGAGCAGGCCAGCGTACAGCGGTTCGTCGTCTCGATGATCACCGTATCGGGCAGTTTAAACCGATAGCCCCGGAGCAGCAAGCCGTCAATCAGGCGCCTCTTCCAGAGGCGGAAATGGTATCTTAGGAGCGCCTTATTCATGATTCGTTCGGGTTTTATAGCTCAGGCAGGCCCCCTGGCAGAGGCGGCGCGAATAGAGGTAACAACTGGCGCACTGCTCACGCAACGGGGCACTTAGCAGAGCCGACACCTCCGGACGGAAGCTCGCTCCGATCTGCTCCCACGAAAGCGCCCCATCGAAGGCGATCTTCGGCGAGGAGAGTCCCAGGCAGGGGGTGAAACACATATCGGGTGAGAGGCAGATGTTGTGCATATAGTTATCCTCGTAGATGTTGCATTGCGTAGCCCCGTAGCCCACTTGCTGGAGTCTCTCGGCTACCGGTGCCGAGAAGAGGCAGAGGGGCAAAGGTTTTGCGAAACCCAACGAGATATGCTCCTGATCCGCACGGGCAACCAACTGCTCGATCACGGGCACAAAGGCCTCAAAGTGGCTCAGATCGACATAGCTGTTGGTCGCCTCGATCGAGGGGATGGTAAGGGCGACGTGCAGGCGGGGGATACCCGTCTGGCGGAGCAATTCAAACCACTGCTCGATGGGTTCAAAATCGGTCGAAGTGATATTGGCACGCCCCACCAACTCAATCTTGCGCTCCTTGGCCAACTCGATATTGCGCATCATCACCTCCCTAAGGCGGGGATTTTGGAGCGACTCTTCGGTAATGTGCACATAGACAGCCCGCACCACCTCGGGTCTAAAATCCGCCAAAGAGGAGCAATCGATCGTAAAATTGGAGGCGAAGTAGGTCGTCATCTTGTACTCGCGCACCAGCCTCAAAAAGTCCGGAAGATGGCGATAGATCAGCGGCTCACCGCCACAAGGGGTGATCGAGGCAACCCCCTCGCGTTGTGCCCAGCGGAAGATCTCGTCCAGATCCCCAAGCGAGATCTCACGCCGTGCGATATCATTCGAAAAGCAGTAGGGACAATGCAGGTTGCACCACCCCGTCACAAAGACCATCAGCTGACGCGGAGCGAGCGAGGGCTCTCCCCGAAAATCGGTTGCAAGGCGGGGATAACGATTCGTCAGATCCTGACGAAGTCCGGGATAGTTGCGCCACAGCGTTTCGATCAACGTTTTTGACTCGGCAGGGTGCCGGGCAAGCCATCGATCGAGGGCTTCATAGAGGGTCTTGTGCATCGAGTGCAACTCTCCGAAGAGGCGATAATCACGCTCCGCATCGAAGGGCTCGGGCTCTGAAAAGCCCTCTCTGAGGAAGGGCAACAGCGCAAGGGCATAAGAGGAGATCGTCCTCGAATCGGGGGCTGAGAGCTCATAATCGAAAAGAAGATCTGCATGCTCCCCGATATGGCGCACGATCTGCTGAGCCGCCACCTCGCGGAAATCTCCACCAAGCTCCCAAAGAGCGCTGATATCAGCCTGATTAAGCATTCTCAAAGAGAGATTTATCCAATTTATCGCGCCGGCCGAACCAGAAAGCATAGAAGGGGATCTCATCGGCTACGCGCTGACAGATATCCTGCCACACCTCGACATCATACTGCATACGCGCATTATTGCTCGCCCGCATCAGGCGCACCACCGCCTCGATCGGCTCTTGAGGCTCTAAGCGCGAGAGCTCCTCCTTCGATCGGCGCACATAATAAAGATTCTTGATCGGCGCACTCTGCAACACCTTACAACCCGACTCACTGACCACATCAATAAAATCTTTCCTGCGCTTGGTGTTGGGCGGGAAGAGCTTCGCCTCAAAGAGCAGACTGCCTACGCGCAACACCCCCTGCTCCTCGAACAAAAAGACGATATCATCGCCCATATAGGTGGCCCCCTGCTTGACCAGATCGGTCGAAAGGGTCGATTTTCCGTGTCCGCTCTCTCCCACAAAGACGTGGCCATAACCACCCAATTCAACCGCCGCGGCGTGGATCGTATACCGATTATACATCGCCATCACCGTATGGATCAGGATCACGATCGGGTCGGCGATATCGGGGCGCTCCACATGTCTGAAGCGTGTCTTGCGGCAGAGCATACAGCAGATCGTGCGGGCCGACGAACGGTCGTGGATCACCCACATCTCATGCGACAGGACCAGGTAGTCGAGCTCCGTGGCAGGCGAATGGTACCAATGCACATGGTTCTTCTGGTGGAAACAGCCCACATAGTAGCCATCCCACTTCGTCACCACATCCCCGGGCATCTGCAACGGTTCCCACACCGGTCGAAACTCAATACTATGCAGCGGCGCCTCCGAAGCCTCCTCATCCGCACAGCGGTGGTGCAAGAACAACTTTTCGAGCTTCTTGATCTCATGTTCACAATCACTCGACCAGCGGATCTTCACACCCGCCACCAGCGTCAGCAGCTCATACTTTTCAGCTCTTTGAGTATCCATATTAAACGTATAACAATAACAAAGGCGGGCCGACGGTACGCCGACCCGCCTACCCTCAGAAGACTAATAACGATAATACAACGTCGTGTAGTGCAGCGTCACATAGTACAAACTGCCTTGCACGATGTTCTTCGACTCGTGCTTCTGCGTTGCGGGCTTTTCATAGACCTTTTTCATAGTCGCAAAAAATTATTAGTTAATAAAAAGAGGGTTTTCTATTCTAATGGGAGGAGGTTGATACATTAATGTCGGGAAGCTTTCCAAATGCTTTCCCTTACCCGGAACCATCCTTCCGCTCTCCTCACTCTCGGTGCGGGACAACCGTCCAATGTCGGGAAGCCTACTCCAACAACTTCTCGGCTCTCCACTGCTCAAGTTGCTCCTTGAGGTCGGCGGCCAACTCCTCGGCTGCCACATCAGGATACTCGCCCTTGAGGTACTCCAGGACACCGGCCTCATCCAAACCGCGACCGATGGCCTGCCAGATATCACTGGCCACGGCATTCATCGTATAATAGACTCCGCTCGTCACATTGACGGCAACCACCTTATCCTGCAAGGTCTTCCACGAAATATTCTCAGCAATCTTCATAGCACATTTATAAATTAAGGTTCTTCACTCCAATTAAGTTCTTGGCCAGGCAGGCTCCGTTACACTTCTCGGGATTCATCAAATTACAGGTGGCACACTCCACCTTGCGTCCCAACTTGCGGTAGGGGGCAAAGCGCTGCTCGAACCAATCCTTGGCAGCCTCATAATTCTCGAACTCCGAGTAGAGTCTCGACCCCACGGTGGCCAGCGACAGGCAGTAGATCACCTCGCCCGTCGGGGTAATATCGAGGCGCGAGCAGCATCCCGAGCGCACCTGCGAGCCACACTTCCACAAAATACCGAGCTGTTCATCGGTAAACGCACAAGTCGGAACGCCACACTCATACTGCAGGACGATATCCTCCTTGGCGGCCTCCTTGGCCAGCTCCACCACTTTGCCGGCCACCACCCCATACTCATCGTCCGAGAGGGCGTAGTTCGCCTGCGTGAGGGTTGGCAGCACAAAGCCCACCTTGATATTGGGGGCCAGCTTGAAGCGGCGCACCAGATCCAAGGCCCAGAAGTTATCATCCTCGCCGGGCATCACGTTGAACGTAATCGAGGCACGCTCACCGAGGGCCGCCAACGAGGCCTCAATGCGATCGCGCTGCTCGGCCGTCCACTTATAGGGCGGATTGACATTCACCACCCATGCGATGGGCAGCATACCCAGCTTGTCGGCGTAAATGGGAGCGGGCTCCGAGGCGAGGTTCGAGAAGACCGTGATCGGAAAATCGCGCTCGAGCAACGTATTGACGATCCACTCGAATTTGGGATGAAGGGTCGGCTCACCGCCCATCAGGTGGATCGGACGGCGGTAGTTGGTCTTGTCGAGCCACGAGAGAATCCCCAGGAAGGTCTCGTCGGTCATCGCCTGCTTTGCAACAGCAGGAACCATACGATCCATACCAAAACAGTAAGGACACTTATAATTACACCAGTTTGTCAGCATCAAATTAGGCATAGCCGTATCGATTTTAATTAACTACTCTCTTGTTGAATGGAAACTACGACAACCTCCCTGGCAGAGGCCGCGGCGCATCAGATCGCAGGTGCGACACTCGTCGAAGATGCCTGTACGGGGGCCCAGCTCCTCCTCGTTACGACGCATCAGCAATTGATCCAACTCCTCCATGCTCCCCACCGAGAGGGCATCGACACGTCCCAGCTGGAAGAGCGGGAAGCAGTTCCAGGCCTGCAATTTGGGCCCGATATCAATGGCTGCACCACACAGAAAACTCATTCCTGTGCCCAAGCGCTCCAAGCGTCCCAACTGCTCGGTCGTAAACATACAGGCCGTAAAGCCGCAATCCATCGAGAGGGAGATCTCTCTTTGGGCAGCCTGCTCGGCGACTCGCACGAAGTAATCTCCGGCCTCCTTATACTGCTCCTTGGGGATAAAGCTGTTCCCGCCATTGTAGATCGGCAGGGCGATGCCCACACGGATATTCCGACTCAGGCCGTAGCCGTCGATCAGATCGAAGAGATAGGCGGCATCGGCACTAAGGTCGAAGATCGTAAACGAAAGCGACGAGATGGGGCCGAACTTGCGGAAGAAACGGTCCAGGTTGGCAAACTTCTCCTCGGTATAGGTATCGCGCGTACCGACATTGACCACAAAGTTCATCCGGCGGGCCGCCTCTTCAAGCGACAAAGCCTCCAAAGCTCCGGGCAACGGATCGGTGGCACTGGTAAAGATCTTGGCAAAGATCCCCCGCTCGCAGAAGAGCGCAAAGAGCTCCTCCAGGTGGGGATAAAGGAAAGGTTCTCCGCCCAACAGCCCCAACACGGGCGGATTAAGCGGCTTATAATGGTCGAGCAACTTGCGCACCTCGTCGATGGTCAAGAGCTCCTCAACATCGCCACCGGCCTGCTTCAACACCTTGCGGGCAAAGCAGAAGGGACAACCTCGGCGACACTTGTGGGTCAGGTAGAGATTCGGCATAGGCCTTCTGTATTTAGGTTTCTTCTTTTATGCTAAGCGGTCGGAGGCACTTCGCCCCCCCGACTTTCCTTTTCACGATCACCCCCGGGCTCATTCACCGTTGGCTCCTCGGGCCGGACTTTTCACTCCCCGGGAGCGGACTTCCCCAAGGATCACACCTCTCACAAATGCCCCGGGCACCCCGGGCCGGGCCTCTTACAGCCCCTGATGATAACGCCCCAGATTGCTCTCCTTGACAAAGTAGCGATACTTGCCGTCATCGCCCACCTCGGAGAGCTTCGATCGCACGACGGTCGGATTGGACAACAGAAAATCCTTGTCGTTGCGCGTCACCCAGGCATGCCCCCGATCTCCCGCCTCATAAAAGGTAAGCACGATGTTGATCCGATAATCGCCCCAGCGGTCCAGACGGCTGAAAAGCGCATAGATCCATCTCGAGAAGACCAGGCATCTGTTTTTTATCACCATTGTAAAAAGGTATTGTTTTGCAAAGCTAATAAAATTCAACCAAACATACAACTATTTTACCGAAAAAATTTAAAAGCCTCGCTCGACTTAATAAAAACCAAAGGGAAGATATTGCCGATTTCAAAATTTTCAATATCTTTGCTATCGATTTCTAAAAATGTGCCGGAATACCCCACCCGATTGGGGCTGTCGGCAGTGCAAAGAATCGACTATGGAGAATTTAAGCGGATATATTTCCCAGATTATCGGTCCGGTGATCGACGTACACTTTCCCGAATTGGGAGCCCATCAGTTGCCGGCCATCCACGAAGCGATGACCATCGAACGCGAAGGTCAGGAGCCGCTGATCATCGAGGTGCAGCAGCACATCGGCGAGCAGAGCGTGCGCACCATTGCCATGGACTCAACCGACGGACTGCGCCGCCGCATGACGGTTCGCACCACCGGGTCGCCGATCTCGATGCCTGTGGGCGATCAGATCAAAGGCCGCCTGATGAATGTCGTGGGACGCGAGATCGACGGCATGCGCCGACTCGACCCTGCGGGGGCCGCCTCGATTCACCGCGAGGCTCCGAAATTCGAGGAGTTGGCCACCTCGCAGGAGGTACTCTACACCGGCATCAAGGTGATCGACCTGCTGGAGCCCTACGTCAAGGGTGGCAAGATTGGTCTTTTTGGCGGTGCCGGCGTAGGAAAGACGGTGCTGATCATGGAGCTGATCAACAACATCGCCAAGAAACACAACGGCTTCTCGGTCTTCGCCGGTGTGGGTGAGCGCACGCGCGAGGGCAACGACCTGCTGCGCGAGATGATCGAATCGGGAGTCATCCGCTACGGAGAGGCCTTCCTCAAGGCCATGGAGCAGGGGGATTGGGACCTCTCGAAGGTCGATTATCAGGAGGTGGCCAAATCGCAGGCCACGCTGGTCTTCGGACAGATGAACGAGCCTCCCGGGGCCCGTCGCTCGGTGGCGCTCTCGGGGCTCACGGTGGCCGAGTCGTTCCGCGACAGCGGTGAGGAGGGCTCTTCACGCGACATCCTCTTCTTTATCGACAACATCTTCCGCTTCACACAGGCCGGATCGGAGGTATCGGCCCTCTTGGGACGCATGCCCTCGGCCGTAGGCTACCAGCCGACCCTGGCTACCGAGATGGGACAGATGCAGGAGCGTATCACCTCCACGAAGCGAGGTTCGATCACCTCCGTGCAGGCCATCTATGTGCCGGCCGACGACCTCACGGATCCCGCACCGGCCACCACCTTCTCGCACCTGGATGCCACGACGGTGCTCAACCGCAAGATTGCCGAGCTGGGCATCTACCCCGCCATCGACCCCTTGGAGTCCACCTCACGCATTCTGGATCCGCAGATCGTGGGCGAAGAGCACTACCAAACGGCGCAGCGCGTGAAGCAGATTCTGCAACGCAACAAAGAGTTGCAGGATATTATCGCCATCCTCGGCATGGACGAGCTCTCGGACGAGGATCGCCAAACGGTAAACCGCGCCCGCCGCGTGCAGCGCTTCCTCTCGCAACCCTTTGCCGTGGCCGAACAGTTTACGGGCGTAAAGGGGCAGATGGTCTCGATCGAAGATACGATTCGCGGCTTCAACCGCATTCTCGATGGCGAGGTCGATTACCTGCCCGAGCAGGCCTTCCTGAACGTCGGTACGCTGGAGGAGGCGATCGAGAAGGGTGAGAAGATGCTCCGCGAGGCCGAAAACAAGTAACCCCACTCAAGCCCCCCCAAAAAAAATGATGCACCTGAAGATCCTCACGCCGAGCGGCACCGTAGCTGAGGAGCAGATCGAGAAGATCGCGCTCCCGGGTAAGGTAGGCCCCTTTATGGTGCTCCGAAACCACGCTCCGCTGATCAGCTCGCTCCTCGAAGGCGAGGTGGTCTACACCCCGACGGGCAGCCCGGAGAAGCGGCTCCCCATTCGCGGAGGCTTTGCCCATATTCTGCACAACGAAATCGAGCTCTGCGTAGAGCTCAAACGATAACCCCCAAATGAAGCGACCTCTTCAAATACTTCTGACCTTGGTGTGCCTCTTGTGTATGGCACCTGCACTCCATGCGGGCGACCTGCGCGAAAAGGCGCAGCAGGATGTCAATGTGAAGAAGATCGTTCTGGAGCACATCGGCAACAGCTACGAATGGCACCTCTCCTCATGGGGCGGACACCACATCTCGATACCGTTGCCCGTGATCCTCTACTCCGAGCAGTCGGGCTGGCACCTCTTCTCTTCGGCACGGTTCCACCATGGCGAAGAGCCCTACCGCGGTTTCCGTATCGCCTACGAAGGCCCCCATACGGGAAAGATCGTCGAGGAGGGCCCCGCGGGTGAGGAGTTGCGCCCGATAGACCTCTCGATGACCAAGACGGTGGTCGGGCTGCTGATCAACAGCACGGTACTGGTGCTCCTGATCCTCGGAGCCGCCCGCTGGTACCGCCGCCGGCGAGGCGAACGCACAGCCCCCAAAGGGTTGGTCGGCGTGTTGGAGATGCTCATCGAATCGCTCCTGGAGGAGGTGATCAAACCCTGCGTAGGGCCCAACTACCATAAGTTTGCCCCCTACCTGCTCACCGCCTTCTTCTTTATCTTCGTGAACAACCTCATGGGACTCATTCCCCTCTTCCCGGGCGGAGCCAACGTCACGGGTAATATCACCATCACTCTCGTGCTGGCTGTAGCCACCTTCCTGGCCGTGAATCTCTTCGGCACGAAGGCCTACTGGCAGGAGATCCTCTGGCCCGAGGTGCCGACCTGGCTCAAGGCGCCGCTGCCGATCATGCCCGCCATTGAGTTCATCGGCCTCTTTACGAAACCCTTTGCCCTGATGATCCGTCTGTTTGCCAACATCATGGCGGGCCATGCCGTGATTCTGATCCTTACCTGTAAGATCTTTGTGACGGTGAAGATGGGTGTGGCCGTAAACTCCTCGATGACCGTGGTGGCCCTGCTACTGAGTGTCTTCATGAACTGCCTGGAGCTGTTGGTGGCCTACCTGCAGGCCTATGTCTTCACGATGCTCTCGGCCGTCTTTATCGGCCTGGCACAAGTGGAGCACCACCAAGAGGGTGAACACAAGAGCGTGAGCAATGAGCAATAGCGGCGACTGCGGCCGCAACCGAATTCAAGGCAGAACGCCTAAAGAACAAAAGAATAGAAAACCTTAAAAATAGAGATTATGGAAGTATTAGCAACTGTAGGAGCAACCATTGGAGCCGCATTGGCCGTAATCGGTGCCGCATTCGGCATCAGTAAGATTGGCGCCACGGCCATGGAGTCGATTGGTCGTCAGCCCGAGGCTGCAGACAAGATCCGCATGAGCATGATCATCGCTGCAGCACTGATCGAGGGTGTAGCCCTCTTCGCCGTGGCCGTATGTTTCATGGCCCTCTAATCATCCGATAGGCAAACCCGATTAAAACAGCACACACGATGGGACTTTTACAACCCGATTCCGGCCTGCTGTTTTGGATGACGCTCGCCTTTCTGGTCGTCTTTCTGCTGCTGGCGAAGTTCGGCTTTCCGATCATCATCCGCTCCGTGGAGGAGCGCAAGGCCTATATCGACACCTCGCTTCGGCATGCCGCCGAGGCCGAGGAGCGTATGGCTCGCCTAAGCGAAGAGCAGCTGGAGCTCAAAGCCGCCGCCGAACGTGAGCGCACGCAGATCGTGCGCGAAGCGGTTGCACGCCGCGAGGAGATCCTCACACAGGCCCGCCAAGAGGCCTCGGCCGAGGGGGAGCGGATTCGCACACAGGCCCGTCTGGAGGCCGAACGCGAACGCGAAGCGATCCTCAAAGATGCCCGCAACCAGGTGGCGTTGCTCGCCGTGGCGATCACCGAGCGCATGTTGAACGAGGAGCTCAAGGAGGAGGATGCCCAGATGCGCCTTGCCGGCCGACTGATCGACGAAGTAACCACCGAACTTAAGCCTAAGGCATGAACACCGGAGCCATAGCCAAGCGATATGCACGCGCCCTGGCGGCTTACGCCGCCGAGCAGGGCGAGCAGGAACGGGTGATCCTCGAAGCCGGGCAGCTGATTGAGGCCTTCAGGAGGTATCCGAGCCTCAGTGAAGCGTTGCGCTCGCCGGTTCGCACCGCAAAGGAGCGCCTGGAGTTGTTGCGCGCGGCAGCCGATGGCAGGCTTGGGGAGTGCATGGAGCGCTTTTTGGCGTTGGTGCTGCGCCACCGGCGCGAGGAGCAGCTGCTCTTCATCCTCAACAGTTACCTGGGCCTCTGCAAGGAGCTCAAGGGGATTCACGAAGCAGAGCTCAAGGTGGCCCATCCGCTTAGCGAGGAGCACCTCGAGCGCCTGCGCGGGGCCCTGCAGCAGCTAACGGGAGGCGAGCTGAGGATTCGCGAGAGCTGTGATCCCGCGCTCGTCGGAGGCTTCTGTCTGCGCATAGACGATCTTTTGATCGATGCCTCGCTGCGCTCACGGCTGGAACGACTCAGGCGCCTCTATGGCGAAAATAGCAATCGAATAGTTTGATGCAAGTATGAGCAATAAGGATATATTGAAACCCTCGGAGGTCTCGCAGGTCCTCCTGCAGGAGTTGCGCGGCCTGGACCTTGGGGCCGAATTCTCGGAGGTAGGCACCGTGCTGCAGGTCGGCGACGGAGTGGCCCGCATCTACGGACTGCAACGCGCCGAATCGGGAGAGCTGCTCGAGTTCCCCGACGGACTGAAGGGTGTGGTGATGAACCTCGAAGAGGAGAATGTGGGAGCCGTACTGCTGGGCTCCACGGAGCGCGTAAAGGAGGGCGACCTGGTCAAACGTACCGGTCGCACGGCCTCGATTTGCGTGAGCGAGGAGCTGCTGGGGCGCGTGATCAACCCCTTAGGCGAGCCGCTCGACGGCCGGGGCCCGATCTTGGGAGAGGCCGTGGAGATGCCCCTGGAGCGCAAGGCTCCGGGCGTGATCTTCCGCCAACCCGTAAACCAACCCCTGCAGACCGGTCTGAAGGCTGTAGATGCGATGATTCCCATCGGCCGCGGACAGCGCGAGCTGATCATCGGAGATCGCCAGACCGGCAAGACCACCATTGCGGTGGACACGATCCTGAACCAACGCCGACAGTTCGAGTCGGGTGACCCGATCTACTGCATCTATGTAGCTGTGGGCCAGAAGGCCTCGACCGTAGCCTCGCTCGTTGAGACGTTGCGCAAACATGGAGCCATGGAGTATACGGTGGTGGTTGCGGCCACGGCATCCGACTCTGCGGCCCTGCAATATTTCGCCCCCTTTGCCGGAGCCGCCATCGGCGAGTATTTCCGCGACACAGGGCGCCATGCGCTGGTCGTCTACGACGACCTCTCGAAACAGGCCGTAGCCTACCGCGAGGTGTCGCTCGTCCTGCGCCGCCCCTCGGGTCGTGAGGCCTACCCGGGCGACATCTTCTACCTCCACTCGCGCCTTTTGGAGCGTGCGGCAAAGATCATCGCCCGCCAGGAGGTGGCCGAGCAGATGAACGACCTGCCCGAGAGTCTGAAGGGTAAGGTGCGCGGTGGCGGATCGCTCACGGCTCTTCCGATCATCGAGACCCAGGCAGGCGACGTATCGGCCTACATCCCCACAAACGTGATCTCGATCACCGACGGACAGATCTTCCTCGACACCAACCTCTTCAACCAGGGCAACCGCCCGGCGGTGGATGTCGGCATCTCGGTATCGCGTGTGGGTGGAAATGCCCAGATCAAGGCGATGAAGCGGGTGGCCGGAACGCTGAAGATCGACCAGGCGCAATACCGCGAGCTGGAGGCCTTCTCGAAGTTCTCGAGCGACATGGATGCCGTAACGGCACAAGTGCTCGACAAGGGCCGAAAAAACACACGCCTGCTGGTGCAACCCCCCTCATCGCCCGTAGCTGTCGAGGAGCAGATTGCCGTGCTCTACTGCGGCACTCATGCCCTGATGGCCGAGATTCCGATAGCCCGCGTGGCGGAGTTCGAGCAGCGTCTGATCGAGGAGTTGCGCCCGACCGAGGCTCTGAAGAGGTTGCGCGAAGGGGTCCTCGACGACCAGGTATCGAAGGCCATTGAGCAGGCCGCCCAACGGGTGGTAGCGGCACTGAAAGCATAGCGCGTGACAACGTCACGAAAAGAACAGCGCATAACAACATCACGAAAAGAATAGGGAAAAGAATAGAAATGGCTTCGCTCAAAGAGATCAAGGGACGCATAGCCTCGGTAGGCAACACGCTGAAGATCACCTCTGCCATGAAGATGGTCTCCTCGGCCAAGTTGCACCGTGCACAGTCGGCCGCGGCCGCTCTTGCGGCATACGACCGGGCGCTGAAACGCTTGGGCGAGGCAGTTCGCACCGTGGAGGCCGGAGAGAGCATCGCACGCTGGTATCGTGTGGCAGAGCGTGCGGAGCGCGTGGCCGTGGTGGCCATGGCCTCCGACAGCTCCCTGTGCGGCAGTTTCAACAACAACGCCATCAAGGCTCTCCATTCCACCCTTGGGCAGTTGCACGAAGCAGGCTGCACCGCCATCACCCTCTACCCCATCGGCGAGAAGATGGCCCAGGCTGTGGCCAAGAGTGGGCTTGAGGCCGATTTCGGCTTCCGTGCATTGATGGGCGAAGGCTCCTTTGCACAGACGGCCACCCTCGCCGATCGGCTGATCGAAGGCTTTGCGACGGGGCTCTTCGACCGCATTGTGCTGGTCTACAACCACTTCTACTCCATGGGCCGCCAGGCACCCGTCAGCGAGGAGTTCCTGCCCCTCTCACCACAGCAGAAGGAGCAAGAGCAGTCGGGACAAACGGCGGAGTACCTCCTGGAGCCAAAGGCCGAGGAGCTGACTGGGGAGCTGATCCCCTACCTGTTGCGCACCAGGCTGCACACGGCGATCCTCGACAGCCTGCTGGCCGAGCATGCGGCCCGCATGGTAGCCATGCAGACCGCCACGGACAACGCCTCGGCTCTGCTCGAAGAGTTGCGCCTGAGCTACAACAAACGCCGTCAGCAGGCCATCACCGAGGAGTTGGCCGACATCACCCAAGCTGCCGAAGGACAATAGAAGATCGGCCAAGCGGAGGGGTAAGGCTTCGCAAGGCTGAAATGGGGGCTCGCAAGTCTGAAATTTTGCAGGTTTTTGCCAGAAAAAAACAGAGATTAGCCGGGAACACGTCCCACTAATCTCTGTTTTTATTGCGCTGTGATTTTCGAATATACCGCAACCTACATCAAAGCCCGTCGGAAAAGTCGAGCAGATCGATCCACCCGCCATCGTTCTTACGAATGGCCGCCGTGGCGTAAAAGCCGATCTTGGCCCCGATCCAACGCCCCTCCTTGGCCGTAAACGGCTCCCCCAGGGCCTTGAAGCGTCTTCCGTCTGACGAGTAGCTGAAACGGCACACCATGCGGGGCGAGCCATCATCGTTCCACTGCTGTTCGATCTTGCAGCGCAGCCAGAGCGCCCGGGTGGCAAGCTCCACTTCCGCACAATGCTGCTCAGGGGCTCCCTGGTCGGCCCCCGGATTCACGCGTTGCACCAGATAGTCCCGGCCATCGCGATGCTCAAAACCGAGCGTGGCATACGCCATACCCATCATCACCAATCCGGCACGATCCCCCTCATAGGCCCCTCGGAAACGGACGTGGGCCGTATAGGTAAGCTCGGGGGCCGCCACCTTCTGCAAGAGCAGATTGGGGACCTCCCAAAGGTTGTGCACCCCATCGTGGAGTTGGCAATATAGGCGCAGAGCCCCCTGCGAGGGGTTCGGGAAGCACCAGCCGATCTGCGGGTTGGCATGCCACTGCCACTGGGGGCCAAGGCGACAACCGGTAAAGTCGTCCGAGGCGACCGGGGCCACAGGCTTGCTCACGCCGGCCGGTTTGCGGAAACGCTCCACGGGTTCACCCACCCCATCCCCGTTTTGATCAACGCCCATCGTACACCAATCATCATCGCCCCACGCCATTGGCTGCAGGTGAACCACGCGCCCATAGGCGTACATATCGACAAAGTGCATAAACCAGCAATCACCGGCCACATCCTCGACCCAGCCACCTTGGTGGGGCCCCGGAATCGCACTGTCTCCCTGATGAAGAACCTTGCGGCAGGCATAAGGGCCGTAGGGCGAACGGGAACGCAGCACCAGCTGCCAACCTGGCTTCACCCCACCGGCCGGGGCAAAGACATAGTAGTAGCCGTTGCGCTTGTAGAACTTGGGCCCCTCAACGGTCGGGTGGTCATCGTGGCCGTCGAAGATCAGCACCTCCTCCCCTACGAATTGTTCGCCATCGGGCGAGAGCTCCACCACCGAGAGGATGCTCTTAAAGCCGGCACGCGAACCGGCCCAGCCGTGTACCAGGTAGGCTCGTCCGTCATCGTCCCACAGGGGACAGGGGTCGATCATCCCTCTACCGGCCTTCACCAGGTGGGGTTTCGACCACTCGCCACGCGGATCCTGACTCTTGACCATATAGATACCAAAATCGGGGTCGCCCCAATAGATGTAGAACCACCCCTCGTGGTAGCGGATCGAGGGGGCCCAGACCCCCTCACCATGGGCCGCTCGGTCGAAGTGGTCGGCCGGCGTAAGTTCGCTCAGGGCGTGGCCCACCAGTTCCCAATTCACCAGATCAGTCGAGTGGAGAATCGGCAGTCCCGGCACGCAGTTGAACGACGAGGCGGTCATCCAATACTCATCGCCCACACGCACCAGATCGGGGTCTGAGTAGTCGGCATAAAGAATCGGATTCTTGTAGGTACCATCTCCTTGATCGGCCATCCAAGGGGTCTGTGCGGAGAGTGGAGCGCCTCCCAACAGGAGGGTCAAAAGGGCAAGTAAGAGCTGTTTCATAGGGCTATTTAAGGTGATTACGATAGTGCATTAGCGACTCTTCAAGCTCCTCGATGGGCATCTCGGAGGGGAGCCAACTGTCGTAGAACTGCTCCGAACCGGTCTTCTTGTAGAAGACCTTTTCGAGGGTATACTCCGTGCGCGCTTCGGGGGTCAGCTCATAGGACCAGGGAACACGCCCCGAGCGGTCGGCACCCCGTCCCCGGCACCCCGCCTCGGCATAGAATACCGAACCCTTGCGGGCCGAGTCATGCCAATCGTGCCACCCCTCGGGATGAACCGGTGCATCCAACCGGCAGTCGATCCAGACGGTGCGGGCAGTCGATTTCCAGGGTCGCCCGAGATAGAGGCTCTCCACCGAAGGCAGCGCCTCCAAATGGCAACGGTGGAAGATGTAGCCATAGCGGTTGCGCTCGGTCGTGGAGGCGGCCGTTACATAGCTCTTGCTCTTGGCTAAAATCCGACACCCTTCAAACCAGACAATCGAGGGGCCGAAGATAAAGTCTGTAGTCCCCTCGATGTGACAGTCGGTCAGATAGATACGCGAGACATATCCCTTGGTAAAGAAGGTATCCTGGTTGCCGACAAGACGACAGCCGTCGATCCAGATGCGGTCGCCGCGGGTCTCAAGGGCCACGGCCTGACCCGCCCCCAAGGGGGCATCGTTTACAATCTCAAGGTTTTTCAGGTAGAGGTCATCGGCCTGAAGTGAGAGGGTCCAGGTGTCGTAGGTCGTCATCTCGTGGCCATTGCGTATGCGCCCCGTATGGTCGTCCCACACGATGCGCGGCATGGGCATCTCGGGGCTCGAAAGGCCCACCAGAAAGAGCTTGTCCTTATAGACATCCAACGTAAGCTTCTCGCGATACTCGGCCGCCGCAATAAAGACCGTGCGCCAGGTGTCGGGTTTCGATTCGAGGGCATCGAAGCAGGCCTGAATCGATCGAAAATCACCGGCGCCATGAGGATCAACCAGATACCAATCGCGCTCTTGGGCCTTCATGCCCAAGAGCGTAGTGAGGGTTAAAAGGAGCACTAAAACACTCCGCATAAATCTAAGAATTAAAGGGTTACACCTGTCTTGAAGATGGCGATCTCTTTGAATCCCACCTTTTCGTGTTTGAGCTTCTCGCCATTGACCGTGGCCAGGACCTTATCGATGAAGCGCTCCAAGAGTCGCTCGGGCTCCTCGTCCTCGACCATCGTTCCGGCATTGAAGTCGATCCACCCCGCCTTGAATCGGGCAAGGGCCGAGTTGGTGGCCACCTTCATCGTCGGGACAAAGGCCCCGAACGGCGTTCCACGCCCCGTGGTGAAGAGGACAATCTGGCAACCCGATAAGGCCAGAGCCGAGGCGGCCACCAGATCATTTCCGGGAGCCTGCAAAAGGTTCAGTCCCCGCTTGATCATCGGATCGGTATAGCCCAGGACATCAACCACAGGCTGTGCGCCTCCCTTCTGCACACACCCCAGCGACTTCTCCTCCAGGGTCGTAATGCCGCCCTTCTTGTTGCCGGGCGAGGGATTTTCGTAGATCGGCTGGTCGAAGCGACGGAAATAGCCCTTGAAGTCATTGATCAGCTCTACCGTTCTGTCGAAGACCTCACGGCTCTCGGCCCGATCCATCAGGATGGTCTCGGCACCAAACATCTCGGGCACCTCGGTAAGGATCGTAGAGCCCCCCTGGGCAATGAGCCAATCCGAGAAGAGCCCCACCAGAGGGTTGGCCGTAATGCCCGAAAAGCCATCCGAGCCTCCGCACTTGAGACCCACCTTCAGGTAGCTCAAGGGGAGCTCCTCGCGCCGATCCCCGCGCGTGAGCTCGACCAGCTCGCGGCAGATCGCAAAACCGCTCTCGATCTCATCCTCCACCTCCTGGGCGATCAAAAAGCGTACACGCTCCTCATCCCAGCTGCCCAGCACCTCCTTGAACGAGGCGATCTGGTTATTTTCGCACCCTAAGCCCAAGACCAGCACGGCACCGGCATTGGGATGCTTGACCAGAGCAGCCAGCGCCCGCTGGGTATTCCGGTGATCATCGCCAAGCTGCGAACAGCCGTAGTTATGGGTATAGACCCGCACATCGTCCAGGTGCGAGCAGTCGCATTCGCGCTTCACGCGCTCGGCAATGGCCTGTGCCTGACCATTGACACACCCCACCGAGGGGACAATCCACAACTCGTTGCGGATACCCATCTGACCACTCTTACGCAGATAGCCCAACACCTTGCGCCCCTCATCACGGTAGCCCACCGGATAGCTCTTGGGAGCGTAGTTATACTCCAAATCATCGCGCAGGTTGGTCTTCACGTTGTGGGAGTGAATCCACTCACCGGCTTGGATGGTTGTGGTTGCGTGGCCAATCGGATAGCCATACTTGATCACATCCTCGCCCTGAGAGATGGTCCGCAGCGCCACCTTATGTCCGCGCTCGACATCCTGGGCCAAGAGGATCTTTTGGCCATCCACCTCGATCTCCTCTCCTGCCTGGATCACCTCATCCAAGACAACGCAGACGTTATCAATTGCATTGATCTTCAAATAGCGTTTCATCGCAATCTCTACTGAATAAAATTGAGGCGTAAACCTTCACGGCTTCGCCCCAATAGTTACACTCAACTACTTAGCCAGGAACTTATTCAGGGCCTCGGCCATACCGAGCTCCTCGATATCCTTTACATAGGCGGCTACCCCCTCAACGAAGCCCTCGACCTCCGAGAAGTCCACCGTAAAGATGTTGCTCTTGACGATCTTTTCGATCGTTGCCACGCGGTCGGTCGAATCCCAATTCCGACGAATGAAATCGACGAACTCGGGCGTATCGTCGGGCTCGAAGCCCGTCTTGCCACTATAAAGGGTCATCAGGGCCGCAAAGGTGAAGAGCTCGTGCTGGGCCAGTCTGCCCGCCTTGAAGAAGTTATCCTTGACCGTCGGATAGTTTCTCGCCTCCCACTTCGAGAGCGAGTTCAGCGAGATGGTCTTCAGCAGGTGCTTGATGTGGGGGTTGTAGAAACGCTCCAGGATGCCGGCGGCAAACTCCTTCAGTTCGGCCGGATCCTCCTCGATCATCGGAATCACCTCCTCGGCCACCATGTCGTTCACAAAGCGCTCGATGGCGGGGGTATTGAAGGCATCCATCACCGTCTCACACCCCATCTGCAGGCCGATGGGCACCATACCCGTATGCGATCCGTTGAGGATGCGCACCTTCTTGTCGCGGAACTGCTTGATCGAGGGCATGAAGACCACATGCAACCCCGCCTTATCGAGCGGAAGCTCCCGCATCACCTCCTTATAGCCCGGGCCGCCGATAGCCCAGAGGTGGTACAACTCGGCCTTGACCACCAGATTGTCGTTGAAGCCCAACTCCTCCTTGATCTCCGAGATCGTCTCGCGCGGGAAGCCCGGCACGATACGGTCCACCAGCGTATCGCAGAAGTGGCAGCAGTTCTCAACCCAGGCGATGAAATCCTCACCCAGGTTGTTGTAGCGGGCGTGTCTGATGACATACTCGTGCAGCGTCGAACCGTTGTTCTCGATCAGCTCGCAGCAGATAATCGAGAGCCCCTTCGTGGGGTCGCCTCCGAAATGTTTGAAACGCTTATACAGCAGGGCGGTCATCTTGGCCGGATAGGACTTCGGGGGGCAGGCCGTAAGGTCGTCGCCCTCCTCATAGCGAATACCCGCCTCGGTGGTGTTCGAGATGGTGATCTTGAGCTCGGGCGAGAGGAAGTAGTGCTCATACTTCTCGTACTCGACATAGGGGTTGAACGAATCCATCACACTCTTGACCAGGCGGACCTCCTTCTTGGTCTGCTTATTCTCAATACCCTCCAGATAGACGTGGTAGAGGTTATCCTGCTTATTCAAAAGGTCGATCATTCCCAGCACCTTGTGCTCGGGATCCAAAATCGGCTGGCAGATGGCTACACCCGAGTTCATCACCCCCTTTTCGTTGGCAATATCAATCTGCCAATCGACAAAGGCTCTGAGGAAGTTACCCTCACCAAACTGAAGAATCTTAATCGGTCGCTCCAGTTTTTCGACCGTCGATTTATTGAGCTCTTTCATTGTTCTACTTTTTAGATGGTTACTCGATAACGATAGGTTTGTGCTTCGGCACAAGCGTCTTCATGATCGACCAGGCAATCACATAGGCCACGGCGCAGATGCAGAAGATGATCATATAACCGGCGGGCTTGCCCGTAAAGCCGACAAACGAGAAGGCCTCACCCTGGGCGGCCGCATAGTCGAACAACATACCGGCTCCCTTGTTGATCAGGAACGAACCGCATCCTCCGGCCATGGCACCGATACCCGTAATGGTCGCAATGGTCGATTTGGGGAACATATCACCGATGGTGGAGAACAAGTTGGCCGACCAGGCCTGGTGTCCGGCTCCGGCAATACCGATAATCAGAGCGGGGAACCATACCGAGATCCCCTGCAGGGGCTGGGCAAAGAGGGCGAACAGGGGGAAGAAGGCGAAGATCAGCATCGCCAACATACGACCCGAATAGGGCTCCATGCCGCGCTTCTCGACAAAGAACTTGGGCAGGTAGCCGCCACCGATCGAGATCACCGTAACGATCAGGTAGAGGACAAACACAAGCATCTTACCCGTGGTGGTCTCCATGCCGTAGCCGCACTCCGAGAAGTAGGCCGGAGCCCAGAAGAGATAGAACCACCAGACCCCATCGGTGAAGAACTTGCCGGCGATAAACGACCAGGTCTGCTTATAGCCGAAGCACTTGAGGAAGGGGATCGCCGTCTGCTGCTTTTCGGCCTGAACGGGCACGGGCTCCTCCTTGTCATCCTGAAGGATATACTGCAACTCGGCCTCATTGACAAACTTCGACTTCTCGGGCTTCTCATACATGAAGACCCAGAAGAACATCCAGACAAAACCCAGGGCACCGATGATGATGAAGGCCATCTCCCAGCCCCAGGCCTGAGCCAGCACCGGAACCGTCAGCGGAGCGGCCAGCGCACCCACCGAAGCACCGGCATTGAAGAGCGAGGTGGCCAGCGCGCGGTCCTTCTTGGGGAAGTACTCGGCCGTTACCTTGATCGCTGCGGGGAAGTTGCCCGCCTCACCGAGGGCCAAAATACCACGGCAGGCCAGGAACAGCCAGACACTCACTGAGGCTACGGCCAACGCCGCCGTCGAACCCGTTTCGAGAGCCTTCAGGGCCGCAATCGACTCATAGCCCTCCAACTGCATCGTCACCCAGCCGCAACCGGCATGCATACAGGCACCCAGCGACCAGACACCAATGGCCCACATGAAGCCCTTCTTGGTACCCATCCAATCGACGAACTTACCGGCAAAGAGGCAGGCAATGGCGTAGAAGATCGAGAAGAAACCCGTGATGGTTCCGTAGTCCGAGTCGGTCCAGTGGAACTCCGGGGCAATAAAGTCTTTCCAGGTGAGCGAGAGCACCTGACGGTCCATGTAATTGACCGTCGTAGCGACAAACAACAACAGGCACATCCACCAGCGCCAGTTGGTCATAACCGATTTTTTATTCATACCTTATCTGTTTTTATAGTTTTTTCTTCATTTTAGGCGAAGACCGCTATCTTCTCAACGCTGCAATCACCTCCAAACATTCGCGGCACTTCTCCGTGACATAGGCCCAATCCTCGGCCTTCACCCGCTCGGCGGGGAAGAGCTTCGAACCCATGCCCACGCAGTAGACACCCGCCTTGAACCACTTCTCGAGGTTCTCCGGATCGGGCGACACGCCTCCCGTAACCATAATCTTCGACCAGGGGCAGGGAGCCATCAGCCCTTTGACCATATTGGGGCCATAGACATCTCCGGGGAAGAGTTTCGTGAGGTCGCACCCTACCTCCTGGGCCTTGCCAATCTCTGAAACCGTGCCGCACCCGGGGCAGTAGGGCACCAGACGGCGGTTGCAGACCACCGCAATATCGGGGTTGAACAACGGACCCACCACAAAGCAGGCGCCCAACTGGATGTAGAGCGCAGCGGTCGGGGCATCAACCACCGAGCCGATCCCGAGGGCCAAATCGGGACACTCCAGGGCGGCCCACTTCACCAACTGGCCAAAGATCTCGTGGGCGAAATCGCCACGATTGGTAAACTCGAAGGCGCGAACACCCCCCTCGTAGCAGGCCTTCACCACCTGCTTGGCCACCTCAATATCCTTGTGGTAGAATACCGGAACCATTCCGGTCGAACCGATCTTCTGCAGAACGGCCAATTTATCAAATCGAGCCATAGTTTTTCAATTTACAATTCACGATTCACAATTAGCAATTGGGATGATTCCCAGATCTCTCAGATCTCCTACAATTCCTCACTCCTAATTCCTTATTCATTTTTGTTGTCAGCGGGAGGCAGATTTTGGTTTTTGTGCTAACCTCACATCTCCCCACCCGTTTTTGTTGTCAGGACGAGGTAAATTTTGATTTTCGCGTAGTCGCCTCACCCATTTTTGTTGTCAGCGTGTGGCAGATTTTGGTTTTTGTGCGGTGAGTTTGGATGGGCTGTACTTGGCGTACTGCCCATTCTAACTCACAAGCAAAGGCCGAAATATGCCCACGATCACAACAAAAATTAGCGTTGTACACGCCCCGACGCATTCCCCCCGGCCAACGACTCCACCTCCTCGGCCGAAACCAGGTTGAAGTCGCCGTTGATGGTGTGCTTCAGGGCCGAGGCAGCCACGGCAAACTCAAGGGCCTCGCCCTGGGTCTGCTTGGTCAGCAGGCCATGGATCACACCGCCCGAGAAGCTGTCACCACCGCCCACGCGGTCGATGATCGGATCAATATCGTAGCGCTTGGACATGTAGAACTCCTCGCCGTTGTAGATCATCGCCTTCCAGCCGTTGTGCGTAGCCGAGAAGCTCTCACGCAGGGTGGAGATCACATACTTGAAGCCGAAGGTCTCGGCCATCTGCTTGAAGATCCCCTTATAGCCCTCGGCATCGGTATTTCCGCCCTCCACATCGGCCTCGGGCTTAAAGCCCAGGCAGAGCTCGGCATCCTCCTCGTTACCGATGCAGACATCGACATACTGCATCAGAGGGCGCATGATCGACTGGGCCTTCTCCTTGGTCCAGAGTTTTTTGCGGAAATTCAAGTCCACCGACACCGTTACCCCGTGGCGTTTGGCAGCCTCGCAGGCCAGGCGCGTGAGTTCGGCCGCCTTATCGGAGATGGCCGGCGTGATGCCCGACCAGTGGAACCAGTCGGCACCCTCCATAATCTGGTCGAAGTCAAAATCGCAGGGCTCGGCCTCGGCAATGGCCGAATGGGCTCGGTCGTAGATCACCTTCGAAGGGCGCATCGAGGCACCCGTTTCAAGGTAGTAGATCCCCACGCGATCGCCTCCGCGGGCGATAAAGTCGGTCTTAACTCCCCAGCGGCGCAGGGCATTCAGGGCCGACTGTCCAATCTCGTGGGTCGGCAGTTTGGTCACGAAATAGGCCTCGTGGCCATAGTTGGCGCAGCTGACGGCCACATTGGCCTCACCACCGCCATAGACCACATCAAACGAATCGGACTGCACAAAACGGGTATTTCCGGGAGTAGAGAGGCGCAGCATAATCTCGCCTAAGGTTACAATCTTCATATTTCTATTTTTCTGTTTTCAGTTATCAGTATTCGGTTTTCGTTTTCCGTTTTTTCGTTTTCCGTTTTTTCGTTTTTAGAGTTGCTGTGTTGCAACGCCTAAAATTGGAAATAATTCTTGGCGTTGCGGTAGCAGACAGCCTCAACGATCTCACGGCCGATGAAGTCAAGCTCCGAAGCGGGCAACAGTCCCTGCTCGATATCCTGACCCAGCAGATTGCAGAGCGTGCGGCGGAAATACTCGTGGCGCGGGTAGGAGAGGAACGAACGCGAGTCGGTGAGCATGCCCACAAAGCGGCTCAGCAGGCCCAAGGTCGAGAGGGCGTTCATCTGCTTCTCCATGCCATCCTTCTGATCGAGGAACCACCAGCCCGAGCCGAACTGAATCTTGCCGGGGCCGTAGCGGCCATCCTGGAAGTTGCCCAGCATGGTGGCCACCAGCTCGTTGTCGCGCGGATTGAGGTTGTAGATGATCGTCTTGGTGAGTTTGTCCTCCCCGTCGAGCATATCGAAGAAACGGGACATCTTCTTGGCCACCGTAAAATCGCCGATCGAGTCGAAGCCCGTATCGGGGCCCAGTTGGCGGAACATGCGCGAGTTGTTGTCGCGAATGGCACCGTAGTGGAACTGCTGTGTCCACCCCGTCTCCCAATCCATACGGGCGAACTCGACCATCATGGCTGTCTTGTACTTGAGGATCTCCTCACGCGACAAGAGCTCGCCGCCATAGACCTTCAGGAAGATGCGGTCGATCTCCTTTTGGGTGTACTCCTCGGCATAGAACTCCTCGATACCATGATCCGAGAGGCGGCAACCGGCCTCTTCGAAGAACTTGTGGCGTACTCGCAACGCCTCGATCACATCGGCATAAGAGCGAATCTCTACCCCCGAGACCTCGGCCAGGCGGTCGATATAGGCCTTGAAGTTGGCCGGATGCTCTACGGCCATCGCCTTGTCGGGGCGCCAGGTCGGAAGCATGCGCACCTTGAACCCATCCTCGCGAACCTTCAGGTGGTGCTCGAGCGAATCAACGGGGTCATCGGTCGTGCAGACCACCTCTACGTTATAGTGCTCCATCAGGCCGCGGGCATAATATTCGGGCTGCTGCAACAGAGCCGAGCAGTGGTCGTAGATCTCGCGAGCCGTCGAGGGGTTCAGGAGTTTATCGACCCCAAAGGCGGTCTTCAGCTCCAGGTGGGTCCAATGGTAGAGCGGGTTGCGCATCGTGTAGGGGACCGTCTCGGCCCACTTCTCGAACTTCTCCCAATCCGAGGTATCCTTACCCGTGCAATAGCGCTCATCCACACCATTGGTTCGCATCGCACGCCACTTATAGTGGTCGCCCTCGAGCCAGATCTTCGAGAGGTTGTCGAAGCGGTGGTTCGAGGCCACATACTCGGGAATCAGGTGGCAGTGGTAGTCGATGATAGGCATCTTGGCCGCATAGTCGTGGTAAAGGCGCTCGGCCGCTGGGCTCTGCAACAAGAAATTTTCGTCGTTAAAAGGTTTCATGGTTTTATCGATTTACATAAATTTTTTACTCGCCGTTTTTTGATAGGTAAAATTACATATTTTTCTTCGTTTCGGAATATGAATTTTTGACAGAAAAGGGTGAATAATTGCCAAACCACCCCTTTTTAGGCAAAAGGCAGGGGGTTCGAGCACACATTTCCCGATTTTTATATATATCTTTGTTGTCAGAAAAAACCAAACTATCGCACATCATGAAGAATCTACTCTACCTCTGCGCCGCGATCCTTCTGGTATCGTGCTGCGCCCCCAAGCTCAAAGTCGAGGTCTCAAACCCCTCGCAGATAGACCGACACCACGAAACCATCGAGATTGCCTGGAGCGAACTCGATGCCCGCAACTTCTCCCCTGAATCGGTTGTGGTTCTTCTGGACGAGGAGGAGATCCCCTCGCAGGTGCTCTTCGACAGCCAAAAGGAGCCTCTGGCCCTGATCTTCCAATCGTCGGTCGCGGCCGAAGAGTGTAAGACCTATATTATAAAGGAGGGGACCCCCGCACACTACCCCGCAAAGGCCTACGGACGCTATGTCCCCGAACGCCTGGACGACTACGCCTGGGAGAACGACAAGGTGGCCTATCGCGCCTACGGCCCCGCCCTGGAGACGGCCCCCGGCGAGATGCTCTCCACTCCGGGCTTCGACTGCTGGGTGAAGTCGGTCGATACGCTGGTCGTGGATGCCCGCTACCGCCGCGGCAACTACCACCACAACTACGGTGATGGCATGGACTGCTACAAGGTAGGGCGCACCCTGGGTGCCGGAGCCTCGGCCCCCTATGTCGATGATAAACTCTGGCTGAGCGGCAACTACGCCCAATGGGAGACCCTGAACAACGGCCCGATCCGCACCACGGTAAAGCTCACCTATGCCCCCTTTGCGGTGGAAGAGAAACAGGTAAAGCTCACCAAATATATCTCGCTCGATGCCCACAGCCACTTCAACCGCATTGAGAACATCTACGAAGGCGACTTCGAGACCCTCACCATCGCTGCCGGCTTTGTGCGCCATGAGCTGAAGGCCCTCACCTCGACCGAGGAGTGGCTGGGCTTTGTGGAGGCGGCCTCCGACTCGAAAGATCCCGCGGCGGATGGCGACCTCTTCTTCGGGGTGATCCAACCCGGTGCCGAATTCCGCGCCGAGGTTGCCGGCCACGCGGTCTCCCTCTCCGAGGTTGAGAGCGGCACGCCGATGGTCTACTATGCCGGTTCGGGCTGGAGCCAAGGCGGTGTAAAGGATATGCGCCACTGGATGGAGATCCTGGAGACCACCGCCGCCTCGGTAAGCAACCCCTTGGAGGTTAATATTTTATAGAATAAAAAACAAGAAATGAGGAGTTGAATAAAAAGATGAATTCCAATTATTCTTTCAACTCCTCATTCCTTGTTTCCAACTCCCAATTCGGTGTATGCTTCGCATCGGGGTAATATCGGACACGCACGGATGTTTTGACGAGACGTTGCGCAATTTTCTGCGCGACGTGGATGAGATTTGGCATGCGGGAGATATCGGCTCATTAGAGCTGGCCGACCAAATCGCCGCCTTCAAACCCCTAAAGGCCGTCTATGGGAACATCGACGGAGGCGTAATGCGCCGTGTGTACGAGGAGTTCACCTGGTTCCGCTGCGAGGAGGTCACCGTGCTGATGACCCACATCGGAGGCTACCCGCGCCACTACGCCCCGGGGGTGGTGCAACGCATCATGGGCTGCAAACCCAAACTCTTCATCGCCGGCCACAGCCACATCCTGAAGGTGATCTACGACCCCATTTACGACCTGCTGCACATCAATCCGGGAGCAGCCGGCCGCTCGGGATTTCACAAACTGCGCACCGCCGTACGCTTCACCATCGACGGAGCCGAGATCCGAGACATGGAGATCGGCGAGTGGCCCAAGAACGGCTGACCCTGCAGGCCGAACTCCGGCCTCCGCCTCAAAATCGACAGATGCAATAAAAAGTTTTCTTCGTGCGTTCATTGGGCGAAATTAGAACTAAACGAAGAAGACGAATATGCAATCGAGACTCTCAAAACTCTTGGAAGGGCTCTTGGCCCGCACCGCCTTTGATGCGGCAAAGCACCCTCCGATCTGTCACCCGACCGACCACCTGCTCCTCGCACTGCTTCGCGAAGAGGGTGCCATGGTTCATCGGATGCTGACACAAGAGCTGGGCAGCAACGCGCGAGAACAACTGGTTCGCCAAGTGGAGCAGACCACCCTTCACCGTGCGCTGACGGCCAACACGGAGCCCGAAAAATTCTACTCCACACTGCACGACCGGCTTGCGGGTCGTTTCCCACAGGAGCTGCGCATCGACTCGGCCCACCTGCTGCTCTGGCTTTTAGAGCAACCCGCCACCGCCTCCACCCCCCATTTTCATGCCGAGGGGATCACCCCCGAATGGCTCAACCAACGCCTCCATAGCCCGGAGCCGCTCCCCCTTCACGCCGCATCCCCGGATGGAGGGGCTGAAGGCTGCGCCCAGGAGATGAACCCCGAGGCGAAGATCAACCGCTACGCCTGCGACCTGACACAGGAGGCCCGCAACGGGCGGATCGACCCCGTAACGGGACGCGACAAGGAGATCGACCAGGTGATTCGCATTCTGCAGCGCCGCCGCAAAAATAACCCCATACTGGTGGGTGAAGCCGGCGTAGGGAAAAGCGCCCTGGTCGAGGGGTTGGCCCTGCGCATCGCAGCGAACGAGGTCCCCGAACAGCTCAGAGGCAAGCGCCTCTACTCGCTCGATGTGGGAGCCCTGGTGGCCGGCACAAAGTTCCGAGGCGAGTTTGAGGAGCGGCTGCAGGAGCTGCTCGAAGAGCTGCGGCGGGATCGGCAGTGCCTGCTCTTCATCGACGAGATACACACCATCACCGGAGCCGGAGCCACGCAGGGGAGCCTCGACCTGGCCAACCTGTTGAAGCCCCTGCTGGCCCGTGGTGAGGTACAGACCATCGGAGCCACCACGCCCGACGAGTATAGCCGCCACATCGAGACGGATGCCGCCCTGGTACGCCGCTTCCGCAAAGTGGCGGTGGAGCCCACCTCCGAGGCCCAGACCCTCGAGATCCTAAAGCGCCTCGCGCCCCACTACGGCGCACACCACGGAGTGGAGTACACCCCCGAAGCCCTGGAGCAGTGCATCCGCCTTGCGGGGCGTTACCTCACCGATCGGCACTTCCCCGACAAGGCAATCGACCTGATGGACGAGGCGGGAGCCCGGGCGGCCCATGCGGGCCAAAAGGGGGTGGGAACGCATGAGATCGAGGCGGTGGTAACCCTCCTGACGGGAATCCCCGCCGAGCGCCTCTCGGCCCGCGAAGGAGGCGAGTTGCTGGGGCTCGAGAAGCGCCTCCGAGAGCGGGTGATCGGACAGTCGGAGGCGGTGAGCACCCTGGCCCGAGCCATTCGTCGCGCACGGGCCGGCCTGCGTGAGCGGGGACGTCCGATGGGGGTCTTCCTCTTCACGGGGCCCACTGGTGTGGGCAAGACCCTGCTGGCCAAAGAGCTCACGCGGGAACTCTTCGCCTCGGGTCGCCACCTCATACGCCTCGACATGGGGGAGTATAAGGAGCGACACAGCCTCTCGCGGCTGATCGGTTCGCCACCGGGCTACGTCGGCTACGGCGAAGGGGGTGAGCTGACCGAAGCCGTGCGCCGCAACCCCTACTCGGTAATCCTGCTTGACGAGATCGAAAAGGCCCACAAGGAGCTCTTCCACCTGCTGTTGCCACTGCTCGACGAGGGGCTCCTGACCGATGCCGCAGGGCGCCGGGTGGACTTCCGCAACACGGTGATCATCATGACCTCAAACCTCGCAGGGAGCGCCCCCGCCAGGCCCCTGCGACAGATCGGATACGGTGTACAAAGCCGACAGGAGCGCCCCCGTCAGGAGGAGGAGCTGCAACAGGCTCTCGAGGAGTGCTTTCCTCAGGAGTTCCTGGGACGTGTGGATGAGGTGATCCGCTTTCGCGAACTCGACACAAAGGCCCTGGTGCGAATCATCGAGCAGGAGCTTCTCGCACTGAGCCGCCGCACCGAGGAGCTGGGGTACCGCCTGCGCATCACCTCGAAGGCCCGCCTTCGGCTGGCCGACCGGGGACGGGAATCGCGCTACGGAGCCCGCGGCCTGAAGCACACCCTCAGGCGGGCGATCGAAGAGCCGCTCTCGGGGCTGATCCTGAGCGGCAAGATTCGCCCGGGCGGAGAGGTGATCGTCGAGGCCGACCGCCAAGGCCCGGGGGTAAGGCTTCGGGTTGCGTAAAGCTTTTGAAATTCACGATTCACAATTATTCCCTTGTCGCAGGAATGATCACCAAAGAATGTTCCGGTGCGCAAGCCCTATAATTTTGAATTGTGAATTTTGAATTGTGAATTTTGTTGTATCTTTGCATCCGCATGTACCATTTTTCGACATACAAAGAGCAATACAAGGCGACTCTGAAACTCGCTTTCCCGGTGGTACTCACCCAGTTGGGGCAGATTATGGTGCAGTTTGCCGACAACGTGATGGTGGGTCGCTACGGCGGGGAGGATGCCGTACCGCTGGCTGCCGTATCGTTTGCCAACTCGGTATTCTTTCTCTTCTTCATCGCCGCCATCGGCATCAGCTTCGGCCTCACACCCCTGGTCGGCGAGCTCTACGCCCAAAAGCGCGAAGAGCGCTCTGTGGAGCTCTTTCAATCGGGAGTGCGCCTCTATCTGCTCATCGGAGTGGTCTCGAGCCTGCTGCTCTGGGGCTTCATCCCGGCGCTCTACCACATGGGGCAGCCTCACGAGGTGGTCGATATGGCGATCCCCTACTACCGCTACCTGACCTACAGCATGCCCTTTACCATGCTCTTCTTCAGCTCCAAGCAGCTGCTTGAGGGGCTCGGCAACACCCGGGCACAGATGGCGGCCACCATCCTCTGCAACCTGCTCAACATCGGTCTCAACTGGGTCTTCATCTATGGCAAGTTCGGCTTCAAAGAGATGGGGGCCGAGGGTGCCGGTCTGGCCACCTTCCTCGCCCGCAGCCTCCTGCCGCTATTGATGTTCGGCTACATGTTCCTCCGGGAGCGCTACCGCATCTACTTCCGCCGCTTCCGACTCTTTGCCTGGAGCCGAGAGGATACAGCCACCCTGCTGCGCATCGGTTTCCCGATCTCGGCACAGGTCTTTCTCGAGTCCTCGGCCTTCGTCTTTATCGGCATCATGATGGGCTGGTTCAGCACCGCGGCCATCTCGGCCAACCAGATCATCCAGACCCTCGCCAATGCCGCTTTCAACATCGTCATGTCGGTGGGTGTGGCCTCCACGATCCGCGTATCGCACAACTACGGAGTGCGTAACTTCGACGAGATCTCCCTTGCGGCCAAGAGCTCCTACCACCTGGCAATCCTCTGGAACAGCTTTGCTGCCCTGATCTTCATTCTCTTCCGCTACGAAATCGCCCACCTGTTCACGGCCAACCCCGAGGTGATCGAACTCACGGCCCGTATGATGCCGCTGATCGCCCTCTTCCAGCTCTCGGACGGCATTCAGAACGTCTCGGTGGGTGTGCTGCGCGGTCTGCAGGATGTCAAGGCGATCATGCCCATCGCCTTTGTGGCCTACATCGTGCTGAACCTGCCGATCGGCTACCTGCTCGGCTTCAGCTTCAACATGGGCCCGAATGGCCTTATTCTGAGCTTCACGGTGGGCCTTACAAGCGCCGCCCTGCTGATGATTCGCCGCATTCGCAAACGCATGCGCACCTTAAGGAGTGAGACCTCTACACCTCCCGCCATCATGAGTTAGCCCCAAAGGTTAGGAAATTCGAAAAAAAATTCCTACCTTTACACAAATTTTTTGACCATGGACCAAGATCAACAACATAAGAAGTGTCATCATAAGCCCGAAATCGGCCGCGGATGCTCGTTCTGCAACTGCGGAAACGAGGTGGAAGCCACCCCTATGGAGGGGTGTTTCAAACTCCACGAAACCCAGTGGACTGAGGGCTACCCCGACAATATCCCGACCGACATTTTTGAGGTGCGATTTAAGAATACCCGCCGCTCCTACTACCAGAACGTCAATAATTTGGAGCTCAAGCGCGGCGATATTGTGGCTGTCGAGGCCTCACCGGGCCACGACATCGGCATCATCTCGCTGACGGGCGACATGGTGGCCAAGCAGATGAAACGCGTGGGCTTCTTCCCCTACAACGGAGAGTATAAGAAGATCTACCGCAAGGCCAAGCCCTACGATATCGAACGCTGGCAGGAGGCCATCGCCCTGGAGCATGAGACGATGATCGCCTCACGCCAGATTGCCGCCGACATGGGCCTCAACATGAAGATCGGAGATGTGGAGTATCAGGGCGACAAGATCAAGGCCATCTTCTACTACATCGCCGACGAGCGTGTCGATTTCCGCGAACTGATCAAGGTCTTTGCCGAGCGTTTCCACATCCGCATCGAGATGAAGCAGATCGGAGCCCGCCAGGAGGCAGGGCGTATCGGCGGACTGGGGGCCTGCGGCCGCGAGCTCTGCTGCGCCTCGTGGATCTCAAACTTCATGAGCGTGACGACCAATGCCGCCCGTGTGCAGGAGCTCTCGCTCAATCCGCTGAAACTGGCCGGACAGTGCTCGAAGCTCAAGTGCTGTCTGATGTACGAATACGACTGCTACAGCGATGCCCGCCGCATCTTCCCGCGCGTAAAGGAGCTCCAGGCCCTGGATGGCGACTACTACTTCATCAAGAACGATATTCTGGCCGGCACAATGACCTTCTCGAGCAGCAAGGATTCGCTCTCGAATCTGGTGGTGCTGCCCGTGGAGCGTGTCAAGGAGATCATGGCCCTGAACCGCGCCGGACAGAAGGTCGAGCAGTTGCAGGAGTTCACCACAGAGGAGCAGGTACACGACGAGCCCACTTACCGTGCCGAGGAGGACAGCATCACCCGCTTTGACAAGAAGCGCAACAAGCGCAAGAAGGGGACAAAGCGCACCGGCAACCGCCCCGCGGAAGGTCACAAGGAGGCCCAGAAGGAGGGCAACACCCCAAGCGAGGGGAACAGCGAGGAGTCGCGCCCGCACCACAACGGACAACGTCGCAACAACCGCAACAACCACCGCTCCCACAACAGCCGCCGAGGCGGAAACGGGAATAACGGGGGCAATGGAGGCAACGGAGGCAACAACCAAACGGCGTAGAATGCGAGGGATAATCGGGATTCTGCTCTGGGGAGGGTTGCTGTGCGGCTGCACACGTCCCACGCAGGCCGTGATGGCGGATGTCGATCCCTACAAGTGGTCGGAGGAGGCCGCCGTGAAGATCGAGAACGCCGACACGCTGACCCTGCGCGACCTCTCGTTGGTGATCCGCTCCAACCGCCTCTTTCGCGAAGATACGCTCCACCTGGAGCTGACACTCCGGACCCCGGACTCGAGTCGCTACAGCGAAGTGGTCGCCTTCCCGGTGCGCCATATCCATCGTCCTGCGGCCCTGCGGCTCATTGACGAGATCCCCTACCGCCACGATGTGATCCTCAACCAATTCGGCACCTACCGCCTGACGCTCAAGCCCCTCCACCCGATTCGCGGCATTGAGGCAGCCGGCATCAATGTGGTCAGAGCATCAGCAAATTAGGAGTTAGAAACAATCCAACAAATCATACATCAGAAATGGGCAAAGACAAATTGCGCAGATTTGCAGAGAACCTCACCTTCGACTGCTTTGTACAACCCGAGTTTGAAGAGGTGTTTCAGAAGGAGCACCCGCTGAAGGGAAATTGGCATCGGGAGTTTTTCAAGAACGACAACCCGATTGTGCTGGAGCTCGGCTGCGGCAAAGGCGAATATACGGTGGCCCTCGCAGAGCGCTACCCCGAGAAGAACTTCATCGGCATCGATATCAAGGGGGCCAGAATGTGGCGCGGAGCCAAGACCGCCACAGAGCAGGGCATGCAGAACGCCGGATTCCTGCGCACGCGCATCGAATTTATCGAGTCGCTCTTCGCTCCGGGCGAGGTCTCGGAGATCTGGATCACCTTCCCCGATCCGCAGCTCAAGACCCGCCGTGCGAAGAAGCGCCTTACGGGCCCGCTCTTCCTGGAGCACTACGCCAAGATGCTCCGCGAGGAGGGGGTAATCCACCTGAAGACCGACTCGCAACACCTCTATAATTATACGCAGGCCGTAATTGATCACTTCGGCCTGAAGCGCCTGGCGGCCAACAACGACATCTATGGCACGGGCTATGCCGATGAGCGCCTGGCCGTCAAAACCGCCTACGAAATGATGTTCCTCGAACGCGGGCTGCCGATCACCTATACACAGTTCTCGCTCGCCGGAAAGAGTTCGTTCCCCTGGTTCGACTGGGAGGGAGACGACGTCCCGGAAAAGGATAACGAAGCAGAGCGCAAGTAGCACAAACCGGGCGGCGATCCGTTGCTGCGCTTCTCCTCAAAATGCCCCTGGGAAAAAGGCAAACCACGCTTTTTGGGGAAGCCGCAAAGAGCAGACCAACCCCGGTTATACCATCCCGACGAATCGCGACTGTCGCAACATACTGCGACAGTCTTTTTTTGTATGGAGCCCAGAGGAGCAGGAGCCCCAAAGGCCGAGAAGAGACCAAAACGAGAAAAGTTTGAGAAAAAAGTTGGTGATCTGAAAAAAAATGTTTAATTTTGACAAGATTGTGAGTGTGCTTTTCTCCCCGGAGGAGCCGAAAATGGGGCGAACAAAGGAGAGAAAAACAGGATAATAACTTGACCCACAGCGCACAACAGCCAATCAGAAGAACAAAAAAGCAACTAAAAACATAAAACCTAAAACTTCTATTATGAAAAGACTTTTATTGGGTGATGAGGCGATTGCCTTGGGCGCGCTTCACGCAGGATTGTCGGGTGTTTATGCCTATCCGGGCACGCCTTCGACCGAGATCACGGAGTTCATTCAGCTGCAGCAGGCTACCCGCAAGGAGGGTGAAGCGGAGGTAAAGTGCCGCTGGGCCACCAACGAGAAGACCGCCATGGAGGGGGCTCTCGGCATGTCCTACATGGGCAAGCGCGCGCTGGTCTGCATGAAGCATGTGGGCATGAACGTCGCTGCCGATGCCTTCGTAAACTCGGCCATGACCGGTGCCAACGGCGGTCTGGTGGTGGTAGCCGCCGACGACCCCTCAATGCACTCGTCGCAGAACGAGCAGGACTCGCGCTTCTACGGCAAGTTTGCTCTGATTCCCGTCTTCGAGCCCTCGTCGCAGCAGGAGGCCTACGACATGATTCGCGCCGCCTTCGACTACTCGGAGAAGTTCCAGATTCCCGTGCTGATGCGCGTTACGACCCGTATGGCCCACTCGCGTGCCGTGGTTACGCTCGGTGAGCAGCGTCCCCAGAACGAGTGCTCGACCCCGCAGCGTCCCCGCCAGTGGATCCTGCTGCCCGGTAACTCGCGCGTGCGCTACAATACCCTGCTGGAGGAGCAGCAGCTCTTCGAGCAGGATGCCGTAGAGTCTAAGTTCAACAGCTACAAGGCCGGCACGGACAAGAAGCTCGGTATCGTAGCTTGCGGTATCGCCTACAACTACCTGATGGAGAACTATCCCGACGGATGCCCCTACACGGTGGTAAAGGTGGCTCAGTACCCCCTGCCCAAGAAGCTCATCGCACAGATGGTAGCCGAGGGTGTTCAGGAGGTGATGGTCATGGAGGAGGGCCAGCCCGTCGTGGAGGAGCAGATGCGCGGCCTGGTGCCCTCGTCGATCCCCGTAACGGGCCGTCTGACGGGTGCCCTGCCCCGTGCCGGCGAGCTCACGCCCGACTCGGTTCGCAAGGCCCTCGGCATGGAGGCGCTGGCTACGTTCGATGCCGAACCGCTGGTGGCTCCCCGTCCGCCCGCCTTGTGCCAGGGTTGCGGCCACCGCGACATGTATACCGCCCTCAATGAGGTGGCTCGCGAGTATGCCGACCCCAGAGTATTTGCCGATATCGGTTGCTACACGCTGGGTGCTATGCCTCCCTTCCAGGCAATCCACACCTGCGTAGAGATGGGTGCCTCGATCACGATGGCCCGCGGCGCCTCGGAGGCCGGACAGCATCCCGCCTTTGCCGTGATCGGCGACTCGACCTTCACCCACTCGGGCATCACGGGTCTTCTGGACTGCGTGAATGCGAAGGCCAACGTGGTGATCATCATCTCGGACAACCTGACGACGGGTATGACCGGAGGCCAGGATTCGGCCGGTACGGGCCGTCTGGAGGCCATCTGCCAGGGTGTGGGTGTAGAGCCCGAGCACATCCGCGTGGTGGTGCCCCTGCCCAAGAACATGGAGGAGATCAAGCAGGTGCTGCGCGATGAGATCGCCTATCCGGGTGTCTCGGTAGTGATCCCCCGTCGCGAGTGCATCCAGACCCTGAAGCGTCACGCCAAGCAGCAGAAGAAATAACCGCGAGCAAGAAGCCTGAAAAGAAGAACAACCTAAAAGTTAGAAAACTATGAAAAAAGATATTATTTTGGCAGGTGTAGGCGGTCAGGGTATCCTCTCGATTGCCACCATCATCGGCGAGGCTGCCATTGCCGAGAATCTCTATATCAAGCAGGCCGAGGTCCACGGCATGAGCCAGCGCGGTGGTGACGTACAGTCGAATCTGCGCCTCTCGTCGGAGCCCATTGCCAGCGACCTGATTCCCAAGGGCGGTGCCGATCTGATCATCTCGCTCGAGCCCATGGAGGCCCTGCGTTATCTGCCCTACCTGAAGCAGGACGGCTGGATTGTAACGAACTCCGTACCCTTCGTAAATATCCCCAACTACCCCGAGCTGGAGACCCTGCACGCCCGCATGAAGGCGCTGCCGCAGGTGGTGATGCTCGACGTAGAGACGCTGGCCAAGGAGGCCGGAGCCCCTCTGCAGGCAGCCAACATGGTGCTGCTCGGAGCCGCCATTCCGATGCTGGGTCTCGAGGCAGAGAAGATCGAGGCCGGCGTGCAGCGCATCTTCGGCCGCAAGGGCGAGGAGGTTGTCAATAAGAACCTGGCCGCCATTCGTGCCGGCATGAACAACTCGATCAAGCTGTAGGCTATGGAGCACCCGTTGGATAAACAAACCGTTGACAACATCTGTATTGCCAACGGCCTGCGCAACGCCAAGGAGCTGGGCGCAGCATCGATTCGCCAATTCGTAAGCGTAGTGAAGGATATCGAGGCCAAGATGGGCGTGGAGTATATCCGCATGGAGATCGGCGAGCCGGGTCTGCCGGCCGAGCAGATCGGCATCGAGGCCGAGCACGAGGCCCTGCTGGCCGGTGTCGGCTCGAAGTACCCCCTCATCACGGGTATCGAGCCCCTGACCAAGGAGGCATCGCGCTTTGTGAAGGCCTTCATCAACCTCGACATTCCGCCCGTATGTTTCGTCCCCACGGTGGGCTCGATGCAGGGCGCCTTTGCCGCCTTTATGGCCCTGACGCAGATGCGCGAGGACCGCGACACGATTCTCTTCATCGACCCGGGATTCCCCGTACAGAAGTCGCAGTGCAAGGTGCAGGGTGTACGCTACGAGTCGTTTGATATCATAGACTACCGCGGTAAGGCACTCGAGCAGAAGCTCGAAGAAATTCTCTCGTCGGGCCGCATCAGCGGTATGATCTACTCGAACCCCAACAACCCGACCTGGATGTGTCTGACGGAGGAGGAGTTGGAGATCATCGGCCGCCTGGCCACGAAGTACGATGTGATCGTCGTCGAGGACCTGGCCTACCTCAACATGGACTTCCGCGAGGATCGCTCGAAGCCCTTTGAGCCCCCCTATCAGCCATCGGTGGCCCGCTACACGGAGAACTGCATGCACCTCTTGTCGGGTTCGAAGATGTTCTCCTATGCCGGACAGCGTATCGCCGTGGTGGCCCTGAATCCCGCCCTGGCCGAGCGTTGCTACGAGGGTTTCGCCAAGCGCTACGGCAACGACGGTCAGTTCCGCCGCAACTTTATATTCAACATCCTCTATGTCCTTTCGTCGGGTGTGCCGCACTCGGCACAGTATGCACTGGCCGCCATGTTCCGTGCCGCCTCGGATGGACGTCTGGACTATGTGGGCCACACGCGCGAGTATGCCCGTCGTGCCGCCCGCGTGAAGGAGATCATGATCAAGAACGGTTTCCACATCGTTTATGACAAGGACTGCGACCAGGAGGTGAGCGATGGATTCTTCTTCACCTTCGGTTACAAGGACATGACCGGCGAGCAGCTGATCAACAAGCTGATCTACTATGGTATTTCAGCCATCACCCTCGCCCCCACGGGCAGTACCCGTCAGGGTCTGCGCGGATGCGTTTCGATGATCTCGGACTACCAGTACGACGAGCTGGACAAGCGCCTGCAGCTCTTCAGCCGCGACTACTAATGAATCGACAAGGTGGGCCGGAGGTGGAATACTATACCTCCGGCTCACTTTATATCCGGCCGGTTTCGGCTGCTTACGGTCTACCGTTGGTGCATTATGGATCAATTTTTGGCACACCTTTGGAGCATCAACGGTAAATCGACAATAAGAACCACGACAAAAAAACAGAAATATGGCAGAAATCAAATATGTATCGGCCGCCGAAGCGGTCAAACTCATCAAGTCGGGCGACTCGGTCTATATCCAGGGCTCGACCTCGATCCCCGAGGTACTGGTGCGCGCCATGACGGAGCGCGCCCCGGAGTTGCGCGGGGTGAAGGTCTACTCGGCCTTCGCCATCGGCCGGGAGGATGCTCCCTATGCCAAGCGCGAGCTGCTGGATTCGTTCGAGGCCAACTCCTTCTTCGTGGCCAACTGTGTGCGCAAGGCGATCAAGGAGGGAGTGGCTCAGGCCATCCCCGCCTTCCTGGGCGAGATCCCCTTCCTCTTCCGCAGCGGTCAGGTGCCCCTCGACGTTACGCTGCTGAACGTCTCGGAGCCCGACGAGGAGGGCTACGTATCCTACGGCATCTCGGCCGATTTGGCCTTCTCGGCCGCCGAGTGCTCGAAGACCATCATTGCCCAGGTCAACAAGTTCATGCCCCGCACCTTTGGTGATCCGGTGATCCACGTCTCGAAGATCGCCGCCCTGGTGCGCGGTGACGAGGAGCTCGTGGAGCTGCCGATCGCCGTTCCGAACGAGATGGAGCGCAAGATCGGTAACTTCATCGCCGCCGAGGTACCCGATGGGGCCACCCTGCAAATCGGCGTGGGAGGTATTCCCAACGCCGTGCTCGATGCCCTGCAGGACCACAAGCACCTGGGTCTGCACACCGAGGCGATGACCGATGGCGTGGTGCCCCTGATCCAGAAAGGCATTATCGACAACTCACAGAAAAAACTCTACCCGGGACAGTCTGTGGCCTGCCTGGCCCTCGGTAGCCGTCGCCTGTACGACTACCTGCACGACAACCGCGACGTAGTCTTCCGCGACGTAGCGTGGACCAACGACCCGGCCAATATTCGCCAGAACCAGAAGGTGATGGCCATCAACTCGGCCCTCGAGATCGACCTCACAGGTCAGATCTGCGCCGACTCGATCGGCACCACGATCTTCTCGGGAGTGGGCGGCCAGCACGACTTTATGTATGGCGGAGCCCTGAGCGAGGGGGGCAAGTGCTTCATCGCCCTGCCGTCGATCACCACGAAGGGGATCTCGAAGATCGTCCCCACCCTGACCACGGGTGCCGGTGTCGTTACAACCCGCTTCCAGGCACAATATATCGCCACGGAGCACGGTATCGTCTACCTGCGCAATAAGAACCTCGCCGAGCGTGCCAAGGCCCTGATCTCGATCGCCGATCCCTCGGCCCGCGAGATGCTGGAGCGTGCCGCCGTCGAGCGCTTCGGCATCGGCTTCCTGCGCCTGAAGTAGTACACCCTAAAGGAATTTAATGAATTTAAGGAGGATAAGGAGTTTAAAGGCTTCTGTCCTCCTTAAACTATTATCACCAATACCCCTTAGAATCTCGTCATAAAAAGCTCCTCAATGAGCAATAAAAAGAAAAATATCAAAAAAAATCGCCAGAAGTATTGTCAATTCCGATTTTTTGCGTACATTTGCACTCGCAATCAGCAAACGGTGCGTTAGTTCAGCTGGTTAGAATACGTGCCTGTCACGCACGGGGTCAGGGGTTCGAGTCCCCTACGCACCGCAAAAACGACTAAGTCTTCACTTAGTCGTTTTTTTTGTGCTTCGGGGACTCGTCAGCCGGTGGCGGCTCGGGAGACTTGTCTGCAAGCATCAGGGGTCATTCTGCCCTTGCCGTGCAAGAGAAAATGGCCGACCAAGCCTCCTCGCAAAGAGCTTTGCAGGAGGCTCAGTCGCCCCTTTTTCCCTTTGGGACACACAATAACCCCTGATCCTTTTCGGTCTCCGCTCGCCTGCTGCGGCCGTTCGAGTCCCAAAAAAAGGAATATGGTTGTAAATGGTTGTGTGTGTTGTGGAATGGTGAGGCCGTTACGGCGCGATGCCGGTGGCATCTTTTTGCGCCGTGTCAGCCGGTGGCGGCTCGGGTAAGCATAGGATGTAGTAATGAAAAAGATGGCCTGCGATATTGCTGCGCAACATAAGAGTACGGGGTGCAAGCCGCCTTACAAATAAATTTGTCTGTCAACTTGCACTCCGCCCTCTTCTCCTTCGGAGCTTCCACAGCCCATCATTTCCCCTCACCCCTTTTGCCTCTCGCCTGCGGTGGCCGTTCGAGTCCTATAAACTTAGAATATATAGTTGTTGAATCCCACTGCGCACCGCAAAAACGAGTAGAACAAGAGTTCATTACTCATTACTCATTGCTCATTGCTCATTACTCATTACTCACGCGATGCCGATGGGTTAGCAGTAGCCGCACTCCTTGGGGAAGAGCTCCTCGAGCTCCTCGAAGGTCATGGGGTAGATCACACACTCACCGACGTGTTTAGGCAGGATGACCGAGATCTTTTCTCCGGCGCGTTTCTTATCCTTCTGGATAGCCCGCAGGAGCTTCGGTCTAAAGTATGAGGGGAGTCGGATCGGCAATTCGTGGCTGTCCAACTGGCGGGCGATCAGATCCATCTCCTCGCCGGAGATCAGCCCCAGCTTCTCGGAGATGCGACAAGCGATCATGATTCCGATCGAGACGGCCTCGCCATGGTTATACTTGGGGGCCCATTTTTCGATGGCATGGGCAAAGGTATGGCCCAGGTTCAGGAGTTTGCGCTCGCCCTCCTCCTTCTCATCGCGGCGGACGATCTCCGCCTTGACCTCGACGGCAGCTCGGATCAGACGATCCAGATGGCGATAACCGGAGCGCAACTTCGAATTGGAGAGCAGAAGGAGCTCCTCGAAGAGGGTTGGGTTGCCGATGATGGCCGCCTTGATCATCTCGGCCATCCCCGCACGAAATTCGCGCTCGGGAAGTGAATGCAGGAGCATCGAATCGCAGATCACAAAATCGGGTTGGCGAAAACACCCCACCATATTTTTATAGCCTCCGAGGTTGATCCCATTCTTGCCCCCGACCGAAGCATCGACCTGTGCCAGAAGCGTGGTGGGCACAAAGCCGAAACGCAAACCCCGCATATAGATCGAGGCGATGAAGCCGGCCAGGTCGCTGACCACACCACCACCGACGGCGAGCACCGTCCACGAACGATCGACCCCGAGGCGCATGAGGCGATGGCAAACCCTCGAGACCTCGGTCATTCGCTTTGCCGTCTCTCCCTGGCCGAGAATCACTCGTGGGAAGTCTCCCAGCACTTCGGGGTGTTCGCGCTCGACATTTACATCGGTGAGAACGACCACGCGGCCATGGCGCGGCAGCACACGCTGCAGGATCTGGAGGGCATCGCCCTGATAGAGGTTACACTTGCGCTTCAGACGGAGGAAGGGTTCGACAGATCGGATCATAATCGTGTATTTTAGCGGGGTAAATAGAGTTTATTATACAAATTTAGAAAAATTTTTGCAAAAAATATTACCTTTGCGCTCAAAATCTATCATTATGCAAAAACTTCGCAATATTGCCATTATTGCACACGTCGACCACGGCAAGACTACGTTGGTCGATAAGATGATTCTCCAGAGCCATGTGCTGCGCGACAACTCGAAGCAGGCAGAGGGAGAGCTGATTCTGGACAACAACGACCTGGAGCGCGAACGCGGCATCACGATCCTCTCGAAGAACGTATCGGTTATCTATAAGGATTACAAGATCAACATCATCGACACCCCGGGCCACGCCGACTTCGGAGGCGAGGTGGAGCGCGTACTGAACATGTGCGACGGTGTCTTGCTGCTGGTCGATGCCTTCGAGGGCACGATGCCCCAGACCCGTTTCGTCCTGCAGAAGGCCCTCGCCCTGGGCAAGAAGCCGATCGTAGTCGTAAACAAGGTCGATAAGCCCAACTGCCGCCCCGAGGTGGTCAATGAGCAGGTCTTCGACCTGATGTTCTCGCTCGATGCCACCGAGGAGCAGCTTGACTACAAGACCATCTACGGCTCGGCCAAGCAGGGATGGATGTCCCACGTCTGGAACGAACCTACCGAGTCGCTGGCGCCGCTCCTGGATGCCATCATCGACGAGATTCCGGCCCCCGAGGCGGTGGAGGGTACACCCCAGATGCTCGTCACGTCGCTCGAATATTCGGCCTACACGGGACGTATTGCCGTGGGCAAGCTCACACGCGGCACCCTGCGTGCCGGGCAGAACGTAACCCTCGCCAAGCGCGACGGGGTAACGCTCCAGAAGACGAAGATCAAGGAGCTGATGGTCTTCGAGGGACTGGGCAAGAAGAAGGTCGAGGAGGTACACTGCGGAGAGATCTGCGCCCTGACGGGCATCGAGGGTTTTGAGATCGGTGACACGGTGTGCGACTTCGAGAACCCCGAACCCCTGCCTCCCATCGCTATCGACGAGCCCACGATGTCGATGCTCTTCACGATCAACAACTCACCTTTCTTCGGCAAGGATGGCAAATACGTCACCTCGCGCCACATCAAGGAGCGCCTGGACAAGGAGCTGGAGAAGAACCTCGCCCTGAGGGTCGAGCCCGGACTGTCGGCCGACAGCTTTGTGGTCTATGGCCGCGGTGTGCTGCACCTCTCGGTGCTGATCGAGACCATGCGCCGCGAGGGCTACGAGTTGCAGGTGGGACAGCCCAAGGTGATCATCAAGGAGATCGACGGCCAGAAGTGCGAGCCTGTGGAGGAGATGACCGTAGATTGCCCCGAGGAGTACTCGGGCACGGTGATCGAGCTCACCACACGCCGCAAGGGTATGCTTACGAATATGGTATCGACGGCCGACCGGGTACGTTTAGAGTTTGAGATCCCCTCACGCGGCATCATCGGCCTGCGCTCGAATATGCTCACCGCCACGGCCGGCGAGGCGATCATGACCCACCGCCTGAAGGGCTTCGAGCCCTGGATGGGCGAGATCGAGATGCGCACCAACGGTTCGATCATCGCCAGCGAGACGGGTACGGCCTATGCCTACTCGATCGATAAGCTGCAGGATCGCGGCCGCTTCTTCATCGCCCCGATGGACCCCGTCTACGAGGGACAGGTGATTGGCGAGCACACGCGCCAGAACGATATCACGGTGAACGTGAACAAGGCCAAGCAGCTGACGAACATGCGCGCCTCGGGTTCGGACGACAAAGCGGTCATCGTACCGCCCAAGATCTTCTCGCTCGAGGAGGCCCTGGAGTATATCAAGGAGGACGAATATGTGGAGGTTACACCCCACTCGATGCGCCTGAGAAAGATCCTCCTGCACGAGGTAGATCGCAAACGCGCAGCCAAATAAGAGGCCCGCAGATTAGCCGTCCAACCCCTAACCGACAGGCCCCGAATGGAGATCCCATTCGGGGCTTGCTATGTAAAAGCTGCTAACGGTAATTTGAGGAAAGAGGGTGGCTGATTCGACAGCGTAGAGATCTTTCGTGTCAGAGTACTGCAGTAGCGGGCTATCGTGAGCCCCCCTACATCAGCGGTAATTTAAAGGAAGAGGGTCGCTGATTCGACAGCGTAGAGATCTTTCGTGTCAGAGTGCTGCAGTAGCGGGCTATCGTGAGCCCCCCCTACATCAGCGGTAATTTGAAGGAAGAAGGTGGCAGATTCAACGGCTTAGATCTTTCGTGTCAGAGTACTGCAGTAGTGGGCTATCGTGAAGAAAACCCCGGATGGATAGTACTTGACGTACATTCCATTCGGGGCTTGCAAGGGATAGGCCGCTAATGCGGTACTATCACACGAAAGAGATACTTCAAATTTTAGTTATACTCGAACTCTACTGCCTCATAAATCGAATTCGTAGCCACGGCATTGTTCACCACAAAGCCGCTGTTGTCCTCCTTGGCCGTTACGAAGAGTACCAGACGGCAATCCTCCTTCTTCCATTCGGGATCGAGCTCGAAGGTGAAGAGGTAGTCGGCCACATCACCGGCTTGGAGTTCGGCATACTTATCGAGGTCATAGCCCGTGAAGTCGGCACTCGAGCGGGCGCTGTTTACGATGCGGATCACACCCTCGTGGTTGTTCAGGCCATACTCCTCATTGTCGAACGACGAAGAGTTGCTCTGCACATAGAAGAGGTTGTCCTCCACGAGCCAGGCTCCCACGCGGTAGTTACCCGTCTCGGCAGCCTTAACGGTCATACGAACAACAAGAGCATTGTCGTTCAGGGCCATATTGGCCGAGATACCGGCCTTGGCCGGGTTGGCAAGACGGCTATCGATGTAGCGCATGATTTGGGTCTTGTTGTTCTCCTTACCCATGTTCGCGAACGAATAGCGGAGGTCGAGGCACGCCGTAGGATAACCCTGACCGGCATAGACACCCAGGTTCTTGTCGGGGTTGAAGGGGTGATCCTTATAGGTGTGCGAAGCCGCAAAAGCGAACTTATCCTCATAACCGCTTCCCTCGGCCATCAGCTCGCGAATAGCGACCGACATATAAGGGCAGTTGGGGCAAGAGGTACCGGTGAGCTGCAGCAGCAGGACACGACGCTTGAAGTCGGTGTTATCGGGCTGAGCATCATTGGGACGCAGGGGCACGGGGACACCTACCGAGGTGATCGTAACCGGACTCTCATAGGTCATCAGCGCCTTCCACATCACGAAGAAGGAGTAGGAACCGGCCTCCTGAGTGCTGAAGTAGGGAATCTTATAGCTCTTGCCGTTCTGCTTGATCTCATCGTAAGACATCTCGACAGGCTGCTGGGTGTTGTAGTCGCAGATCTTATACTCCACCGTCAGGGTCTCGCCCGACTTGAAGGTCTGGGGCTGCGTGGGATCACAAACCACCTCGCCATTGTAGCGCACCACGAAGTAAACGCGGTCCTCGCTACCGGCCTGGCAAACCAGGGTCGAGGCCGAGAGCGTAAGGTCGTTCTCGGCGGGGTTGCGGTCCTCCTCATCCTCGAGATTGACCATCATCACAGCGGTAACGACAAAGGAGTTCGAGATATAGGCCTCGGGATCGGTGGTCTCACCCTCGCCTTCACCCTCCTCGGTCTGCTCGGCAGCCGGAGCAGCCGCATCGGGGGCATAGCGGGCATAGATCTCGTGACGGCCGGCCGACGTGGTGGCAAACAGGAAGCCATCCATATCGGTAACGGGGTCGTTGGTACCGGCATAGTGGAAGGTTACCTGATCGGCCGTGAGGGCGATACCGTTGTAGGTCGCCTTAAAGGTCGCAACATCTTCGCCCGTGGCATAGATCACCGACTTGTCGGCCACAATCTTCAGGCCCGTCTCCACAGGGCCATTACTGGTCTCGTAGGGCTCATACCCCTTACCGGTCAGACAGGATACGGCCGTAAGGGCAACCAGAGCCAACGTAAAGATATATTTCAGCTGTTTCATCTTCTCTAAAAAATTTTTAAGCATTAGAACGAGGTCGAGAGCTGCAGATTGACACCCGTGTAGGCCGGCGTGTAGCGGCAAACGCCACCCGAACAGATGTAACCGGCACGGTTACGTCCATAGCTGAGCTGTACGCGGGTGCGGTTGTGCGTGAAGCTGAAACCGCCGTTGTAGTAGTAGACCTTGCGAGGATTGAAGTTCTCGTCCAGGGGCTTCTTATCCTCGAAGTTGGGCTCCGACTCCAGGTTATACATGTTCTGGAAGTAGATGCTCCAGTGAGGGGCGAAGTTGTACTCCACCAGGCCGGCCACCCAGTCACCCTGGTAGTCGTCCGAAAGCAGGTACTGCAACTCCCAACGCAACGAGTGCTTGCGGTTGATCTTGTAGGTCACGTCGGCCACGAAGATGTTGGCCACATAGGTACGGTGCTGATGACCGTGCGAGGGGCTCCACTCCTGGAACGAATAGAGCAACGTGGTCTTCCACGACTTGTTCCACTGGCGCTCCACATCCACGTTCAAGTCCTGCCAGATGAGCTCGCGCTCACCGGTTGCCGACTGATGCTTGTGGAGGGTGTAGGCCGTCGAATAGTTGGCGTGGAAATTCCAATACTTGCGGCGATCGCTCTTGCTGCGCAGCGAGTAGTAGAGGTCCACCTGACCGGCCAACTCACCCTCAACGTTCACCTGATGAGGCTCCAGGTTGGCCAACATGTAGGTGTACTGACGGGTCAGTGCGGGGAGGTAGTTGAGCTGATTGACCGTAGCGCCGTTGTAGAGCGAGAGGCGGGTACCCATATTCTCCAAGGCACGCACCTGACCCGAGAAGCTGAAGTTTTTATAGTTGTAACCCAGCTCGGCGAAGGCGGCATAACCGGCCACAGCCTTCTCGGTGTCGATCTGACCGAGGTCCTCACTCTTGTGTACATACTCCGTGCGGAGCGAGAAGCCGGCGATGTCCATGTTCAGACGACCCGAGTACATGTTCAGATACTCACCCATCTGCTTGGTCTCGAAACTGGCAGCCGTGAAGCCGTCGGCATCCTTCGAGAGCTCCTCATAGCGGTTGATCCAGCTACCCTCGACCGAGAGGTTGAGTTTCTGCGACTTGAAGAGCTCCGAGAGGGAGATCGAGAGGTCGGCACCACCGATGCGCGAATCGGCCCAACCATCCAGCAGGCGGGGAGCACCGTAGATGGCCTTGATGGTAAAGTAGTTGTTCAGACGATACATGGCCGAAGCACCCAGCAGGGAGGAGTTGATACCCAGCTGGCGATCCTCGAACGAACGATAGATCAGACCGTTACCAAACTGCTCGTAGATGCTTCCGAGGCGTACCGAGTAGCTCTTGTCGAGCCACTGGGCATAGGCGCCCGAGAGCAGGAACTGCAGATCCTTCTTGTAATTCTCGTCGCGCGTGCCGATCTCGTAGCCGTCAATGGCCGGGAGGTAGAAATCACCCTGCACACCCACCGAGAAGCGGTCGATGGCGTAGTCGAGTTTGAGGTAGGAGTTCGATCCGATATACTCGCGCAGGTCGTGATCGGGCTTGCTGCCCAGGACATTGTCATCGACATAGTAGATCGAGTTGGTCTCGAAGCTACCCATCAGCTGACCGCCCTTGCCATCCTTGCCGAGCGAGATCTGAGCCGAGGCCGAAGCCGCGCAGCCCAATCCGATAAGGATAAATAGGAGTTTTTTCATGATCTTGGCGCTTATTTGCTGAGTTCGATTACCTTATCGAGGAGCTCCTGCTCGCTGCCGGGGGTATATCCCGAGTGCGAGTAGACCACATTACCGGCCTTGTCCACCACAAAGCTGTGGGGGGTGAGGTTGACGTTCATGCCGCGCTTGAGATCCTGATTGGCATCGTAAACGCAGGTGAAATCCCAGCCCTTCGAGGTAGCCATGGCCTTGGCACCGGCCTTCATGCGGACATCGTCCACCGATACGGCCACCACCTCAAAGTCAGCCTCCTCACGCCAATCCTCGATCTGATCGTTGATGGCATTGAGCTCCTGGATACAGGGCTTGCAGGTCGTGGACCAGAAGGAGATGATCAGCGGCTTCTCGCCCACGAGCGAGCGAATCGAGATCTTACGACCCTCCGTGTTTTCCACCTGAACATCGGGCAGCTGCTGTGCCGATGCAGCGAAGGCTACCACCAAGGCAACCATCGAAAGAAGTAGCTTCTTCATAATTTTCTTGTTTTTTGTTATTGGTACTGAATCGAGTTGCGCAAAGGGTTTACGCCACATGCGTACATGCGTGCATACGCACACGCGCCCGCGCGCAATAGAAAATTGAGCCGATCGGAGCACTCCCCTTTTGGGGGAGGCTCCGGTCAGCTCAACAAAGTTACTCATTAGCGAAGCTTAACGCCGTACTTGCGCTCGATGCAGGCGCTGGCCGACTCGTGAAGCTCCTCAACGGTGCTCATCATGCGAACATTCTCGATGCGGATCGTACCGCGCTGCTCAACCGAGGTCAGCGGCGTGCGCGACGAGAACTTCTTCTGCATCTTGGCAGGAGCCACGAACTTGCCACCGTTGCGGTCGATCGTGGTCATCTTAGCCTTCTCACCCTTCACCGGAGCGTTCAGACGAGCCTGAGCGGCAGCCGTCGTGTTGTTGCGGGTCAGCACAACATCCGAGATCACCCAAGCGAACGAGTTGTAAGCGCCGGTCTGAACAAATGCAGGCTGCGGGTAGAGCATCGTGGTGGCATTGTTACCGGTAGCCGAATCCACATAGGTGTACTCGAAGCCCTTCACGGTGATGGTGTTCTTGTCCTCCGAAATCTCAACGGGGAAGCCCTTGATACCCTCGGGCAACTTGTTAGCAAACTTACCCGTCTTGATGTTGGCGGCGATCAGATAGTAGTCGTAGTTCTCGGGGGTCCAAGCGGTCAGCGGTGCGAAATTCTCCACATCGAAGGGAGCGTAAGCCGTGCCGTCGGGCTGGAACTCGATGTACCACTTCGGACCGAACTCCCAGAGGATCTGCTCATCGTCCGAACCGTTATAAACCGACGAAGGTGCTACATAGAGGTAGTAAGGATCGGCATAGCGCAGGTACGACTCGATGCCCTCGGCGGGAACCTGGAAGTCGAAGCCCTGGCAGATGGTGCGGTTGTACGAACGGTGCTCCTCGTTCAGACCCATCACCTTGTTGTAGAATTCGGCATAGAGGGCATCCACCTCATCCTTCGGCTTGCGGCCGTAGGCGGCGTAAACCTCATCAGGCGTGGTCTCCGAAAGGGTCAGATCACCAATGGTTACCGGCGAGGTCTTGTTAATCGTGATCCACTCGTCGCTGTTGGCGGGGCTGTACATGATGGTGGCCGAAGCGGTCCAATCACCGGCAACCTCCTCAAAGCGGGCCTGATCTACGGGATCGGGCAGAGGCACCTTGGCCGAACGAACCGAAGCCGAAGCGGGCTCACCCATGATCTTATCCTTGTTGTAGGCTACGGCGCCGAGGTAGCTGACAGCGTTCGGGCGCGAGGAAATTACCATATCGTAACCCTTGCTCGAGTTGATGTGAGCCAGTACGTCACCCGTCAGACGGTTGTACGATCCGTAGGTAGCGAACATTTGCTTCAGGTTGTCGATGTTGTCCATACCCGACTCCTTCCAAGAACTCTCATAGTCGCAGAGGTACTCTACATAAGCCGCATCGCGCGAGGGGCACTTGATGTTGAAGGTAACCGAATAGGGATCGTCGGTCTCAACGGGGGTAACCTCAATGGTCGAGAGCGGCAGGGTCGACTCGGGAATCGTGAACTCGATAATGCTGAAGTACTGGTTCTCGAAGGTGGGGTGCTGGGCACCGTTGATCTCCTTGGTCTCGGGACCGCAACCATTGACAATGATCACATACTCGTCACCGGGGTTAGCCCAATAGTTGTTCTCGATGCTGAGCTCTACGTTCTGCATCTCGCCGTTCACGTTGCAAGGGGTATAGTAGGTAAAGTTGCTGAAAAGGTCGAAAGCCGACTCCGAGCAACTGAAATAGGGCAGATACTTCTCCCACAGGGCATCGTCGTTCTTGAAGATGGCTGCCTTGAGCTCATCAACAACCACGCTCTTGGGGCCAAGGAAGAACTGAACAGCCACACAACGATCGTCGGGGATCAGGGTCAGCGTACCACCCTTGGGTGCCAGCGTCGACTCGTCGATGCGGTGCGTACCCTCATGCACGTTGGCCGGAGCAGCCTCCATGAGCTGACGGTAGTGGTAACCGGTCCACCAGTTGTCCTGCAGAGGAATCGGGTTCTGACCGGCCTCCTGAGCATCCCACAAAGCCTCCATATCGAAGCAGGGCTTGTACCAACCGTAGTTGCGCTCGTCGCCATCGTTGTAGAAGCGTACCCAGTGCAGATCGTCGATGTGGCCCCACTGATACTCACCCAGCAGGAAGTAGGCGGGAGCACCCGGCGAGATCGAGTAGTACTGCGGCAGACCACCGTTCTCATAGTCGATCACGTTGCCTTTATCATCCACCAGATAGCGGTTCTCCCAAGCGTTGTCGAAGGTAAAGGTGTGGTTCTCCGAGATGAAGTTGCCCCATACATAGTCGTTCTGAAGCATGAACATCACATCGGTCTTGCCCATACCCTGGAGATAGTTGTATTGAGCCCAATCCAGAAGTGCCCAACGGTAAACCGACTTACCGGACTCAACATCCGGGTTGTTGATGTTTACATGCACCTTGTAGCCGTCCAACTCCACATCAAACTGCGTAACCTCATCGGTAAACGGCTTGGTAATCACCTCGATGCTGATCACCTCTTTATAGTACTCATCGGTGGTGTCGATACCAGCTACATAGACCGTGTAGGTCGAATTGGCATCCAGTGCGTTTACGGTGATCGTGTTCTCACCATCTACGCAATCGCCCTTCTGGCCCTGCGAGAAGAGCAGAAGAGCCGACATCGAAGCGGGCTCCTCACCCTGCTTGTAAGCCTTGAAGGCATACTCTTTGATCCCCTCGGTGGTCAGCGTAAGCGTAGCCTGCGAGGCTCCGGGCTCACCCTTAACAGCCAACGACATCACAGCCTCAACCTCAGGTCCCGGAGGAGGAGGAACATCATTCGGATTCTCATCCACAGGATCACTGTCGCCACAGCCTACAAAGAAGGCCATACCGAACATCATCAGAAAAAGAAACAATTTGTTTTTCATAAAAATTTGGTAATTTAAAAAATGGAAAAGTTTGTAATTGATAAATTGTTTTTGTAAATTTTTACTAATTATTTTTATAATTTTTTACTAATTTTTTTAATATTTTGCTCAAATTTACCATTCAATGAGTTACACGGCCCAACAGGCCCTAACTGCTTAATTCGCTGTGCAATATACGGCTTTTTTCGCTTTTGGCAAAATAAATGGTCAAAAAATAGTTGCCGCAGTCGGATTTTACGCAAAAATGCACGCCAAAGCTAAAAAATTGTAAGATATGCACCTTTTCATGTTGCTGTTTGAAACTTCTCGACCAATGATACAAAACACCCTATTTCAACCCGAAAATTACTTCAAAACGGGAACAAATCACGACTTAAGAGAACTTTTAAGGGATCAAACCGATCTGATCGCGGAATTTTCATCGTAAAACTGAAAGCAAATTTTGGCCGTTTTCTTACAAATCGTAAGTTCACAGAAGAGATCCAAAGAAGAGCGGGGGAACAGAGTGCAGCAAGGAGCGTGATTGTGAAATCTCACATATAATAAGCACCAAAAATAATTGTGCATTGTGAATGGTAAATGGTGAATTATTTATACCTTTGCAGGGCTAAAATGTAAAAACCTAAAACCGCATACAAAAGATGAAAAAGATTGGTATCGCCTGCGACCATGCGGGCTATGAGATGAAGGAGTTTTTGGTGGGCTGCCTGGCCGCCAAGGGCTTTGAAGTGCTCGACTTCGGCACGTCGTCCGAGGAGTCGGTCGACTATCCCGACTTCGCCCACCAGCTCGGTGAGGCAATTGACAAGGGCGAGCTCGAGATCGGCGTAGGCCTCTGCGGCTCGGGCGAGGGAATGGCCATGACCCTGAACAAGCACCAGTCGGTACGCGCCGGCCTGGTGTGGTGCAACGAGGTGGCCGGTCTGATCCGCCAGCACAACAACGCCAACGTGGTGGTACTGCCCGCCCGCTTCATCACGAACGATGAGGCCATGCAGCTGGTTTCGACCTTCCTGGAGACCCCCTTCGAGGGTGGTCGCCACGAACGCCGCGTGGAGAAGATCAAGCTCCAGTAAGAGCGATTGTTAAATAGACAAAGCGAGGCCCGACCGGGTCTCGCTTTGTCTATTTTAATCCGTCATCAGAACTCCAGGCGCTCGCAGTGGGTAAAGAGCCCCTCGAAGGGCTGCGCGGAGGGTTCCTGGTCGAAGAGGCCGAAGAGCGTGGAGCCCGAGCCCGACATGGCGGCATAGCGTGCTCCTTGGGCCAGCAGCTGCTCCTTGATCTGGGCAAGACGGGGATGGGCCGCGAAGACCGAGGGTTCAAAATCGTTCTTGATCAGCTGCTGCCACCGGGCAATCGGCTCGGCAAGACGTTCGCGCAGCGGGAGCTCGGGCACAGCCGGCCTCACGCCGGCGTAGGCCTCGCGGGTCAAGACCCCCTCGTCAGGCTTCACCAACAAGAGCCACAAGCCGTTGAGCGACTTCAGCTCGATGGGGGTCATCTCCACCCCGCGCCCCGTGCAGAGCTGGGGGCTGTTGCGGACAAAAAAAGCGGTATCGCTGCCCAACTCGGCGGCCAGGGCGATCAGCTCCTCCTCCGCCAGGCGCAGCTCGAAGAGTTCGTTCAGGGCCAGCAGGACCATTGTACCATCGGCCGACCCCCCTCCAAGGCCCGCCCCGAAGGGGATGCGTTTATCGAGCGTGATGTGCACCCCGTCCACCCCATGGCGCGAGGCCATCAGCCGAAAGGCCTTCACGCAGATGTTCTGCTCTTCGGGACAATCGACCTCGATTCCCTGCTGCGAGAAGCTGCAGCCAGACTTCGTCGTGCGCTCGACCTCCACCCGGTCGCAGAGCGCCCGAACGGGCACCATCACCGTCTCCAAATCGTGGTAACCGTCCGCGCGACGGCGCAGGACGTCCAATCCGATATTGATTTTACAATTTGCCTTCCATATCATGGTTCAAAAGTAGTGTATTTTTTCTATTTTTGCACCATAGAAATTGGAAAAGATGAAATTTCGCACCGAAATCACCCCCGAACCGCTGAATGCCCCCATCAAGATGGGCGAGTCCCTGCTCAGCGTCGGCTCCTGCTTCTCGGAGTTGATCGCCGGCAACCTGGCCGAGCGCAAATTCGCCATCACCATAAACCCCACCGGGGTGCTCTTCAACCCCGCCTCAATCGGCCAGAGCCTCGGGCGCTGGAGTCGCGGCGAGGCCTTTGCGGAGGAGGAGTTTCACCCCTCCGACGAGCTGTGGTTCCACTACGAACTGCATGGATCGCTCTCGCGCAAAACTCGCCACGAGGCCTGCGAGGCGGCCAACAGGGCCCTTCGCACAGCTTCGGAGGCGCTCCGCAGGGCCGACCGGCTCCTGATCACCTTCGGCACGGCCTGGGTCTACGAACTCGGCGAAACGGGCCGCATGGCAGCCAACTGCCACCGCCAACCCCGAAGCCTCTTCAGGCGCCGGCTGCTCTCCGTCGAGGAGATCGTTTCGCTGTGGTCCGCCCTACTCGATGGCCCGCTGCGCAATAAGCGGCTGATCATGACCCTCTCCCCGATTCGCCACCTGAGCGATGGTGCGGCAGAGAACTCCCTGAGCAAGGCTACCCTGCGCGTAGCCCTGGCCGAGCTGGTCAATCGTTACCCCCAAATCGACTACTTCCCCGCCTACGAACTCCTGACGGATGACCTGCGCGACTACCGCTTCTACGGCGAGGATCTGGTACACCCTTCGGCCCAGGCGGCGGCCTACATCTGGGAGAAGTTCTCCGCCGCCGCCCTCGACCCCGCGCTCCAAAGGCTCATCGTGCGCCTCGAGGCCCTCAAACGCGCCCGCGAACACCGCCCCCTGCACGCCGGATCGATTGAGCACAACAAATTCTGTATGAATCAGTTGCAAGAGATCGAAAGATTGGAGCGCGACTTTTCGATCGACCTCGAAGAAGAAAAAGCCTATTTTCAGGCGCAAATCGGCTGAAAAGTCGGAGAAAATCGCTACCTTTGCGGGCTATGAATTGCATCCTGAAAAAGATCATCCTTCTGCTCCTGACGGCAGGCTTTGCACACCTCGAGGTGCTTGGCCAGGTGCCCCGTCTGGTCGTGCAGATCGTGGTGGGCTCAATGGCCCCCGACCAAATAGAGCGCTACGCCGACCACCTCTCCGAGGGGGGATTCAAACGCTTGCAGCGTGAGGGCATCTGCTTCAGCTCGGCCGCCTACGACTGCCAGCAGACCCTCACCCTGACCTCCCTGGCCACCCTGACAACCGGAGCACAAGCCTCGACCCACGGCGTCGTGGGCAGCCACTGGTACGACTACATCGACAACAGCCGGATCACCCTGATTGACGATGCCTCGGTCGTGGGACTGGAATACCACACCGGCGGCGGAGAGTTCTCGCCCGCCAACCTGATCGCTCCCACCCTTTCGGAGAGCCTGGCCGCCCACTCGCCCGAGAGCCGCATCGTCACCCTCGCCCTCGAGCCCGAGGATGCCGTAGTACTGGGCGGCAAGGCGGGCATCACCTTCTGGATGAATCCCGAGCTCTGCCACTGGCGCAGCTCCTCCTACTACCTGCCGATTCTGCCCGAATGGGTGAAGCAATACAACCGCTCGAAGGCCCCGCTGAACTTCATCCTCCAGCCCTGGAGTACGCTGCTCACCTCGCCGGACTACCTGAACCGCCGCCGCGGAGACATCCTGGTGCGCATGCCCCAGAAGACCAAAGGCAACCCGCGCCCCTACTCCGGCACCCCGATTCGCGATATCCCCTGCGAGGTGGTCTACCGTTCGGAGTACGACCGCCTGCGCTACACCCCGGCCGGCAACAGCGCCCTGTTCGACTTCGCCAAGCAGTGCCTCACGCAACTGAGCCTGGGCGCAGACGAGGTGCCCGACCTCTTGAACCTCTACCTCTCCACCCCCAAGGTGATCACCGAGGCCTATGGCCCCGAGTCGATTGATGCGGAGGATATGTTCTACCGCCTGGATCGCGATCTGGAGGAGTTCCTGACCTACCTCTTCGCCCAGATAAGCCCGGATCAGGTGGCCGTTGTTCTGACCGCCGACCACGGCACATCGGCCTCCTACGACTTCGCGGCTCGCGAATCGGAGCGCTTCAACGTCCCACAATTCGAGATGATTGTCGAGAGTTTTCTGGATGCCCGCTACGGCAAGGCAGACGAGGATTGGCTCCTGGAGTATGAGAACAAGATGATCTACCTGAACCACAACCTGATCTACGAAAAGCGCCTCTCGCTGGCCGAGGTGCAGAACGAAGTGGCCACCTTTGCCATGCAGTTCCGAGGGGTTTCGCACGCCCTGAGCTCCACGGCCATGCGCAACAGTTTCTTCGGCAGCGGCTATGCCCGACTGATGCAGAACAGCTTCTACCCGCGACGCTCCGGAGATGTGGTACTCAACCTGATGCCCGGATGGATCGAAAAGCGGGAGAACCAACGCTCGGCCGCGGGATCGCTCTACGGCTACGACCGTCGCGTGCCGCTGCTCCTGCGCCTGCCCGGCGGCAATGAGCACTCAACAGGGGTTGTTAGAAACGAAGAGGTCGATCCGGCCGCCATAGCCCCCACCCTGGCGCAACTTTTGGGGATTCCCGCACCGGCCGCCTGTGAGATCAAAGCCCTGGAGATCCCCTTTGACTAAAGCGCAAGACGACCACAAAACAAAACGATACAGACACGAAAAGAGAAAGAGAATAAGGATATGGACAAGATTCAAGAGGAGATTATCGAAGAGTTCTCCCTGTTCGAGGATTGGCTCGACAAGTACGACTACCTGATCAGCCTGAGCGATTCGTTGCCCGCAATCAGCAACGAACACCGCACCGAAGCGTACCTGATCGAGGGGTGCCAGTCGCGTGTGTGGGTCGATGCCGAGTTGGTGGAGGGCAAGATGCAGTATCATGCCGACAGCGATGCCATCATCACCAAGGGGATCATCTCGCTGCTGATTCGCGTACTGAGCGGGCGCACCCCCGAAGAGGTACTCGCCACCGAACTCTACTTCATCGACCGCATCGGTCTGGGCGAGAACCTCTCCCCTACCCGTGCCAACGGATTGGTGTCGATGATCAAGCAGATGCGACTCTACGCCCTTGCGTTCCAAACCAAAGCCAATTAAGCGACCATGATCACAAAAGAGGAGATTTTACGCATCGAGGAGGAGATAGTCCTCTCGCTGAAAAACATCTACGATCCGGAAATTCCGGTCAATATCTACGACCTGGGGCTCATCTACGAGATTGACTTCACACCCGACGGGGTGGCCACGATCCGCATGACCCTCACGGCCCCCAACTGCCCGATGGCCGATATGCTGGTGGAGGATGTAAACCAGCAGGTGGCCAAGGTGAAGGGCGTAAAAGAGGTGAATGTGATTCTGACCTTTGACCCCGTGTGGGACAAGGATATGATGACCGAGGAGGCCAAACTGGAACTCAACCTCTTCTAAGTACCCCGTCAGCAAAAACCAGCGAGGAGCATGGAGCACGACAAGTTGGAGAGAGTCATCAGGGGCTGGGAGGCAATGGCCCCCGCCTTCGGATGCAGTGATCTGCCCGCCCGAATGGACCCTATCGCGCGCTGCGAGCTCTACACGGGGCTCGCCTTCGAGCGCCTGCAACGCAAGGAGAGCGACCTGAATCGCCTCTTCGAACTCTCGATGCAGAACTGGCACCAGACCCTCTACCTGATGATTCTGCGCACGGTGGGCGACCTGCAGAATCGCGAAGCCTTCATGGAGCTCGGACAGCGCGTTACGCTCCAGGCCCTGTTGCGCGAACGCCACTCGCTGGTGGGTATCGAGGCCCTGCTCTTCGGCGGAGCCGGGCTGCTGGACGGATGCCGCGACGACAGCTATATCCGCCTGCTCAAGGAGGAGTTCGAGCACCTGAGACACAAGTATCGGATCGAGCCCCTCGACCCCAGCCGCTGGCGCATCAGCCGCCTGCGCCCGGCCAACCATCCGCGGCTGCGCCTGGCGCAGATAGCCGCCCTGGTCATGCAGCCCGACTTTACGGTCGAAAAGATCCTCGAGTGCCGCACGGCGGCCGACGTGGAGAAGATCTTCGGGGTCGAGGCCCAGCAGTATTGGAGCAGCTATTACAACCCCTCAACAGCCATCGGCCACACCACCAAGCGCCTCGGAGCGGAGAAGGCCCAAAGCATCGGCATCAATCTGGTGGCTGTGTTGCAATATTTCTATGGCCACCGCATGGGGCGCGAGGAGCTCACGCGCCGCGCCATCGAATTGTGGGAGGCCCTGCCCGCCGAGCAAAACCGCTACACGCGCCTCTGGGAGCGCATCACCCCAATAAACGCCTTCGAGTCGCAGGCCCTGTTGCAACTCGCCCGCGAATATTGCGAAAAGACGCGCTGCCGCGAGTGCCCTCTGGCCAAACGCCGACTCTATGAATTAAGAAGGGCGGAGAGCGGACAATAACCCCTTTTCGAAAAGATAAAAAACTCTCTTTTACAACGATTTTTCACCAAATCGTTGTTTTTTTTCATCAAAGGCCTTATATTTGTACGGAAATAAGTACTTAAATATGCAATACCGTATGAAAACAACCAATTTTAGTGAGCTGAGGAAGGGGTTAAAATCCATTCTGGATACGGTGATCAACGATAGCGAAACGGTCGTTATCAACCGAGAAGGGGGCAATGCCGTAGTAATGATATCGCTCGAGGAGTATAACGCCATGAAGGAGACCGAATACTTAATGCGTTCTCCGGAAACCATGGAGGCCATTCGTCGTGGCATTCACAATCTGGAGCATAACGAGGTGATCCGACAACAACCGGAAGAGAGCATTGAAGAGTTTTTGAATCGCTTGTAAAATGGCTTACCGTATTATTTTCTCAAAAGAGGCAGCCGCTGATTGGCACCATTGGAAGCAGTCAGGCAACCAACAGGTCATCCGAAAGATCACCGAACTGCTGAAAGATATGGCCGAGCACCCCTACATCGGTATCGGAAAGCCCGAAGCGCTACGCTATGAATTGGCAGGTTGTTGGTCTCGTCGTATCAACGGAGAGCATCGCATCGTCTATCGCGTAGAGGAGCAAACTATCGAGGTGTGCATTTTGAGCATGCGCTACCACTACCGAAAATAAAAATCGAGGCTGTATCTTTACGAATACAGCCTCGATGAATATTAACTTCTTTTGTTATTGAAAGAAATCTTCGGGAATAAGTTGCGGATTTGTTACGTTTATCTTGGCGACTCTGTTTGCCAATTCATGACTCAGGGAGTCAATCTTCTTTCGCAGTTCTTTCTCTTTATTCCTCAACAGGGTTTCCTCTTCTTCGAAGGTTAATCGGGCCTCTTCTGACCAAAGTTTTCTTAACGGATAAATACGAATAAACTCCTCATCATTGAGATTTTGAAAAAATTCAAAGAGTTCTACCTCCAGCTCGTATTCTGTAAAATCTGCACTATCTTCGTTAAAAGATTTAGATTCCAAGATCATCTCTTTAAGCTGCTCAACCACATCCTTATTCGCCAGATTCGAACAAGAGAATACGGAAACCATAAATACAAAAAGGGCAAAAGTGCATACTATTTTTTTCATAATATTTTTATCTTTTTAAATTTAGGAACCAATACTATCTTACATCCAATCTGCGAGCTCGCTTATCAATAATATCTCCCAGATTACGAGTCTTTGTCTCTAACATTTCTAGCTCAAGGCCAAATTTTTTTTGCGACTTTTTGACCTCTTCTTTAAACTCGGCAAACTCTTCCGAATCTCCATTCCAAAAAATTAATGCTCGCATAAACTCGGCATCATCTTCAGTTTTAAGGATCGCTTCCATGGCCTCTATGGTCATTTCGCACATTCTAACATCAGATCGTTCAATGCCCAAATCGGCCTGCTCCATGTATTTATACATAAGTTCACGCGCTTTCTTTTCGTTGTTGGTACACGAAGAGAAGAGCATCGTTAATCCCAGAACGAGGATTAAAAACACTGTTTTTTTCATAAATCATAATCTTTAGAATTACCCCTACTCACTTTTGCTTCGGCATTTCGGATACTCCGCTTGTCCTACACAAAGAAACATACGCACAAAAAAAAGCGCGGACAAAACTTTATATCTGCATTCTGAGGTCTTAGGATACCTTGTGGCACAAATATTAAAGTGAAGCCCACGCCATAGAGCGTGAGCATCAACTTCACTTCTCTTGCCACATATTGAAATTTCCTAAGTTTCAGAATGCAAGGAGCAAAGCTAACGCTTTTCCGTATATATCTAAAATGCGCGTATCGAATACGCTAATGCTTCATAGGCTACAATTTTTGGGTTTTATTTACGCAAATTTAGCAAATTATTTTCAGAATAACCCAAATAACCGAAGAAAAGAGTTCACAAAGGGCAATTCTTGGCAAAAAGAGGGAGCGGAAAGAGAAAAGAGGGCGAAAGATTTCGATTTCCGAAAAATAATCCCTATCTTTGTAGAATCATGCGCGCCTACGCGGGTACAGGCGTTATACACACGCGCGGGCACAAGCGAGCTACTAACGTGAAAAGCAAACCAAGAAGCGAAAAAATAAAACACAACGAACTATGGATATCTTAACCGGTTTACTGAAATTTATCTTCGGCTCGAAGGCCGACAAGGATCGCAAGGAGATTCAGCCCTATGTGGAGAAGATCAAGGCGATCTACCCCACCATTTCGGCCCTGACGAACGACGAGCTGCGCGGTCGCTCGGCCGCACTGATGCAGCAGATTGCCGACTTCATCGCCAAGGACGAGGCCCACATCGTGGAGCTGAAGGCCAAGTTGGAGAACGACGATATTTCACTCCAGGAGAAGGAGCGCATCTCCAAAGAGATTGACCAGACGGTAAAACTCATCGACGAGAAGATCGAGCAGCAGCTCGACCAGATCCTGCCCGAGGCCTTTGCCATCATGAAGGATACGGCCCGCCGCTTTACCGAGAACGAAACGGTGGTCGTCACGGCCAACGACTTCGACCGCAACCTGGCGGCCGAGAAGGAGTTTGTAACCATCGAGGGCGACAAGGCGATCTACGCCACCCACTGGCTGGCCGGCGGCAACGACCTGAAGTGGGAGATGATCCACTACGACGTACAGCTCTTCGGTGGTGTGGTTCTGCACAAGGGTCGCATCGCCGAGATGGCCACGGGTGAGGGTAAAACCCTGGTGGCCACCCTTCCGGTCTTCCTGAACGCACTGGCCCGCAAGGGTGTGCACCTGGTGACGGTGAACGACTACCTCGCCAAGCGTGACTCCGAGTGGATGGGCCCGATGTACCAGTTCCACGGCCTTTCGGTGGACTGCATCGACAAGCACCAGCCCAACTCCGAGGCGCGTCGCCGCGCCTATATGGCCGACATCACCTTTGGTACGAACAACGAGTACGGCTTCGACTACCTGCGCGACAACATGGCCTCGTCGCCCAAGGATCTGGTGCAGCGCAAGCACCACTTTGCCATTGTCGATGAGGTGGACTCGGTATTGATCGACGATGCCCGAACCCCCCTGATCATCTCGGGTCCCGTGCCCAAGGGCGACGACCAGCTCTTCGAGCAGTATCGTCCCGCCATCGAACACCTCTACAACATGCAGAAGAATTTCGTGACGAACCTGGTGGCCGAGTCGCGCAAGCTGATGGCCGAGGGTAAGCACGAGGAGGGCGGTGTGCTGATGTATCGCGCCCACAAGGGTCTGCCCAAGTACAAGCCCCTGATCAAGTTCCTCTCCGAGACGGGTATCAAGGTGCAGATGCAGAAGACCGAGAATATCTACATGGCCGACAACAACCGCCGCATGCCCGAGATCACCGACGAGCTCTTCTTCATTATCGACGAGAAGATGAACTCCGTGGAGCTCACCGACAAGGGCCATGAGGTGCTCTCGAAATACTTTAACGAGGACGGATTCTTCGTGCTGCCCGACATCGGAGCCGCCGTGGCCGATATCGAGAAGCTCGACCTCACGGCCGAGGAGAAGGTGCAGAAACGCGATGCCGTAATCAACGACTACGCCATCAAGTCGGAGCGCGTACACACCGTGAATCAGCTCCTGAAGGCCTACTCGATGTTCGAGAAGGATACCGAATATGTGGTGATGGACAACAAGGTGAAGATCGTGGACGAGCAGACGGGCCGTATTCTGGACGGTCGCCGCTACTCGGACGGTCTGCACCAGGCCATCGAGGCCAAGGAGCGTGTGAAGGTCGAGGCCGCCACGCAGACCTTTGCCACCATTACCCTGCAGAACTACTTCCGTATGTACCACAAGCTGGCCGGTATGACCGGTACGGCCGAGACCGAAGCTTCGGAGTTCTGGAACATCTACAAGCTCGATGTCGTGGTTATCCCCACGAACCGCCCCATCCTCAGAAAAGACCAGGCCGACCTGGTCTACAAGACCAAGCGCGAGAAGTACAACGCCGTGATCAACGAGGTGGTGCGCCTCGTAGGTGAGGGCCGCCCCGTATTGGTGGGTACCACCTCGGTAGAGATCTCGGAGCTCTTGAGCCGCATGCTCAAGTTGCGCGGCATCAAACACAACGTGCTGAACGCCAAGCAGCACCAGTTAGAGGCCCAGGTGGTGGCCGAAGCCGGACGTCCGGGTCAGGTAACCATTGCCACCAACATGGCCGGTCGTGGTACCGATATCAAGCTCACCGAAGAGGTGAAGGCCGCCGGCGGTCTGGCCATCATCGGTACGGAGCGCCACGAAAGCCGCCGCGTAGACCGCCAGTTGCGCGGACGTTCGGGACGTCAGGGCGACCCCGGTTCGTCGCAATTCTTCGTATCGCTCGAGGACGACCTGATGCGTCTGTTCGGTGCCTCACGCATCGCCTCGGCCATGGACCGCATGGGCCATGTGGAGGGCGAGGCCCTGCAGTCGAAGATGCTCTCGAATGCCATCGAGCGTGCGCAGAAGAAGGTCGAGGAGAACAACTTCGGTATTCGTAAGCGCCTGTTGGAGTATGACGATGTGATGAACTCGCAGCGCGAGGTGATCTACACACGTCGCCGCCACGCCCTCTATGGCGAGCGCATCGAGATCGACCTGAATAATATCATGTGCGACTATGCCGAGCTCTTCGTGGAGGAGCACCGCGGCATCTCCTATGAGGATTTCCGCTTCGAGCTGATCCGCGAGGTGGCCGTAGAGCTGCCCCTGGACGAGGCCGCTTACGAGAAGGCCGATCCCAAGGAGCTGGCCGAGGCTATCGTTCTGGCAATGCAGGAGATGTACCAGCGCCGTGCGAAGCTCGTGGCCGACACGGTTCGTCCGGTGATGGAGCGCATCTACCAGGATCGCAAAGATCAGCTGGAGGGCAACATCTTCTTCCCGCTCACGGATGGCCACTTGGGCTACAACGTACCGGTGAACCTGTTGCGTTGCAAGGAGTCGGACGGTGCCGAGATCTACAAGGTCTTCTCAAAGGTGGTGATGTTCACCACGATCGACGATGCCTGGCGTGAGCACCTGCGCGAGATGGACGATCTGCGCCAGAGTGTGCAGAATGCCACCTACGAGCAGAAGGATCCGCTGTTGATCTACAAATTCGAATCCTTCGGACTCTTCTCGAAGATGCTCTCGAAGATCAACCGCCAGGTCCTCTCGGTACTGAACCGCGCCTATATCCCCGTGCGCGAGAACAACGCCGAGTCGGTACAGCGCCAGCAACAGCAGCGCGCCAAGGTGGATGTGAATAAACTTCAGGCTTCGCGCATGCAGGCTGCCGCCCAGGCCGGGCAGGCCGAGAAGCAGAAGCCGATGCCGATTCATGTGGAGAAGAAGGTGGGCCGCAACGACCCCTGCCCCTGCGGATCGGGCAAGAAGTACAAGCAGTGCCACGGCAAGGGTTTATAATTTCGGTGTTACGGATTTGAAGGTTTAAGCGTATGGGCAGTTATCAAGAGGAGAAACAACGCCAATTGGATATTCGATACCTGAAGATGGCCCGCATCTGGGCCGAGAACTCCTACTGCGTGCGCCGAAAGGTGGGGGCCTTGATCGTCAAGGATAAGATGATCATCTCGGACGGCTACAACGGCACCCCTTCGGGCTTTGAAAACATCTGCGAGGATGAGGCCACCGGGCGCACAAAGGCCTATGTGCTCCATGCGGAGGCCAATGCCATCACCAAGGTGGCCAAGTCGGCCAACAACTGCGACGGCTCAACCCTCTACATCACCGCAGCCCCCTGCATCGAATGTTCGAAGCTGATCATCCAGGCCGGCATCCGGCGCGTGGTCTACAGCGACGACTACCGTTCGGAGGAGGGTCTCGAACTTCTGCGCCGCGTAGGAATCGAGTGCGTGCGCTGCGAAGTGGAATAAGCAAATCGAGGGGCAGCCGCCAAGGTTGCCCCTTCTTATATAAAATAGGTATGGAACAAAATCGAATCATCATCGTAGGGGCCACCTCGGGCATCGGCCGCGAAACGGCCCGCCTGTTCATCGAGGCCGGCTGGCGCGTGGGAATTGCCGGGCGGCGCGAAGGAGAACTTAGGAGCCTGCAGCAGAAGGCCCCCGATCGTATCGATTGGGAGGTGATCGACATCACCCGCGAGGAGGCTCCCAAGGCCTTGCAGCGACTGATCGACAAGATTGGCGGCATGGATTGCTACCTCCACGTCTCGGGCATCGGATTCCAAAATCCGACGCTCGACCCCGCCGTGGAACTCCGCACCGTGGAGACCAATGCCGCAGGCTTCACACGCATGATCACCGCCGCCTTCCGCTACTTTGCCGAGAAGGGCCGACCCGGCCATATCGGCGCTGTAAGCTCGATTGCCGGCACGAAGGGCCTGGGTGCAGCTCCGGCCTACTCGGCCACCAAGCGCTACCAGAATACCTACCTCGATGCACTGGCCCAACTCGCCCGCATGCGCCGACTGCCCATCACCTTTACCGATATCCGCCCGGGCTTCGTCGCTACGGCCCTACTGAACGATAACCAGCACTACCCGCTGATGATGCAGCCCGAAAAGGTCGCCCGACAAATCTTCCGCGCCCTTCAAAAACGTAAACGGAGCCTGGTAATCGACTGGCGCTACCGCCTGATCGTCTTCTTCTGGCGCCTGATCCCCCGCCAGATCTGGGAACGACTTCCGATTCGCACCCAATCGAAGAGGCCGTAACGATAATTTGTTGTCAGAAGGAGGTAATTGCCACTATCGGTTACCGAAATCCAATTTGTTGTCAGAAGGCGGTAGTTGCAACGCTCAACAGCAAGAATTTGTTGTCAGAAGGCCGTAGATGCAACTATCGCGAAGAAAGCCCCGGATGGATAGTACGAATTGTACATTCCATTCGGGGCTTACATGTGATAGAGGAAAAGGGAACGGACAGAGGTTAAATTTGTTGTCAAAAGGCGGTAATTGCCACTATCGATTACCGAAATCCAATTTGTTGTCAGAAGGCGGTAGTTGCAACGCTCGGCCTTAAAAACAACGATGGGCTGTACTCGAAGTACTGCCCATTGTTGCTTTTTAAGGTTAGCGGCCGCAAATGCCGCCTTATCACAACAAATTACTTGGAGGTCATGATATTGAGAATGAGCTTATCCGTCTCGTTCATGCCATCACGACCAATGCGCGTAAGGTTGCGGATCGAGCGGTCCACATCATCGTCGATAATACCCTCCACAGAGGTTACACAACGGTGCTCCATGGCGAGCATGGCCGAGAGAACGGCGGTGGAGACTCCACTGGCCAACTTCAGGGCACAGCTCGGCTTGGCACCGTCGCAGATCATACCCGTCAGATTGGCGATCATATTCTTCACGGCAAAGGAGATCTCCTCGTAGTGGCCACCCATCAGGTAGGTGATGCCGCAGCTGGAACCCGTGGCGGCAACCACACAGCCACAGAGGGCCGAGAGACGACCGAGGCTCTGCTTGATGTAGATCACCGTCAGGTGGCTCAGGATAAGGGCGCGAATCGTCTGCTCCTCGGTGGCTACCACCTCCTCGGCATAGACCACCACGGGCAACGTGGCGGTAATGCCCTGGTTGCCACTGCCCGAGTTGCTCATCACGGGGATCATGGCACCGGCCATGCGGGCATCGCATGCGGCGGCCGTATAGGAGAGGACACGCGAGAGGACGGTATCGCCCACCACCATACGCTGGCGCTCGCCCCGCAGGGTACGACCGAGCGTGTGGCCATAGGAGCCCTGAAGCGAAGCCTCGGCGGCAGCCTTGTTCAATCGCTTGGCCTCAAGGATGAAGCGCAGCTCCTCGAGCGGGGTGGTCATGGCGAAGTCGTAGACCTTCCGCAGGGTAAGGGGCACATCGTCCGTAGCGGCAGCCTCACCGGCAGCCGGCTGGCGACCATCGACGAGCACCTTTCCATCGGCCTCTTCATAGACGAAGGTGGTGTGTCCGCCGGCAATAATGGCCACGGCTCGTTTGTCGGCAGCCGAAACCGCAATCTCGATATAGAGCTTCTCGGTGATATTCTCCTTCAAGCCGATCGAGATGCGCTCCTGGGCAATAAACTGCTTGCCGCGCTCCACAGCCTCGGGCGTGGCATCGCGCAGCACCTCGAGTTTATAAGCCGACTTGCCGATCAGCGAGCCGAGGGCCACGGCGATCGGGAGGCCGATCATGCCTCCCGTGCCGGGAATACCCACACCCATGGCGTTCTTCAGGACATTGGCGCTCAAAAGCACCTCGACCTTCTCGGGCTCACAGCCCAGGAGTTCCGTAGCGCGTGCCGCACACAAGGCCACGGCAATCGGCTCGGTACATCCGATGGCGGGAACCACCTCACGGTTGATGAGGTCGATAATCGCCTGACGTTCTTCTTTGGGTAACATAAGAATAAGGGTTCTAGGTTTAATGTATCGTCCCGAGGGCGACTATTTCAGGTTCATACGGTCGATCAGGGCCTTGGTCTCGGGCTTGTGGCCGCGGAACTTCACATAGAGCTCCATGGGGTGCTCCGTACCGCCCTTCGAGAGGAGGTTCTTGCGGAACGAGTCGGCCACCTCACGGTTGAAGATGCCCTTCTCCTGGAAGAGCGAGAAGGCATCGGCATCCAGCACCTCGGCCCACTTGTAGCCGTAGTAACCGGCAGCATAACCACCGGCGAAGATATGGCTGAAAGCAGGAGCCATGGCCACACCCTCCACCACGGGCAGGATCTGAGTCGAAGCCGAGGCTGCCACCTCGAAATCAACCACATCACCCACCAGGGGCTCGGTCAGGCTGTGCCATGCCATATCGGTGATACCGAACTGCAACTGGCGCACGTTCATGTAGGCAGCCATATAGTTCTGGGCATTGATGATCTTCTCGATCAGCTCGGCGGGCATCTTCTCACCGGTCTGGTAGTGTACGGCCCACAGGTCAAGATACTCCTTCTCTACGGCCCAGTTCTCCATGATCTGCGAGGGGAGCTCCACGAAGTCGCGATAGACGTTCGTTCCGGTCAGCGAGCCGTGGTTACCCTCGGCCAGGATGCCGTGCAGGGCATGACCGAACTCGTGGAGGAAGGTCTCGAACTCATCAAAGGTCAGCAGCGACGGAGTGGTCTCGGTGGGCTTCGTGAAGTTCATCACCAGCGACACCAGAGGACGGGTCTCCACACCATCCACGGTCTGCATGCCACGGAACTCGGTCATCCAGGCACCGGCACGCTTCGAAGCGCGGGGGAAGAAGTCCAGATAGAGGACAGCCATCATCTTACCCGACTCATCGGTTACCTCATAAACCGTAGCCTCGGGGTTGTAGACAGAAATGTCGGTGCGAGGGGTGAAGTTGAGACCGTAGAGTTTGTTGGCCAGCAGGAAGACACCCTTCTTCACGTTCTCCAGCTCGAAGTAGGGCTTCACCATCTCGTCGTTGAGGGCATAGACGGCATTCTTATACTGCTCCGACCAATAGGAGAAGTCCCAAGGCATAAGCTTGCCCTCGAAACCCTTCTCATTGGCATAGGCGTTGATCATCTCATAATCCTTCACGGCATACTCCTTGGTGGCGGTGAGCAGCTCCTCGAGGAAGCCGTTTACCGTGGCGGGATTCTCGGCCATGCGCTCCTCCAAGACGTACTCGGCGTAGCTGTTATAGCCCAAGAGTTTGGCCACCTCAAGACGGGTGTTCACGATCTGCTTCACGACGGGCAGGTTGTCAAACTCACCGCCCATGGCGATCTGCGAACGGCGCATCCAGAGCTTCTCCTTCAGCTCGCGGTTCGTCGAATAGGTCATGAAGGGAGCGTAGCTGGGCTGCTGGAGCGTTACGGTCCAACCCTTCTCGCCACGCGCCTTGGCCTCGGCGGCCATACCCTCCTTCACAAAGTCGGGCAGCTCGGCTACCACCTTCGGATCGGTAATGTTGAGCGAGTAGGCATTCGTCGAACGCAGGGCATTCTGGCTGAACTCGAGCGAGAGGCGCGAGAGCTCGGTCGAATAGTCGCGGTAGAGGGCCTTCTGCTCCTCCGAGAGGGCAGCACCACCACGCACGAAGCTGCGGTAGGTGTTCTCGAGCAGAACCTTATCCTCCTTCGTGAGGCCGCAACCGGGCTTTTCGTAGACCGCCTTCACGCGCTCGAAGAGCACGGGGTTGAGCGAAGCATCATTCGAGAGCTCGATCAGTTTGGGCTGCACGCGCTGGGCAATGGCCTGCAACTCATCCGAGGTATCGGTGCCCATCAGGCAGAAGAAGACACCGGCCACGCGATCCAACAGCTCACCCTGGCGCTCCAGGGCTACCACCGTATTATAGAAGGTCGGCTTCTTGGGGTTGTTGATGATGGCATCGAGCTCGGCACGGGCCACGGCGATGGCATCCTCAAAAGCAGGCTCGAAGTGGGCGGTCTCGATCAGATCGAAGGGAGGCGTCTGATAGGGAGTATTCCACTCGGCCAGCAGGGGATTTGTGGTGTCAATCTCGGGAAGTTCTGCCACCGGCATCGTGCGATCCATGCACCCGGCAGCTACGGCAAGCGTAGTCATAAACAAAAACAGTTTTTTCATCTTTTTAATTGGTTTTAGGTTTTCTATTTATTTTATCATCTTGGTTGGTCAGTATCGGAGCAGAGCTCAACAAGCAATGAGCAATGAGTAATGAGCAATGAGCAATTCCTAATTCCTAATTTTCCCTATTCCCAACTTCTCACGCTCTTTTCTCTTGTTTAGAAGTCATTGGGGTCGGGCATCTCGATCGGCTCGGCCTCCACCACCTCCGGCTCGGGCTCGCTCACCAGGCCGCGACCCTTGAGCATCGGGAGTTTCGAGGGCTCCTGACCGCGGAAGTTGCGGTAGAGGGTCATACCCGGAGCCTCGCCTCCGCGAGCCAGCACCTCACGACGGAATTTCTCGGCGATCGAGCGGTCGAACAGATCGCGGCTCTCCTTAAAGGCCTCGAAGGCATCCTTATCCAGCAACTCGGCCCACATATAGAAGTAGTAGCCGGCCGAATAGCCACCATCGAAGATATGGCGGAAATAGGTGTAACGATAGCGAGGCTCGATCTGCGAAATCAGGCCGCGGTTTTCGTTCAACATCTTGCGCTCAAAAGCATTGACCTCGAAATCTTCGGGCATCTGCTCCAGGGTGTGGATATCGAGATCGGAGAGGGCGGCAGCCACCAGCTCGGTCGTGGCAAAGCCCTGGTTGAAGAGCGAACTGCGGCGCAGTTTATCCTGAAGGGCCGTGGGGATCACCTCTCCGGTGCGGTAATGCGTGGCATACTGCTTAAGCATCTCCGGCTCGAAGGCCCAGTTCTCCATGATCTGCGAGGGGAGCTCCACAAAGTCGCCCTCAACAGCCTCCAGCGAGCGGTACTTCACGTCGTGGAAGAGGAAGTGCAGCGCATGGCCGAATTCGTGGAAGAGGGTCTCGACCTCGTCGATCGTAAGCAGTGCGGGGGCCGAGGAGGTCGGACGCGTGAAGTTGCAGACGATGCTCACCACCGGAGCCACACGCTTGCCATCCTTATAGCTCTGCTCACGGAAGTAGCCACACCAGGCACCACTGCCCTTTCCGGCACGGGGATGGTAGTCGAAATAGAGGACTCCGAGGTGCGAGCCGTCGATATCGAGGACCTCATAGGCCGAGCACTCCTTGTGGTATACCGGCACATTGATCGGGCGGAAGGTGATGCCATAGAGGCGGTTGGCCAGGAAGAAGATACCCCCCTGGGCATTCTCCAACGAGAAGTAGGGGCGCAACATCTCCTCATCGAGCGAGTAGTTCTTCTTGCGCAGCTTCTCGGCATAGTACCACCAATCCCATGAGGCCAGCGTGGCCGAGGGATCATCGGCCTTGAGAAGGGCCTCCATCTCGGCAGCCTCCTCCTTGGCACGCTCCAGGGCCGGGGTCCACACCTCTTCGAGCAACTCATAGGCCGCCTCGGGGGTGCCGGCCATCTGTTCGTCGATCACATAGTGAGCAAAGCTCTTATAACCCAACAGATTGGCCTTCTCGATGCGGAGCTTTACGAACTCCTCGATCAGCGCCTTGTTATCCAACTCGTCGTCGTGGTTGCCACGCAGGGTATAGGCCTTGTAGATCTCTTCGCGCAGGTCGCGACGTGTGGAGTAGCTCAAGAAGGGGATCATGCTCGAGGGCGAGAGCGTAAAGAGCCACTTCTCCTTGTAGCCGGCAGCCTCGGCCGCCGTCTTGGCCGCCTCCTTCACACCATTGGGAAGGCCCGCCAGCTCATCGGAATTGGAGAGCAGCAGCTCGTACTTGCTGTTCTCCTTCAGCAGGTTCTGCCCATACTTCACCGTCAGGAGCGACAGTTGCTCGTTGATAGCCTTCAGGCGCTCCTTCTTTTCGCCTTCGAGCAGAGCACCCGAACGCACGAACTCCTCGTAAATCTTCTCCACCAGGCGCAGCTGATCCTCGCGCAATGAGAGGCTCTGGCGCTGGTCGTAGATCGTCTTCACCTTCTTGAAGAGCTCCTCATTCATGCCGATCTTGTCGCCATGGGCTGCCAGGCGGGGCATCATCTGCTCCATGATCTGCTGCAGCTCGTCGGTCATCTCGGCTGCCGAAACCATGCCGAAGATCAGGTTCACCTGATAGAGCATGTCGCCCACCGCATCGTAGGCCTCAATCACATTCTCGAACGTCGGCTCGTCGTTATTTTCGACAATGGCGTCGATCTCCGCCTCGTGGAGGGCCATAGCCCGCTCGAAAGCCGGCAGATAGTGTTCGGCTTTGATCTGATCAAAGGGCGGCACCCCATAAGGGGTTGTCCACTCCTCGATCGCAAAGAAGGGGTTTTCGTCCTGGGTTTTTCCCTCTTTGCAGGAGGTAACACCCGTCAGCAGTGCTGCCATAAAGAACAATGTTGTTAAATTTCTTCTCATATTCGGTTTAATTTACGTTATAATGCGTACCTTTGCGCAAAGATAGAAATTTAATCGTAGCTATGCAACTATTTTTTGATGCGGATTTCACTCCGCCGCACCATATTTTGCGCGAAGAGGAGTCAAAACACGCCATTCGGGTCCTCCGACTGGGGCTTGGCGACACCCTGCACCTGACCGATGGGCGCGGAAATCTCTACACCTGCCGCATCGCAGATGCCAACCCGAAGCGGTGTGCCGTGGAGGTGGTAAGCTGCCAGGAGGAGTGGGAAAGGCGCCCCTACCGCCTCACAATGGCCGTGGCCCCGACCAAGAATATGGACCGCTACGAATGGTTCCTGGAGAAGGCCACCGAGGTGGGTGTGGATCACATCATCCCCGTGGAGTCGGCCCACAGCGAGCGCCGGGCCTTCAAACGCGAACGCGGAGAAAAAGTGGTAACGGCCGCCGTAAAACAGTCGCTCAAAGCCTACCACCCCCAATTGGACGACCTGACAAATTTTAAGCAGGTGGTCCAGATGCCCTTCGAGGGGCAGCGCTACATTGCCCATTGCGAACCGGCACAGAGCCCCGAAGGGAAATGCTACCTGCCCGAGGTGCTGGAAAGGGGGGGCGAAGTGATGATTTTAATCGGCCCCGAAGGCGATTTTTCGCCCGAAGAGATTACCTTTGCACTCCGATACGGCTTTCGGGAGATCACGCTCGGCGATCAACGCCTGCGCACCGAGACGGCCGGCGTGGTGGCTACTGTAATGTGTGCCGTTGCCAATGCGTAGACAATGAGCAATAAGCAATGAGCAATGGCTCTATACGTGTCATGTCGAGGAGGTTGCAGGGCTACCGACGTGGCCATGATGCAGAATAAAAGCTGAAAACTCAATAATTGTGAATTGTCAGCCGAACGCTAATAAGAACTTAAAAAAGATAGAAACATGTTTGGATTTACCTTAATTGCCTTGGCGGCAGTGGCGGGGGTGATCTTCTCGGTGCCCACGCGCTGGAAGAGCCGCACGGCGCTGCTGATTGTGGCCGCAGGGGTTCTGCTGCCCGCGGCCAAGGCTGTCGGAGTGCTGCTCGACCCCGCATCGGGTGGAGAGCTGTGGCTGAGCCAAAACCCGATCTTCGGGAGCGAAGGGTGCTCGATGGACACCCTCTCGGCCCTCTTCGTGCTGATCATCGCCTTGGGCGGTGTGGCCACCTCGCTCTATGCGTGCGGCTACCTGAAGCATTATGAGGAGTCGAAATCTTCGGCCCACTTTTCGCTGCACTGCCTGTCGCTGGTGGTGCTCATCTTCTCGATGATGGGGGTTGTGGTGGCCGACGGCGGTTACACCTTCCTCTTTTATTGGGAGCTGATGACCATCGCCTCGTTCCTGCTGATTCTCTTCGATGCCCAAAAGCCCGAGGTAACACGCGCCGCGCTGAGCTACCTGGTGATGATGCACATCGGCTTTTTATTCCTCGTCGGAGGCTTCGTAAAACTTTGGATGGAGACCGGATCGGCCGACTTTGCTGCCCTGGGCCAATACTACCGCGAGGGGCAGATCATCCCGCTGTTTCTGATCTTCCTGGCCGGCTTCGGCATGAAGGCGGGTCTCTTTCCGATGCACGTCTGGTTGCCGGAGGCACACCCCGCAGCCCCGTCGCACGTCTCGGCCATCATGTCGGGCGTGATGATCAAGACCGGTATCTACGGCCTGCTGCGCATCACAGCCCCCATCGAAGGCGAAACCCTCTACACCGTGGGGCTGATCCTGCTTGGAGCGGGCATCGTAACGGGTCTGTGGGGGGTGATTCTGGCCGCAACACAAAACGATGTGAAGCGCCTGATGGCCTACTCCTCGATTGAGAATATCGGAGTGATCCTGATCGGTCTGGGCATCGCCTCGATCGGCAAATATACGGGCAATGAGGCCGTCATGCTGTGCGGTCTGTGCGGTGCCCTGCTCCACACGGCCAACCACTCGTTCTTCAAGTCGCTCCTCTTCTTCGGTGCGGGTAACATCTACTCCGAAATGCACACCACCTCGCTCGACAAACTGGGCGGCGTGGCCAAGAGCATGCCCATGACAGCCACAATCTTCCTCGTGGCCACGGCCGCAATCTGCGCCCTGCCCCCCTTGAACGGCTTTGTCTCGGAGTGGCTGATGTATGTGGGCCTTTTGAACAACGTCGCCACGGGTGAGGCCGTGGTGGCTGCCGCCTGCGGCCTGATCGGTCTGGCCCTGATCGGCGGCGTGGTAGTGCTGGCCTTCACCAAACTCTACGGCACGGTCTTCCTCGGCTCGCCCCGCTCGCATGAGGTGGCTGAGGCCGCGGAGGTCGATAACTTCCGCATCGCCGCCACAGCCCTGCCCTTGTTGGGGATTCTGGCCGTGGGCCTCTTCCCGCAGGGTGCCGTTCGCGTAGTGGCCCGCGCCGCGGAGTTCTTCCTCTCCTATAGCGAGCTGAGCAGCAGCCAAATGGCCGAGATGATCTTTTCAGAAACCCTCGGTAAGCTCTCCCTCACGGCCTGGATACTGGTTGTCGTTATCGCACTGGTCTTCTGGCTCAAGAGTCGCGCACTCAAGCAGCGCACCGTAAGTTCGGGCCCCACCTGGGGCTGCGGATTCACAGCCACCAACACCCGCATGGAGTACACCGGAGAGAGCTTCTCCGAGGGGTTGCAGTCCATCGCTCCGTCTCTGACCAAAAACACGGGCGAGGGCGATGCCGTAACGCACCAGGAGATATTTCCTACGCAGCACACCTTCTCGGTGGGCCATAAGGATAAGATCGACTCGCTGTTTGCCGCCTGGTGGGTGGAGCTCCTGCGCCGCATCAACGGCTATGTGATGCGCCTGCGCACCGGAAAGATCAACCACTACGTCCTCTTTGCCCTCATCTTCTTCGTGCTGATCTTCCTCATCTCGCTGTTTAACTGGATCTAAAATCGGATAATCAAGATGCTACAGATACTCAACTTCATTCTGCTGCTGCTGGTTGCCGTCTCGATTCCGGGCGTGATCAACCGCACCCGCGCACGCCTGGCCGGACGCCTCGGCATCCGTTTCACGCAGCACCTGCGCAACGTCGGCGTTCTGCTGCGCAAGGGGGCAGTCTACTCCCCCACCACCACCGCCCTCTTCCGCCTCACTCCGGCCTGCTACTTCGGTTCGGCCCTGGTGGCCCTGCTCTTCATCCCGGTGGGCGATCTCCACGCTCCGCTCGCCTTTAAGGGGGATCTGATCTGCTTCGCCTACACGCTCGCCATCGGCCGCTTCTTCCTGATTCTGGCCGCCCTGGATACGGGCAGCTCCTTCGAGGGTATGGGTGCCAGCCGCGAGGCCCTCTACGGCGCTCTGGTCGAACCTGCCCTGATGCTGCTGTTCGGCACCCTGGCCCTGCTGTTCGGCTACACCTCGTTTGACGACATCTTCTCGGCCGCCCGCCATTTCGATGTGCAGCTCACGATCATCCTCCTGCTGATGGCCTACCTCTTCGTGCGCCTGCTCTTTGTCGAGGCGGGACGTGTTCCGGTCGATGACCCCCGCACCCACCTCGAGCTGACGATGATCCACGAGGTGATGTGCTTAGACTACTGCGGTGTGGACCTCGCCCTGATCCAGATGGGCGGCTGGCTCAAGAGTGCCGCCTTTGCCGTGGTGGCCGCCAATGCCGTGGCCATGCCTTTAGGCTACCACTGGTGGGTCGTTACCCCCCTGGCCGTTCTGCTCGCCGCACTGCCCATCGGCGTGGTCGAGTCCTCGCAGGCCCGTAACAAGCTCTCACGCAACACCACCTTCATCCTCACGATCGTGGCCATGGCCGCCATTGTATTCTTCATGGGTTACTTGATACAGCAAAACATCCAAATCTAATGACACTCTCTCTGATCATACTCTATGTACTGACGCTCATCTACTTGGCAACAACCGAGCGTTTCCGTAATGCCGCAACCATCATGTCGCTGCAGGGGTGGATTCTGATGGCCATTGCCATCGTGCGACTCCACACGCTGAATTGGGCAGAGCTGGCATTTATCATCGCCGAGACCGCCCTCTTCAAGGGCATCATCGTGCCGGCAATTCTCTTCTCGGTCATCCGCCGCACGAAGATCAACCGCATCAAGGCCTCGGGCTCCTCGCAGTTCCACTCGCTGCTCCTCTCGCTGGTGGCCCTCACGGCGAGTGTCTCGCTCACCTACTTCATGGCCGACAGCGCCTCGCAGGTCAATGTGGTCTTCTTCTGCGTGGCCCTCTACTCGCTCCTGAGCGGTCTGGTGCTCATTGTATTGCGCACGCGCATCTTCTCACACCTGGTCGGATTCCTTGTGATCGAGAACGGAGTCTTCCTCTTCTCGACGGCCATCGGCGTGGAGATGCCCCACCTGATCAACATCGGCATCATGCTCGACATTCTGATCTCGATCCTCATGCTCGGCATCTTCCTTACGAAGATCGACGACAAGCTCCATTCGGACGACACGGACAGCCTCACCCATGTAAAAGACTAAAACGCCATGCTCTACTACTTTATCCTCTCCATTCTGATCGCGGGCCTTACGTTTGCGGCCCGCAACAAGAAGACCGTGGCCCTGGTGGGCTGTGGATTCTTTGTGGTGCAGTTTGCCCTGGCCGCTGCCCTCATCCGGGGTGGCTGGAGCAACGACACACAGCTCCGTTTCTTTACCTTCGATCCTCTGGGAATCCTCTTCTACCTGCTTTTGACGCTGGTCGGTCTCTTTGTCTTTGTCCACTCGAAGGCCTATCTGAAAGAGAACAGCCTGAAAGAATATCGCCTCTACTTCGCCCTGCTGATGCTGCTCCAAACGGCCATCACGGGGGTATACTTCGCGAACAACATCGCCGTAACGTGGATCTTTCTGGAGGCCACCACGCTCTGCGCCGCCGGTATCATCTACCACCGCCGTGAGGAGCACGCCTTGGAGGCGACCTGGAAATATGTCTTCGTCTGCTCGACGGGTATTGCGATGGCCTACCTCGGTATCCTGCTCCTCTGCTCCGTGGCCGAGGGGGGATCACTCGAGTACACGGCCCTGGCAACGCGACTGGCAACGGGCAATCCCCTCTTCCTGAAGATCGCCTTCCTGCTGGTGCTGAGCGGCTACAGCTGTAAGATGGAGATCTTCCCCCTCTATACGATCGGTATCGATGCCAACTTCGCCGCCCCCTCACCCGCCTCGGCCCTGATCTCGACTGGTCTGGTCAATGCCGGTTTTCTAGCCATCTTCCGCATCTATCAGCTCATGGCCCAGACCGCGATCTTCCCGTGGGTTAAGTCGGTGCTGCTGATCGTCGGCGTATTGTCGCTCGCCATCGGAGCCCTGTTCCTCAGGCGCACGAACAACTACAAGCGCTTCTTAAGCTACTCGACGGTCGAGAACATGGGCATTGTCGCCATCGGCCTCGGCATTGGCGGTGCAGCCGTCTGGGCAGCCCTGTTCCATGTGGTCTGCCACACGCTCATCAAGAGTTCGCTGTTCCTGCAGCTGGCCGTTGCACGCCAGGTCTATGAGAGCTACCGCATCAACCGTCTGGGCGACTACATGGCCGTCAATAAGGTGGGAGCGCTGGGCATGCTCTTGGGTACGGTGGTTGTTTTGGCCTTCCCGCCCTCGCCCCTCTTCCTCTCGGAGGTGATGATCTTCAAGTCGATCTTCACCTCGGGTCGCTGGTGGCTGGCCGTCGTGATGCTCATCCTGCTCTGCATCGTGATCTACTCGATCGCCGCCCGCATCATTAAGCTCTGCTACCAACCCAATCAGGAGAGGCTCCACCCCTCGAGTGTCGATCGCGCCCTGTCGTGGTCGGCCTGGCTGCTGCTCGCCTTAGCCATGGTGCTGGGCATGTGGCAACCCGAGATCCTGAGCCAAACCCTTAGCCAAATAGCCACCTTCTAAAACCGAGAACCGAGATGAAATACCATATTACAACCAATCAGGCCGCCTCGGTCGCGCTGAGCGATATTCCGGTGGTGGACTATGCCGAATTCTACCACGATGTGGACGAAAAACTCCGCAACGACGAGGTGCATATCGGCCACTACTTCGCCCACCCCGAAAAGGGGGAGCAGCTGCGCATGATCTGCCTGCTGCTCAACGATAAGACGGGACAGATCCTCATCACCTCCTATGTGGTGGCCTACTACGACGAGTGCGAGCTGCCCTCGCTGACGGCCCGCCATGCCGAGGTACACCCCTTCGAGCGCGAGATCACGGAGCGCTACGGCATCCGCTTCTCGGATATGCCCTGGGCGAAGCCCCTGCGCTTCCCGTTCGACCGTTTCGACAAGCGCAGCTCGATGGACAACTACCCCTTCTACACCATGGAGGGTTCGACCCTGCACGAGGTAAATGTGGGTCCGATCCATGCCGGCATCATCGAGCCCGGAGCCTTCCGCTTCATCTGCAACGGCGAGCGGGTGCTGCACCTCGAGATCGCCCTCGGATACCAGCATCGCGGCGTGGAGCACGCCTTCACTGCGACCCGCAACCGCCTGCGCCAGATGCTCCTCTCGGAGAGCATCGCCGGCGACAGCGCCATTGCCCACTCCACGGCCTTTGCCGAGGCCCTCGAAAAGCTCGCCACCACCCCACAACCGAAGAGTAAAAATCTGGAGATCGAACGGGTCGTTGCCCTCGAGTTGGAGCGCATGGCCATGCAGATCGCCGACACGGGAGCCCTCTCGATGGATATCGGCTATCAGCTCGGTCAGGTGGCCTGCGAGGCCCTGCGTACCGTGGTGATCAACACCACGCAGGCTTGGTGCGGCAACCGCTTCGGCAAGGGGCTGATTCGCCCCGCGGGAACGAATTTCCCGCTCACGGAGAAGAAGGTAGCCCTGATTCTTAACCATGTGGCCGACGTGCGCCGTCGCTACCATGAGGTGGCCGAGGACCTGAAATCCTCACCCACAATCCTGGCCCGTTTCGAGCAGTGCGGCATCGTGCAGCGCGAAGATATGGTACGCATCGGCGGTGTGGGTCAGGCAGCCCGTGCCGGAGGGCTCGAGCGCGACCTCAGAACCACACACCCCTGGGGTGCCTATCGCACGGAGATTCGCCACGAACGGATCATCGAGCAGGCGGGCGATGTGATGGCACGTCTTTTGGTTCGCTGCCGCGAGGTGCTGCAGTCGGCCGACTACATCAAGCAGTTGCTCACGAACTTCAAGCCCGAAGCCCAATCGCCGAAGCCCGACTTCGCCCTGAAGCTGAAGGCCGAATCGCTGAGCTTCGGTCTGGTGGAGGGATGGCGCGGCGAGACCTGCCATGTGGTGATCACCGACAGCGAAGGGGAGATTGCCGCCTGCCGCATCAAGGATCCGAGCCTGCACAACTGGCTGGGACTGGCCCTGGCCGTGCGCGGCGAGGGGATCTCCGACTTCCCGATCTGCAACAAGAGTTTCAACCTCTCCTACTGCGGACACGACCTCTAAAAGGCAAGGCAAAGGGAGCCCATATAACCCCAATTGAGATAAATTAGCACCGATAGAAAAGAATAGAGATGATACTGCCGAAATTACGCGTATTGAAGAGCCATGGCTCGCAATATATTCCCGACTTGAATGCGGTGGAGCTCACCGAGGAGTTCCGCGGCCGTCCCGAACTCCGTGAGGGGGGCGACGCCGAGGCCCTGCAGGCTGCAGCCGACCTCTGCCCCACGGGGGCCATTACCACCGCCCCCTTTACGCTCGACTTGGGTCGCTGCCTCTTCTGCGGCGAGTGTGCCCGTCGCGCCCCCCAAAGCATCCGCTTTACGAACGACTACCACATCGCCTCGCCCACACGCGAGGGGCTTGTCGTGCGCCCGGGTCAGCAGGCGATCCCCTTCGACGAGAAGGCCATCCGCCCCGAGGTACGCAAATACTTCAAGGAGGCCCTGAAGCTGCGCGAGGTCTGCGCCGGAGGTGATGCCTCGGTCGAGATGGAGCTCAACGCCTCGGGCAACGTGAACTTTGACTTCGGCCGTTTCGGCGTGGAGTTCACCGCCTCGCCCCGCCATGCCGATGGCACGGTGATCACAGGCCCCATTTCGCAGAACATGGCCGAGGCCCTGGATATCAGCCACGCCGCCGTGGCCGAACCCAAGGTGCTGATGGTCTGCGGTTCGGAGGCCATTTCGGGCGGTCTGTTTGCCGAGAGCCGCGCTGTGGAGCGCTCCTTTTTGGAGAGACACCACGTCGATCTCTGGATCCCCGGCACCCCGACCCACCCGATGACCTTCATCGATGGCGTAATGAACCTCCTGGGACGTAAAAAGAGAGCGTAAACGGGATTTCAAAATTCAAAAGGTAATTATATATCATTTTACACCAAGGTATAAAATGACCACTTTTTCAGCCGTCAGGCTGACTAAGTCCCCTGCCCGAGGCGGGGGATTTAGGAGGTGGGTCAGCATTTATAAACACGGCGGAACGCCGTGAGTAAAAAAAGTGTGCAAAGTGAATTTCGATCCCTATTGTGTAATCTTGCATATAAGCACCATTCAAAATTGTTCCCTTGTCTCAGAATATATTACCAATCAAATATTCTGGTGTGCAAGCCCAATAATTGTGAATGGGAAATCGCTAATCGTGAATTGATATGCTCTTGCGCCTCTTTCTCTCGTTTTTGAAGATCGGAGCCTTCACCTTTGGTGGCGGCTATGCGATGATTCCCCTGATCGAGCGGGAGGTGATCGAGCGCAAGAAGTGGATCGCCCGCGAGGAGTTTCTGGACCTGCTGACGCTGGCACAGTCGGCCCCGGGCCCCATCTCGCTCAACACAGCGGTCTTCGTGGGCTACAAGCTTTGCGGCTACAGCGGGGCCCTGGCCGCCATCCTGGGGACCATACTCCCCTCGTTCACGATCATCCTGATGATCGCCCTCTTCTTCCGCGAGGTGCGCCACAATGTGTGGGTCGATGCCGCCTTTCGGGGGATGCGCCCCGCCGTGGTGGCGCTGATCGTCTATCCGGTGGTGAAGCTGGCACGGGGGATGCACCTCGCCATGCTGCTCGTCATTATCGGTTCAGCCTTGGCGATCTGGTACCTGGGTTGGTCGCCCGTGCTGCTCCTGGCCCTGGGAGGTGTGGGAGGCATCTGCTGGGAGCTTATCCAAATTCGGAAAGGAGGCGTGAGATGATCTTCTGGCAACTCTTCATCAGCTACCTGAAGATCGGATTCTTCGGGTTCGGAGGCGGCTATGCCATGCTCTCACTCATTCAGCATGAGGTGGTGGTGCGCCACGAGTGGATGACAGGAGCCGAGTTCGCCGATATTGTCGCCGTGTCGCAGATCACCCCCGGGCCGATTGCCATCAACTCGGCCACCTATGTCGGCTATACGGTGGGGGTGCAGTATGGTGGCGCGGGCTGGGGTATCCTGGGCTCGCTGATCGCCACCTTTGCCGTCTGCCTGCCCGCCCTAAGCCTGATGATCCTCGTCACACGCTTCTTCCTCCGACTAAGGCACAACCCCTGGGTCGAGGGGGCTATGCGCGGCATGCGCCCCGTGGTGATCGGCATGATCGCATCAGCGGCTCTGCTGCTGATCTTCCCCCACTCGACCGACCCTGCGGAGCAGAACTTCACCGACCTGTGGAGCTGGATCCTCTTTGCTGGGGTCTTTGTCGGATCGCTCAAAAAGGTGAATCCCATTCTGCTGATCCTTCTCGCAGCGGGTGCCGGCATACTGCTCTACGGTCCTCTGTAACCGGCTCAAGGAGGGGGCTACTCAAAGGGTGGGGGCAATTCTAAAGGCCCCTGCAGAGGATGAAATTCCGCTTATCATCGTACCACAAAACGGGTGTGCCCAAGTGATTTTTGGACACACCCGTTTGCTCTTCCGTCGGGGCTCTCCGAGCCCGGGGCGGACTACAATTGCTTCAGGAGGTTGATCATCTCGATAGCGGTGTTCATCGTATCGAAGCCCTTATTGCCGCTCTTCGTGCCGGCACGCTCCACGGCCTGCTCGATCGAGTCGGTCGTGAGGATACCGAAGATCACGGGCACACCCGTCTCGAAGCTTGCATGAGCCACTCCCTTCGTAGCCTCATTGGCCACCATATCGAAGTGGGGCGTAGCGCCACGGATCACAGCGCCGAGACACAACACGGCATCGTACTTGCCGCTCTGGGCCATCTTCTTGGCCACCAGCGGAATCTCAAAGGCTCCGGGGACATAGGCCACCGTGAGGTTCTCCTTCTCGCCACCATGGCGCACGAAGGCATCAACAGCCCCCTCGAGCAACTTACCCGTAATAAAATCGTTGAAACGAGCCGCCACGATACCAATCTTATGGCCCTGGGCTAAAATTTTCCCTTCAATTACATTCATCGCTTTTGTGATTATAAAATTTTAATACTGAATTTTCACTACTTCTTCATCTCCTCGAGGTGCAGCAGATGGCCCATCTTGCGGCACTTGGTCTGCATGTAGAAGGCATTCTCCTCCTTGCAGGCAATCTCGATGGGCTGACGATCCACGATCTCCAAACCATAGCCATCCAGGCCCTTGATCTTCATGGGGTTATTAGTCATCAGCACCAGCTTCTGAAGACCCAGATCGGCCAAGATCTCGGCTCCGGTGCCATACTCGCGCAGGTCGGCCTCGAAGCCTAAGGCGAGGTTGGCCTCCACCGTATCGAGCCCCTCGTCCTGCAGATGGTAGGCTCGGAGTTTGTTGATCAGACCGATGCCACGGCCCTCCTGGCGCAGGTAGACCACCACGCCACGGCCCTCGTTCTCGATACGGCGCAGGGCCTCGGCCAGCTGCTCGCCGCAGTCGCAGCGCAGCGACCCGAAGGCATCACCCGTCAGGCACTCCGAGTGCACGCGGCACAAGACGGGCTCCGACGTAGCCACGTCGCCCTTAACGAGGGCCACATGGTGCTCTTTGGTGATCTTGTTGATGTAGCCATAGGCCCGGAAATGGCCGTAGCGGGTCGGCATATCGGACTCCGTCACACGCTCCACCAGGCGCTCCTTATGGCGGCGGTAGGCGATCAGATCGGCTACGGTCGTGATGCAGAGCTTGTGTCTCTTGGCAAACTCGATAAGCTCCGTGGTGCGCATCATCGTACCATCCTCACGCATGATCTCGCAGCAGAGGCCGCACTCCTTGAGGCCGGCAATACGCATCAGATCGACCGTGGCCTCGGTATGTCCCGTGCGCACCAGTACACCGCCATCGCGGGCCTGGAGCGGGAACATGTGGCCCGGGCGGCGGAAGTCGCGGGGCTTGGCCCCCTCCTCCACGCACTTCATGGCCGTAATCGAACGCTCCACGGCCGAGATACCTGTGGTGGTCTCCACATGGTCAATCGAGACCGTAAAGGCCGTCGAGTGGTTGTCGGTATTCTCTGCAACCATCTGCTTCAGATCGAGTTTCTCGCACAGCTCACGGCTCATGGGCATACAGATCAACCCTTTGGCGTGGCAGGCCATGAAGTTCACATTCTCGGTCGTGGCAAATTCGGCGGCGCAGATCAGGTCGCCCTCATTCTCACGATCGGGATCGTCGATCACAACGATATTCTCACCGCGGCGCAACGCTTCGGCAGCCTCCTCGATCGTGTTAAACTGAAATTTTTCCATTCTTCTATTCTTCTATTTTTCTATTTTCTATTTTCTATTCTTCTGTATATTCGAGTCTTACCGTATATTCTCTTTCTCTCTTCTTCTTTGCCTTCTTTGCCTTCTTTTGCTCTCTTCTCCTGTTAGAATCCGTTCTGCTTCAGGAAGTCGAGCGTAAGGCCGCCCGAAGGGGCTTTACCCATCAGCTTCTCGACATACTTGACAATCATATCGCTCTCCAGATTGACCTCCTCGCCCGGACGGCGACGGTGAAGGGTTGTAGCGCCCTGCGTATGGGGGATGAGCGACACAGAGAAGGTATGCTCGGTAAGGCGGGCCACCGTAAGGCTCACCCCATCAATCGCAATCGACCCCTTCTCCACCACATAGCGCATCACCTGCTGCGGAGCCTCGAAGGTGAGCCAAAGGGCTGTGTCGTCCTCGCGACGATCCAGAAGCCGACCCGTTGAATCGACATGGCCCGCCACCAAGTGGCCTCCCAGGCGGGTCGAGAGGCTCAGGGCACGCTCCAGATTCACCCCATCACCCGTCTTTAAGCGCCCCAAAGCCGTGCGCTCCACGGTCTCGGGCATCACGTCGGCCTCGAAACTCCCCTCCGAGAGGCGTGTAACCGTAAGGCAGACGCCATTGGTGGCGATGCTGTCGCCCACCTCGGTCCCCTCCAACACCTTGCTGGCTCTGACCTTGAGCGTAAAACTGCGGGCTCCGCGCTTTAGGGATACCACCTCGCCGATCTCTTCGACTATTCCGGTAAACATCTGCTACTCCTTTTTTAATAATCCATGAATCAATACATCGGCTCCGAAGTGCTCGACCTCGAGCCCCTCGAGCTCCACAGCCTCGGCCATGCGCTCCAGGCCCTCGCCCCCAATCGGGCTCTTTGCTCCGGTGCCTCCGACAAATTTCGGCGCCACGAAGAAGGCCGCTTCATCGACATGGCCCCCGCGCAGCAGCGAGTAGGCGAGCTCGCCTCCCCCCTCGACCAACAGGGAATCGATCCCCGTGGCCCCGATCTTCTGCATCAGATCCTCCATCGAGAGGTGCCCCTCACACTCGGCACAGCACCAGGTCTCCACCCCCGCCTTGTGCAGGGCATCCAGGCGGCTCTGGTCGGCACGGGCCGTATGGGCGACAATGGTGCGCAGCTCCAGGGCCGTGCGCACAAGTTGCGACGAGAGCGACAGACGGGCCGCGGAGTCGGCCACAATGCGGATGGGCTGGCGGTGCTCACCCTCCAGGCGGCAGTTGAGCATCGGATCATCGGCCTCGGCCGTGCCGATCCCCACCAAGACGGCCATGAGCGACGAACGCATCTCATGCACCCGACGGCGGGCCTCCTCGCCCGTCACCCAACGGGAATCTCCCGTGCGGGTGGCGATCTTGCCATCGAGGGTCATCGCCGACTTGAGCACCACCCAGGGGCGCCGTGTCGTGATATATTTCAGGAAGATACGGTTCTGGTAGCGGAGCTCCTCCTCCAGCAGGCCGCTCTCGACCTCGATCCCCGCCTCGCGCAACCGGGCAATACCCTTGCCGGCCACCAGGGGGTTGGGATCCGTGAGGCCCACCACCACGCGGCGGATGCCCGCGGCAATCACCGCATCGGTGCAGGGAGGGGTCTTGCCGTGGTGACAGCAGGGCTCCAACGTAACATACATCGTAGCCCCCGAAGTTGGTTCCGAGCAACGGGCCAGGGCATTGCGCTCGGCATGCAGTCCTCCCCAACGCTCATGCCATCCGGCACCAATAACGCGCCCATTGCGCACAATCACGGCACCAACCAACGGATTGGGGTTCACCGCCCCCTCACCACGCATGGCAAGCTCCATGGCTCGCCGCATAAACCGCAAATCTTCGTTCGTAGCCATACTCCTATCTTTTTCTTTTACCTTATCCGTTCCTTTTTCCCTTATTCGTTCACACTCCTTTCGCCCCTATCCGACCGCCCGCCCCCCTTGCGATTCCCACCGAAGGGAGACTGGAGGAAGAAAAAACGCCCCAAAAGGAGTGCTCCTTGGGGCGTAGTTCTTGTCAAGGCGCAAACATTCGAGCAATCCGACAACGACACCTCGTCAAAGTCGGCGGCCGATGCGACCTCTACATACATCACCCCTTTCTTGCATCCGGACTATGACCGTCGGCATCGGAATTGCACCGATTCAGCCGCAAGGGGAGGTTTCGACAGCCGGTGAGGCCTCACACGCTCCTCCCACTTACGGGTCGCGGGCTCGATCTGCTGGCTCGGGGCTCCATACACGGGCCTCTGCATCTGACAAGCGCCATCGCAAGAGGTCTCCCCTCCTGCCTCCGGGCATCCCATCTGTCAGGCCCCCTGGCTCTGCGCTACCCCCTTAATCTATTCCGGTATCGCATCTGCGCCCCTTGAAAGTTGATCTCACCGCCGGTGGGGATTTTCACCCCGCCCCGAAAGGTTTGTGCAAAGATAGCAAGAATAAGGGAACCCACAAAATTATCACCCCGAAAAAATGTGTGCAATAAGTCGAACTTATGCGCCTATCAGAAATTCCGATCAAAAATTGTTGCATCCCGCCTCCGCAGGCGCTATCTTTGCAACAGGAAAAGGGAGAAAACCGATTTCCGAAACAAACTGCAAACAGAACAAAAAGAGACAAACCAAAAACAAACAAACAACCAAAAAACTGAAAACTATGGCAACGAAATTTTATAAGTGCCGCCACTGCGGCAACGTGATTGAGAAGATTATCGATTCGAAGGTTCCCGTGGTATGCTGCGGCGAGAAGATGGAGGAGCTGATCCCCAACACAGTGGAGGCAAGCGGCGAGAAGCACCTGCCCGTGGTTACGCGCCTCGACGAGCAGACCATCAAGGTAGAGGTGGGCAGTGTGGCTCATCCGATGCTCGAGGAGCACCACATCGCCTTCATCTATGTGGAGACCGACCGCGGCGGCATCCGCGTAAACCTGACGGAGAAGCCCGAGGCGGTGATCTGCCACGGCGATGCCAAGCCCATAGCCGTCTACGAGTACTGCAACCTGCACGGCCTGTGGAAGACCGAGCTTTAGCTCCGCACCGAACAACCAACAAACCAACCCAACACAAACTATAAAAAAACCTACAACCATGTTAAGTCAGCAATTACACACCGCGATCAACGATCAGATCAACGCCGAGCTTTGGTCGGCCTATCTCTACCTTTCGATGTCTCTCGATGCCGAGAACAAAGGCTATAAGGGAGTTGCCAACTGGTTCTTCGTCCAGTGGCAGGAGGAGCAGGATCACGCCCGCATCCTGATGAACTACCTCAATTCGCGGGATATGAAGGTGGAGCTTAAGCCCATCCCCGAGGTTCCCACCCAATGGGATTCGGTGCTGGAGATGTTCCGCGAGACCCTCCGCCAGGAGAAGATTGTTACGGGACGCATCAACAAGCTTGCAGGAATTGCCGCCGAAGATCGCGATTTTGCCTCGTCGAACATGCTCGTATGGTTCATCGACGAGCAGATCGAGGAGGAGGAGTCGGCCCGCGACATGATCTTCGCCGCCGAGTCTGTGGAGAGCGACAAGTACGGCATGTACCAGCTCGACAAGGAGCTCGCCACCCGCACCTATACTCCGGCTACGCCCCTCGCCACTCCGGCCGAGTAGCCCAAAACAAACACTCAACAGGGAGCTGTCCGACAACAAAGTCGCGGCAGCTCCTTTTTTTGCCGAAATGAGAAAAATAATTTCTCCGATCCTGACTCTTAATTCCCAAATTTTACTTACCTTTGTGGAGCCGAGCGGCAGAGGCCCTGCGCCAAAACCGCAAAGCAGACATATTTTAGATGAAAGTGTATTCGCTTTTATTCCTTGCGTAGAAATCTGGAAAATTTCACTTGACCAAGGGAAGCAACACACTCGTCACCTGGTATTGGTACTTGTCGGGCACATTTCTTGCCCCGCACCGATACGGGTGTGGGGTATTGTTTATTTGGTCATAGGTATTCCAGAACCTCTACGCAGATAAACGAATCGACTCCACACTTTTCTATTTTTATGTAAAACCACAAACAGATTGTCGGGCATCAAGAAGCTGCCCACCCCCTTCGGGAGTCGGAAGGTAAGATTTAAGCAGAGGCGAAACCTTATGTTTAACTTTATAAATCTTACTGCAATGAGGAAATTTTTTCTTTTTCTTGCGCTGCTCGTCTGTAGCGTGACGGTGGCCCAGGCGCAACAGAAAAGCGAACAGATCTACCGCGTGACGGAGTCCTCTGCTCGCAACCTGGATGGTCGTTCCCAGATGCTGATCACCCCCCTGGCGGCCGAAATCGTGGTGAGCCCCACTAAGATCAGCCACACCGAGCGCGAGGCCTTTGCCAGCTACACAACCACCGAGGATGTGATCCGCAACATGGACAAACTGCGTCTGGTGGCCCTCTCGCGCGCTGCCCGCAAGCACAATGCCGATCTGCTGGTCGGCACCATTATCGACGTGGTTACAATCGACAACCAGGGTCATTTCGAGATCACCGTAACGGGCTATCCGGCCAACTACACCAAGTTCCGCAACGCGACGGATGCCGATATCGAACTGGCCAAAAAGGCCAAGTCCGTGGAGCACGACGAAAATATGCGGGCCATCACCGGAACGGACGAAATCACAGTTTTGGAGAGCAAAAAATAGCGCATCAACAATCATTAACAAATAAGACAAAACAGATGAAAAAGTTTTTCAGCCTGCTTATCGGCTGCCTGATCCTGGGCACCGTGGCCGTCGAGGCACAAACCGACAATGTAAGAATCATTAACCCGATCAACCCCGAGAAAAACAAGATTGACTATGAAGTGAAAAGCAGATTTGACAAAACAATTGAATTGTATGGGTTTGTTGATTATTATTACGCTGTCGGCGTAAATTTTATTGGAGGCAAGCGTTTTAACAACACCTTTTTTGCAGGAGGCGGCATTGGCATAAATATAAGTGAAGAGCTTGGTTTTAACTTATTTGCACAAGGAAGAAGTTATTTTACGAAAACAAGATGTAAGCCATTTCTTGCTTTATCTGTAGGATGTGTTTTGCGCGGTGAATATTTTGGGCCTTATGTTAATCCTGAATTTGGCGTAAATTTTCATGTGACTCAAAAAATATCAACGTATCTGACCTTAGGTTGGGCCTACTATGGCAATAGTAACGGACAAGGTCCACAGTTAAAACTGGGTGTAACCTTCTAAGGGAAACAAATTCCTCAGGATAGAGCAACACGGGCCTGCCTAACCTATTTGTTTGTTAGGCAGGCAGCCTTTTTTGTGAATCGCGTATAGATTTCGGGGATAGAAAAGGGCTCACGGTAAGATTTCGGCGGGAAAGCCTCCGCCCCCAAAAAAGGGCAGGGCGATCTTCGGATCACCCTGCCCGCGGCATCAAAACTAACCTTTCAAAATTAACCTCTAAAAAAAGTGGAAGGGAACCCACAACCCTTGCCGCTTATTTCGGACGGAACAGATCTCGGAGGTAGCTGTCCAGGTAGAGCAGCTCGGCCTCGCCGCAGATCACCTCACTGAGGAAGAGTTCCTCCTCCGAAAAATTATTCGATGCACATGTGTCCAATTCCTCCATAGGCTTCCGGTTTAAGATTGATTATTGCTTTTCACCTCACTAACGCGCCTGAATTTGGGAATATTGTGCAGGGAGGAGATTTTCCCTCTTTTTTCTGCTTTGGTGGCTGTGAGGCGATAAATTTGATGCTATTTTTGCTTTTCTGACGAAAAGTTATTACTTTTGCACCGCCTAAATCCCCTTGATGGGTTTTAGGGGTGTTGGTTCCGTAGCTCAGTTGGATAGAGCAACAGCCTTCTAAGCTGTGGGTCGAGCGTTCGAACCGCTCCGGAATCACAGATTCGAGGAGCAGAGATTTCTGCTCCTTTTTCTGTGTCAAGATGTTAGCTGATGTCGGGACATCTGGCACAGATCCAGCCAAATTCTGCGGGTTACGCCTTTTGCAACCCCATAAAATCTGGCGCAATTCGATGCAATTCTCCTTGCCCAACAATTCCAATCCCAAACGAAGAGAGAAGTGTGTGACCAACTTTCGCATTCTTCAAAAAAGGTTACGACTTTTTGCGGAATCACTTGCGTGTGTGGAATAGTGATGTTATGTTTGCAGTGTATAAAATGCTTTGCCACAGCGCATTGCATTATTTTAAGCAAGTTTGCAACGCTGTGCAATAAGTCGAATAACCAGACATAACACAAAAATTTGCACCCATGGATAAAAGTACATTTTCGATTCTCTTTATTATGCAGAAGGGCAAGCCAAACGCCGAAGGCAACGCACCCATCTTTGCACGCATCACCATCAATCACCAAATGACACATCTTGCAACGCGCTACTACCTTCCACCGGAGCGCTGGCTCCCGAAGGAGGGGCGCACCGTTGGTCGCACCAAGGAGGAGAAGGAGGTCAATGCCTATCTTGACAACCTGCGAGGTCTTATCTTTGCCAAGTACAACGAGATGTTCCTGGCAGGCGAGGTTGTAACGGCACGCAAACTTAAATGTCGCCTAATATCGAAAGACGAGAAGTCGATGACGCTACTTGAACTCTTCGACGACTACATTAAGAACTATGCGAAGCTTGTCGGGCACACCACATCCAAAGTTACGCACGACCGCTATCTGCTTGTGCGCAAGCGTATTGTCGAGTATATGGGGGCGGAGTACAATCGTTCTGATATATCGGTAAACGAGGTCAATCCGAAGTTCATCAACGGCTTCGAGATATTCTTGCGCACGCAGTTCAACCTCTCGACAAACTATGTGATGAAGACCATTCTGAAATTCAAGTCCGTTTATCAGGTTGCTATCGACAACGGCTGGGCGCAGAAGAATCCATTTGCCAACTTTAAGTTTCGCTATGAACATACCGAGCGAGGTTATCTTACGATGGAGGAGCTGACAATCTTGATGCAGAAAGCGATGCCATCGAAACGCTTGGAGCAGATACGCGATGTCTTCGTATTTAGTTGCTTCACGGGCCTTGCCTACTGCGATGCGCGAGCACTCACGCACGAGCATATCATCACAGGTTCGAATAACCGCCCTTGGCTTCGCACACACCGCCAAAAGACCTCGGCACCGGTAGATGTACCCCTCTTGGATGTTCCGCTGCAAATTTTGGCAAAATATGAGGATTGTAGCGGCAACGACAGACTGCTCCCAATACCCGCCAATCAGAAGTGTAACGACTACCTCAAAGAGATTGCAGCGATTTGCGGTATTGAGAAGCGACTGACATTTCACCTTGCCCGCCACACCTTCGCAACAACGGTAACGCTAACAAACGGAGTGCCTATCGAGTCGGTTAGCAAGATGCTCGGACACCGAAGTCTTAAAACTACGCAGATATACGCCAAGATTGTCAATGACAAGCTCGCCGAGGATATGACAAACCTATCAACCAGACTTCAACACTTAGCAATGTAAACCCCTTGGGCTCGACTTCGGTCGGGCCCTTAATATTTAGACACCTATGAAAATTTCAGATGTTACACTACGCACCCGCCCAACCAAAGATGGTCGCCTGGCATTGTATCTCCATTTTAGTCCGGCGATACGCCACCCAGAGACGATGAAGTTAATACACACCGAACAGCTCGGCATCTATATCTGGGAGCACCCAGCAAATGTAGCTCAACAGCAACACAACGAAGATATACTCATCAAAGCCGAGGTGATACGCTCGCTGCGCGTGCAGTCGCTAATCAACGAGGAGTATGGCTTTCTCGACCACCATAAACGAAATGCCGACTTCTTGGAGTACTTCCGCCATAAGGTGGCTGCTTCGTCAGATAAGAACGGTATGGCATATAGACACTTCGAGAGGTTTTGTAATGGCAAGTGTAAGTTCGGGGAGCTGACTCTCAAACTTGGCGAGCGCTATATGATGTACCTGACAACGCAGGCACGAGCAATGAAGCCTCGCTACGAGCGCCTGGGGACAAACACCGCTGCGGCCTATTTCGCCGTCTTTAAGAAGATACTGCGTATGGCATACCAGGAACGAATGATACGCGAAAACTTGGCCGACAGATTGGGTGGAATCCCTAAACGCGAGAAGCGCAAGGAGTTCCTAACGCTCGATGAAGTGAAACAGCTCGCCGCAACACCTTGTCAATACGATGTGTTGAAGCGAGCTACTCTATTTTCGTGCCTGACGGGACTGCGCATCAGCGATATATTGAAGCTGCGCTGGGAGGAGATTGAGCGTGCCAGCGATGGCGGCTGGTGGATGCGTATCTGCACCGAGAAGACCGAAACTGAGGCAACACTGCCTATCAGCGATGAGGCATTAGAACTGTGCGGTGAGGTGCAGAACGAGGGTCTGGTGTTCGCAGGGCTACGCAGATGTATGATTCAGCACCCACTACATGCCTGGATAAAGGCTGCGGGGATAAGGAAGCATATTACATTTCACTGCTTCCGCCACACCTTTGCTACGCTTCAAATCGCACTCGGCACGGACATCTATACCGTCTCCAAGATGCTCACCCACAAGAGCGTCAAAACCACCCAAATCTATGCCGACCTCGTCAACTCCAAGAAACGCGAATCCGCAAACAGGATTTCGCTGAAGTAACTTAATAAGTTATTGTATATATTGATCCATAATCACGAACAAAGTTTGACTCGTGAGGAGTTTGTTCTAATAGAACACCATACCCATGATCAAAATTTGCGGGTGGAAATAAACATCTAGCAGATGTTAATCCATTTGTGCCAATCCACTCCACACAATCATCGACACTTATTTTTGCTATGCCCACTATACGGTCAGCCAAATCACTATCTTCAACGGTTTCAAGGTGTCTTGATCTCATTAATAGCGCATGTTGAGCATGAGGTCGCAATAAAATAGATGGTGCAGCTTTTCTAAGATCAACGGTGTATGTATCTTTACCTTTATATAAACCAGGTATGTGGTTATCCTCGTTTACGCCATCAGAACAAACCAACAATAAGTACATATATTCATTAGGTCCACCTTTTCTTGGAACTACATTTTTGTATTCTCTTGTATATATTTGTGTATGCCATTCATGTATGCCAAACCATAATGCCACCCACACATTATCCACTAAATCAATCCATCTAGTACCAATCCCATAATGTTGTAACACGGGTTCTCTAACAATATTATCTAGGTCTGCAATAAATTTCATTTTTTGAGCACATTGTGCCACAAACTGACCAATATGTTGATTCCTGTTTGAGAATCCACCAGAGTTAGAAATATTTCGGAAAATAGAAGGTATTAGTGAATCATACATTTTGTGCTGCCCCCTAAGGTATACATTACCTATATTGCGATTAAGATATTTAGCATAACCAATATATTGCACAAGTGTATGATAAGAAGAAATCCTATATATTGGCAATGAAAAACCCTTCTTAAATTTAAATTCCTCATCGATTTGGGCATAAGAGTTGTTAAATTTAGTCAATCGTTTCATAATGAATAAATTGTATGAATATTCGGTTACGGCATGATATATCCCTTGTCCTCAGCTTTCTCTACAATCTTCAGAAGTCGTTTGCATTGCGCTGCGCTTGGCAATGACGCACGTCGTATATAGTCCGCTATGCTACTAATGAATGACAAATCTCCATACGAGATTATTTTCTCCTTTGAAAGATCGCTATATACCTTCTGCCAATAGTCGGCACCAAGACTAAAGATCTCAACAGACGCATCAATGTTGCTGTTGAATTTGCGCTCACGCTTTGCCGCAGCCTCTTCTTGCTTCATTTCACTCTTTGAAACAAGGGTAGATATAAACTCATCAGACAATGACCAATCCAAGCTCTTACACTTGCTCCAGGTGTCTGACTTACGAGCCATACTGCGAACAAGACCACCTTGCGCCTCTTTCTCGAAAAAGTTGTGAACACTATGAGCTATGCGCATAAGTTCTCTCTCCAAGGCTGGATACATCTCCTGCTTCTGCCAAATTAGTTTCCAGTCCAAGTCCATGTTCTTCGGTAGCATGCTCATTAGCTTAGCAATGGCGTATG
>SUZM01000008.1 GCA_015059965.1 Rikenellaceae bacterium
ATATGCGGTCATAGTAAAACTACCGCAAAGATAAAATTTCAAGTCCGTTCGCTCGAAAAATCTCTGTAACTAACTATATTTCAATAATTTCAAAGAACTTTTTCAGATTTTAATGGGACAGTAGTGACATTGTCCCTAAACGAATGTCCATCCGTGGTACGATAGAAGTAGTCGTCGCGATATGAGAACCACGGCAACGAGTTCGTAATGTAGATAAGTGGGTACTGCTCCACATCTACAACCTCGGTGAGTCCCTCTTGGTTCTCCACCTCGATTTGAAAATAGCGGATGGTGTTGTTTGTGGGCTGGTCGCTATGTACACCTATATTTCCGGAGGTGGCATTGGCATCGACTATGCCGTAGATGCCCATCATCTCGCTGTTTGACAGAGCCACTCGCTCGTTGTACTTATTGAGGTAGTAGCCACTATTCGCAACATAAGTTACTGTCACCGGTGACGAGGATGAGAAGTATAGAGAATTAAGGTCCTCTTCAATGTTATACATGATCAGTTTATTCTTATTCACCTTTAGGTATTTTACGGTGTTTTCGCCCGTAACCTCAAGATCGATGCTCTGCCAAGGTGTTGTGAAGTACTTCAGCGCCTCTATGTTCTCAGGCGCAGAGTAGTCCTCTGCTCCTGGTGCATTAAGGTTAATGCGTAGGTCGTAGAGTGTGTTGCGTTTAATTTGGTGATAGCTATTACCCACACTACCCTCCATCTTGCTGAAAGATATCTGGTAGTAATTGTTTATATACTCTTTTGGTGTACTATCATCGCTCTCCTTGTACAGTATCGGGAGCATAACAACCAGTGATGTACCCTTCTCAAATGCCTCACTACTATCCCATGTGTGTGAGTAACAGTAGGCGGTAATCTGAAGGATATAATTGCCATTGGAGTCCTTGACGAGTGTGAAATATGGTGTTTGAGATATAGTGGGCGATGCCCAGTATGGACGTGCACCACCCTCTGTCAGAGGATAGCCTCCCTCCTCTACAAGCGTAGTGCGTATAGGCATATTTCGCATCATATAACCCAGCGATTGAGCCATAAGCTCGGGGGTGAATGTAACCTTGTTGCCAGGCTTGATAGTAACAATAATCTTGGCAGCAGCACGTCGTAAGGTTACTTTAAGCACAACATCATCTATCGAGCCACTCTTATTGATAATGATGGGAGATTGTGTTGCGGGCTCGCTTTCACCCATATATGCCACACCGTCCATAAGAAACATCTGGGGATAGTGGCTATGGGGATCCCCAAACTCAATGCCTGAGAGATGTATGTTGCTATTTGTCTGGTCGAGATTGAGAAACTCACTATGGTCAATGAGCTCTCCATTTTTGTAGTATATGCTCTCTTCCTGATCGCTATTGGCTATCACATACACCTTGTAGACTCGATCCTCCTCAAAATCCTCTTTGGTAACTCCGAGCGATACAACTCCATCTGGTGTCGCATGTACTGATACTCGTTCGTGGTAAAATCCACTATATGTTATGCCATCGTCATTGAGTTTGTAGAACACAACATCGAGATGGCGCAAGTATGACTCATATTCGTTGTCTGCGACAGTTGCGCGAGTTTCTCCAAAGGGCATAAAGTAGAGCTTGATACGATCGTCCATCACGGGGATACACTCCTCATAGTGGGATTCGCAGCCCACAATGCTGAGCAAAAACGCAAACATTGAAAATATATGTAACACTCTTATGTTCATCATCGTAACGCTAATTTACAGGTTGAGCGACATGCTTAATCCCAATAATCTTGGGGTTTGTACCACTATCTGGCCAGCGAATATTGTCATACTCGCCATTAATAAATAGGTTGATGTACTGATCTGTCCACTCTTGGTAGTACGATATGCCAAAATCGACAGTTGCGCTCTCGGCTTCATCGGCACTTAGCGGGAAGATAACGATCTTATACCAATCGTTAGCCTCGCATGCAGGCAATAGCTTTTGCAGGTTGCCCTCACCGCCAGAATCGAATGCGAGTTTGGTAACAATCATACCATCGTCTATATGGTATACCCGAATACGATAGTTCTCCTTGGATGCCATAAATCCGGGTTTCCACAGCACAGCATTAAGGTCATCACTTGGGGAGAGTATTTTGAAGTAGGCAACAAAGGCTCCGGTCTCGAGATTGGCATTACCACCGAAGTACATCTCTGCGGACTCTGTAATTACATAGTTCTCTTTATTCTCTGATACCAAGTAGTCGTATGGGACCAATGGATTGAGGTAAGTTGGATAGGTGATATCGTGCTCTTTGTAGTCTTCATTATTACCCCAATCCTCGGCATCCCAGTCGGCGACATGGTACTCGAGCATTAGGCTCTCGCCCGCAATAGAGCGTACGATAAATCTATATATATGGTTTCGTGTGATGTTATAGTCCGTGCCCTCAATCTTCTCACCATTGCTATACTCGCAGAACGAGATAGCATCTTCAAATATCTTATCTTTGCCCTGATCGTAGAACGAGAGGCTTATCTTGTTGCGCTCACCAGGGTAGTTCATGTTATCGTACTCGGGAATATATACATAGTAGTCTCCCGACTCTTCATCCTTGATAAGGGGAAGGGTCACGGCTGCGTGGCGGTAGACGTTGATGCCTGCCTCACAGTTAAGCTCCTGCGTATTGTTGCACGTCTGCCAATTTGTAGGGACGACATAACCCTCAATGTTATAGTACTTCAACGTCGCCGATGTTATCTTTGTGCCTTTCTCCTTGAGCTTATCTGATAGTCTAACCTCAATCTTTGCAGCCGAGCGCAAGAGCCATACATCTTCTGTTAGCTCGTAGTATGTGGCATTAAGCAGCGGAGAGATATCGGTTGTCATCACACCCCACATAGGGATCGAGCTATCCTCGTTGCGGGGATCGAGCTGCGTATAGTTGTAGTGTGTCTTCTCGTTCTCAAAGGTCTCGGGCACAGTGTTGGCTATTACCACAAGTTTGCACCTTGGGTCTTGGAGGTTGATCTCCATGTTTTCCGGGAGTACACCTGTGATTTTGAAAGCTGTCTGCTCTGGATTAATGGGCCAGATCTGGAGACGACCAAGCTCGCCGACAGGCGTATTATCCATGTTAAGCAACATAGCGCGCACGGTTGTTGGGTCAATATAGTAATCAAAAGGCGTGCCTTCGGGAGTTGTGACACAATCTACACGAGTGACTGATTCGTTGCAACCGATCATGAAGGATATGGTACGCTCACCATCAAGCACAATGTAGCACTGCTCGTTATCGTATACACACGATACCGAGAGTATGCCACACAGTAGCGCAATGATATATTTTACCAGACTCTTCACTCCAAGTCTCTATATTTTGCCTCTCTTTAGTTTAATCCAGTGTCGTTTATCACCACACGCCAGCCGTTGATGACGATCTGTGTGCTCATCCACTCGCCCCCATCGAGGAAGAGTGTCAATGAGTACTCATCCTGACGGTCAAGATACTCCTGGTCGCCCATTTCCTTATGGTAGTTGCCCTTGATAAGAAGCATATACTCGGCAAGCGGCAGCCTTAGTATCTGCTCGCCCGTCTGGCTGTTCAGCACTCGAAGTATCGGCGACTCTGTGGCCATCATGCGGCCTATTGTAAACTCCGCCATAACAGCGTTTATATTCGTAGAGCGTGTCGATGGCTCATCGAAGTCTGCGTATATCTCCTCTATATACCAGGGTTTGTATGTGATCACCTCATCGTCAAGGCGTGTGTTGTCGTAGTCGTAGAGACCGCTATGGTCTGTAATCTCGAATGCGAAGCTTTCGATATCCATCGCATGTCCCGACATCTCGTGTAGGACGACGCGTACCACATTCGTATTCTTCATTAGCGACATTGTCCTTTTGTATGTGCCTGGCTCGCTGACAACCTTGAGTTTCATCATACCGTGGAAGAGTGGTGCAAGGTCCTTGTCGCGATAAGCCTTACCCTCGTCGTATGTGCGTTGCATCCTGACTTGCATCTGCTCGATACTTGTCTTGCCTATCTCCTCGTCGGCAAGCATGTCAAAGGACTCCTCCTCACCGAGACCTCCCCAGGCCAGCAGGGTATACTCTCCTGCGGGGAGCCCCAAGCGGATATGGAAATCCTCCTTGCTAAGCTCCTCCTTGTCGGTGGCAACAATCTTCTCGAAGAGGATATCATCCTCGTCGAAGATATAGAGCGCAAGGGAACGTACCTCGTTGGCAAAGGCATCTGCATACTTTATGTTGTAGTCATACTTGAAGCGTATGTCGTAGTAGACCTCGCAATCGCCCTCATACTCGAAGATATGGCTTCGTGTACAAGATAGGAATGTCGACACTACCGCCACCATCGTCAGTGTCGCCATCCATCGTCTAAATATCTGCGCTCTTTTCATTTAATCTCTGGTTCCGTATGGTTAATATAAGGGGTCGTCAAACAAGGTCTGACGACCCCTTGAAGTATCAATTGTTATGGCTGCACATCAACCTCCTGGCTAACCAATCGCCAAGCAAGGATATTAACCCGTACCGATACGAAGGACTCCTGGTCCTCAGGATCTTCGGGATACTCGGGCACGATGACATCGTTCGTGCCAACATACGTTGGACTGCCGAAGCCACCAATAGCGTTAACCACCACGTTGTAGATATGGTTACGAACAATGCCATAGTCGCCAGGCTTGCCGGTGCCATTTCCAAGGTGCTTGATGTCGATATAGTAGAACGTCTCACCCGAGTAGTAGAGCACAGATGGCTCTAAATTCTTGGCGAGATACTCGTTTGTGGCTTTTAGACTATTTGTATCCACGTTAAGATCTGGAGCCACAGGTTCATAAATACCATCAACAAGTTTATACCAATTTTTGGTCTCTCCCAAATCCGATAGCTGTACATAGCTATTGTTGTCGTCAATAATATCGGCGTGAGCACCATTACCACCCGCCACACACTCCAAATCCTCGGGCTTGATGCTTGTGTAGACAATATTTCCACCGGCTTCAGACCTCGCATAAAGTATATAGGTAAGGGTGTTTGCTATGGCCGTGCGAAGGTTCGCCTCGCCAATATACTGCTGACCCATCCACTTTACAATCTCCAACGGTGTGCCATCCTCCTTGCCGAGCTTAGCCTTAAGTATAACCTTGGTGCACGGATTTAGAACATTACCGTGTGAATCGGTATATCTTGGATTGGTATTCTCGCCGATATATGAATAAGATCCCGGTGTGAATTGACCATTTAGGATGTTATTGTTGTTGCCAATAGCATGACCATAGCCATTAGCAAAGCCTGCGGGAAGAGGTGTTGTCGAGTAGAACATCTTGAACGACTCGCCCGAGCCCGAAGGTGCCGGCAACGATGTTGCCCAGTAGCTACGGAAGAATGGAGAGTTGTTCCATACGAAGCCAAGCGAGTCGTCAGTCCATGAAGCATCAATCTTCTTGAGCAAGTATGATTGCGTGTTCTCGAGGTGAAGCTCCCAGCCAAGAAGGTGTGCATAAACAGGAGTCTCTACACCATCTGCCATGACGCTATCGCCCAATGGGAACTTTGTTGTGCCACCAGCCGTAGTAACTGTAACCTTCGCAGCAACACGCTCAACGTAGATTTCCACAGGGTCGGCATTAGCCTCGCCCTCAGTCTTGTGGATCTTATCCACGGTGAGAGGTGTAGCCTTCATTACGTTGTTGCCGGCAAGATATACCGAGTTGCTCATGACGAAATACTCGCTATCAAGGGCAGGACCATGAAGATTTACGGCAGCCTCAAGATCTGTCAAATCGTATGCTGTGGTTGGATCTGGTGACCAGTTAAGAACAGCCACAATCTGGTTGGGATACTCACCCTTGTAGCTCTTAAGCACGAGAACTACATTCTTGATATCCGACACATTAGGTGCAGAGCCAGTATCTGGGCCAGGGTTGAGGGTTGCAGTAAGATGGTTAGCACCAGTGCCAGGCCCTGTTACTGTGCCATCAGTCACATTTACCGGGAAGGCTGCACCATCCTTGAAGAAGAAGAAATGGGCCGAAGCGACCTTGCGCTCAATCTCAGTGCCATCCAAGTAGCCATCATCGCCATCGGCACGAGTACCCTCAGATGCTGATAGGCTAATTGCGATATACGACTCCTCGACCTCACCGTTGTGCGATGGTCCGTTACCATCACTGGGGTAGTCCTTTGCACAAGCCGCCAAACCAAAGGCCGCCAATGCTACAAATAGATACTTTTTCATATTCCGTCTATATTATTAAAGTGATAAATTGGGCTGACAATGAAATTTTGTCGGTTGCCGACTCCGCAGCTACTGCCGCGGAATTGCAACCATGTTGTTTTAGATCTCGTAGTTGTTAGCGACAACACGCCATGAGAGAATGTTGATCTGTGCAGCTACATAAGAGACAACGTCCTCTGGTTTGTCAGGAACGATAAAGTCCTCCTCGGGGTCGTAAATAGGAGTACCAAAGCCCTTTACATCTGTGATATTCACCTTGTAGACATGGTTACGAACAACACCATACTCAGCTGTTGAGCCCGTATTACCAACGTGCTTGATATCCAACCAGTAGTATGTCATACCGCTCTTATAAACCAACGCAGGCTGAACCGCAGCAAGCTCAGCATTCAAAGCATCAATCGCAATAGCGTTGTAGCTGCCATTCTCATACTTGTACCAGCTCTTCAGTTCGCCGTTGCTCGAAAGCTGGAAGTATACCTCGTAGGCATTCTCATCCGCAGGAAGACGTGATATGCACTGCAAATCATCTGGTGCGGCACCAGTGAATGAAGAGCCATCGCCCCAGAAATAGAGACTCTTAAGGGTGTTAGCGACAACAATCTTGAGGTTATCCTCTCCCACATAGTCCTTACCATACCAATTAACAATCTCAATGGGGGTGCCATTAACATCACCCAGCTGAGCCTTTACGATAACCTTTGTGCGGTTCTCGACCTCGGGACGAGTGTTCTCGCCAAGATAGTTCCAACTGTCCAACGCTGTGTTGTCGTTGTTCCAGTCAAATGTGTTGTTTGTGAATGCCATGCCGAGTGACTGCGCCCAATACGAACGGAACCAATCCGCATCGTTCCATGCAAAGCCGATACCAGTCCATGTTGGGTCGATGTGCTTCAATAACCATGACTCCTCGTAGTCGTTATAAAGCTCAAAACCCTTGATGTAAGCATATATTTCGGTGCTGTTAACGCTCTTGCCAACAGCAAACTTCTCCTTGTCAGCGGTGTAGACAACCTTAGCTGCAACACGCTCAACGTGGATAGTTACGGGGTTAGCCAAAGCATCCGTAGCGCTCTTTGCGATGTTTTTTACGGTAAGAGCCACCGCATCAACAGTCTGGTTCTTGCTGTTGGCATATACCGAGTTGCTCATAATGTAGCCATCGGTGTCGTTGCCAAGTGCCGATATCTTTGTCTGAAGCTCGCTGAGGGTGTAGCTGTTCTTCTCGGGAGTCCAGTTGAGCACGGCAACCATCTGGTTAGGATACTCGCCCTTGTAGTTTTGAATAACAAGTACGGCATCCTTGACGTCAGAAACGTTAGGCATATCGCTTGCCGAGCCTGTAAGATCAACCTTTAGCCAGTTGCATGGGCCAGCATTTGATGTTGTCGTACCATCGAATGACACGGGGAATGCAACGCCATCATCGAAGAAGAATACATATGCCGACTTTACGGCACGCTCGGCAGCAGTACCCTCCTCATATACGCCATCGGCAGCACGAGTACCCATGTCGTCTGCGGCTAACGTAATAGATACATACGACTGCTCCAACTCACCTTTCTGAATTGACAGGTCGCCACCCTCATCCTTCTCGCTACAAGCAGTAAATGTGAATGCTGCGAGAGTCAAAAGTAATAACTTTCTCATAGTTTTAATTGGTTTAGTTAATTGATTAATTTGTTTATTGTTTATTTTATTTGTTTTTCTCAATATCGTCGCTCGTCACAATCCATCTATTGTGTATGTTGTCCAGCACCTCGCGAGCCTTTTTAAGGCCCATCTTCTCGGCCTGGAGTAGGTAGGGTCGTGCGGCGTCAAAATTTTCGCATAGCACCTCCAAGAGGCCCCGTCCATAGAGTACCTCGGCACTGTCGCCCGCCTTATCCAAGTAGCGCAACGCACGCGTGTAGTCCCCCTTAAGCATTGCGGTATTCGCAGCGTTGAGGTTTGCTACGGGATCAGATGGATACATGCGTATTGCAATCTCCCACACCTCGTTGTAAAGATCACTACCCTGATCATAGCTCTCGGCAAGAATATAAAACTCCTCGAGCGACAACTTCTGGGGTGCGGTAAACATTATGGCCTCAATCTCTTCAGGCTTCGTATAGCTACGAATCTCATACTCGATTACATAATCTGAACGTCGGAGACGAGGATAGCAGTTATCCAACAAATAGCGGTAGTCCTCTGGCCAGTTCGACTTGATGAAACGCTCCTTGTTATCGGGCTCGCGCGCTGAGCGTATAGCTGCCAATATCTCGTTTCGGTGAGGAAGTGTCGAATGCTCAACATAGACCTCGAGACCCTCCCAGTTCTCGGGCTCGTACGAGGTGTCGATAAATCCTTCGCCAAAGTGGTACATATTCTCCACATAGGCCTTCAACGCTGCGGTACGACCCTTTGCCAAACGTGCATTGTTATCGTAGGGACTTTCAGGTGATGCGAAACCCTTGATAGATAGGTGGCGGATGGTTATGTCGCGATCATTCTTAACCGAGTCGATAGTTCCCGTAATCTTGCGCAGCTCGTTTTTGTTGTCGTGATAGTCGAGATAGATCTCTGTGCGACTTACAGGGAAGTCGATATATGCCGACCCGCGAAGAGCACGAGTCTTGACAACCTCGATCTCGGGACGCAGGTATATCATCTCGGGGATATATCGCTCGTATGGGAAACGTTCGATAAGTGTCTCGCTCTCGCTCCAGAGCTTGCCGCCACAGCAGCCATAGCCTTGACGTGCAATAACCACCGAGCAATTCTCCATCCAGTCGGCATACGCGAGGACAACGTGGTAGTCTATCGTCTCGGGTACGCGCCTTTCACGAAAGCGCATATCGGCATCGGTAGTGGGTGAAAGATGTTCGTTGCGAGCGTAGTAAATATCGCGCATACGGCTGTATATGCCACACGATCGCAGGGCGATGCTCTCTTCATCCTTAACAATCATTGGGGTGATTACGGCTACCTCGTTATTGCGAATATCGAGCTTAGTGGCATTAAAACGTATATCAAGACGAAGACTATCGCCAACGCGCTCCATAGCGTATCTGTCAACCGTGACACCGTCGTAGCGCTGCGCCGATGCGCTAACAATAACGGTGGCTGTTATCACCAAAATAGCTAAAACTCTTCTCATATATCTATTCTATGTATTAAAAGAGATAAACAAAATTGACTGCAGCCTTCGTAGGGCCGAAATAGTTGTGTCGCTCCTTGCCGATGTAGCGACCACACGAGTCGCAATCATACTGCTGATAGTCAGCAAGGATGTAACCCACACCCAACTCAAGTTCTATGTTGAGATGCTTGCTCAACATAAAGGCATAGCCATACGAGATGCCTACACCATAGCCAAATCCTTGGTAGCGGTATTTAGATAGCGGAGAGAGGTCCGTGCCCAAAAATCGTATGTTGTTATTGAGATTGCCGAAATTGAAGGCTCCATAAATAAGATGTCCTCCCAGGAAATGACCAGCGAAGCGGTCACAGAACCAATAGCGAGCCTCAGGTTGAATGTAGATGTGCTTCCATTTCACACTGGAGTTCTTGCTCCAGGAATTGTAATTCCCCGAAATGTCGAGAGTCCAGCGCTGATCAAGACCTATCTCTATGCCGAGGTTTATAGATTGCGTGGCATCGTATAGCAAGTTAGTCTTTATTGCTACACTTTGTGCTTTCGATATGGCACTGCCACATATTAGAAAAGCTAAAATTAGCGCAAGCTTCTTCATCATATTGTCTGTTAGTAGTTTGACAAATCTTCACACCTTTAACTGCAGGATATACGCAATACATATGTGTAAATTTTTACAAAGTTAGACAAAAATCCCCCCCCCATCCAATAAAATATGGCAGAAATAACAGTAAAAATGGCGTATTTTCTACTATTGAAGTGGTAAATATTTCAGAATAGTTGTACATTTGCTATGCTATCCATGGTTTTGTGTGATATATCTTCATTATATTTGCGCCGCTTATATTCTTATAAAAGAATATATACCGCCTGATATGAATATTAAAATATTGCTAATTTGTAATCAGTATGAGGTTGCTCTGCTTTATAAATATTGCTCTGTCAATGCTACTACTCGCGGGGTGTGACAGCTCGATTTTGGAGGAGTTTCCGACCTATGAGCAAAGTAGCCTTGTTGAGGTAGGTGACAAGGCACCGTCATTCACCGCCACACTCGTAGATGGCGGCAGAGTATCGTTGTCCGACTATCGCGGTGCTTCGCTTATGCTCATACTCTTTTCGCACACCTGCCCCGATTGCGAGATGCTCCTCAATGACCTTCAGGCTCTTATAGACGCTAAAGTGCAGCTGCCGGCAATTCTTGCCATAGGGCGCGATGCTACATCCGAAGAGCTTTTGGTCTATCGCTCCGAGCACGGATATTCAATACCGATGATATCGGATGCCTCCCGCAGCATCTTTAATCTCTATGCCACCACCTATGTGCCAAGAGTCTATCTTATAGACCCTGAGGGCTGTATTGCGAAAATGTTTATTGAGTACGAGTCGCACTATCTCGATGAACTGATCGTCAGAACTCAAGAAAACGACTCTCTGAAAGAAGGCACTGCGGACAATAGGGGTCGCGATAGGGGGCTGCGGTAAGAAATCCGCAACGCGGGCAGAGGCCATAGCTCCGCCTTGCAGCGCTATCTCCACTGTTCAGCAACAAATCTATGAGCCGGCGCATCCGGTTCTCGGAGGCGGCATGGCGGATCATCAGACGAGCCCCGTAGCGATTTCCGCTCTCCAAAAGCGTGGCAATCGCCGCAGAAAAGCAATAGTCCAACTCACGGTGTGCGGCTCTCAGATTCTGCGCTGCAGATTCCGCCACAAAGGGGAGCGAATCAACGATGGAGAACTCCCCGCCACGAGCAGCTAAGGCCGAACGATAGAGCTGTTCATGAATGTGCTGCGCAGAGGCGATGGCCACAAAGAGGCGTGCCGCCTCCCCCGCCCCCTGCTCATCGGCCCTACGGGCAGCTGTCAGACAGAGCTGACGGCAACGATGGCTGTGGCACAAGGCATCGTGCAACTCCCCCGATCGCGACGGAGCCGTATGCTCCACACTGCAGAGAAGACGACACGAAGCAGGGGGCAAAAGCAGCAACAAGGCCGCCAAAACCAACAAAAGCAGGTATCGAGACATGGCTGTTTTCTGATATTTTCGAGCATTTTTGGTGCCGCAAAGATGTTATTCACCCCTTTTTTGCCAAAAAAAAGAAAAAAGAGATCGAAATCGTTGTATATATCGGTAACTTTGTCTATATTTGCCAAACCGATTCCGAGAACCACACGGGCGGATAAAATGAACCTATGAAAAAACTGTTTCAAATTCTTGCAATGGCCATGATGGCCGTAACGCTCTGCAACTGCGGAGATAAAGACGAACCCACTCCCGGCCCCACGCCTCCTCCTCACAACCCCATCGGAGAGGATGTTGCCGTGAACGTAGCCAACGTATCGAAAACCTGGGAGCTGACCGCATTCTCGGGCAGCGCGGAGTTCCCCGCAGAGGGTCAGGCCGCCTACCTGGAGCTGACCAAGGAGGGTAAGTTCGAGCTCTATCAGAAGAATATCAACTGCATCGGCGTAGTGCTCTACACCGGAAACTATGAGCTTGATGAGGCCGCCAAGAGCATTACCGGAACCTATAGCGACGGTGTAAAGTGGGCTTCGACCTACTCGATCACCACGATGAAGGACAACTCCATGGGCTGGACGGCTGGCAAGGAGACGACTTCCTTCACCTTGGCTACGGAAATTCCTGCAGAGATCAAGGAGGTTGCCACGCCCGCCGAGGAGTCCCGCGCAGCATCGGAGATCCGTCTGCTCTAATCCCTCCAGAGGGGGCAGCGGAGAGGCAGGCGGCGGAGAGGCAGAAGAGGCACCGGGGATCACAGGAGCCCGGAGACTGTAAAAGTACCGAAGCCGCAGACCATAAATCAGTACATAACCTAAAGGAGGCTGTCTAATAATTTAGACAGCCTCTTTCGTTTGTGGAAGTGGCAAAACATCTCCACCCCCCAAAAAAACTCACCCCGAAAGGAGCTCAGAGCCTCCCTTCGGGGTGATAAATAGCGGTAAAAACCGTCCGCTCCAGAGATTAGAGACGAGCCTTGATCGCCTTCGAAGCCTCCTCGTAACCGGGCTTGTCCAGAAGAGCAAACATATTCTTCTTATAAGCCTCTACGCCGGGCTGATCAAAAGGATTGACCCCCAAAATATAGCCGCTGATACCACAAGCCTTCTCAAAGAAGTAGATCAGGGCACCAATCGTGTAGGCATCAATCTTCTCGATCTCAATACGCAGGTTGGGTACGCCACCATCGACATGGGCGAGCTGCACGCCCAACTCGGCCATGCGGTTCACCTCCGAGATGCGCTTGCCGGCCATAAAGTTCAATCCGTCGAGGTTCTGCTCATCAGCCTCAATCACCACCTTGCGGGCGGGCTCGTTCACCGAAATGACCGTCTCAAAGAGCTGACGCTCACCCTCCTGAATATACTGACCCATGGAGTGGAGATCGGCCGTGAGGGTTACGCTGGCGGGGAAAATACCCTTACCCTGCTTACCCTCCGACTCGCCGTAGAGCTGCTTCCACCACTCGGCAATATACTGCAACTTAGGCTCATAGGAGGCCAAAATCTCGATCTTCTTACCATCCTGATAGAGCAGGTTGCGCACCGAGGCATAGATCGCGGCGAGGTTCTCCTCATAGGGGACATCGGCACCCGTAGCCTGCTCCATATCCTGCGCACCCTTCACCAGGGCTGCAATATCAACGCCTGCGGCAGCCAGGGGAAGCAATCCCACAGGGGTCAGCACCGAGAAACGACCGCCCACATCGTCGGGAATCACAAAGGTAGGATAACCCTCGTTGGTGGCCAACGTCTTCAGGGCACCACGAGCCTTGTCGGTGATGGCCACAATGCGCTCGGCGGCCTCTGCCTTGCCATAGCGCTGCTCCAGCTCGGCCTTGATCAGGCGGAAGGCGATGGCGGGCTCGGTCGTCGTACCCGACTTCGAGATCACGATGGCAGCTACCGAATACTCCTTCACGGCCTCCAGTAACTCCGAGGTGTACTCCTCCGAGATATTCTGACCGGCAAAGAGAATGATGGGCTCGGTGCGATTTTTCTTCAACAGGCCGAACGAGTTCGACATGGCCTCCAGCACGGCCTTGGCACCCAGGTAGGAGCCGCCGATGCCGATGCAAATGATCACCTCAGCCTTTGCGCGCAGCTTATCGGCCTGAGCCTTGATCGTGGCGATCTCCTCGGCCGTGATCGACGAGGGGAGGTTCACCCAACCCAGGAAATCGTTGCCGGCTCCCATCTTGGTGTGGAGCAGGCGGTTGGCCTCGAGGGCCTTCTGCTGCATCTCGGCGGGCACCTGAAGGCCCGACTTCGAGATATCCAGTTTGATTGCTTTCATATCTTTCATCGCTTTTGTTAATTTATTCTTCGATTTTTCAGAAAATTTTTAGATCAGCTTGGCCGTCAGGGCACGCATCGACTTACGAGCCGAGGCCCCTTTGTAGAGCACCTCATAGACCATGGAGGCGATGGGCATCTCGATCTTGTGGCGCAGATTCACATGGCGGATGCAGTCGGCGGCAAAGTAGCCCTCAGCTACCATCGTCATCTCATTCAGCGCACTCTTCACCGAGCAGCCGCGGCCGATGAGGTTGCCCAGGCGGCGGTTGCGACTGTAGATCGAGTAGCAGGTCACCAGCAGATCGCCCAGGTAGGCCGAAGCCAGCGTGTTACGCTCATCGGGAGCGCTCTCGTTCAGGAACCGACTCATCTCCATGGCGCTGTTCGAGATCAGCACCGCCAAAAAGTTGTCGCCATAGCCCAGACCGGCAGCAATGCCCACGGCCAAGGCGTAGATATTCTTCAGCACCGAGGCGTACTCCACACCATAGAGATCCTTGGCATAGCTGATCTGCACATACTTGGTCGAGAAACGCTCGCCCAAAAGGCGGGCATTCTGCTCATCGGTGCAGACCACCGTAAGGTAGCTCAAGCGTTCCAAGGCCACCTCCTCGGCATGTGAGGGGCCCGTTATGATGCCCAACTGCTCATGCGAGAGGTGGTAGTGTTCACACAGATACTCGATGATGGTCACATAGTCATCGGGTACAATACCCTTGATGGCCGAGATGATGAACTTATCCTCGAGCGATACGGTCAGGGGTTCCAGGAACTTCTTGAGGTAGGCCGAGGGGGAGGCCAGCACCAGGACATCAGCCTCCGAGACCACCCGGTTCAGATCATCCGACGGACGGATGCGCGAGGGATCAAACTCCACATCCGAGAGGTAGCGCGAGTTACGCCCTTCGCTCTGCAGGCTCTCCAGGATCTCGGGGTTGCGCACATACCACCCTACTTCACAATCGCGCTCGGTGAGCACCTTCACCAGGGCCGTAGCCCAACTGCCATAGCCGATTACGGCATATCTGGCCGCTTTGTCAATCTTGAAATTCATGTCGTTGAATTTTCAAATGGTCGCTTTCAATCCACAAAGATAGGAATAAATTAGGAATTAGAGGTTATTTTTGTTCAAATATTATTAAGAGAGCGATTCAACAAACAAGGACAAAATAGCGAAATATCAATCAGGGAGTGATCCCGTCAAGCTCTACGGTATTCCGAAATTTTCACCACTTCTGAAGATGAACAACCCATTTATTCGGATGACAAGCGATCGCCGAATCGCCCCAAAAAGAGGATCAGCAATTCAGTACCAAAAATAATTTCCAAATCCTAATCCCTAATTCCTATTTTTTTTATACCTTTGTCCTGCATATTCTCCACCCTTGCTCCAAGAATGGCCGAAAGGTCTCCGGCAAGGCGGCAAAAGGTTAGGCTGCGGATTGATTTTTAACGGGTTACGGCTCAGGAAGGAACAATCCGGAAAAAGTTGGATTGGGGAAAAGCACAAATGATTGGAAAATTAAATTAAGAGATAGAAAAGTATGGGACTTTTTTCATTGACACAGGAACTGGCCATCGACCTCGGTACGGCCAACACCCTGGTGATCTACAACAATAAGGTGGTGGTCGATGAGCCCTCGATTGTGGCTCTGGACGTACACTCGGGCAAACTGGTGGCCATCGGCCATCAGGCACGACAGATGCACGAGAAGACCAACCCCAACATCAAGACCATTCGTCCGCTCAAGGATGGTGTGATTGCCGACTTCAACGCCACGGAGCTCATGCTGCGCGGCATGATCAAGAAGGTGAAGACCTCGGGATCGCTCTTCTCGCCGTCGTTGCGCATGGTGGTCTGCATCCCTTCGGGCTCGACCAACGTAGAGATTCGTGCCGTGCGCGACTCGGCCGAGCACGCCGGAGGTCGCGAGGTCTACATGATCTACGAACCGATGGCCGCCGCTTTGGGCGCCGGTCTGGATGTGGAGGCCCCCGAGGGCAACATGGTGATCGACATCGGTGGCGGCACGTCGGAGATCGCCTGCATCTCGCTGGGCGGTATCGTCTGCTCGGAGTCGATCAACGTGGCCGGCGACGTCTTCACGGCTGACATTCAGAACTATGTGCGCCAGCAGCACAACATCCGCATCGGAGAGCGCACGGCCGAGGCGATCAAATGCGCCATCGGAGCCGCCATTCCCGACCTGGGCGAGGATGCCCCGGAGGATTTTGAGGTAACGGGTCCCGACATGCTGACCTTCCTGCCGAAGACCATCTCGCTGAACTACAACGAGATCGCCTACGCCTTGGAGAAGTCGCTCGTCAAGCTCGATGCCGCCCTGATGAAGGTGCTGGAGACGATGCCCCCCGAGCTCTATGCCGATATTGTGAAGAACGGCATCTACTTAGCCGGCGGCGGAGCGTTGCTCAAGGGCCTGGATCGTCGTTTGAGCGAGAAGACGGGTATTCCGTTCCATGTGGCCGAGGATCCGCTGCGTGCCGTAGCCCGCGGTACGGGTATTGCGCTGAAGAACATCAACGGATTCTCGTTCCTGATGAAATAACCGGAAAGTCTCTTCCGTAAGGAATTTCGGCGTTATGCTCGCCCGAGGGACCGCTCTTTACTTTAGGGGTAAAGCGGATTTCGAGGGCGAGCATAACGCAAAGATTGCCTCTCATATCTCTCTGCATCGGCAATATGGACAAACTTTTAGAATTCATCCGAAGCATCTATGTGGTTGTCGTCTTCATTCTGCTTGAGGTGGCAGCCCTGAGTTACTATGCCCGCTCGAATGCCTACACGCAGGCACGCCTGCTGACCCGTTCGAATCAGGTGGTGGGGGGCGTACAGGGCCTCTTCACGAGTGTGCGCACCTTCTGGCAACTGGGGGCCGAAAATCGGCGTCTCACGGAGCAGATCATCGCCCTGGAGGAGGAGCTCACGGCCTACCGAGAGGCTGAGGCCGAGGGTCGCCTGAGGCTGCTGGCCGACACGATGCGTCGCCTGCCCTACTACTACTCGACGGCCCGTGTTACAACCTCGTCGATCAACCGCACACGCAACTTCGTGACCATCGACCGCGGCTCGAAGATGGGTGTGGAGACCGGCATGGCCCTCCTGGCAGCCAATGGCGCAATGGTGGGACACATCGTGAGTGTCTCGAAGAACTACGCCGTGGCCCTCACGATCCTCAACCCGCAATTCCAGGCCAGCGGCAAGCTCAGCCATAACCCCGACTACTACGGGTCGATCCGCTGGGAGGGGGGCGACTACCGCTATGTAACGATGGACGAGCTCTCGAAATATGCCGACATCCATGTGGGCGACAAGGTGATCTCAACAGGCTTCTCGGACTACTTCCCCGCCGACATTCCGATTGGCGAGGTGGAGAGTTTCCAACTCAACGAGACGGGAACCTACTACACGGTACGGGTCCGTCTGGCGGCCGACATGAGCTCACTCTCAAACGTGATCCTGGCCCGCAACCCCAACTCCCCGGAGCTCAAGGGGTTGGAGGCCAAACTCAAAAAACGCTACCAATAATGTACAGACTCTTTGCCTATACCCTGCTCTTTGTGGTTGCGATGCTCTTCCAGATCTTTTTCTTCGACAATCTGGCCATCAGCATCTACCTCTCTCCCCTGATCTACATCGCCTTTGTGGCGCTGTTGCCGATGGAGACTCCGCCCATTGTGGTGCTGGCCTGCGGCCTTCTGAGCGGCCTGACGATGGACTGGTCGATGGGCCTCGAAGGCATCAATACGGCCGTCACCCTCTTCTCGGCCTTCTCGCGCCGGATGGTGATGAACCTCTCGATTGGCAAGGAGACGGTGCGCGAAGGGGGCGTACCCACGGTCTGGAAGGTGGGCAACTACTCCTTCATCCTCTACTTGGTGCTCTTTGTGGCGCTTCACCACCTCTGCTTCTTTCTGCTGGAGAGCCTTTCGTGGGAGCTGCTACCGATCGTCCTGCTGCGCTTTGTACTCAGTTCGGCCGTGAGCATCTGCTTTATCTGGCTCTTTTCACAACTCTTCTTATCCAAACTCTCGAGTTTATGAATGGTTTTGAGGGACTCCAACGCATGCGCACCCTGCAATTTGTGGTGCTCTTCATCTTTGCAGTCATCGCCCTGAGGCTCTTTCACCTGCAGATTCTGGATCGCAAATACAAGGAGATGGCCGAGGGCAACGCCTTGATCTATGAGGTACAGTATCCGCCCCGTGGTGAGGTCTTCGATCGCAATGGCGAATACCTGGTCAAATCGCGCGAGTGCTACGACCTGATGGTCACCTGGCGTGAGATGGACAAGAAGGGATTCGACACGGTACGCATGTGTCAGGTGCTGGGGATCACGAAGGAGCGCCTGGTACGCCGCCTCAGAGAGGCCGCTGCAGCCCCGCGCAAGGCTACGCTCGTCACCAACTTTGTCTCCAAAGAGGATAAGCTGCGCTTCGATGCCTGCGGCTTCAAAGGCTTTCATGCCGTCTATCGTACCGCTCGCGAGTACCCGATGCAGGTGGGAGGCAACCTGCTGGGCTTCGTGAGCGAGGTGAACGACAAAGACCTGGAGCGCGATGCCTACTACCGCGCAGGCGACTACATCGGCAAGACCGGCGTGGAGTCGGCCTACGAAGAGCTGTTGCGCGGCCGAAAGGGGGTAAAGATCCTGGAGCGCGACTCACACGGTGCGATCAAGGGCTCCTACATGGATGGCCTCTACGACACCCTGCCCGAGGCGGGCAGCTACCTGGTCTGCACCATCGATGCCAAGTTGCAGAAGTTCTGCGAGGAGCTGATGGTCGGCAAGGTGGGGGCCGCCGTGGCGATCGAACCCGCGACCGGGGAGATCCTGATGATGGTCTCATCGCCCACCTACGACCCGGATGAGTTGGTGGGCCGCCAACGCGGCAACCACTACATGCAGCTCTTGGGCAACAAGCGCCGCCCGCTCTACAACCGCGCCGTCTCGGCCCGCTACCCGCCCGGCTCGACCTTCAAGCTGGTGCAGGGTCTAATCGGCATGCAGGAGGGAGTGGTTAGCCCCGGAACGCGCTACCCATGCCAAAAAGGCTACTACTACACCGCAACCCGCAAGGTGGGATGCCACGATCACGCCTCGCCCCTCGACCTGCGCGATGCCGTGGCCCACTCCTGCAACGCCTACTTCTGCTACGTCTTCCGCGATATTCTGGACCAAAATCCCGAAGGGGTGAAGAAGGGTTTTGAGAAGTGGGAGGAGTATGTGCGCAGCTTTGGTTTCGGTCGCAAACTCGACTCCGACTTCCTGAGCGAAGGCAACGGCTACGTTCCCGACCGCGCCTTCTACGACAAACGCTACCGCGGCTCGTGGAAGTCACAAACCGTTATCTCGCTCTCGATTGGTCAGGGTGAGGTGGGCTGTACCCCCTTGCAGATGGCCAACCTTGCGGCTATCGTAGCCAACCGCGGTTACTACTACATCCCTCACATTGTCAAGCAGATCGAGGGACGTGATTCGATCGACCGCCGCTTCTACGAGCGCCACTACACGATGGTCGATTCGAAGCACTTCGAGCCCATCGTCGAGGGCATGTGGCGCGGCGTGAATGTAGCGGGCACCTCGACCCTGGCCAAGTTGCCGGGTCTGGAGGTGTGTGGCAAGACCGGAACGGCCCAGAATCCCCACGGTGCCGACCACTCGACCTTCCTGACGTTTGCGCCGAAGGATAATCCGAAGATCGCCATCTCGGTCTATGTCGAAAATGCGGGGTTCGGTGCCACAGCAGCCGTTCCGATCGCGTCGCTGCTCGAGGAGTACTACCTCACCGACACCATTACGCGCCCCCACCTGGTGGAGTATGTCAAGAACCTGAAACCCAACTACCGTCAATATTAGTCTGCCACAGTTGCCATGATGCAAAATCAAAATAAATCGGGAATCTTTGAGGGGGTTGATCGCTGGGCAATCCTCTACTACCTAATGATCGTCTTGTTCGGCTGTCTGTGCATTACCTCGGCCTCGTCCGAGGATTCGACGGGCGGTTTGTTTGCCTTCAGCCACTTCTATACCAAACAGATTGTCTGGATGGGTGTCGCATGGGTCTTCGCCCTGCTGGTGTTGCTCCTGGATTCGAGCCTCTTCCACAAATGGGCCTATGTGGCCTATGGCGCGGGTATTCTGCTCCTGCTGGCCACCTTGGTCATTGGTACGGAGATCAACGGAGCCAAAGCATGGATCAACCTCGGGGTGATGAACTGGCAACCGGTCGAGGTGGTGAAGATCGCCACAGCCCTGGCCCTGGCCCGCATGATGAGCGAATACAACTTCTCGATCTCGCGCCCGGGAGACTTGGTGAAGGTCGGCCTGCTGTTGCTCTGCCCCCTGGCGATCATCGTCCTGCAAAACGACACCGGATCGGGTATCGTCCTGGGCTCGTTCCTCTTCGTACTCTACCGCGAGGGCCTCAACAAGTGGCTCTGCATCCCCATCCTGATGGTTGCCGGATTGTTTATCATCTCGTTTCTGCTCTCGCCCATTGCGCTGTTGATCCTGATGATCGGTGTCTGCACCCTATCGGAGACGATGATGAATCGTCGCTGGCGCTCGCGCGTGGTCTTCCTCTCATCGCTCTTTCTGAGCTCCATCCTGCTCTATTTCTGTGTGCAGTTCTTCTGGCCCGGATCGATCAGCTACTACGGAGCCCTGCTCACCGTTACCCTCATCTCGGCCGTCGGGATCGCCATCTACGCCTTCCGCTCAAACCTGCAGAACATCTTCCTGATCCTGGGCCTCTTCTTCTGCTCGCTGCTCTTTTTGGATACGACCAACTACGTCTTCGAATCGGTACTGAAGCCCCACCAGCGCGATCGCATCAACACCTTCCTGGGACTGATGGACGATCCGCACGATCTGGGCTACAATGTCAATCAGTCGAAGATCGCCATCGGCTCGGGCGGCCTGCTGGGCAAGGGATTCATGGAGGGAACGCAGATCAAATATGGCTTCGTACCCGAGAAGCATACCGACTTCATCTTCTGCACCGTGGGTGAGGAGTGGGGGTTCCTGGGAGCCATCTGTCTGCTGACGCTCTACTGCCTGCTGATCCTGCGACTGATGCGCATGGGCGAGCGGCAGGAGGAGCCCTTCGGCCGTATCTACTGCTACTGCGTGGCGGCCATCCTATTGTTCCACATCATGGTTAATGTCGGCATGACCATCGGACTGATGCCCGTAATGGGTATCCCGCTGCCCTTCATGAGCTACGGAGGCTCCTCGCTGATGGCCTTCACCGTACTGCTCTTCATTGCCATCCGTCTCGATGCCTCGACCCGTACCTTCAACTTCCGATAAAAGATGTCACAAACCCCCGAAGAGAGCCACACATCCTTCAGCGGGCTGAGCCCCGAAGAGGTTGCCGAAAGCCGTCTAAAGCATGGCGAAAACCGAATCACTCCCCCCAAGGAGCAATCCCTGCTGAGACTCTTCCTGGAGAAGTTTCGCGACCCGATTGTGCGCATCCTTCTGGTAGCGGCCCTCCTCTCGTTGGGTATCGCCTCCATCGAGGGAGAGTACACCGAGACAATCGGCATCCTGATGGCCATCTTCCTGGCCACGGGCATCGCTTTTCTCTTCGAGTGGGATGCCATGCGCCGCTTCAAACGTCTGAACCGCGTAAACGATGACGAACCCGTGAAGGTGATCCGCGGAGGGAAGGCCTGCAGCATTCCGCGCCATGAGGTGGTAGTGGGTGACCTGGTGCTGGTCGAGAGCGGCGAGATGATTCCGGCCGATGGTCTGCTGGTGGAGGCCGTTTCGCTGAGCGTAAACGAATCGATGCTCACGGGTGAGGCGCTCTGCCGCAAGAGCGCCCGCGAGGCGGATTTCGACCCCGAGGCCACCTACCCCACCAACCGCCTGCTGCGCGGCACAACCGTCAGCGAGGGCTATGGCCGCATGGTTGTCGAGGCCGTGGGCGACCACACCGAGGCGGGGCGTGTAACCGAGCAGTCATTGATCCGCAGTGGCGAGCCTACCCCGCTGAACAATCAATTAGAGCGCCTCTCGAAGTGGATCGGCCGTATCGGCTTTGCTACGGCAGCCCTGATCTTCTTGTGCCTTACGTCGAAAGCCCTGATCTGGGGCGATCTGCTCAGCCGGAGCGGTCTGGAGATCTTCAGTGAGTTGCTCGAGATCTTCATGGTCGCCGTGGCCGTCATTGTGATGGCCGTACCCGAAGGTCTTCCGATGGCCATCACCCTGTCGCTGGCCCTCTCGATGCGCCGCATGCTCAAGACCAACAACCTGGTACGCAAGATGCACGCCTGCGAGACGATGGGTGCGGTAACGGTGATCTGCACCGACAAGACCGGCACGCTGACCTGCAACCGCATGACCGTTGAGCAGGTCGCCGGCTTCGGACCCTACACCCCCGAGGAGCTGTCGCTGGCCCTGGCGGCCAACAGCACAGCCCTGCTCGACAGCCGGGGTGAGCCGCTCGGCAACCCCACCGAGGGGGCACTGTTGCGCTGGATCACCACAGAACTCGATGCCGACTATGAGGCCCTTCGCCGCTCGGTGGAGATCCGGGACCGCCTCCCCTTCTCTACCGAGCGAAAATATATGGCCACACTCATCTACGACCCCGTGCGAGACGAGCAACGGCTCTTCGTGAAGGGTGCCCCCGAGATTGTCCGCTCACTCTGCTCTGCAGATGGAGACGATACCCGGCTCCAAGAGCAACTCCTAAGCTGGCAACAGCACGCCATGCGCACACTCGGCGTGGCGTGGTGCACCACCCGCGCCACCAGCTGCGAAGAGGCCCTTCAGCGCGAAGAGCTGTGCTTTATGGCCGCCTTTGCCATTGGCGATCCGGTGCGCGACGAGGTTCCCGAGGCTGTGGCCCGCTGCCTGAGAGCCGGCATCGGCATCAAAATCGTTACGGGCGACACCCCCGCCACGGCCACCGAGATCGCCCGCCGCATCGGCCTATGGGACGATCAGCGGGATGGTGAACGCCAGCGCATCACCGGCCCCGAGTTTTCGGCGCTCACAGACGAAGAGCTCCTGGAGCGAATCGGGGAGCTGAAGATCATCGCCCGAGCCCGACCACTGGACAAGCAGCGCCTCGTGCAGCTGCTGCAACGCCAAGGCGAGGTGGTAGCCGTCACGGGCGACGGCACGAACGATGCCCCGGCTCTGAATTTCGCCAACGTGGGCCTCTCGATGGGTTCGGGAACCTCCGTAGCGAAAGATGCCGGCGACATCACTCTGCTCGACGACAGCTTCCGATCCATCGTTACGGCTGTGCTGTGGGGTCGCTCGCTCTACCGCAACATCCAACGCTTCCTACTCTTCCAGCTCACGATCAACCTTACGGCGATCCTGATCCTCTTCCTGGGCTCGCTGTTCGGCTCCGAAATGCCCCTTACGGTGGTGCAGATGCTCTGGGTGAACCTCATTATGGATACCTTTGCCGCCATGGCTCTCGCCTCACTGCCCCCCGAGGAGGAGGTGATGCGCGAACGACCGCGCCCCCGTAACCAATTTATCATCACGCGCCCGATGGCCAGCTCGATCCTGGGCTGGGGACTCTGCTTTGTCGTGGGGCTGCTCAGTCTGCTCTTCTGGATGGATCGAGGCGATGGTCTGAGCCTAAGGGAGCTCACGATCTTCTTCTCCATCTTCGTCTTCCTGCAGTTCTGGAACCTCTTTAATGCCAAGGGATTCGGCACACACCACCCGGCCATCTTCGACCATCGCGACTGCCGCATGTTCTTCCTTGTACTGCTACTCATCGGCCTGGGACAGATCGCCATCGTCGAGTGGGGTGGCACCATCTTCCGCACCTGCCCCTTAACTCCCGAGACCTGGTGCCGAATCATCGGCCTAAGCTCGATCGTTGCCCTGGCCGGCGAACTCATTCGACAGGTGAAGCGCTCGATGAAGAGGAAATAATCTTGCCAAAAGAGCCTTTTTCCGCCCAATTTTTGTATCTTTGCCTCATGGTTAGGTTGAAATCTCCGCACTCCACAGCGGGGAGGGAGGTTTCGTTTAGTTAGGAGAATTTATGGAAAGCATGAAGACACTTAAGGAGTTATATCGTATTGGCCATGGGCCTTCGTCGAGCCACACAATGGGCCCGCGCAAGGCGGCGCACATCTACCGCGAACGCCACCCCGAGGCCGCCTCGTTCCGCGTTACCCTCTACGGCTCACTGGCCGCCACGGGAAAGGGACACATGACCGATGTGGCCATCATTGAGGCCCTGGCCCCGCGCCCCGTCGAGCTGATCTGGGAGCCCAAAACCGTCCTCAAACGCCACACCAACGGCATGCTCTTCGAGGCGGTAAATCCGGCTGGTGAGAGCTACGATGCCTGGACGGTGTTCAGCGTGGGCGGCGGAGCGCTGGCCGGTGAGGGCATCATCCACACCGAGAGCCCCGATATCTATGAGATGACGCGCCTGAGCCAGATTCTGGGCTGGTGCGAACGCACGGGACACAACTACTGGGAGTATGTCGAGCAGTGCGAGGAGTCCGACCTCTGGGACTACCTCTCCGAGGTATGGCGCACGATGCGCGAGGCGGTGGAGCGTGGTCTGGAGGCCGAAGGGGTACTGCCCGGCCCGCTGAACCTGAGCCGCAAGGCCTCGAAATACCACATCAAGGCCCTGGGCTACAAGGCCAATTTGCAAACCCGCGGTCTGGTCTTCGCCTATGCCCTGGCCGTGAGCGAGGAGAACGCCTCGGGCGGCCGCATCGTGACGGCCCCCACCTGCGGCTCATGCGGCGTGGTACCTGCCGTGCTCTACCACCTCGAGAAGGGACACCTCTTCACCGAAAAACGCATCCTGCGCGCCTTAGCCACAGCCGGTCTGGTGGGCAACATCGTCAAGCATAACGCCTCGATCTCGGGTGCCGAGGTTGGGTGCCAGGGAGAGGTGGGCGTAGCCTGCGCCATGGCAGCTGCTGCCGCCAACCAACTCTTCGGCGGCTCGCCCGCCCAAATCGAATATGCCGCCGAGATGGGCCTGGAGCACCACCTGGGTATGACCTGCGACCCGGTGTGCGGGCTGGTGCAGATCCCCTGCATCGAGCGCAACGCCTACGCCGCCACCCGCGCTCTGGATGCCAATATCTACTCGGCCTTCACGGATGGTACGCACCGCGTATCGTTCGACCGCGTGGTGCAGGTGATGAAGCAGACGGGCCACGATATCCCCTCGCTCTACAAAGAGACCTCGGAGGGCGGTCTGGCCAAGGACTACAAACAAATGGAGTAGTTTTTCAAACGAGGAAATCCAAAATCCTTTTTAATCTGCTTAATAACAGATTAATAAAAGTTCCGGCTTGCACTTGAGGGCAGTTGCAACGCTCGGCAAAAAAGAGCGGGCGGGCAGTACAATCAGTACTTCCCGCCCGTTTCTCTTTTTATTAGCGACTGCAGCTGTCCCCTTATCACATTAAATCCACAAGCGAATGCTTAATGGCATAGACCACCAGGGAGGCGGTATTCTTGCAACCGGTCTTTTCGAGGATGTTGGCGCGGTGCTTATCCACCGTACGCTTGGAGATGAAGAGCATATCGGCGATCTCCTGGTTCGAGAGGCCCTGACAAACGGCCAGCAGGATCTCCAATTCGCGGGTCGAGAGCGCCTCCTCATCAAAGGAGTCCGAGGTGCCGGGCAGCTGAGAGGTGAGGGTCGAGAGGATCGCCTCAGAGAAGTAGGTACCCCCCTCGCAGACACAGCGAATGGCCTCGAGCACCTCGTCAATCGAGGAGTCTTTGAGCAGGAATCCCGAGGCTCCGGCCTCGACCATGCGCGTATAGTAGTTCTCATCGCCAAACATCGAGAGGGTAACAATGCGCAGCGTGGGGTCGGCCTCAAGGGCCCGGCGCGTGGTCTCCACCCCGTCGATTCCCGGCATGGAGATATCCATAAAGACCACATCGCACTCCACTGCGGGCTGCAGGGCCAGGAACTCTTCGCCCGAAGCGGCTTCGGCAACCACACGGCAATGGCCGATCTGCTCCAGCAAATTCTTCAGTCCTCCACGAAAGAGGGCATGGTCATCGACCAGAACGATACGCGGTTCACTACACATAAGTTATCGATATTAAAAGGTTAAAGCACTATTTCACGACGGCATGAGGGCGATTTTGGGGAATCTCGACGCGCGCCTCGGCCTGCATGCCGCACCCCTTGGCAGCGAAGATCTCCAACTTGCCGCCGAGGGAGTGGATGCGCGAATGGATATTCGAGAGGCCCATACCGAAATCGGCCACCGTCAGGTGGTTGAAGCCCTTGCCATTGTCGGAATAACTGAGGCAGAGAGCCCCCTCCTCACGTCGAAGCGAGAGGGTAATCTCACTGCATGCGGCATGCTTGAGCGAGTTGTTGATCAGCTCACAGATCACGCGATAGAAGATCACCTCGACATCCTCATCAAAGCGCTCGCCTTCGATGTTGGTCGTAAAGGTAAACTTCTCGCTGTGGATCGAGGCGCACTTGTTGATGAAGTTCTGCACGCCGCGCGCCAAACCGAAATTCATCAACAGGTGAGGCGACATGTTGTTCGAAATCTCTCTTACCGAGCGGATCGCCTCATCGATCACATAGGCCGTGTTTTCGATGATGCGCAGCTCCTCGGGCGAACGTCCCTTGCGTGAGATTGCCGTCAACGACATCTTGGCCGACGAGAGCAGAGGGCCCATGCCATCGTGGAGTTCGCGGGCAAAGTGCGAACGAGACTTCTCCTCGGCACGCAGCACAGCCGTGAGGATGTACTTGCTGAACGACTGCCGGTGCTGCTCCATGCGATCCACATGATTCACCAACTTATGGGCATAGAGCATCGAGATCGAGAGGGCAATCGAGACGATCACACCGATCCATACGGTCCACTCCATGGGGGCATCGTGGCCGCTGACCCAGAAGAACTGAAGGATGCGCTCGGCCGAGAGGAGGAAGAATCCCAGGATGAAGAGGATCCAAATGGCATTGAATCGGGTCTTGGGAATCAATCTCACGGCGTAGGTCGAGGCAACCAACTGAAAGAGGATGGCCAAAATAAGAAGAATCTTCAGAAACATGGCTCAAAGGGGTGTGAAGAGGTTAGCGGTCACGCTGTGTGAAAAGTTCACCAAGTTCGGCCAGCCGTCCGTAGTCGGTCATATCGACCTGTACGGGAACCACAGCCACATAGCCGTTGCGCATGGCCCATTCGTCGGTATCGCAGGCCTCGGGCTCGGAGTTCACATACTCGCCCGTGAGCCAGAAGTACTCTCTTCCGCGGGGATCCTCATGGCGCACAAAGCGTTCACGCCAATAGCCGCCCGTCTGACGACAAACACGAATACCCTTGAGTTCATCGGCCGGGATGGCCGGCAGATTGACATTCAAACACAGCGGAGTGCGGGGCTGCTGCTCCAACACGGCGCGAATGATCTGCTCGCCATAGCGCATCGCCCCCTCGAAATCGGCATCGGGCGAGTGGTCATCGACCGAGATGCCGATCGAGGGACAGTTGTAGAAACTCCCTTCGATGGCGGCCCCCATCGTACCCGAATAGAGGACATTTACGGCCGAGTTCGAACCGTGGTTGATACCCGAGAGGACCAAATCGACCTTGCGATCCGCCAACAGATGGTCGAAGGCCATCTTCACACAATCCACAGGCGTCCCTGAGAAGGCATACACCTCAAGCCCCTCCTCCTCGCGCACCTTCCTCAGAAAGAGTGGACGGCTCATCGTAAAGGCCTGACTCATACCGCTCTGCGACTCCTCGGGAGCCAATACCACCACACGACCGAACTTACGGGCCACCTCCACCAGCGAGGCCATGCCGCGCGAGCGGTAGCCGTCGTCGTTGGTCAGAAATATCAATCGTTCGTTCTTCATTTTTTCGGTTGAATTTTCGCAAAGATACTCAATAATGGGCAATGAGCAATGAACAATGTGCAATTATTTTTGGTGCTTATATAATACAAGGTTACACAATCGGGAGCGAAATTCACTTTGCTCACCTTTTTTACTCACGGCGGAACGCCGAGTTTATAAGTGCTGACCACCCCCTAAATCCCCCGCCTCAGGCAGGGGACTTAGTCAGCCTGACGGCTGAAAAAAGAGGTCATTTTACACCTTGGTGTAATATAATTTCCTTATTTTTATTCCCCATAGATCATGAAAGCAATTCCGAATCGCGAATTGTGCACGGCGCATTGAAATAATTTCCTAATTCCTAATTCCTAATTCCCAATTTATTCCTATCTTTGTGGCACAAATTGAAAAAAAGACAAAATAACAACAAAAATAGCGTAATATGGGAAGAGCTTTTGAGTATCGCAAAGCCAGAAAACTGAAGCGTTGGGGCAATATGGCCCGTACCTTTACCAAGATCGGTAAGGAGATCGAAATCGCCGTGAAGGCCGGTGGTCCCGACCCCTCGGCCAACACCCGTCTGCGCATTCTGATGCAGAATGCCAAGGCCGAGAACATGCCCAAGGAGAATGTGGAGCGCGCCATCAAGCGTGCCACCTCGAAGGATACGACCGACTACAAGGAGGTGGTATACGAAGGATACGGTGCCCACGGCATCGCCTTCCTGGTGGAGACCGCCACGGACAACACGAACCGCACGGTGGCCAACATCCGCATGCACTTCAGCCGCTGCGGCGGTACGCTGGGCAACTCGGGCAGCGTGGCCTTCATGTTCGAACACAAGTGCATCTTCAAGTTCCACGCCCCCACCGAGGTAGATCGCGAGGAGATGGAGCTCGAGATGATCGACCTGGGCGTGGATGAGTTCGCCCCCGAGGATGATACCACGGTATCGGTCGAGGCCCCCTATGAGTCGTTTGGTGCCATTCAGAAGTGGCTCGACGACAAGGGCTTCGAGATCGTATCGGGTGAGGGTGCCCGCATTCCGACCGACTACAAGGAGCTCGACGCCGAGGGTCGTGCCGACATCGAGAAGCTCGTGGAGCGCCTCGAGGAGGACGATGACGTGGTGAACGTCTACCACAACATGAAGGAGGTCGATGAGGAGTAAGTCCTCCTCTTCCCTTTAAGCAGAGTTCCAATTCTCTGGATAGAACAAATGTGGCGGATCCGAAAGGATCCGCCACACTCTTTTTAGGTACTTAGACCTCGTTTACTCGGCCTCGATAACGGGCATATCCGCCGATACACACTCGTAGAGACGGCCCTCCGAGTCGGTCCAGGTGACATAGATCTTCATATCGCCCGAACCATAGGGGTGGTAATAGATCTTATCCTCAAAGACCTGGGTCGAGGGGGCACCCTTGCTCACGCCACCCGTTCCGCGCTCATCGTTGGGATCGGGATAGGCCGGATCGTCGGGGATCCAATAATAGACGCTATAGGCATCATCGGGATCATTCATGATATCCTGAGCCCAGGCCTTGGCCGTCGGGAAGGTCTCGGCTACATAGGAGGCCGAGATGGCCGCCGTATAGCCGGTCGTACCCTCGACAAGGTCCACCATCCAAAACAGACGCGTCATCTGCCCCTTCAGGAAGCAGAAGTCCTGCACCTGGATCGTGGGGCATGTGGCAGTCCACTCGGGATTCTCCGTACCATCCTCCAGGTAGCGGCTGACGAAGACCACATTTGACTGGGGCGTGAAGTAGGTGCCATCGCCCATCGAGGGGATATCGTCGGCATCGAAAGCAACGGCTACAAAGACGTAGCGAGTACCCTCCTTAAGGTTCGTAAACTCGATGGAGTTACCCGTCGTCGACTTAAAGTTGGCATGGGCAGGGTTGATCTGGATATACTCGATGGCGCGATCGAACGACTCACCGAGGTTCGAGAGCCAGAAGTTATCGTCGGCGGGAGCCAGGTAGTAGACCACCTTGGCAGCCTCACCATCCTCAATGGTCCAGTGGATCTCTGCCGAGGTCTCGGTGTAGGAGCAGAGCTCCTCGCTGATGGTCAGCGTGAAGGTCTTGGGCTCGGGCAGCGTGGTGTACTTCTGTTCGAAGATCTCTCCATAACGGCCCTCGTTGTCGATCGCCAACGCCAGGAGATAGACATCGGTTTCGGGCTCCAACAGCAGCGAAGTGCCCGAGTTGGCAAAGGCCGACTCGCCCTCAAACTGCGTGGCATTCAGCAGCACCTCAACCTTGGCTGCGGTGTCGGTGCAGGCGGCCATCTGCTCAGCCGTGAGCCAGGCCAGGTGGATGGCATAGGCACCCTTGGCACTCAGCTCCACCTCCACCTCGGTCTGCGTGAGGTAGGGATCGTCGGCCACTACGTTGATCGAACCGCCCGAGGTGAGCTCGGGAGCCGTAAACTCAAAGGTCAGAATATCCTCGACAGTGTATGCTCCCTCCTCTTTCTGATTTACAATCCACACCGTATAGCTCTCGCCCGGCAGGATCACCTCGCCCGACGGCTCGGGGAACTCCACCAACGCACCCTCGTAGCTCATCTGAGTCGAGGGGGTCAGCATCTCCAGCGAAGCCAAGACATCCTCCGCCACGAAGGCCTCGGTCATCGTATTACCTGCGTAGTAGCCCGCAACACCCATCACATCGACCTTAATCTGAATATCGTTAAAGGCGAGCTTCGTAGCCTCAATGGCTACATAGGGCTCCGCCCATTCCACCGTTACAAAGCAGGCCTGACCTTCGCCATACTCATTAACCCCGGAGACGCCATAAGAAACGGTAGGGTTCGGGTCAATATATACACGCGACTCACCCTCCTGCACCAACTCACTGTCGCGATAGAAACGATAAGAGGTCGCCCGCTCGATCTCATCCACAGAGATCTCAGCCGAGCCATCGGGTAATAACCTCGTATCAATCTTCGTAGGCGTGGCCGGAAGAAGCTCGCTCAGGAGGGTTACCTTAACCTCCTCGCTGGCCTTACCCTCGCCATTGCGGTTCACGCCGGCCACCTTATAGTTGCCCGACTTTCTGACCAGATAGGTACGATCGGCCGAGTTCTGCACACTCTCACCATCCTTGTACCAACGATAGGTCTCGGCCCCAGCGATCTCGGCTACCGAGAGTTTGATGGTGCCATCCTCCTGGGGAGTTTGCGTAATGGCCCCGGCATCTGCGGGCAACTCTTTCTTAGGGGTCTCTACAGGTTCCGTTGAATCTTCGCCACAGGCCGTAAAGAGCGGTGTGGCACAGAACATGGTCATCGCCAAAAGCGAACTAACCAGGCAACGCAAAATGGAAATTTGCTTTTTCATAAGTAATTTAGCTGTTAGTGGTTTATGGTTTTCCAATTAACAAAGGTAGTAAAAATTTCTCAAGGGACAAATTTTCCCCCGTCAAGCGGCAAATCCGGACGGTAAAACGGGGGAGAGAGAAGGGAGGGGGAAATGAGGGGTTTCAAGGCATGCGAAGATAGGGTGTCCCGTAGCATACTTGACGTATGCAAGGGGCACCCTATCAAGCGTAAAGCAGAAAATTCCGCTTAAAACAACAAAGTCTCGCAGTAGGCACAGCGATTCCCCACCGCCAACTGATCCACATCCTCGGTCGAAGAGATACAGTGGGGGTTGGGGCAGGTGTGTTTGTTCACCTCCAGCCCCTCGGCCAAGACGGGGGTCTTCTCGAAGGGGCGATTCTCGGGGGCCCACTTCAGCAGGGTATAGATCAAGGCCATACGGACAAACTTACCATTCTCCACCTGACGGAAGTAGGCGGCACGCGGGTCGTTATCGACCGCACGGGTGATCTCATTGACACGAGGCAGCGGGTGGAGGACAATCATATCGGACTTGGCGAGCGCCATCTTCTCGGTATCGAGCACATAGCAGTCCTTCACACGGTTGTACTCCTCCTCGGAGGCAAAGCGCTCCTTCTGCACACGGGTCATATAGAGGACATCGAGGTCGGCCATCGCCTCCTCGAGCGACTTCACCTCGCGGTACTCGAGGCCCGAATCGCGCATCTCCTCCAGCATGTAGGGGGGCAGGCGCAACTCGTCGGGCGAGATCAGGACCACGCGGAAGCCGGCATAGCGCGACATCGCCTTGATGAGCGAGTGCACCGTGCGGCCATACTTCAAATCACCACAGAAGCCGATCGTGAGGTTCTCCAAGGTACCCTTCTCGCGGTGGATGGTCAAGAGGTCGGTCATCGTCTGCGTGGGGTGGCTGTGGCTGCCGTCGCCGGCGTTGATCACCGGAATACCGGCATACTGCGAGGCGACAAGCGGTGCCCCCTCCTTGAAGTGGCGCATGGCAATAATATCGGCAAAGCAGCGGATTACGCGCACCGTATCGGCCACTGTCTCGCCCTTCGAGACGCTCGACGAGGCGGCATCCGAGAAACCGATAACGGTTCCTCCAAGCTCCAGCATGGCCGAGGTAAACGAAAGGCGCGTGCGGGTCGAGGGCTCATAGAAGAGTGTGGCGAGCTTCTTACCCTTCAGCACCTCGCTGTACTTGGCGCGATTGGCGATAATATCCTCCGCCAAGGCGATAATTTCATCTATCTCTTTGACCGTAAGATCGGTCGGATCAATCAAATGACGCATAATTCAATTAGGAATTAGAAATTAGGGATTAGGAATTATCGCAGGATGTTCAAACGCTCCTCGGGTTCCTATGTCCTATATAGTTTTTGATTTTAGGTAGGAAAATTTTGTGCCGACCGAAATTTATCTCGGAAGGGTTGTACTTGGGGTACTACCCTTTCGAGATAAATGAGAAGGGGCAAAATTTACCGCATAAAATCAAAAATTACTGCATCCAGCTCTCGTCGGAAGGGTTATTGCGGAAGTTGAGAATCTTCTCCTTCCACTCGGGGGCGATGTAACCCTCCTCGGCAGCCACCTCCACCAGGGCATCGAGGTTCGAAAGGGAGTAGTTCGTGACGTTGGCCTCGGCCATACGCTCCAGCCCCTTCTTCATGCCGTAGGTAAAGATCGAAGCGACACCCAGCACCTCGGCACCCGCCTCACGCAGGGCATTGACCACCTCGATGCAGGAACCTCCGGTTGAGATCAGATCCTCGATAACAACCACCTTCTGGCCCTTCTCGAGCTTACCCTCGATCTGGTTACCGCGACCGTGGTCCTTCGAGCCCGAACGCACATAGCCCATCGGCATGTTGAGGATCGTAGCCGTAATGGCGGCGTGGGCGATACCGGCCGTCGAGGTACCCATCAGCACCTCGGCCTCGGGGAACTTCGTGCGGACGATCTCGGCCAGCCCGGCCTCAACGTGCCCACGCACCTCAACAGCCGTCAGCGTCAGACGGTTGTCGCAATAGATCGGGCTCTTGATACCGCTGGCCCAGGTGAACGGCTGCTCGGGGCGGAGGAATACCGCGCCAATCGAGAGCAGGTCCTTTGCAATCTTCTTCTCCATATTCTTCGTTTGTTTTTCAGTTATTCAATCCGTTTGAGCACGTTGCGCAAGAGGGCCTCGACCTCCTCCTTGTAGATGCCGCCCTCGTGGAGCTTCTCCTCGCCAAGATAGAGGGTCGGCACATAGTAGTAGTCGTAGCGGTCGGCCACCTCGGGCTGCTCCGACTCCTCGATCATCTCGATCTCTATCGCCCGCAACTCTTCATGCTCGGCTTTTAGTTCGTCAATATACTGCAATGCCCTTTTACAAAAGGGGCAGTTTCGGAGGTAAAAAAGGGTCAATTTTGCCATCGTCGTAAGTTTTCTGTCTGCTGGTTACTCATTTAAGAACTCCTTTACACAGCGACGATAGGCTGCCACGGGATCATCGGCTGCCGTAATGGGGCGACCCACCACGATAAAGTCGGATCCGATCTCGCGAGCACGAGCGGGGGTCGTAACACGCACCTGATCGCCCACATCGCCATCGGCGAAGCGCACACCCGGCGTGATGGTCATAAAGCCACTGCCACAGGCCTCCTTGACCATACCGGCCTCAAGGGGCGAGCAAACGACACCATCGAGCCCTGCAGCCTTGGTATTCTGGGCATACTTGACAATCGTATCGTTGATCGAGGCGCCGATCAGCAGCTCCTGCTGCATACGCTCCTCGGAGGTCGAGGTGAGCTGCGTAACGGCAATCAGCAGGGGACGCGTACCATCCTCACGCGTGAGGCCCTCCAGGGCAGCCTTCATCATATCGATCGTACCGGCAGCATGGACGTTGGTCATATCGACATCGAGGTTTCTGAGTACCGACATCGCCTTCTTGACCGTATTGGGAATATCGTGCAGCTTAAGGTCCAGAAAGATCTTATGGCCACGGCGCTTGATCTCCTTCACAATCGAGGGGCCCTCAGCATAGTAGAGCTCCATACCGATTTTGAGGAAGGGCTTACGGGGCTCATCCTTGAACAGATCGAGGAAGCGGAAGGTATCCTCGGCCGACTTAAAGTCGCAGGCAATTATTACATCGTGTTGCATAATCTTATTTTTTATTCGTTTTTATTTCCCAAATTCTCGTTCACTGCATGCTACTCCACAATTCCGATGATATCGCTCAAGCGCTCGATGCCGAGGCGCTCCATCTCCACGGGCAGCTGCTCGATGATCTCCTTGGCAGCGTAGGGGTTTTTCAGGTTGGCGGCACCCACCTGCACAGCCGTAGCTCCGGCCATCATCATCTCAATCACATCGCGTGCCGTGGTAACACCGCCACAGCCCATTACCGGAATGTGGCAGGCCTTGGCCACCTGGTAGACCATACGCACCGCCACGGGGAAGATGGCCGAGCCCGAGAAACCTCCCATGGTGTTGGCGATCACGGGACGACGTCGTTGCAGGTCGATACGCATGCCGAGCATCGTGTTGATCAGGCAGATGCCATCGGCTCCGGCCTCCTCACACGCCTTGGCGATGGCCACAATATCGGTCACATTGGGCGAGAGCTTGATATAGACCGGCTTGGTCGTTACGGCCTTCACGGCGCGGGTCACCTCGGCAGCCGCTTCGGGCGAGGTGCCAAACGACATGCCGCCATGGCGCACATTGGGGCACGAGACATTGACCTCGATGATACCCACCTGCTCCTCCTTGTCGATGCGCTCACAGCAGTAGGCGTACTCCTCAATCGAGAAGCCCGAGATGTTGGCAATCACCGGCTTGTGGAAGAAGGTACGAAGGCGCGGCAGCTCCTCCGAGATCACCTTGTCGATTCCGGGATTCTGCAAGCCCACAGCATTGATCATGCCCGCCTCACACTCCGCAATGCGGGGTGTGGGGTTGCCGAAGCGGGGCTCCTTGGTCGTCCCCTTGAAGGAGAACGAGCCCAGGATGTTGATATCGTAAAAGTCGCGGAACTCGTTGCCGTAGCCAAAGGTTCCACTGGCCGGAATCACCGGATTATCCAACTCCAGACCGCTGAGTATTACTTTCGTATCTCTCATCTTACCACAATATATCAGATTTTTTCATCACCGGCCCCTCCTTGCAGATGCGCTTGTTGCCCGTCAGGGTCTTGCACGAGCAGCCCATGCAGGCTCCGAAGCCGCAGCCCATGCGCTCCTCGAAGGAGAGCTCGCCCTCAGTGGTCGAGGCTTGCGAGAGGGCCTTGAGCATCGGCAGCGGTCCACAGGCGTAGAAGTAGTCGTAACCAATCTCCTTCTCGCGGATGGCATCGGTCACGAAACCCTTCACCCCCACCGAGCCATCGACAGTGGTTACATAGGTCGTCGCCCCCAGGGCCTCGAACTCCTCGCGATAGAAGAGCTCATCGGCCCGATTGAAGCCAAGGATCACGGTGGGTTGCTTGCCCTGTGCAAGGAGTTGCTTGCAGAGGTTGTAGAGCGGAGGAACACCCACACCGCCTCCAACCAGCAGCGGATGTTGAGCCTCCACCGAGGTATCGAAGCCGTTGCCGAGGCCGACCAGGAGGTCAAGCACCTCACCCGCCAGCATGTGGCTCATCTGCTCGGTACCCCCGCCCACCACCTTATAGATCAGGGTGATAGTCTCGGAGTCGTAGTCCGAGATGGAGATCGGACGGCGCAGGTAACGCCCCTTAAGCTCGATATTGACGAATTGTCCCGGACGGGTGATCCACTGCGTGTCGCCCTCCAAGACCATACGCCACACCGAAGCCGTCAAGGGCTCGTTGCTGCGAATCTTATACAGGTCCTTCTTGTACATACTTTTACTCGGCATCAATAGTCGATACACCCAACGTAATCTCTTCCAGAACATCCAGAAGCACCTTCACGGTCTCGAGGGCCGTAAAGAGGGTTACCCCGTTCTCGACAGCGGCACGGCGGATGTCGTAGCCATCCAGGCGAGTCTTCTGCTGGTTGATGTCAATGGTGTTGATCACATAGTTCACATGGCCCTGGCGCAGTGAGTCGAAGATCTCGGTCGAGCCCTCACTCATCTTGCGGCGCAGACGGGTACGGATGCCGTGCTCGCGCAGGAAGGCGGCCGTTCCGGTCGTCGCCTCGATATTGAAGCCCAGATCGTAGAAGCGGCGCACCAAGGGCAGCGCAGCCTCCTTGCGGGCATCGTCGATCGTCACGAAGATCGTTCCGTAGTTGGCCACGGTCATACCCGAGGCCTGGAGGGCCTTGTAGAGGGCGCGCGTGAGCTTCGTATCGTAACCGATGGCCTCACCGGTCGATTTCATCTCGGGCGAGAGGTAGGACTCCATACCCGAGATCTTCGAGAAGGAGAAGGCCGGGGCCTTCACAAACCAACGGGGTTTCTCCTTGCCACAAAGCTCGGTAATGCCCATATCGCGGAGTTTTCTGCCGAGGATCACCTGCGTAGCGATGTGAGCCATCTGTACGCCGGTCGATTTCGAGAGGAAGGGCACGGTACGCGACGAACGGGGATTCACCTCGATGATATAGACCTTATCGTTCTGGTCGCAGATGAACTGAATGTTGTAGAGGCCGACGATACCGATGCGCAGACCCAGGCGCTGCGTGTAGTCCAGAATCTGATCCTTCACCTTCTGGCTGACGCTGAAGGTGGGATAGACCGAGATCGAGTCTCCGGAGTGGATACCCGTCTTCTCGATGTGCTCCATAATACCGGGCACAAATACCTGCTCACCGTCACAGATGGCATCTACCTCCAACTCCTTGCCCTGGATGTAGCGATCCACCAGCACGGGGCTGTCCTCATTGACCTCCACGGCCGTCTGCAGATAGTGGCGCAGAGCCGCCTCGTTCGAAACGATCTGCATGGCACGACCTCCCAGCACATAGCTCGGACGCACCAGCACCGGATAGCCGATGCGCGTGGCAGCAGCCACACCCTGCTCAATGTCGGTTACCGCCTCAGCCTCGGGCTGCGGGATGCCCAGCTCCTCCATGATCTTTTCGAAGCAACCGCGGTCCTCGGCGTTGCGGATCGCCTCCACGTCGGTACCCACGATGGGCACACCCAGCGCGTGGAGCGGCTCGGCCAGGTTGATGGCGGTCTGTCCGCCCAATGAAACCACGATACCCTTGGGCTTCTCCAGTTCGATGACGTTCATCACATCCTCCACCGTCAGGGGCTCGAAGTAGAGTTTATCGGAGGTGGTATAGTCAGTCGATACGGTCTCGGGGTTGTTGTTGATGATGATCGCCTCGTAGCCCGCTTCGCGGATCGACCAGATGGCGTGTACGGTCGAGTAGTCGAACTCCACACCCTGACCGATGCGGATCGGGCCCGAACCCAGCACCACGATCTTCTCCTTGTCGCTCACCCGCGACTCATTCTCCTCTTCGTAGGTGGAGTAGAAGTAGGGCACATAGGTCGAAAACTCGCCACCGCAGGTATCGATCATCTTATAGACGGGGAACAGGCCGTGCTCCTTTCTCAGGAGGTACATCTCACTCTCCTTCTTTCCCCAGAGCTGACCGATAAACTTATCGCCAAAGCCCATGCGCTTGGCCTCACGCAGCACCTCGATATTGCCCACATTGTCGCGCAGCAGATACTCCATCTCCACGATATTCTTAAACTTCTCGAGGAAGAAGAGGTCGATCTTCGTGCGGTCGTAAATACGCACCAGGTCCACTCCGTTGCGGATGAGTTGGGCAATGGCATAGAGACGATCGTCCGTACCATCCTTGATGTAGCCGAGGAGCTGCTCGTCGTTCCAATCGTCGAAACGCTTGTGGTAGATGTGGCATACACCCGTCTCGAGCGAACGAACCGCCTTCAGGAGCGACTCCTCCATCGTGCGGCCGATGGCCATCACCTCACCCGTCGCCTTCATCTGCGTACCGAGTTTGTTGGAGGCATCGACAAACTTATCGAACGGGAAGCGGGCCACCTTCGTCACCACATAATCGAGCGTGGGCTCGAACGAGGCGGGGGTGTTGGCGATGCGAATCTCATCCAGCGTAAGCCCCACAGCGATCTTGGCACTCACGCGGGCAATGGGGAAGCCCGAGGCCTTCGAGGCCAGCGCCGAGGAGCGCGACACGCGGGGATTGACCTCAATGAGGTAGTATTTGAACGAGAGGGGGTCCAGAGCAAACTGTACGTTGCAACCGCCCTCGATCTTCAGCTCGCGGATAATCTTCAGGGCCGAAGTGCGCAGCATCTGGAACTCGCGGTTCGTAAGGGTCTGGGCCGGAGCCACCACGATCGAGTCGCCCGTGTGGACACCCACCGGATCGACATTCTCCATCGAGCAGATGGCAATGGCCGTATCGCGGCTGTCGCGCATCACCTCGAACTCGATCTCCTTATACCCCTTGATCGACTTCTCGACCAGCACCTGATGCACGGGCGAGAGGATCAGCGCGTTGCGCATCAACTCGCGAAACTCCTGCTCGTTGTCAGCAAAGCCACCGCCCGTGCCGCCCAGCGTAAAGGCGGGGCGCAGCACCACGGGGAAACCAATGCGCTCGGCCACGGCCAAGCCCTCCTCCACGCTGCTGGCCACCTCCGAGGGGAGGACCGGCTCGCCGAGACCGATGCAGAGCTCCTTGAAGAGCTCACGATCCTCGGCACGCTCAATCGAGGAGAAGGAGGTTCCCAGAATCTCCACATGGCACTCCTGCAGAATACCCTTCTTCGCGAGTTGTACGGCCAGGTTCAGACCCGTCTGTCCGCCCAGGCCCGGCACAATGGCATCAGGGCGCTCATAGCGGATGATCTTGGCGACATACTCCAGGGTCAGGGGCTCCATGTAGACCTTGTCGGCAATATTCGTATCGGTCATGATGGTCGCCGGATTGGAGTTCACCAACACCACCTCATAACCCTCCTCCTTGAGGGCTAAACAGGCTTGCGTTCCGGCATAGTCGAACTCGGCAGCCTGACCGATCACGATCGGGCCCGAGCCGATCACCATCACCTTCTTGATATCTGTTCTCTTCGGCATCTTATCTCTCCTCCATTAATTTAACAAACTTCTTGAACAAATCGTGGCACTCGCCCGCCGTGGCCGTGGGGTCGAATTGGGCCGCCAACACTCTGTCGTAGCGGCACTCGATTCCTTCGATCGTCTGGTCGAGCAGGTTGGTGTGGGTCACCTCTATCAGGTTGCCCGTTGCGGGAACCACCACATAGCCGTGGTTCTGCACTGCGATCTCGATCTCGCCCGTCAGGTGATTCTTGATCGGATGGTTCGAGCCGCGGTGGCCATACTTCATCTTCTCGACCCGGGCCCCATAGGCCAGGGCGATGATCTGCATGCCGAGGCCCAGACCAAAGATCGGGAGTTTGCCTCGCAGGGCACGCACCAACTCGATGGCTGCCGTCTGATCAGCCGGATCACCCGGGCCGTTCGAGATCAGCACGCCGTTGGGACGGAAGGCCATCACCTCCTCCAGCGTAGCGTTGTGGGGCACCATCGTCACATTGCAGCCCAGGGCGTTGAGCTGACGAATAAAGTTGTTCTTGATGCCGCAATCGATGATCACCACATCCCACTTGTGGTTGGGCGTGCGCGAGAACCAGCGTTTCTTGCAGCTCACGCGGGCCACGGCATCGTGCGGGCGCTCATAGTTGCGAAGACGAGCCAGCGCCTCTTCGGTGGGGGTGTCGGCATCCGTAAGGATCGAGAGCTGCGCCCCCTCATCGCGGATAATGTGCATCAGGCGGCGCGTATCGAGGCCCGAGATGGCCGGGATGTTGTGCTCCTGGAAGACCTCATCGAGAGTCTTCGTGTAGCGGAAGTTGCTGGGCGTGTCGTTATACTCGCGCACCACCATGCCGCCAATGGTCGGGAACTTCGTCTCATAATCCTCGTCTGCGGCGCCGTAGTTACCGATCAGCGGGTAGGTCATCACCACCATCTGGTCGGTGTAGGAGGGATCCGAGAGGATCTCCTGGTAGCCCACCATCGAGGTATTGAAGACGATCTCGTTCACGACCTCGCGATCGGCACCAAAGCCGTAGCCGTAGAACTCCAGACCGTTCTCCAAAACAATCTTTTTGTCAAAAGGTTTCATTCTTTACCTATTTTTTGTTTTTCTTAGTTTTCTGTTTTTTAGGATCTGTAAGAGCCCTGGGAATTATAGGTATTATAGGAATTATAGGAGTTTATTAGAATAGTTCATTGCTCATTCTCCTCATTGCTCATTCCTATAAGCCTCCTCGCCGCCGACAAGGGTCAGCATCGTGCGGCCGCAAACCCTCCAGCCGGCAAAGGGGGTGGCACGTCCCTTTGAGCGGAACTCCGCGGGATCAATCTCATACTCCGCATCGAGATCCATGACCACCAGGTCGGCCGGGGCCCCCTCCTCAAGGGCGGGCTCCAGACCAAACAGTCGGCGCGGATTGACCGACATGAGCTCCACCAGCTTTTCGAGTGAGAGCACCCCGCGGCGCACCAGATAGGTGTAGAGCAACGGGAAAGCGGTCTCGATACCGACAATACCCATGGCGCTCTTCTCCAGCCCGCGCCCCTTCTCCTCGTCGGTATGGGGGGCATGGTCGGTGGCAATCACCTCCAACGTCCCATCCAACAAACCGTTAATCAAGGCCAACTGATCCTCACGACCGCGCAACGGGGGGTTCATCTTGAAACGGCCCTCCTCCCGGAGATCCTCATCCGTGAGCAGCAGATAGTGAGGGGCAGTCTCTCCACTCACCGGAAGCCCTTTGGCCTTGGCCGCACGGAGCAACTCGACCGACTCGCGGGTCGAGATGTGGCAGATGTGATAGGGGCACCCAATCTCCTCCACCAGTCCGAGATCGCGCTCCACCTGGCGCCACTCGCTCTCCGAAGAGATGCCGCGGTGGCCATGCTCGCGACAGTACACTCCATCGTGGATGTATCCGCCATTGAGCAGCGACTCATCCTCGCAGTGGGCCACAATCTTTCGGCCCGTGGGCTTCACACGCCACATCGCCTCGGCCATCTGTTCACGCGCCTGCACGCCGCGCCCATCGTCGGAAAAGGCGGCCACATAGGGGGCCAGGGCCTCGAAATCGACCAACTCGCCACGCCCCAGCTGTCCACGGGTGATCGTGCCATAGGGCACCACGCGGATGCGGGCCGTGCGGCGTATCGCCTCATATTGCCGATCGAGGTGCTCACGCGAATCGGGCGCGGGGTTGAGGTTGGGCATCGAAAAGACCGTGGTATAACCGCCACGGGCCGCAGCCAACGTACCCGAGGCGATGGTCTCCTTCTTCTCGAAGCCCGGCTCTCGCAGGTGAACATGCACATCCACCAAACCGGGCAGGAGGTATCTGCCGGTGCAATCGACCACCTCGCCGCCCTCAGCCGAAGCCTCGCGGGAGATCGCCTCCACACGGCCGTCACGCACTACCACCGTCGCCTCCTCGAAGCGACCTTCGCGGTAAACTTTACCGCCTTTCAAAACCCACACTTTGCTCATAATCACTCCCTCCTGGACAAAAAAAGGGGCAACTGAAAACAGTTACCCCAAAACAGTAGAAAAAATAGAATTCCCGCAACCCGCCGGCGCCCCGGTCGTGTTTTCCGTCGCCTGTTTCTGCCAAAGATAACTACTCGGGAATGGGTGATTCATACTCTTTCTCTTTATCGGGGGCAAAGGTACAAATGAAAATTCAAAATTCAAAATTCAAAATTCAAAATTTTTCGGCTTTTCGCATTTGGCTCTCTGCTGTCGGCCATTCGCGATTCACGATGCCCGATTCAGGGGTCCGGATGAAGAGTGAAAAGAACAGAGAAATAGGGAAAGAATAAGAGAGCGAAGAGTGGATTTTTTGAATTTATCTTTACCTTTGCGGTAGAATAAAACCGAAGTTTATGGTCGAAAAGTTTATCATGGCCGCAGAGACGGCCCTGCATGTCTGCGATTCGCAGCAGGGAGAGAGGTGTGTCGTGCTGCTGCACGGCTACCTGGAGTCGCTTTTGGTATGGGAGGATTTCGTTCCCTATCTTTATAAACAGCATCGGGTGATCACGCTCGACCTGCCGGGCCACGGCATCTCGGAGGTGCAGGGTGAAGTACACAGCATGGAGTACCTGGCCGGGGTGGTGAAGGGGGCGCTGGATACCCTGGGCGTGGAGCGCTGCACCCTGGTCGGCCACTCGATGGGCGGCTATGTGGCACTGGCCTTTGCCGAGCACTACCCCGAACGACTGGAGGGGCTTGTGCTGCTGAGCTCTACCCCCAATGCCGACACCCCCGAGAAGGCCGAGAACCGCCGGCGCGAGATCGCCCTGGTCAAGGCCGGCAAGAAGGAGCAACTGGCCCATGTGGCCCCCGCCGCGGGCTTTGCCGAGGAGAACCGCTCGCGCCTGAAGGATGCCATTGAGGATCTTGTCGAGCAGGTCTTCCTGACCGAGGAGGAGGGGATTGTGGCGCTGCTGGGCGGCATGATCGAGCGCCCGGATCGCAACGAGATGTTGCGCAACTGCCCGGTGCGCCAACTCTTCATCCTGGGCCGCAAGGATGGCTACATCCCTTTGGAGGCGGCAGAGAAGCTGGTCGCCAATCACCCGCAGGCCGAAGTGGTCTGGCTCGACCATTCGGGCCACATGGGTTTCCTCGAGGAGCCCGAGAGGTGCTCGGCCGCCCTGCTGGAGTTCATGGCCGCCGCCCGCTGAAGCTTGCCCGAAGGGAGGGGTTACCGACTTCCACGGCAGAAATGAGGCGGAAAATGTAGCTTTTTCGGAAGAGAAATTTGCAAAAGCGCGCGATTCTTCCTATTTTTGACCATTCATTACCTTTGCAGACCGTGCATAATGCAATTCCATATCTCATCTGCCACGGATCAGGCAACCGCTTTGTGATGGTGGATGCCATAGCCGCGGACGAGGCGATGGTCGGGATCGACCTCGCAGCCTTTTCGCGTGCAGCCTGCCAAGCGTTTTGGCCCACTCCGCTGGATGGGCTCCTGCTGGCTGTGCGCCGGGGCGAAGGCTTTGCCATGCGGATGTTCAACACCGACGGCTCCGAGGCCGAGATGTGCGGCAACGGTATCCGTTGCGTGGCCCGCTTAGTGCGCGAGCGCTACCTTCAAACGGACACGTTCATCCTCCATTCGGGCGGAAAAGAGTATCCCATCACCCATAAAGCATACCCCGGGATCAATCCCGAAACCTTTGGCGTGGAGATTGCCATCCGTCTGGCGGCCGACGACTTTCCTAAGGGGGGAGAACGATTCCTGGAGCAGCCGATCCCGGAGCTCCACCCCACGCTCCGCTTCAGCTACCTGAACCTCGGGAATCCCCACCTGGTGGCTCAAGTCCAAGAGGTGGATTTCGCTCTGCTCACCCAACTCGGAGAGCGCATCAAGGAGCTCGGAGAGTGGTTTCCGCGCGGCATGAACCTCAGCTTCCTGCAGGTTCAAAACCCGGAACGCCTCTTCGTAGCGACCTACGAACGGGGCGTGGGACTCACCAACTCCTGCGGCACCGCCATGACCGCCTCCACCACCGTTGCCGTCCTGCTGGGCTTAGCTCCTGCCGGGCGCGAGATCGAGGTACACAACCGCGGGGGCATGGTCCGTTGCAGCTGCCGCATCGAGGGGGAGAAGATCGCCACCTGCCTGGTGGGCAATGCCACCTACGAGGCCGGGGGTGAGCTGCATTGGGACGGCTGCCGCATAACCCGCCTGAGCGAAGAGCCCTTCACCCGGGAGCAAGAGCTCTACAACCGCTTTTTGGCCTCGCTGCAAAGAGAGCCGTAGCCACCCAAGAGAGTGGGACGAAATCGAAAAACCGAACGATCACCGAAAAACAAAGACGAGGAATGAAACATTGGCGTCAGATAGTACTCTTCTGCCTCGCAAGTCTGCTGCTTGCGTCGTGTAACGTGACGCGCAAATTCCAACAGGGAGAGTACCTCGTCCAGAAGGTTACGATCGACACCGACAAGCAGGTGCCGCGCAAGGAGCGCATCAACGCCGACGAGCTGAAGAACTACCTGCGCCAGCAGCCCAACAAGCGCCTCTTCGGCACCAACCTGCCGATCTGGATCTACAACCAGGCCAACCCCGAGAAGGAGAACTGGTGGAACAACCTCAAACGCCGATGGGGCAAGGCCCCCGTGATCCTGGACACGACCCTGATGGAGCGCTCGGCGATCAACTTCAAGAACTACATGGATTCGCGCGGTTTTTTCTCCTCGAAAGTCAATTACGAGATCGACACCACGCGCCACGCACACCGCGCCTACATCACCTTCCACACCCACCAGGGGCACCCCTACCGCATCACGAGCTTCGGCTACGAATTTCGCGACCACTCGCTCGCTCCGCTGATCCTCAAAGATACGGCCAACTGTCTGATCCGGGTGGGTGAGATCTACGACCTGGCCACCCTCAGCGCTGAACGCGAACGCATCACCAAGATGCTCAACAGCAAGGGCTACTACGACTTTTCGGTGGACAACATCGAGTATATTGCCGACACGCTGCAGGCCCCCTACAGCGTGGGGCTGCGCCTGGTGGTCAAGCAACACATCTCGGGCTACAACGGCCGCGGCGAGGCGATCATGTCCGACAACCCCCTCTACCGCATCGACCGCATCAACGTCTTTCTCCAGTACGACCCTACGAAGCTCGACAGCACGCTCCTCACACGCCTTGACACCACGCACTTCCGCGGGCTGGAGATCATCTACGAAGGCAAGCCCAACATCCGACCCAAGGTGATCCGCCAACTGATCCCCATTCGCCAGGGGACAATCTACGATGCCGATCGCATCACCACCACCTACGACCGTTTGATCTCCACGGGCTACTTCAAGAGTGCCCGTATCGCCTTCATCGAGCGGCCCGAGCGCTCCACGATCCTCGATACGATGACCATCAGCCGCGGCCAGGGGCTGCCCGACACCACGCTGGTGCGACGGGTCGAGGTGGGCTATTTGGGTTGCAACATCCTCTGTACCCCCTCGCCCAAGCAGAGCTACAAAATCGAGCTTGAGGGTAGCGTCACCTCCAGCTTCTGGGGGCTGAAGGCCGCCGTGGGCTACCAGAATCGCAACATCTTCCGCGGCATTGAGGCCCTCGACCTGGACTTCACAATGGGCTACGAATATATGCGTGCCCCCGATGCCAAGAAACGAAACGCCATGGAGTTCGGATTCGCCGGAGGCCTCTCCTTCCCGCGCTTCCTGCTCCCCTTCTCCTCCTACAAATTCCAGCGGCTGACCAACCCCCGCACCAAGATCTCGCTCTCGATCAACTTCCAGGATCGCCCCTACTACCGACGCACCCTCTCCAACGCCTCCTGGGGCTATTCGTGGAGCTCGCGCAACCACTCCAGCTTCTCGATCCGCCCGGCCGACATCACCGTGGTGGATATGGGATTCATGGACGAAGAGTTCTACAACTCGCTCCAAAACCGCTACCTGCAAAACAGCTACAGCTCGCAATTGATCTCGGCCCTCAACTTCGGCTACGTCTACAACAGCCAGCACCGCAATCTGATGGGCAATGCCACCGTGGTGCGCATCAACGCCGAGATCGCCGGCAACCTGCTCGACGGTCTGAGCCACCTCTTCGGCTCCCCGGCCGAGGGGAAGGAGTACTACGAGCTCTTCGGCATCCGCTACTCGCAATACTTCCGCTTCGATACGAGCGTGAGCCGCAAGATCATGCTGGGCGAGAAGACCGCCCTGGCCGGCCGCATCTACGCCGGTCTGGGTATCGCCTACGGCAATGCCGAGGCACTGCCCATGGACCGACTCTTCTATGTGGGAGGCAGCAACTCGATGCGCGGCTGGACCCCCCGCACCCTCGGCCCGGGTACCACGCCCACACCCGAAAATATGCTCTACCCCACACAGCTGGGCGACATGCGCCTGGAGGCCAACCTCGAGTTCCGCTTCCCGATCTGGGGCATCTTCCACGGCGCCACCTTCCTCGATGCTGGCAATATCTGGTTCCTGCGACAAAACGATGCCGAATACTCCCCCGATGCGGTCTTCCACCTCAAAGATTTCTATAAGGGGTTGGGATTCAACACCGGTATCGGCCTACGCCTCGATATCAAATTCGCCATTCTGCGCCTGGACTGGGGCATCCAGCTCCACAACCCCAACAACCCCGCCGGCGAACGGTGGATCCACGACTTCAAGTGGAAGAACACGGCCTTGAACTTCGGCGTGGGATACCCGTTCTAAGGAGTGGAGGCGGTCGGAGGAAAATTCAAAATTATTTTCCTTGTCGCTGGGAATATTTATTTCCAGAGGATATCACCAGAGAATATTTCGCTGCGCAAGCCAATTGCTCATTACTCACCTCGTCATCCCGAGGAGCCGCAGGCGACGTGGGGATCTTTTTATGGGCGAAATATCCCACATGATAAGTCGCTGATAAAAAGATGGCCACGTCGGGCAAGCCCTCCTCGCCATGACGCGGGGACAGCAGGGGACGGTAGGAGCAATTCCTCATTGCTCATTCCTCATTGCTCATTGCTCATTCCTCATTGCTCACCGCTCACGCCCCCTCGTCATCCCGAGGAGCCGCAGGCGACGTGGGGATCTTTTTATGGGCGAAATATCCCACAGATAAGTCGCAGATAAAAAGATGGCCACGTCGGTTGCTTAAGCAACCTCCTCGCCATGACGCTTGATGCAATAAGAAACGTGCAATCTCCCCTAAGACCCTTAATTGTGAATTGTGAATCGTCCTCTGTTCCCTCAGCGCCCTCAGTTTTCCAGACTTTCACCAGCACCCCACATTTTTGATTTTACGGCGCGTTGCCGTTGGCAACTTTTTGCGCCGTTTCTACTCTGGCGCCTCGGCAAAGCGACCCCCAAGGGGATAACCTAAAAAAAGATTGGCCTTGCAAGTAAATTTGCAGGCCCAATCTTCTTTTTTGGTTAGGCTTTCAGCCTTACGCTTTGCGCTCGGCTGGGGACGCAGTTAGAGGAGCAGATTTTGTGCCAACGAAGATTGGGCCGGATGGGCTGTACTTAGCGTACTGCCCATTCGGCCCAAGCAAGGCGGTGCAAAATGTGCCCTATAAAATCAAAAATTACAGCCCGAGCTGCACCTTCACAGCATCCAAAATATCAGGCATCTGTGCCGGATCGAAGTAGATGAGCGAGGCGGTCTCGAAGATGGCGGTGTAACCACCGGCCTGAGCTACGGCATTGATGGCAGCAACAGCCTTCTCCTGCACGGGGCGCATGAGCTCAGCCTGCTTCATCTGGATCTCCTGCTGAGCCGAACGCTGGTACTCCTCCATACGGGCCGAGAGATCCTGAATCTCCTTATACTTGAGCTGTTTCATCGACTCGGTCATCGTGGCCTCATTCTTCTGCAACTCGGCAACCATGGTGTTGATCTCCACCTGCATGGTCTCATAGGTGTCGCTCAAGTCCTTGACAAAGGCCTCGATGTTGGTCTGTGCCTCCTTGGCCTCGGGCATGGCGGCGATAACGGCTCCGGTGTCGATGCGACCGAATTTCTGTGCGAAGAGCGACTCGGCGCCCAGCAGCATAGCGACCGCAAGGGTCAGTTTCAATAAGTTTTTCATTTTGTGTATAGGTTAATTTTGTGTTGTTGCGCAATTATTTCAGGCGGTCGATCACGGCCTGGGTCTTGTCCACCTGCTCGGAACGGTAGATCAGCGTGGGGTTCGAGGCCGAGTCGATCACCAGGTCAAAGCCCTGCTCGCGGGCATAGCTCTCAATGGCCGAGAAGACACGCTTCTGAATGGGTTGGATCAGCTCCACACGGCGCTGCATGAGCGTTCCCTCGTTGCCAAAGATTGACTCCTGATAGGCGATGGCCTCCTGCTCGCGCTTGAGGATCTCGTTCTCCTGAGCCTGCTGCTGGGTGAGGGTCATCGAGCTCTTGACACGCATATAGCGGTTGTAGAGGCTCTCAATCTCGGCAAACTTCTCATCCACCTTTTTCTGCTCGCTACGGGCCAGTTCATCGAGGGTGGCAAGGGCTGCCGTATAGTCGCTCTGCGACTTGAAGATCTTCTCACTGTCTACCACCATGTAGTTTTGGGCGTATGCGGCCAAGCTCATCACAGCCACCACGCAAGTCAAAAATAACTTTCTCATTGTCTCTGTCTGTTACGCGTTATCTATATAAATAACGGTATTGCTTCAAATTTGTTGCCAAGGCACAAAAATCTCCGTTAGAATTGCTGACCCAGGACGAAGTGGAACTGGCTTCCGCTCTTCTCGGTCTGGCCGTTCGCGGGGTCGAAGCCGTAGCCCCAGTCGATACCCAGCATACCCACCACGGGCAGGTAGAGGCGGACACCGAAGCCGGCCGAACGCTTGATGTTGAAGGGCGAGAATTTACGCCACGACTCGAAACCGTTACCGCCCTCGAGGAAGCCCAGGACGTAGATCTGCGACGAAGGCTTGAGGATGATCGGATAGCGAAGCTCGACCGTATATTTGTTGTAGGCGTTCGAGTAGTAGTCGCCCACCGGGTCGAGGGCACCATCCTCATATCCGCGCATGGCCACCACATCGATACCATAGATATTGTAACCCGACATGCCGTCGCCACCCACCTGGAAGCGCTCAAAGGGCGAGAGCTTGTGTTTGTTGTAGTTACCCAGGTATCCCATCTCGGCACGGGTCATCAGCACCAGCTTTTGGTTGTTGGTCAGCGAGAGGAACCACTGAGCCTTGAGCTGCCACTTGTGGAATTCGATCCACTTATAGCGCTCGGAGTCGGGCATCGACTCATCCTCATAGTTCTTATCGTCCCAGAGCGAGTAGGGAGGAGTTACCTGTACCGAGAGGCTGAAGTCGGAGCCGCGACGCGGATAGGTGGGCTGATCCACCGAACTACGGCCGAAGGCGAGCTTCAGCGAGAGCATGTTGGCCGTACCGTTCGACATCACAAACGAGGTCCAATCCTTCAGTTTGTAACGCTGGTAGCTCAACTCGCCATAGAGGGTGAAGTAGGGGTCGGGCCACGAAAGGCGCTTACCCAGACCCAATGAGACACCGGTCGTGCGGAAGTAGCGCGTGGCATCCTGCCAGATGTAGTAGGCATCGTTCTGCTCGGACCAGTAGGCCGAGATGGTGAACGAATTGGGTTTATGGCCGCCCAACCAGGGGTCGGTAAAGCTGGCGGAAACCGCCTTATAATAGGTACCATTGGTCTGGGCCGAGATCGAGAGGCGCTGGTTCTGACCCATCGGGTAGGGGCGCCAGGCTCCCTTCTTGAAGATGTTACGAACCGAGAGGTTGTTGAGCGTGATGCCGACCGAACCCACGAAGGTTCCCGATCCCCAACCGCCGGCCACGTTAAACTGATCGCTGGCCTGCTCCTCGAGGGGCCAGTTGATGTTCACCAGGTTGTTCGAAACCGGCTTGATGTCGGGCATGATGGCCTCGGGGTTGAAGTGGCCCATGGCGTTGAGCGTGCGAATGGTCTGCATGAGCATCGAGCGGTCGTACAACTCACCCGGACGGGTGTAGATCTCACGACGGATCACCTCATCATCCACACGCATATTACCCGAGATACCCACCTCGTTGATCGTAAACTGCTTACCCTCGAAGATCTTGATCGTCAGGTCGATCGAGTCGCGCCCGATCACCTCCTCATCGGGGTCGATCTGAGACATCAGGTAACCCTGATTCTGGTAGAGGGTCGATACGGAGAGTTCATCGGGGTTGGTCTCCTTGCCGATACCCAGGCGTTTGTGCATCGACTTCTTGTCATAGACATCCCCCTTCTGAACGCTGAAGATCTGCTCCAGGCGCTCGGTCGTGTAGACCGAATTACCGAGCCATGAGACGTTGCGGATGTAGTATTTGTTCCCCTCCGAGAGGTCCACATGCAGACCGATGCGTTTGTCGTTGATCACATAGAGCGAGTCGTCCAAGATTGTGGCATTGCGGTAACCCTTCGAGTTGTAAAAGTCCAACAAGAGCTCCTTGTCCTCTTCAAACTCCTTCTCGTTGAATTTGGTGTTCTTGAAGATGTTGATGCTCTTCTGGTGGGTCTTCTTGAAGGTGCGGCGCAGGCGCTTCTCCTTGAAGGCTTCGTTGCCCGAGAAGGTGATGCGGCCGATCTTCACCCGCTCCTTGCGGTCCACCACAAAGGTAACATTGACGGCCCGCATGCGGTTGGTGTCGTTCTCGATGCGCACATCAACCTCCGTATTGCGGAAACCCTTCTCGGCGAAGTGGGCCTTGATGAGTTTTTTGTTCTTGTCGATCACATAATCCGAGAGCTCGGTTCCACGGCGCAACTTGAGTTTCTCGAGCAGATCCTTCTGCTTGCCCTTTGTAATTCCCTCGAAGTTCCAGGTGTTCACCAAGGGGCGCTCTTCAAGGAAGAGCTCCAGATCGACACTGTCCCCCAGGATGGTGGCTCCGATCTGCACATCGGCATAGTAGCGCTGGTTCCACAGGCGCGTAATGGCATTCGAGATGTAGCTGCCCGGCAGGTATAACGAGTCGCCCGGAATCAGACCCGAAGAGGTACGGATCAGGTCGTGGTTCAGGTACTTGATTCCATGGACATTTACCTTGCGGATATAGTAGAGTTTGGGCGCCGTCGAGCTCTTCATCATCGGCGCATCCCGACGAAAGAGCTGCTGCGTCGTATCGGCCTCTTGTTGCGGTGCCGTCTCCTGCGCCCGCACAACGGGAGCCGAGAGAAGCAGCACGGCCAAAGCCGTTATCCAACCAAATAATCTCATCTGTATCAGTTATTTCTTTGTATCGGTTTTAACCAACCCGAAGCGACGGTCGCGCGAGGCATAGACCTCCAGGGCTCGCGTAAAATCCTGCTCCGTAAAGTCGGGCCACAAGACCTCGGGGAAGTAGAATTCGGCATAAGAGGCCTGCCAAAGCAGGAAGTTGCTCAGGCGGCACTCGCCACTGGTGCGGATAATCAGATCGGGGTCGGGGCAGAACGAGGTGTAGAGAGACTCGGAGATCGCCTTTTCATCAATCTCGGCAACCGACAGCTCGCCGGCGGCCACACGCTCCGAGAGGAGCTGCACGGCACGCACCAACTCACTACGCGACGAGTAGTTCAGGGCCAGGATCAGGGTCAGCTTCTGCTCGCCGGAGGTCTGCTCCTCAATCAGGGCCAGATGCTCCTGCACCTTGGGCGAAAAGCGGCTGCGATCACCAATCATTCGCACGCGCACTCCCTGCTTTTTCAGTTCGGGGGTCTCCTCAATGATGCTGCGGCAAAGAATCTCCATCAGGGCCGACACCTCCTCTGCGGGACGTCCCCAATTCTCAGTCGAAAAGGCGTAGAGAGTCAGGTACTCCACCCCACTTTTCAGGGCAGCCTTGACCGACGTGCGCACCGACTCAACTCCTTGCATATGACCCACATAGCGCTCCTCACCACGGCTCTCGGCCCAACGGCCGTTGCCATCCATGATGATCGCCACATGGCGCGGTATCTTCTTCTCCGAGCTCATTTTTCCTTAATTATAAGGTGCAAATATAGGTTATTTTAATTCAAAATGCAAAATTCAAAATTCAAAATTAGGCTTATACGGCGAAATATTATCCGAGAGTATTCCGGTGCATAAGCCTCATAACTCATTCCGGCGCGTTGCCCATTGCTCATTGCTCATTGCTCATTGCTCATTGCTCATTGCTCATTGCTCATTGCTCATTGCTCATTGCTAACTCCTCACATCCACTCCCCAAAGCAACTTATTGCGTAACGTGTCGTAGAAAGAGTTATTGCGTGGTACAGCCAAAAAAATATGCTGCTCGGCCTTGTGAATCGTGAGCTCGGCCCCCTCACCGAGGCGGTAGGTGCGATTATCCAGCGAGAGCACAGCCCCCTCATCGCGAGCATGCAGGCGCAGGAAGACCTCGCTTGAATCGGGGATCACGACCGGGCGCATCGTCAGGTTATGGGGGGCCAGGGGCGAGAGGATAAAACAGGCACACGAGGGGGCCACCACGGGGCCACCGGCACTGAGTGAATACGCCGTGGAACCCGTTGGCGTAGAGAGCAATACCCCATCGCCATGATAGGTAGCCACCATCTGTCGATCGACATAGGCCTCCACCGAAATCATCCCCGCCCCCTGGCGCTGAATGGCAATCTCGTTGAGGGCCAGCTCCTCCCCTTCACGCATCGGAAAGCCGGCCTCGGCACGCAAGAGGGTACGCCGCTCGAGGCGCAATTCTCGGCGGGCGATCTGCTCGAAGAGCTCCTCTATCCCTTCGGAGGAGACCATGGTCAGAAATCCCAGGCGCCCGGAGTTGATCCCCACCACCGGGATTGAGGCATCCCCCAGGCGGCGAGCCCCTTCGAGCAGGGTGCCGTCGCCCCCCAGGCAGACCATCACACACTCTTCGCTGGGCCCTTCGTAGCGTTTTCCATAGTGTTCAACGAGTGGCTGCGCCTCCCCGGTAACGGTCGCAAGCGCCCCTTGCAGAATCATAGAAAACTCCTCATTGACGGCATATTCAAAGCCGTGGGAGCGGATGGCCGAGACCACGCGCCGAAGCTCTCGAGGGTCGTGAGCCGTATCTTTACGCGAAAAAAGTAGGATTTTCATCTTTCGATTTACAAAATTTTCTGTAACTTTACCGCAAATATAACGAATTTATGACGAAATTAAGTGTAAACATCAATAAAATTGCCGTGGTACGCAACTCGCGCGGCGGCAATCGTCCCGATGTACTGCAGGCAGCCCTGGACATCGAGCGCTTCGGCGCCGACGGCATTACGGTTCATCCGCGCCCCGACGAGCGCCATATCCGCTATGCGGATGTGCGCGAACTGAAGCCACACCTGAAGACCGAATTCAACATCGAGGGAAACCCCATCCCCTCGTTCATCGAGCTGGTTCTGGAGGCCCGCCCGGCACAGGTTACCCTGGTACCCGACGGCCCCGACGTGCTCACCTCGAATGCCGGTTGGGATACGCTCCGCAACCGTGAATTTCTGAAGCTGGTGGCCGACCGCTTCCATGAGGCGGGCATCCGCGTTTCGATCTTCGTGGATCCCGATCCGGAGCAGGTGCGCGGAGCGGTGGCCTGCGGAGCCGACCGCGTGGAGCTCTACACCGAGGCCTATGCCCGCAACTACCCCACGGATCGCGAGGCGGCCATCGCCCCCTATGTCAAGGCGGCTGAGGCGGCTCGCGACTGCGGTCTGGGGCTCAATGCCGGCCACGACCTCGACCTGGAGAATCTGGCCTTCTTCTCGGAGCGTATTCCCTGGCTCGACGAGGTTTCAATCGGCCATGCGCTCATCAGCGATGCCCTCTACCTGGGGTTGGAGGAGACCGTCCGCCGTTACCAGAAGTGCCTTGTCAAATAGTCCGGTCTGCCGATGTGTGAAATCAAAGCCCTGAATCGAAAAATCTTCCGTCAGATCGGACTCCTGGCCGACCGGATGGGCATAGAGGCCTATGTGGTGGGGGGTTATGTGCGCGACTACTACCTCAGGCGCCCCTCGACCGACATCGACGTGGTGGTCGTGGGCAGCGGCATCGAGCTGGCCGAAGCCCTGGGGCGCGAGCTGAAGACGCGCGTCTCGGTCTTCAAGAACTTCGGCACGGCCATGTTGCGGGCCGAAGGGGTGGAGGTGGAGTTCGTCGGAGCCCGCAAGGAGAGCTATACCCACGACTCGCGCAAGCCAATTGTCGAGGCCGGAACCTTGAACGACGACCAGCTCAGGCGCGACTTTACGATCAACGCCCTGGCCTGGTGCCTCAACGAGGGGCGCTTCGGTGAGTTGGTGGACCCCTTTGAGGGGATGTACGACCTGGAGGATTGCATCATCCGCACCCCCTGCGATCCGGACATCACCTTTTCGGACGACCCTCTGCGCATGATGCGGGCTATCCGTTTCGCCACGCAACTGGGTTTTGACATCGAGGAGGAGACCTTCGATGCCATCACACGCAATCGGGAGCGCATCCGCATCGTCTCGCGTGAGAGAATCGCCACGGAACTCAACAAGATCGTTCTGTCGCCCCGCCCCTCCATCGGTTTTGAGCTGCTGGAGCTGACCGGTCTGCTGGAGTTGATCTTCCCCGAGCTGCACCGCCTCAAGGGGGTGGAGCGCCGCGGACAGCATGCGCATAAAGACAATTTCGAGCACACGCTCAAGGTGCTGGACAATGTGGCCGGGCGCTCCGACGACCTGTGGCTCAGGTGGGCCGCCCTGCTGCACGATATTGCCAAGCCCCAATGCAAGGCCTACGATCCGAAGATCGGCTTCTCTTTCCATGGCCACGAGGTGGCGGGTTCGAAGATGGTGCCCGGAATCTTCCGCACCCTGAAACTGCCGCTCAACGAGCACATGAAGTTCGTCCAGAAGCTCGTCTTCCTCCACCTGAGGCCCATCATCCTCTCCGAAGAGCAGGTAACCGACTCGGCCGTCAGACGTCTGTTGTTCGAGGCGGGCGACGACATCGAGCAGCTGATGCTCCTCTGCGAAGCCGACATCACCTCGGGCATTGATGCAAAGGTGAAGCGCTACCTCAAAAATTTCGAGTTGGTGCGCGCCAAGCTCAAAGATTTGGAGGAGCGCGACCGCATCCGCAACTTCCAGCCCCCGATTACGGGCGAGATCATCATGCAGACCTACGGCATCCCCCCCTGCTCGCTGATCGGCGAGATCAAGGAGGTGATCAAGGAGGCGATTCTGGAGGGCGAGATTCGCAACGACTACCAGGAGGCCTACGCCCTGATGGAAAAGCTGGCCGCAGAGCGAGGCCTCAAGAAGACGAATCACAAGGATTAAGAAACAGAAAAATCAGTTTATCGCACACAATGGAAATTCAGGCACATTTCGACCATTTCAATATCAACGTCACCGACCTCAACCGGTCGTTGGACTTTTACGCCAAAGCTTTGGGGCTGAAGGAGGTAAACCGCAAAGAGGCTGCCGACGGATCGTTCATTCTGGTCTATCTGGGCGACGGGGTAACCTCGTTCCGTCTGGAGCTGACCTGGCTGCGCGACAAAGAGGGAGCCTATGAGTTGGGCGACAACGAGAGCCACCTCTGCATGCGTGTGGCAGGCGACTATCAGGCCATTCGCGCCTACCACAAGGCCAACGGCTGGGTCTGCTTCGAGAACCACGCCATGGGGCTCTACTTCATCAACGACCCCGACGACTATTGGATCGAAGTTTTACCGGCAAAATAGGAGGCCATGGAGAAAGAGATCACAAAATGTATTGAGGTTTTGAAGGCCGGAGGCATCATCCTCTACCCCACCGACACGGTATGGGGGCTGGGATGCGATGCCACCAACAAGGAGGCCGTGCAGAAGATTTACGACCTGAAGCGGAGCGAAAACAAGAAGTCGATGTTGGTGCTCTGCGACTCGTGCGACTCGGTCGTGCGCTATGTAAACAAAGCTCCGGGGATCGCCTTCGAGGTGGCCGAGCTCTCGACCACACCGCTGACACTGATCCTGCCCGGAGCCGTGGGCCTGGCCGAGAACCTGATCCCCGAAGAGCGCACCCTGGGGGTACGCATCCCGAACCACGAATTTTGCCAAAAGCTACTGCGCAAGTTCCGCAAGCCGATCGTCTCGACCTCGGCCAACCTCTCGGGAGAAGAGACCCCCAAGCGCCTTGGCGAGGTGAGCCGCGCGATCCTCGAAGGGGTCGATCATGTGGTCAATCCCCGCTTTGAGGGCAAGCCCACGCGCAAGCCCTCGGGCATCATCGCCTTCAACGAACAGGGCGAATTTTCCATTATCAGGTAACCGCGAAAGGGAGACCAAAAAGTCAAGAAGCCAACAAAGAGCAAAAAATGGTAATATTAGAAACACCCGTTCAGAAGCGTTTTTCGGATGTCGATTCATTTCTGCACGTCAACAACGTATCGCAACAGATGTACTTCGACCTCGGGAAGATGGAGTTTTATAAAAAAATCCTCGAGATCGACACCCCCGAAAAGATCCGCCGCATCATCACCGTATCGACCCACACCGATTATAAGGGACAGATCCGCATGGAGGACGATATTTTTGTTCGCACAACGATCGACAAGGTGGGCACCACGTCGATGCAATTCCTGCAGCAACTCATCTGCCGCCTGCCCCAGGGAGGCGAGCAGGTACGCACCGAGAGCCGTTCGGTGATGGTGGTCTTCGACTTCCAAAAGCAGGAGAAGGCCCCCGTGCCCGAGTCGTGGCGAAAGCTGCTTCTCGGGGAGTAGGGAAAGTGTAGCCCTACACCAAAAAAACTTGGCATTTGTTTTGCTGAATCACCCCTCAAAGAGATGAATACCCACCGAACAACTGCGCACAACGCGCCTGCCATGCAGGTGCTCATCGACTTGCTCTTTGGCGAGCAGGTATCGTGTGTCGTGCGCTCGGGCGACACCATTCGGCTCTTTCGCCAACGCGGAGTCAAGGACCTCTTCCGACTCCTCAAGGAGAGCCCCGGGGAGCTCAGGGGTGCCCTGATCGCCGACAAAGTGGTCGGCAAGGGGGCCGCAGCCCTAATGGTTCTGGGCGGCATTCGCGAACTCTACGCCGATGTGATCAGCTACCCCGCCCTCGAGCTCCTGGCCCGAAAGCGGATTCCGGTGAGCTACTCGATCGCCGTAGAGCGCATCGCCAACCGCACCCAAACGGGGCCCTGTCCGATCGAGGAGCGATGCATGGCTTGCGAAAGCCCCGAAGAGTGTCTGCGTAAGATTGAGGAATTCATCTCTTCCGAGAGTTGAAAACCAAGTTTTACATTCCATGTTTCACCCTATCTGCACACCGCTACTCCTTCTCTTTACTCTTCTTCTCACCCTTCCCGAGCGTTTGGTCGCCCGGGCCGACACCACCCACCTGGCACACGCGTTACCGATCGAAGAGGTGATCGTTGTGGGATCGGCCCCCGCATCCGACCCTCGGCTCATTGTCCTGAAGGCGACAACCCTCGATCCTCAACGCATCAGCGAAAGCCTGAGGCCATCGCTCCTGCCCACGCTGGGCGAGGAGGTGCCGGGGCTCTTTATCACCTCACGCGGCGGGATGGGCTACGGGGTCTCGACGGGGGCTGCGGGCGGAATCTCCCTGCGCGGCATCGGAGGCTCCCCCACCACGGGCGTTCTGGTGGTCATCGACGGCCAACCTCAACACTCGGGGCTGATGGGCCACCCCATTGCCGACAATCTGCTCAGTGACGCGGCCGAGCAGGTGGAGGTGGTGCGCGGACCCGCCTCGGCGCTCTACGGCTCGAGCGCCATGGGAGGAGTGATCCACATCACCACTCGCAAACCGGCCAAGCAGGGGAGCTCCATTCGCCTGCGGGCGGGCTACGGCTCCCACAACACCTTGGAGAGCAACCTGAGGGGTGAACTGCACAAGGGGCGCTTCACCCTCTCCGTCTCAGGGCTCTACAACAGCAGCGAGGGGCACCGCCCCGAGATGGATTTCGAGCAATATGGCGGCACGCTGAACCTCGGCATCACCCTTGGACCGGGGTGGAGGCTGGGCCTTTCGGGCGAACTCGTCCACTTCAACGCCTCGAATCCCGGAGCCGTCACCGCCCCGTTGATCGACAACGACTCGCGCATCACCCGCAGCCGCGCCGCCCTGAACCTCGGGCACCGCCTCGGACGGCTGAGCGGAGAGCTGCAGTTCTTCTACAACTATGGCCGTCACCGCATCTACGACGGATACCGGGCCGGGGAGGAGCCTCCCGCCTACCGCTTCCACTCGCGGGATTTCATCTGGGGAGCCTCCCTGCGCGAGCTCTGGCAGCCCCTTCCCACCACACGGCTGAACTTCGGTGTGGAGGGAACGCAGTTTGGTGGCGAGGCGTGGAACCTCTTCCCCGAGCAGGAGCGCACGGAGCCGATTGCCGACCGCCGGGAGTTGGAGGTGGCGCTCTACTTCGACCTGCGCCAGCAGCTTGCCCGCCGGCTCTTCCTGGAGCTCGGCCTGCGACTCGACCACCACACACACGTCGGCACGGAGTGGGTCCCGCGGGTGGCCCTCGACCTGCGGCCAACGCCCGACATAGAGCTCACGGCGAGCCTCGGAAAGGGTTTTCGCTTTCCGACCATCCGCGAGATGTTCCTCTTCCCGGCGCAGAATCCCGACCTGAAGGCCGAACGGCTGTGGAGCTGCGAGGTGGCCTTCAGGCAACGCCTCAGGCGACTGCGCTACGGCGTGAACCTCTTCGGGATCCGCGGCGACAACCGCATCCAGACCGTGATGATCGATGGTCGTCCGCGCAATGTAAACTCGGGAAAAATCGAGAATTGGGGCGTGGAGGGCGACCTCTCGTTGGCGGCTGGGCGCGCCTGGAGCCTGAGGGCCAACTACAGCTATCTCAACATGCGCTACCCCGTTCCGGCAGCCCCCGAGCACAAGCTCTTCTTCGCAGTAGGATTCACCCGAGGCCGCTGGCACCTCGAAAGCGGATGGCAGTACATCGCAGGGCTCTATACCGACCTCGCCACGGCGGAGAGGCAGGTCATGCAGGAGGATTTTCTATTATGGCACCTGCGGGGCTCGCTGCGCCTGGCCCGATGGTTGAAACTCTGGATAAGGGGAGAGAACCTGCTCGCACAACGCTACGAAATCAACGGGGGCTTCCCCATGCCGGGAGCCACCGTAATGGGCGGCGTGGAGGCAAACTTCTGAGCAATTCACGATTGCTCCTGATGCAATAAATTTGCGGATTTGAATTTTCGGTGCATTGCAACCCTGAAGGTCGGTGCTGACCCACCCCCTAAATCCCCCGCCTCGGGCAGGGGACTTAGTCAGCCTGACGGCTGAAAAAGAGGACATTTTACACCTTAGGTGTAAAATGACATATAATTACCTTATAGAAATTCAAAATCAGAGCAACGAACGGTAATAAATATTGCCAACATTGCGCTCGGGAAGGAAATAATTGTGAATCGTGAATCGTGAATTGCAAATTGTTTTGCTATCTTTGTGAAAAGAATCCATAAAAACGAAAACTGATGAAAAGCAAGGTATATTTCTCGCGGGAGATCTCGCCCGCAAAGCTCATAGAGCTCTATGAGGTATTGGGCCGCAAGGCCGAAGGCAAAGTGGCCGTCAAACTCTCGACCGGCGAACCCGGAGGCCACAACTTCCTGCAGCCCGCCCTGATCGGGGATTTGGTACGAAAGTTGAACGGTACGATCGTCGAGTGCAACACCGCCTACGGAGGCGGCCGAGCCGACACCGAGAGCCACCTCAAGGCGGCGGCCGACCACGGCTTCACGGCCATTGCTCCCGTGGAGATCATGGATGCGGAGGGCGAGGCCGAACTGCCCGTCGCAGGCGGAAAGCATCTGAAGGTCGATATCGTGGGGAAAGGCTACCTCAAGTACGACTTTACGGTGGTGCTGTCGCACTTCAAGGGGCACCAGATGGGCGGCTTTGGCGGCGCGATCAAGAACATCTCGATCGGCATCGCCTCCTCGGCCGGCAAGGCGTGGATTCACACCTGCGGCCAACAGCGCAAGATCAACTGGCGGGAGCTGCCCGAGCAGGAGGATTTTCTGGAGGCCATGGCCGAGGCGGCCAAAGCCGTTGCTGACCACTGTGGCGAGAAGATCCTCTACATCAACGTGGCGAACCGCCTCTCGGTGGATTGCGACTGCAATGCCCACCCCGAGGAGCCGAAGATGGGGGATATCGGCATCCTCTCATCGCTGGATCCGGTGGCCCTGGACCGCGCCTGTACCGACCTGGTGCGCTCGTCCGATGACCCGGGCAAGAGACACCTGATCGAGCGCATCGACTCGCGCAAGGGAATGCATACGCTCGATTGGGCCGAGCAACTCGGCATGGGCAGCCAGGAGTATGAGTTAATTGAACTATAGCAGATAAAGAACCACTATAAATTACCAATATCCATGAAAACAACTGCACTAAAACTCTATTCGCCGGGCTTTGCCGAAATGCGCACCTGGCTTGCGGCCGCCGCCTTTGTCGGGGCCAACATCCTGCTTCCGCAGCTCGTACACCTGCTGCCACAAGGGGGTGCAACATGGCTCCCGATCTACCTCTTTACGCTTGTGGCCGCCTATAAGTACGGTTGGAAGGCGGGTCTGCTGACCGCCCTCCTCTCGCCTACGATCAACCACCTGCTTTTCGGCATGCCTGCGGCCGGAGTCTTACCCGCAATTCTTGTAAAATCTTCGCTGCTCTGCTTCGCTGCCGCCTATGCCGCCCATCGCTGGCAAAAGGCCTCGCTCGTTCTGCTCCTGGGCGTTGTGGTCGCCTATCAGCTCGCAGGATCGCTCTTCGAGTGGGCCTGGACGGGGAACCTCTATAACGCCCTGCAGGATTTCCGCCTGGGTATCCCCGGCATGCTGCTCCAGATCTTCGGCGGCTGGTGGCTTCTGAACCGCCTGCTGCGCAAGTAAGGGGCGACGCGGGACAACCTTATTCAACAAAAAAAAGACGGGAAATCCCGTCTTTTTTTGCTGTTGGAAGAGGTTACTCGATGGCCTCGAAATCCTCTTTGGTGGCACCACACAGGGGGCAGGCCCAATCGTCGGGCAGGTTCTCAAAGGGGGTGCCGGCCGGAATACCGTTCTCGGGATCACCCACGGCGGGATCGTAGATCCAGCCACAAGGAATACATCTGTACTTTTTCATCTTTAATAATTTAGGGGTTTAATAATTTAGGGGTTTTAGTTCTCTTTCCGCAAAAGGCACGCCAAAATTCTTTTCCTCCGATCAGCGCATCAAGAGCGAAGAGTCGCCATAGCTCAGGAAGCGGAAATCGTGTCCGAGGGCGTAGTCGTAGATGCGGTGCCAATCCTCGCCCACATAGGCCGAGACCAGCAGGAGCAGAGTCGATTTGGGTTGGTGGAAGTTGGTGATGATATTTTTCACGATACGGAAGCGATAACCCAGGGGGGTGATCATGATCTGCGTTGCAGCCTTCAGGCGCTCCAACCCCTTGAGTTCCATATATGCTATGAGAGTATCCAGCACCTGCTCGCCGCCAAACTCCTCGGGCAGGTCGTAGAGCTCCCACTGTCCCACCACCTCGCCGGCAGGCTCCCGACCCTGGCGGATGCGCCAGGCTAAGGCCGAGAGCGACTCGAGGGTTCTCACCGAGGTTGTCCCCACCGCCACGACACGTCCGATCTTCTGCCGGAGTGCCCTGAGGGTCTGAAGCGTGATCTCGAAATGCTCCGTATGCATCGCATGCTCGGAGGCATCCTCGGCCTTCACGGACAGGAAAGTGCCGGCTCCGACATGGAGGGTAACCTCCTCAAAGCAGAATCCGCGCTCCCGCATCGAAGCGATCAGTTCGGGGGTGAAGTGCAGGCCTGCCGTGGGAGCGGCCACCGACCCCTCAAATTTCGAGTAGACGGTCTGGTAGCGCGTGTTGTCGATCGCCTCGCTTTCGCGATTCAGATAGGGCGGGATGGGGATGCGACCCAACGCCTCGAGCAGCTCCCCGAAGGTGCGATCGGCCGTCCAGCGGAAGCGCACCAGATGCTCACGCTCCCCGCGCTCGACCATCTCAGCCTCGAGGCGCTCAGCCCGCCCATCGAGTTCGAAACAGATCTCCAGCACCCCCTCCTTCCACTTCTTCAGGTTGCCGACAATGCAACTCCACACGCACTCGCCCTTTACGGAGAAGGCGTGCTCGTAGTCGGCCGGCGCATGAGGCTCCAGGCAGAAGACCTCGACCCGCGCCCCCGAGGGTTTATGCATGATGATGCGAGCCCGAATCACCTTCGTATTGTTGAAGACGAGCATCGATCCCTCGGGCAGCTGATCCGCGAGGTGCGAGAAACGGCTCTCCCGAATCTCGCCTTGGCGATAAACCAAAAGCTTTGAGGCCGAACGCTCGGCCAACGGGAATTTGGCAATGCGCTCCTCGGGCAACGGATAGTCATAGTGGCTGATCTCTATTTTTTGCATAGCTTTTCGTCTGCTTTTTGCCACAAAGGTAAAGATAAATTCAGAATTCAAAATTAAGAAAAGAAATTTTTTCTTTTCTACTGCAGCGCCCTCTTATTTGCTTTTGTCGAAAATTCTTCATAACTTGCAACCGATAACCAAAAAATTTCCGCCTATGAGAACCGTACCCCAACAACTGCTCTCCTAAGTTCCGGAAGCTGTCCGAAAGAGTGTGAAGTGTGTGATTCGCTTGTCCGATCACCAAACTTGCGCCCTTACAACAATCTATTTGCAGATTATACAAAATAGGTCAATTCAGACCAATATGTTCTAAAGCAGAGGATCCTGAAACCAAAGGCAATCGCACATTTGAAAATCTTGAGGGCTCATGAAAAGTTGTTCAAATTATGAAAAAAATATTATTCGTTTTAGCAATATTGTCGTATTCACAGGCAATCTTTTCTCAGATGCAGTTTTCTGATTATAAGGATGATATGCGAATTCAAATAGGGAATATTACTTATAAAACCGATATCGGGAAAGCAGCCATCATGGACCAACTGGGCAAAGTTGGGGTGATCCTTGAGGACGAGAAAAATTTCCGAATGGGAGGCAGTCAATATGCCGACGGGAGTCCGGTCATATATTCTCCCAATATGGAGGAGGTGGCAGAGATCATCATTCCGCGTGAGTACTATCATCGTACCCTCCATGAAGCCATGCGATCAGCATTCACGAAACAAGAGTTGATTGATCACCCTAAAAATTTTGTCGTCTTATATGTTGTCGTCGATTCGGAAGGGGCGATTTTGGAGACATCCACCTACTATCGTATATCTAAAGATTATGTGATTCAACCCGAGCAGATTGCTGCACTGGAGTCATCCATTCGCAAGAACCTGAAATTTGAAGTGACGACAAGGGCCAATAACTTTAACTATTTCGAAGGCGAATTTTTCCTGTTTTTCCAAGAGTTTATCGAGGATATGCCCGAAATTATACTGAAGGAAGAAGAGGGGTCGTTTGGCGATCTGCCCTACGTTGAAGGCGGCAACCTGACCGGCCCGCCCAAGGCTGGCGGAGGCAATTAACATAGCATACACTGCTTCGGCCGGACTCTTCGGGGTCCGGCCGGTTCTTTTTTTTGGGGGGGGGTGAGAATGGTAGGGGCAGTAGAGGCAATAGGGGAAATAGGGGCGATATTACGAAGAAAAGACCTAAGATTTTACCGCTGGATATTACCACCGTCACCACAAATACCACGAATGCCCTTAATGCCCCTTTAATTGTGAATTGTGCATTTTGAATAGAAATAATTGCTCGTTGCTCATTGCTCATTGCTCATTATTTTGTACCTTTGCGTGTTCAATCAACCAACGGCAGTGATGAAAACCGACTATTTAGTCATCGGCTCAGGCGCAGCCGGCCTGAGCTTTGCTCTCAAAGCAGCCGAGAGCGGAGAGGTAACCATCGTCACCAAGGGTGAGATGGTCGAGGCCAACACCAATTATGCCCAAGGCGGTATCTGCTCGGTAACCTACGCCCCCGACACCTTCGAGAAGCACATCGAGGATACGTTGGTCTGCGGCGCCGGGAAGTGCGACCGCGAGGCCGTGGAGCTGGTGGTGCGCAGCGCACCCGGGCAGATCGAGGAGCTCATCCGCTGGGGCACCCGTTTCGACAAGACCCCCGATGGGCGTTTTGACCTCCACCGCGAGGGCGGCCACTCCGAGCACCGCATCCTCCACCACAAGGACCTCACGGGAGCCGAGATCGAGCGCGCCCTGATCGAATCGGTCAAGGCGCACCCCCGAATCACCGTCCTGGAGCACCACTTTGCCATCGACCTCCTGACCCAGCACCACTTGGGCGAAATCGTCACGCGCCACACCCGCGGCCTGGCCTGCTTCGGAGCCTATGTGCTCGACACCAAGACCGACGAAATCAAGACCATCCTGGCGAAGTTTACCGTCGTGGCCGCCGGCGGTTGCGGCAACATCTACAACACAACGACCAACCCCACGGTAGCCACCGGAGACGGAATTGCCATGTGCCACCGCGCCAAGGCGATCACCAAGAACATGCAGTACATCCAGTTCCACCCCACGGCCCTCTACCACCCGGGTGAGCGCCCCTCGTTCCTCATTACCGAGGCGATGCGCGGCTACGGGGCGATCCTCAAACTCAAAAACGGCAAGGAGTTCATGGACAAGTACCACCCCATGAAATCCCTGGCTCCGCGCGATGTGGTGGCCCGCTCCATAGACCATGAGATGAAGATCCGCGGCGAAGAGTTTGTCTACCTGGATGTTACGCACCTGCCCGCCGAGGAGACCCGCAAGCACTTCCCCAACATCTACGAGAAGTGCCGCTCGATCGGCATCGATATCACGCGCCAGATGATCCCCGTCTGTCCGGCGGCCCACTACTGCTGCGGTGGCGTGGTGGTGAATAGCCATGGCGAGTCTTCGATCCGCCGCCTCTACGCCTTGGGCGAGAGCTCCTGCACGGGACTGCATGGAGCCAACCGTCTGGCCTCGAACTCGCTGATCGAGGCGATCGTCTATGCCGACCGCGCCGCAAAGCATGCGGCCAGCCTGATCGACAAGGTGGAGTTTCAGGAGGGGATTCCCGATTGGAATTTCGAAGGGACGGCCGAGGCCGAGGAGATGGTTCTCGTCCTGCAGAACCGCCGCGAACTGCAGGCCATCATGTCGAACTACGTCGGCATCGTGCGCTCGAACCTGCGCTTAGAGCGCGCCATGAAGCGCCTGGCCATCATCTGGCAGGAGACCGAGGGACTCTACAACCGCACGCGCCCGAGTCGCGAGCTCTGCGAGCTGAGAAACATGACCGCCGTAGCCTACCTGACCATCAAGCAGGCCCGCGAATGCAAAGAGTCGGTCGGACTCCACTATACCATTGATTATCCCCCTCAAAAATAGTTATGACTTTACAGGAAGAGATTACAAGAAGACGCACCTTTGCGGTGATTGCCCACCCCGATGCCGGTAAGACAACCCTTACCGAGAAGCTCCTGCTCTTCGGTGGCGCCATCCATGTGGCCGGAGCCGTCAAGAGCAACAAGATCAAGAAGGGAGCCACCTCCGACTTCATGGAGATCGAGCGCCAGCGCGGTATCTCAGTGGCCACCTCCGTGATGGGATTCGAATACAAAGAGCGCAAGATCAACATCCTCGACACGCCAGGTCACGAGGATTTTGCCGAGGATACCTACCGCACGCTGACCGCCGTGGATTCGGTGATCATCGTCATCGACGGTGCGAAGGGTGTCGAGTCGCAGACCCGCAAGCTGATGGAGGTCTGCCGCATGCGCAACACACCGGTTATCGTCTTCATCAACAAGCTGGACCGCCCCTGCAAAGACCCCTTCGACCTGCTGGACGAGGTGGAGAACGAACTGAAGATCCGGGTGCGCCCCCTCTCCTTCCCCATCTCGAGCGGCGACACCTTCAAGGGGGTGTATAACATCTACGAGGAGCAGCTCTCGCTCTTCACCTCCGATGAGCGCCAGACGGCCGATGCCTCGACCGTGGAGATCAAAGACCTCACCGCCCCCGAATTGGCCCACCATGTCGGCGAAAAGTTTGCCCAACAGCTGCGCGAGGATGTGGAACTCGTGGAGGGCGTCTACGACCCTTTCGAGCGCGAGGAGTACCTGGCCGGCCGCTTAGCCCCGGTCTTCTTCGGCTCGGCCGTGAACAACTTCGGCGTGCGCGAGCTCTTGGAGTGCTTCATCCGCATCGCCCCCTCGCCCCGCCCCGCCACCACCGAGAGCCGCCCCGTGGAGCCCTCGGAGCCCAAGCTCACAGGATTTGTCTTTAAGATCCATGCCAACATGGACCCCAACCACCGCGACCGCATCGCCTTCCTGAAGATCTGTTCGGGCGTCTTCGAGCGCAACAAGAACTACCTGCATGTGCGCAGCGGCAAGCAGCTCAAATTCTCTTCGCCGACAGCCTTTATGGCCGAGAAAAAGTCGGTCATCGACTTCGCCTACCCGGGCGATATTGTCGGTTTGCACGACACGGGCAACTTCGCCATTGGCGACACCTTCACCGAGGGCGAAAAGCTGAAATTCACGGGCATCCCCTCCTTCTCACCCGAGCAGTTCCGCTACATTGAGAACGCTGACCCGCTGAAGTTCAAACAGTTGGCCAAGGGTATCGACCAGCTGATGGATGAGGGTGTGGCCCAGCTATTTACCTCAAACCTCAACGGCCGTAAGATCATCGGCACGGTGGGCGCCCTGCAGTTTGAGGTGATTCAGTATCGACTGGAGCATGAGTACGGAGCCAAGTGTCGCTGGGAGCCGATCTCGATCCACAAGGCCTGCTGGATTCGCAGCGAAAACGCCGAGCAGCTGGCCGACTTCAAGCGCCGCAAGCACACGAATATGGCTGTCGATAAGCACGGAAGAGATGTCTTCCTGGCCGACACGAGCTATGCGTTGGCCCTGGCGCAGGAGAACTTTAAGGATATACAATTCTATTTTACCTCCGAATTCTAAATTTTTGATTTTACGGCGCGTTGCCGTTGGCAACTTTTTGCGCCGTTTCTACTCTGGCGCCTCGGCAAAGCGACCTAAAGGGGTAATGAACAAAAGGGATTGACCTTGGCAAATAAATTTGCCGCTCATCCCTTTTGTTCATTAGGCTTTCGCCTTCCGCTTTGCGCTCGGCTGGGGACGCAGTTAGAGGAGCAGATTTTGTTCATCGCAATAAGAAACCCGGACGGGGTGGCGTAACGCCACTTTTAACTTTCATCAGCACCCCACATTTTTGTATTTTAGAGGAGCAGATTTTGTGCCAACGAAGATTGGGCCGGATGGGCTGTACTTAGCGTACTGCCCATTCGGCCCAAACAAGGCGGTGCAAAAGATGCCCTATAAAATCAAAAATTACACGCGGCGGCGAATAATACGAACCGTAGACTGCGTCGTCTGACGGATAAAGACCTCCTTGCCAAAGGCATATTTCTCGAAGAGCTCGGGCGTGTAGCCGCGAATCGTAAGGAGCTCCATATCGCTGAGTTTCATCACATCAAAACCCTCCTCGCGCAGGGCCTGTACCGCCTCCTCGATGTGCCAGGTGTTGTCCACGCACAAGGAGAGCTGCACAGCCGAGTTGTGAATCAGATTGACCTTTAGGCGGAATCTGTCCATCAGCCCGAAGATCTTGGAGAATTTCTCCTCCAAGACGAACGAGAAGTCTCGCGAACGCAGGGTGAGCAACACCTGGTTCTTCTTCAGAATCAGAATCGGAATCTGAACCGGAGCCAACATGCCGCGAATCACCGTGCCGGGCTTACGTTTATCGCCAAAGGGGCGGACATAGAGAGGAATATTCTTGTTCTGCAGCGGTTTGATGGTCTTGGGGTGGATGATCTGGGCACCACTGTAGGCCAGCTCGATGGCATCCAGATAGTGGAGTTCATCGATCTTGACGGCATCGGGGAAGATTTTGGGATCGGCATTCAGCACGCCATCCACATCCTTCCACACGGACATCGACTCGGCCCCGAGGATGTTGGCCACCACGGCCGCCGAGTAGTCCGAGCCCTCACGACCAAGGGTGGTGGTCGTCCCATCGGGAGCAGCTCCGATAAATCCCTGGCCTATATATATATGTTCGGGGGCAGCCTCCACCGCGGCACGCAGCAGCGGCTTCGAGGCCTCGATATCGACCGCAGCATCTTTGTGGCGCTGCTCCGTGAGGATCACCTTGCGCATATCGATCCAGGCGTTGGCAATTCCCACACGGTTGAGAAATTCGGAGACGATGGTCGTGGAGAGCAGCTCGCCATAGGCCACAATCGTATCATACCACAGCTCGGCATCCTCCACACGGTAATCCGTCTCGGTGGCCACCTTCTCGAGTTCGGCAAAGAGCGCCTCGACCCTCGGCAGCTTCGCGGGCTTGCGCCATAGGTCGTCGATAATGGCCTGGTGGTAGCTGCGCAACTCCTCAATCTCGCTGAGCGAAGCGGCCTTGTCGCCCTGCTGCAACCCCGAGAAGACACGCTCCAAGGCATTGGTTGTCTTGCCCATGGCCGAAACAATAACAAAGAGATTCTCCTCGTCGCCAATAATCTTATGCAGATTTCTCACTCCGTCGGCCGTCTTTACCGACGCGCCACCAAACTTATAGACTTTCATACGCTTACTCTGACTAAACAAACGTTACGTTTCAAGAATTCACACCCTCCGATTTGATTTTTTCGCATTCGGCTTGTGCGAATCACATGCGTGATTACGCCGGCAAAGATACAAAAATGCAACAAAAAATGGAAAAGTGTCACAGATTTTGCCTATCTTTACCCATTAAATTTTGCAATCGACTATGTATAGCGAACTGAAACAAACGATCGAGGCAGCATGGGAGAACCGCGAGCTGCTCAAAGATAGCGCCACAAAGCAGGCCATACGCGCCGTGGTGGAGTTGGTTGATAAGGGGATGTTGCGTACCGCCGAGCCCCTCGATGTCGAAAAGAGCCTCTGGCAGGTAAACGAATGGGTCAAGAAGGCCATCATCCTCTACTTCCCCATACAGCCTATGCGCAAGATGGAGGCCGGAGAGCTGGAGTGGTACGATAAGATGGAGCTCAAGCACGGCTTCCAGGAGCTGGGCGTAAGGGTGGTACCCCATGCCGTCGCCCGCTACGGAGCCTACATCGCACCGGGGGCTATTCTGATGCCCTCCTACGTCAATATCGGGGCCTACGTCGATACGGGGACCATGGTCGATACCTGGGCCACGGTGGGTTCGTGTGCCCAGATCGGCAAACACGTCCACCTCTCGGGCGGCGTGGGCATTGGCGGCGTGCTGGAGCCCGTACAGGCGGCTCCCGTGATTATCGAGGACAACTGCTTCATCGGATCGCGTGCCATTGTGGTCGAGGGGGCGCACATCTGCCGCGAGGCGGTGCTGGGCTCCAACGTGGTGATCACCGGCTCGACCCACATTATCGACGTCACAGGACCGGAGCCCATCACCCACAAGGGCTATGTGCCACCGCGGGCCGTGGTCGTTCCGGGCAGCTACCGCAAGCAGTTCCCCGCAGGCGAATACAGCGTCTCGTGCGCCCTGATCATCGGCCACCGCAAGGAGTCCACGGATAAGAAAACCTCCCTGAACAACGCCCTGCGCGACTTCGGAGTAAGCGTTTAACTCATGAAAAATTCAAAATTATTTGGCTTGTGCACCCGAATATTTGTAGAGAATATTTGGTTGTAAAATTCAAAAAAGTTAAAGCCTAATTTTGAATTTAGAATTTAGAAAACTATGTCTTTCTACCGCTTTGACACGCTCACCTCGTCGAATGACGAGGCCCGCGCCCCTCGCTACTCGGAAGGGGATTGGATCGGCGTGGAGCACCAGACGGCGGGTCGCGGACAGCGCGGCCACAGCTGGTCGAGCCATGCCGGGGAGGATATCACGGGATCGCTGCTCCTCGAGCCGCGCTTTCTGGCCGTGCGCGAGCAGTTTTCGATCTCGCAGGCCGTGGCCTTGGCGCTGGTCGATCTGCTGAAGGAGTACGGCATTGCGGCCGAGATCAAGTGGACGAACGACATCTACGTCTCGGGGCACAAGGTCGCCGGGATCCTGATCGAGCACAACCTCGCCGGGGCGGTACTGAGCCGCACGGTTGTGGGCATCGGACTGAACGTCAACCGCATGGCATTCGACCCCGAGCTCCCGAATCCGACCTCGATGGCGCTCCTGACGGGTCGGACGTTCGACCGCGAGGAGGTGCTCCGAAGGCTCCACCGGGCCCTGATGGCCCGCTATGGGCAGCTGCGCGAAGGGGGTGGCGAGCCCCTGCAAGAGGAGTACCACGCCCACCTCTACCGACTCGGCGAGGCACAGCGTTTCCACCTGCCGACAGGCGAGGAGTTCGAGGGGGTGATCCGAGGCGTGGAGCGGGACGGCACGTTGCGGGTGGAGCACCCCGACGGATGCGTGCAGGGCTATCTCTTCCGCGAGATCGAATTTGTGATTGCGGGGCGCGAGGGGCGCTGAGGCCGAAAAAGAGGTGCCCGAGGCAAAAAAATGGGCCGAGGAGAAAAATTTTGGGTCGAAAATGGTGGTTGTTACAAAAATAACAATTATATTTGCATGATTGAATCCCAAAACAGAAGAGATAACGAATCACTTAAAACTGATACAACTATGAACATTCCTTCGAATTTGAAGTACTCCAACGACCACGAGTGGTGCCGTGTGGAGGGTGAGTTTGCCTATGTGGGCATTACCGATTTTGCACAGAGCCAGCTGGGCGACATCGTCTTTGTAGACGTACCGACGGTAGGCGAGGAGTTGGCTGCCGGTGAGATTTTCGGCTCGATCGAGGCTGTGAAGACCGTGAGCGATGCCTTCATTCCCGTGAGCGGCGAGGTGGTAGAGTTCAACGATGCCGTGGATGCCGATCCCGCACTGGTGAACAAGGATCCCTATGGCGAGGGTTGGATGATCAAGGTACGCCTGACGGCTCCCGAGGAGGTTGACGGTCTGTTGACCGATGAGCAGTACAAGGAGCTGATCGGCTAATTTTTGCACGGTACGATTCGGTTTTTCGGGTTCAACAGAGAAGACCCGAAAGGCCGAATCTTACAACGTAAAGTGGTAAATTTAGGTTAATAGAGTCTAATTTAAAAAATAATCGAAAAGAAATGGCATTTTTAACGGATGAGAAACTGGTGATTGTGGGTGCTGCCGGCATGATCGGCTCGAACATGGTTCAGACGGCCCTGATGATGAATCTGACCTCGAACATCTGCCTGTATGATGTATTTTCGCCCGAGGGCGTAGCCGAGGAGATGCGCCAGAGCGGCTTCGACGGAGCCACGATCACGGCCACGACGGATGTCGCCGAGGCCTTCAAGGATGCGAAGTATATCATCTCGTCGGGTGGTGCACCCCGCAAGGAGGGCATGACGCGCGAGGACCTGCTGAAGGGCAACTGCGAGATCGCCGAGCAGCTGGGTAAGAACATCAAGACCTACTGCCCCGATGTGAAGCATGTGGTGATCATCTTCAACCCGGCCGACCTGACGGGTCTGGTTACGCTGCTCTACTCGGGTCTGAAACCTGGACAGGTTACGACCCTTGCGGCCCTCGACACCACGCGCCTGCAGAGCGCCCTGGCCAAGAAGTTCGGTGTGAAGCAGAACGAGATCAAGGGTTGCGCCACCTATGGTGGCCACGGAGAGCAGATGGCCGTTTTCGGCAGCGCCGTGGAGATCGCCGGCCGCAAGCTCAGCGACATCATCGGCACCGAGGAGTTCCCCGAGGCCGAGTGGGAGGAGATGAAGAAGAACGTAACGCAGGGCGGCGCCGCCATTATCAAGCTTCGCGGCCGTTCGTCGTTCCAGAGCCCCTCGCAGCTCTCGGTTGAGATGATCCGCTCGGTTATGGGTGGCGAGAAGTTCCGCTTCCCCGCCGGCACCTATGTATCGAACGAGAAGTACAACCACATCATGATGGCTATGGATACCGTGCTGGATCAGAACGGTTGCAGCTACCAGATGCCGGTGGGTACGGCCGACGAGATCGCCAAGCTCGATGCCAGCTATGAGCACCTCTGCAAGATGCGCGACGAGTTGGTAACGCTGAATATTGTGCCGGAGATTTCGGAGTGGTCCAAGATCAACCCGAACTTGTAATTTTAAGCGGTAAATTCCGCACCTCAATCATTGGGGCGAATGGGACGTACAGAAGTACTACCCATCCGCCCCAATTTCATGTCGGCACGGAATTTTCTCGCTTAAAATTACAAGTTCACCGCTCACGCCCTCCTCGCCATGACGCAGAAAAAGGGCTCATTACTCATTGCTCATTGCTCATTGAGCTCTGCTCATTGCTCACCGCTCGCGGCCCCCGAGGGATACTTTTCCACCGGAATTTGCAAGAGACCCCATAAAAAGGCAAAAATTTCCTATGAATATGGTATAAATGGAGAAATAATCACTACCTTTGCCCCCAAATGGTGATGCACAACCGCAACTATGGCCTAAAAAACTCCTCCCTTAAGTTAGGGGAGGTGGTGCGAAGCACCGGAGGAGTGTGTTGCACGGTTGAGGTGCCCCGTAGGGGCGGAGGAGTGTGTAATTTTATTTGCTCCCCTAAGTTAGGGGAGCTGTCCGGAGGACTGAGGAGTGTGTGATAAATTTTACACACGCCCCCGGCCTAAAGGCCACCCCCTCTAACTTAGAGGGGGAGTATAAAAGACACACGCCCCCGCGAGGATAAAAGAAATTTACAAAAAACACAATACAAACAACTAAAAATTAAAAAACAAAATGAAGAAAATGAACAACATGTGGGGGGGGTATGCTGCTCCTGCTCTTGAGGTTCTCGATGTAAATGTCGAGAATGGTTTTGCCGCTTCGCCCATCTATGGTGATGAGGGTGATGCCGGCCAGACTGGTCTTATCAACAATTATGATGATGAATTCTAACCCAAAAACTACAAGACAATGAAGAATCTGTTTAAAAGTATGATGCTCGTTGCTGTAGCTGCAATGGGTTTCACGGCCTGCTCGAAGGACACAACGGCCGATGTGGCTCCCGAGAAGGAGCCCGGAATGGTTACGATGACCATCACCGCCGAGGATGCTACCCGTACCTTCCTGACCGAGGGTGAAGGCGTTGTTAATTTCGGTTGGAATGAAGAGGGCGAAGCCTTGCGTGTTATTGAGGTCGCAGATGCTACACCTAACACCCAAGCTACCAATAGCTACACGCTCACCGAGGGCAAAGCCAAGTTTACGGTAAGCTTTACAGAGAATACCGAGGCCGCAAGTTTCACCTATTATGCCGTTTATCCGAACGCAAATTATGTTACCAGTGACAACGGCAACTATGAGAAATTCAAGGTAGAACTTCCCGCTGCACAGAACTATGTAGCCGGTTCGTATGACCCCACTGCTGATCTGATGATTGCTAAGCCCATTAACGCCGCTTCTCAGCCTCAGGAGCTTAACATGCAGTTTACCCGTCTGGCTGCACTTGCTAAGATGACCTTGAAGGGTATGCCCGAGGATAAGAATATCACCTCGCTCACCTTTACGACTACCGGTAAGGCTCTTGCCGGTCGTGCTTATGTAAACCTCAATACGGCTGTAGTTGAGGAGTATGGTTACTCTGGCCAAAAAGAGGAGTCCATCACGCTGACCATCTCGGAGGATGCTGCCATCAACAACGATGCTGTTTATTTCACCTGCTTCCCCGTTGAGTTGGTTGCCGGTGACACCTTCGAGGTTAAGGCTGTTACTGCCGACAAGTACACCTATACGAAGAGTGTAACCCTTGCTGAGGGCAAGTCGCTCGCTTTTACCGCAGGAAACTTGAGCTCCTTTACGGTAAACATGTCCACAGCAGACGTTGTTGCCCCGGGTAAAGTCTTCACCCTGCTGACTGATGTATCGAAGCTGAATGTAGGTGACGAGATTATCATCGCTAACAAAGATAACAATGTTGCCCTTTCGACCACGCAGAATAATAATAACCGTAGCCAGACAAGTGTTACCATTCAGGAGAACACAATTACCGCTATTGATGGTGTTGCTGTTCTGACGGTAGGCAAGGTGGGTGAGCATTTCACGCTCTACGATCCCAACGGAAGCAAGGGTGCCGGTTATCTCTATGCCGCAAGTAGTACCAAGAACTATCTGAAAACGCAGGAGAATAACGACGCTAACGCTCAATGGGAAATTACCATTAACAATACTGGTGTTGCCTCGATTGTCGCTCAAGGAAGCAACACGAGAAACAAAATGCGGTACAACAAGAATAGCTCTATCTTCTCTTGCTATAGCACTGCTCAGCAGTCTGTTTACATCTACCTGAACGACATTAACGATTCGGACCCCATTGTTCCTACCATCACGGTGGCAGAGACCGAGGTAATGTTGGAGGCTACCTCGACAGATTATGAGGGCAATATTGACGTTGAGCTCTCGAACCTCAATCCTGAGAATGTAAATATTACCGTTGAGGGCGAGTGGTTACTTGCTGATTTGTTCGATAGCTACGCAAACGGCATCTACTACACCTATGGGGAGAACACCGCTACGGAGAGCCGCACGGCTACTGTAACGCTGTCGGCCGAGGGTGCTGCTAATGTGGTAATTACCTTTACCCAGAAAGCTGCTGCCGTAGAGTTGCCCGGTACCGGTGAGGGAACCAAGGAATCACCTTATGATGTAACCCGCGCTATTGCTGCCATTGACGCTTATGAAACCGTTTCGGGGGTATACGTAAAGGGTACTATTACCAGCGTTACATCGGTAAGCATCCAGTACGGCAATGCAGACTATTACATTGACGATAATTTGCAGATTTATCGTGGCAAGTATTTGGATAATACGGCTTTCACCTCGGAGGACCAGATCCACACGGGTGACGAGGTTGTTGTATATGGTGACTTGACACTATACGGCTCAATTTACGAGTTCAACGCCAGCAGCTACATTGTTTCGCTGAATTGCGAGCATGAGGTGGAGGAGCCCGATCCGGGTACTGGCGACGAGCCCAGTGGCAATGTTTACACGAAGGTAACGAGCACTGCCGATTTGGCCGATGGCACCTACATCATCGTTTACGAGGATGAAACGGATGCTTATGTATTCAACGGTCAGGATGCTGTAAATGGTTACACCTCGGCAACAATTAGTGGCACTACTATTTCGGCTGAGACGGCTTTTGCCGGAGAGGTAACCATCGCAGCTATGAGCGGTGGATATTCGCTGAAGGCTGCCAGTGGTTATATGTACGGCACAAGTGGAGACAACAAGTTGAACTTTAACGCTAATACCGCTCAGGTAAATACCATTACCTTCGAAACGGATGGTTCTGCGAAGATTACTTCGAATACTTCGGTGCTTCGCTTCAACGCGGCAAACAATAATATGCGTTTCCGCTATTACAAGAGCACGTCATACACGAGTCAGAAAGCTATCACGCTCTATAAGAAGGAGAATAATTGATCCTCTGGTAGTGGAGAGGGAGGGGGAATAACCCCTCCCGCCACAGACCCTACCCCGGGATTAACCAATTTGACCGCTTCTGTAAGTGGTACGACAGGTTGGGCGGGGTGTGTAATCAGTGAACCTGCCTATGTACTCAACGGGCAGGTTTACTTTGTCTTTACCGCCACCGACAGCAGCGACACCGTGACGGGTATTTTTGATTGCCAAGGCACACAGACCTACGCCCAAGTGAGCGATATCGCCCTTCAGGCCGGCACGACCTACACCGTACACGCCTGGTGCACCGCAACGAATGACACCACGGTCCTCAGCAACAGCGCAACCATCGTCACCGAGGCAGCGATAACGCCCGCACTCGGAGCGGCGTGGTTGGAGATGCCTGCCGAGATGAATGGCACGGAGGCTGTGATGACAAGCAGTTCGACATCGAACCTCTTTACGCACACCTACTCCTACGACAGCAACCACAGCTACACCGTATGCTACGACACCAGTACGATGACCACCTACTGGGTGGCCTATCCTCTCGGTAGTGAGCACACGGCAGAGAGCGGATATCGCACGGATAATTGGTCGTATGTAAGCGAGATTTCGACGAACTGCCAGGCGAATATTATCTCGTCATCGTACAAAAGTTCGGCATCGGGAGGTTCGAACAACTATGACCGAGGTCACCTCCTGCCGTCGGCAGCAAGAAACCGATCGGTGGCAATGAACGATCAGACCTTCTACACCGTCAATATTGCTCCTCAGAATGCAACATTCAATCAGGTGACCTGGAACAACCTGGAGGCCGCTTTGAGAGGGTTGGCGCAGAACGGCGACTATCTCTATGTAGTAACGGGTACGATGTCTCCCCAGGTGGATGACGGAAACGGCTCGTTTACCCCCGAGAGGACCTATGACAACAGCGGAAAAGAGATTCCCGTGCCCCGCTACTTCTACACGGTAGCGCTGAAGGTGAACAACGAGAACAACCCGACATCGGCCTCGGCCATCGGATTCTGGTGCACCAATCAGACACACAACGACGACTACAGCAATTATGCCGTGTCGGTGGACCAAATCGAGCAGTGGACCGGCCTGGATTTCTTTGTGAATCTGCCCGACAGCGTGGAGAGTTCAGCCGAGGGCAACAGCAACTGGAGCACTTTCCAGAATTTTTAACATTTCCGGAGTTTCCGACAAAAAAACCTGCAAGTGATTGCAGGTTTTTTTTGTTGGTTATTTTAGAGGCAATGAGCAGAGCTCAATGAGGAATGAGCAATGAGCAATGAGTAATGAGCAATGATTTTTTGTCGTTGGGAATATTCTTGGGTAATATTCCGATGCGTAAGCCAAAAAATTGCTCATTGCTGAATGCTGAATGCTGAATGCTGAATGCTGAATGCTGAATGCTGAATGCTCGTTCCTCATTGCTCATTGCTGAATGCGTTGTTCGGGCTCCGTAGGGGTCCAGGGGCCGCGGGCGAGGTGTGAGAGCAGGGCATCGGTAACCAGCAGTTCGGTGGTCGTGCCGCCCGTGCCCTGCACATCGCGGTAGGTCTTGAAGATATAGTCGCCCAGGGCCACGCGGTAGCGCCGGCCCTCCTCAAGGGTCGGGAAGCGGACATCCGTGGCATCGCGGCCATCGGTGATCACCTCATAGGGCACCGTGCAGAAGAGGTCGATGCAGTGCGACTCCGAGGGCTTGACCGTATCGTTGAACTTCGTAACAATCAGTCGCCGCAGCTCCTGAGGGGTCATCTCGATCGTCGAGATCTTGGAGGTGAAGGGCTCGAGGTTATAGATCTCGACCAGGGGCACCTCGCCCGCAGCGAGGCTGTCGAGGCGCACACCCCCATAGTGGTAGAGCCCGATCTCGGCATCGGCGGCCGAGCGGATGCTCTCGGCGAAGAGCAGGGCCAGGGCAGTACGCGAGGCGGGGGCCGTAAGTTCGCCCACGGGCCGCCGGAGTTCGGGGTTGGCCTTGATCGAGGCGACCAGGGCCGCGATTTCCGGGTCGGGGGCATAGCCCTCAAGCGGCACCTCGCGGAAGGTCAGCTCGGGGGTGCCATCTGCGCCCCGGCGCACGGTCGTAGCCCCCACAAAGCGGAGATTCTTGCCCGTCTGGGTGATCAGCGTACCCGCCACGCGCTCATTCGCGCGGTCGTGGCTATGGCCTCCGAGAATAAGGTCGTAGCCCGCTCCGGTGCGGGCAATCTCGCGGTCGCGCTCCAGGCCCACATGGCTCAGCAGCACGCGCACATCGCACGTCTCGAGGGTCGGGGCCAGCTCGGCGGCCGTCTGCACCGCATCCGTGAAGGTGAGCCCCTCAAAAATCGCATCGTGGCCGTCGGGGTGGTTATTGGGGCCGTAGTTCGTCACCACGCCCACAAATCCGAAGCTCAGGCCCCCGCGCGAAAGGATACGCGATGCCTCGAAAGGTCTCAGCTCGGCTCCCGGACCGCTCTGCATATTGGCGCAGATCAGCGGGAAATTCAACCCCCGGACCGCACGCTCCAGGAGCGCCTGGCCCCCATCGAACTCATGGTTGCCGAGCACGCCCAGGTCGTAGCCCACACGGTTCATCAGCTCGAGGATCGGCCGACGATCCTCGGCAAGGTCCACATAGGCATTGCCCGTCCAGCGGTCGCCCGCATCAACCAAAATAACCTCTGCCGTATCGCGGCAACGCTCAACAGCCGTGGACAGCTGCGGAAATTGATCAATATGCGCATGCATATCGTTCGTGGAGAGGATCACCACCTCGCGGGCCGAGGGACGGCATCCCACAACCACCAAAAGGGCGATCATCAGCAGGTAGGAAATGGCTCTTTTCATAGCTTTTTTTTCTTTCTGATTTGTAAAGATAGTAATTTTTCGTAACTTTACCAAGTAAATAGCAAGATTATGACCTCCACCGACCCGATTACCATCTTCTGCGAAAACGACGGCAGACACCTCCAGGTGCCCATGGGGACTCCCCTTTCCCTAATCGCTCAGAACCTCAAAACCGAACAGGGACGTCCCCTGCTCGCCGCATTTGTCAATAATCGGCTCAAAGAGCTCTCCTACCGCATCTGCAGCCCCGTATCCGTGCGTTTTATCGACATCTCCTCCTTCGCCGGTTTCCGCCTCTATCAGCGCACCGTGTGGTTTGTGCTCCAAAAGGCCGTTCGAGACCTCTGGCCCGGAAAGGAACTCTCCATTCGCCACTCCCTCGGCCAGAGCGGATTCTACTGCGAAATCGAGCAGATGCAGCTGATCACCGACGAAGAGATCGCCGCCCTCGAACTGCGCATGCAACAGATCGTCGAGGCCGACTTCCCCATCAGGCGCCAGCACCTGACCACCTCCGAGGTGCGCAAACGCTACATCGAGGCGGGGCTGGACGACAAACTCCCCCTCCTGGACTCCCGACCCCGACTCTACAGCACCCTTTACACCATGGACGACATGATCGGATACTTCTACGGACCGCTCGCCCCATCGTCCGGATTCGTGAAGCACTTCTCCCTCTCGCGCTGCTTCAACGGATTTTACCTCGCACTCCCCCTGCGTACCGACCCCGATCATGTACACCGAAACACCATGCAGGAGAAGATGTTTGATATCTTCCACGACTACAAACGCTGGAACGAACTCCTGGGGGTTGCCACCGTGGGGCAGATCAACGGCCGCATCCTCGAGGGCAGGATCGGCGAGATGGTCCGCATCGCCGAGGCTGTGCATGAACGAAGCCTCTCGAAGATCGCCGACCGCATCCATGAGGCCAACCACACCCACGGCACCCGCCTCGTGCTGATCTCAGGACCCTCGTCGAGCGGCAAGACCACCACGGCCAAGCGCCTGACCGTACAACTGCAGGTCCTCGGGCTCAATCCGCACATCATCTCGCTCGACGACTACTTCGTGGAGCGCGACAAGACCCCCCGTGACGAGAAAGGAGACTACGACTACGAGACTCTCGAGGCGATCGACCTCGCCCTCTTCAACGACCATCTGACTCAACTCTTCGAGGGAAAGGCCGTCACCATCCCCCGCTACAACTTCATCACCGGACTGCGCGAATGGCACGAGGAGTCGCTGCAACTCGACGAGCGCTCGATCCTGATCGTGGAGGGAATTCACGGACTGAATCCCCGCCTCACCCCATCGATTCCTGCCGAGCAAAAGTTCACGATCTACGCCTCGTGCTTCACCTCGATCTCGATGGACAACCTCTCGCGCATCGCCACCTCGGACAACCGACTGCTGCGCCGCATGACACGCGACTACGTCCAGCGCGGCAGCACTGCCCAATCGACCCTGGCCCGCTGGGGCAGTGTGCGCCTCGGCGAGGAGAAGCACATCTTCCCCTACCAGGAGAATGCCGATGCGATGTTCAACACCTCGCTCTTCTACGAACTCTCGGTCCTGCGCCCCCTGGCCGAACCGATCCTGCGCGAGGTGCCCGACACGGTGCCCGAGTACGACGAAGCTTGCCGATTGTTGCAATTCCTCGACAACTTCACCCCGGTTTACGACCAAAAGGATATTCCTCCAACCTCGATTCTGCGCGAATTTATCGGTGGCAGCACCTTTCAATATTAGCCAATCGGAGGCCCATGTTTATCCCCCGATATTACACCTGAAAAGAGAATTTTGACCTATGAAAAAGATTTCGTTACTCCTTATTTTTACACTGTTGTCCCTCATGGCCGGGGCCCAGGAGGCTCTCTGGAACCACAGCGATATCACCTCGCCCGAGATTCACGCCAACGGCTCGGTTACCTTCCGTCTGGTGGCCCCCGAGGCCCAAAAGGTGGAGCTTACGGGCGACTTCCTGCCCCCGCAACGGGTGATGACCCCCAAAGGCGAGCAGCTCTCGGCGGGCGTGGTCGCCATGACTCGGCAGGAGGGCGGCCTCTGGGAATACACCACCGATCCTCTGGCCTCGGAGCTCTACGGCTACTCGTTCACGGTCGACGGACTGCGTGTCACAGATCCCAACAATGTCTACCTAAACCGCGATATCGCATCGCTGACCAACATCTTCATCATTCCGGGCCGAAAGCCCGACGACAAGGGGGCACTCTACAGCGTACAGGAGGTTCCCCACGGCGCGGTAACACGCTGCTGGTACCCCTCGCCTACCCTTAAGAGTGAGCGCCGCCTCTCGGTCTATACCCCCGCAGGCTATGCCGATTCCGAACAGGAGTATCCCGTTTTGTACCTTCTGCACGGCATGGGAGGAGATGAGGAGGCGTGGCTCTCGCTGGGTCGCGCAGCTCAAATTCTCGACAACCTCATCGCTCAGGGCAAGGCCCGGCCGATGATTGTGGTGATGACCAACGGCAATGCAGCCCTGCAGGCTGCACCGGGAGAGACGGCACAAGGGCTCTACAAACCCACCACAAATCTGCCCCGCACGATGGAGGGGTCGTTTGAGAGCGCCTTTGAGGATGTGATCAACTACATCGACAGCCACTACCGCACGCGCGCCGAGAAGTCGGGACGCGCCATTGCCGGCCTCTCGATGGGAGGATTTCACGCTCTGCATATCTCGCGCTACTACGAGGAGATGTTTGACTATGTGGGTCTCTTCTCGGCCGCCATACGTCCCGAACGGGCCGTCAATTCCCCTGTATACGAAGATTTTGAATGGAGCCTGAAGCGTCAGAAGCAAAATGGACTGAGACTCTACTGGATCGCCTGTGGCACGGAGGACTTCCTCTGGGAGCACAACAAAAATTTCCGACAGCTGCTCGACGAGATGGCCTTCCCCTACACCTTCCGCCAGAGCGACGGAGGCCACACCTGGCGCAACTGGCGCATCTACCTCTCGGAGTTTGTACCCCAACTTTTCTAATCGCGCATGGTTCACTCCTCCCTCACCCCAAATGGGAAGCGGCCTCTGGTGATTGCCGGGCCCTGCAGTGCCGAGAGCCGCGAACAGCTCCTGGAGACCTGTGAGCGCCTGGCCCGCACGGGGATGGTCGATCTCCTGCGTGCCGGATTGTGGAAACCGCGCACCCGCCCCGACTCCTTTGAGGGGGTGGGCGACCGGGGTCTGGAGTGGCTCCGGGAGGCCCGAGAGCGCACAGGACTGCCCGTGGTGACGGAGGTCGCCTCCTCGCGCCATGTCGAGGGGGTGCTGCACCATGGGCTCGACGGCATCTGGATCGGAGCCCGCACCACGGTAAACCCCTTTCTGGTCCAGGAGATTGCCGAAGCGGTGGCCGGAAGTCGGCTGCAGGTGCTGATCAAAAACCCCATGCACCCCGATGTGGAGCTGTGGGCAGGAGCCGTGGAGCGCTTCCTGAAGGTTGGAGTTCCGATCACACGCCTGGCATTGGTACACCGCGGCTTCTCGACCTCGAACCATTGGCCCTACCGCAACGACCCGATGTGGCACCTGGCATTCGATATGCGACGCCGCTTCCCCTCGCTTCCCCTGATCTGCGACCCCTCGCACATCGCCGGAGATCGCGCATTGCTGCTTGAGGTAGCCCAACGGGCAGCCAACCTCAACTTCGACGGCCTGATCATCGAGAGCCACCGAAGTCCCGATGAGGCCTTGAGCGATGCTCGTCAGCAGATCACCCCCGAGACCTTAAGCCGGCTCTTGCAGAGCGTAAGCTGGCCCTCGCAGTGCAGCCTCGATGCCGAATATCTGCGCACGCTGGCCGCCTGCCGCTCGGAGATCGACCAACTCGATGCCGAGATCTTCGACCTGCTGAGCCGCCGCATGAAGGTGGCCGACCGCATCGGCCGCGTGAAGCGCGAAAACGACGTGATGATCCTCCAGAGCGACCGCTGGGCCGAGGTCGTGAAACGTATCGTGGCCCGCAGCAGCGAGCTCCGCCTCAGCGAACACTTCCTGCGCACGGTCCTCGATGCCATCCACAACGAGAGCATCGAGCACCAGGGAGAGGTGATGAGAAATGAGTAATTGTTAAGGTGCTTATATACAAGATTACACAATAGGGATCGAAATTCTCTTTGCACACCTTTTTTTACTCACGGCGTTCCGCCGTGTTTATAAATGCTGACCCACCCCCTAAATCCCCCGCCTCGGGCAGGGGACTTAGTCAGCCTGACGGCTGAAAAAGAGGTCATTTTACACCTTGGTGTAAAATGATATATAATTACCATTGTTAAATTCCAAATCTCCGTAGTATTCTCTGCGCCCTCTGCCCTCACAAATTAATCGGAATTACCCCCCCCCAGAAAAAATTGAGCCTGTCCAACCACTCGCGGACAGGCTCAATTTTGTCTTCAGCCTAAAAGGCCGAGGCCGGCAGAGGGCCCCAAACTAATTCATCTTCAGCTTCGCGCTGATCTGCACGCCCGAGTGCTCGACAAAGTAGCGCTGCGACTTTAGGAGGTTGCGCGACTGCAGGATCATGTTCTTTGTCTCGGTGAGGATCGTCAGGTAGAGCATCGAGGCCTTGGTATTCGAATTCGAGGTATTGATGCGCTCCAACTCGGACTTAATGGCATCGGCAATCGTCTCAAAGAGGTTGTCGCGCATAGCCAGCACGCGGTCGATCTCCGAGAAGTCGCCCATGCGCAACATCATCTCGATCTGGCGATAGATCAACTCCACCTCGTCATTGATGTGCATCAGATCCTCGGTCTGACCCTTCGACAAGCCTTCGTGGTTGTTATCGATATGCTCGTAGGCGGGACGGGTAATATGCAACAACGCTTTGGTCATCTCATTGAGGTAGTCCACCACCTGAACATAGTATTGGGCCGCATCGATATCCCCCTCCTGCAGACGGCGCAGGGTGGACATGAGCGAATATTTGCGGTCGCTCGAGTGCTGATAGAGCTCCTGGGCTTGTTGGGTCATCTCGCGCAACACCTTGCGATTCTCCTTGAAGACGGCCAAAAGAGTGCGGTCGTAGATGCGCGTGGCCGAAACCAAGGTGGCGCAGACCTCCTCGCTGAGCGAATGGAGGATCTCCTCCGAGGTCTCGGGCTTACGGCTCTTCGGGGCAACCTCCCCCGCGGGCTTCTTTTTGAAATTGCTGCGGTAGAGCATCACTCCACAGAGAATGGTGGTGATCACAATGGCAATCGTGCCGCCATAGATCAGCACCAGCCCCACGACCAAGGCAATCAGGAAACCACCCAGGGCCGTTACAAACCAACCCATCACCACGGTCATCACGCCCGTAATGCGGTATACGGCCGACTCGCGTCCCCAGGCCTTATCGGCCAGCGACGAACCCATGGCCACCATAAAGCAGACGTAGGTGGTCGAGAGGGGCAGTTTGAGCGACGTAGCCATCGAGATGAGCATGGCTGCCGTGGTGAGGTTCACCGTGGCACGGATCATATCGTAAGGCGAGCCGCTGTGCTCGATATCCTCATACTCGAAACGGGTGGCCAGCTTCTCGCGGATGCGCTTCGGAACCACCGATTCGAGGGCATTGTTGATGTTCAGCGCTCCGCGAACCAACGTACGCGAGAAGGCCGACGAGTTGTAACCCGATCCCCCCTCGCCCTCCTGAGCCGACGAGAGCGAGAGCTCGGTCTGGCTCACGTTCATCGACTTTTTCGAGGTCCAAAGCGTTACGATCATCACCACGCCGGCGAAGAGGAGGATGGCAAAGTTGGCAGGGACATTCTCGCTCAAGGCCCCCATCATCAACTCGGTGGTGCCCGCCCGCGAAGCAATCTGGTAGGCATCGAAGCTGGCCACGGGGACACCGATGAAGTTCACCAGGTCGTTACCGGCAAAGGCTAAGGCGAGGGCAAAGGTACCCGAGAGGATCGTTATGCGCAGGATGTTGATCTTCAGCCGCTGCAAGAAGAAGAGGATCAGCGAGCAGATGATCCAGCAGACCACCAGCGAAAGGAAGAGGTGGTGGTTTACAAATTCGATGAAGGGGTGACCGGCCAGGATGCCCTTCAACCCCTTGAAGAGGGCGAAATAGACAATGGCCGTCAGCGAAATACCACACCACATGGCACCCAACTTACGCAACATGGCCGTATAGCGGAACGAGAAGATGGCACGCGAGACGTACATCACGATCGTACCGCAAGTGAAGGCGATAACCACCGAAAGGAGGATGGCCGAGACGATACCCAAAGCTCGCGAGGTGTTGATAAATTCACCCAAGCTGCTCAGTGTCAACATGTCGCTGCCGGCAATCTTGAAGATCGAAACGGCAATGGCCGAACCCAACAGACAGAAGATCAGCGACACGGTGGTCGAGGTCGGGAGGCCCAGCGAGTTGTAGAGATCCAAGAGGATGACGTTGGCAAACATCACGCCCAAGTAGAGAATCATCACCTCATGGAAGGAGAAGAGGGCGGGGTTGAACATGCCGTTGCGGGCCACCTCCATCATACCACTCGAGGTAACAACGCCGATGATGATACCCACCGAGGCGACCGTCAGAATGGTGCGCATCGAGGCTGCCTTAGAACCGATGGCCGAGTTCAGGAAGTTCACGGCATCATTGGTTACACCGACAAAGAGACCCGAGAGGGCCAGGATGCCGAGAATAACGACGATAATGGTGTAGAGTTCACTCATAGATTTATGTATGGGTTTTCTTTTTACATCTCTATTCCGTCTGCGGTTGGTTGCGTTCGTATCCAAGAAGAAACAAGAACCGCTTATTTACAACACGTTACCGGCCACATTCGGCTCCTTGGGAGCCAGAAGTACCGATTTGGCACCCCAAATATACAAATTTTTTTGGCTGTAACCATATCTTCACGATTTTGCAATAAAAATTTCACAACTTTTATCTTTTCGCTGCTCATTTGGTTGGAGTCGCGGATTTTTTTTCTCCACAGGCAAAGATTTCTTATTGCCAAAAGTTCGATTATCCCATTTTTTTCTTAACTTTGTTAGTTGGAAACCGACCGCCCCCTTTTTCAAAGCGGGAACAAGGTGCGCAAAAAGCCTAAGGCAAGTATGCGCAAAAGACAAGGAGCGGGAAGAGAAAAACGGGAGAGAAGGAAGAAGAAAAGTAAGGAAAAGGTAAGAAAACGGTAAAGCATAAAAGTTAGAAAACCTAAAATAGAAAACCTAAAAATAGAAAACTATGGCATTTGACAATTTTGCTGCACGCCACATTGGTGTAACGCGTGAAAAAGATCTCAAGGAGATGCTCGAGGTGATCGGGGTAAAGTCGGTCGAGGAGCTCATCTCACAGGTAATTCCGCAGTCGATCCGCCTGAAGGAGCCGCTGGCTTTGGACAAGGGGATGAGTGAGTACGAGTTTGCGGCTCACATTCAGGAGCTTGCCTCGCGCAACCGCACCCTGCGCTCGTTCATCGGTATGGGCTACTACCCGACGGCTGTTCCCGCCGTGGTGGCCCGCAACGTCTTCGAGAACCCCGCCTGGTACACCTCCTACACCCCCTATCAGGCCGAGATCTCGCAGGGCCGTCTGGAGGCTCTGCTGAACTACCAGACCGCTATTATCTCCCTTACGGGTATGCAGATTGCCAACTGCTCGCTCCTGGACGAGGCTACCGCCACGGCTGAGGCGATGCTGATGATGTATGCCCTGCGTTCGCGCGAAGCCGTGAAGGAGGGTCGCAACCAGCTCTTCGTGGACGAGCAGCTCTTCCCGCAGAATCTGGACGTGCTGCTGACTCGCTCGGAGCCCTTCGGCATCGAGCTGATCGTGGACGACTACGCCACCTACGAATTTACGGGCAAGGAGTTTGGCGCCATCGTACAGTACCCGGCCGCCAATGGTGAGTTGCGTGACTACGCTTCGTTTGCCGAGGCTGCCCACGCGAAGGGAATCCTGGTGACGGCGGTTGCCGATCTGTTGGCCCTGGCTCTGGTGAAGGCTCCCGGCGAGTGGGGTGCCGACATCGCCGTAGGTTCGACCCAGCGCCTGGGTACGCCGATGGGCTTCGGAGGTCCCTCGGCCGGTTACATGGCTACGCGCGAGGCTTACAAGCGCAACATGCCGGGCCGCATCATCGGTGTTTCGGTAGACCGTCTGGGCAACAAGGCCCTGCGTATGGCTCTCCAGATGCGTGAGCAGCACATCAAGCGCGAGAAGGCCACCTCGAACATCTGTACCGCTTCGGCTCTGATGGCCTCAATGGTGGGTCTTTACTGTATGTACAATGGTCCCGAGGGGCTACGTCGTGCCGCCGAGACGGCCCACCGCTCGGCCCTGACCGTAGCCAACGCCCTGGAGGCTTTGGGCTATAAGCTCACTACCAAGCAGCTCTTCGACACCGTGGAGGTGGAGGCCGAGGCTGCCGTGATTCAGTCGCTGGCCCTGATTCAGGGGATCAACTTCTACTATCCCAGTGAGGGCCGCGTGCGCCTCTCGTGCGACGAGGTAACCACCCCCGAGGAGGTGGCAACCATCATCTCGATCTTTGCCGAGGCTCGTGGCAAGAAGGCCAAGGCCGTAAAGCTCGCCTCAGAGAATGCCCTGCCCCAGGAGTTGGTTCGTGAGTCGGCCTACCTGCAGGAGAAGATCTTCAACTCCTACCGCTCGGAGAGCGAACTAATGCGCTATATCAAGAAGCTGGAGCTGCGCGACATCTCGCTGGCCAACTCGATGATCTCACTCGGTTCGTGCACGATGAAGCTCAACGCCGCCGCGGAGATGATGCCCCTGTCGCTCGCCGGCTTCCAGAATATGCACCCCTTCGCACCGGCCGACCAGGCCGAGGGTTACCTCGAGCTGATTGCCGAGCTGGAGCGCAACCTGGCCACCATCACCGGCTTTGCCGCCTGCTCCGTACAACCCAACTCGGGTGCTGCGGGCGAGTACACGGGTCTGATGGTGATCCGTGCCTACCACCAGAGCCGCGGCCAGGGCTACCGCAACATCATGCTGATCCCCGCCTCGGCCCACGGCACCAACCCCGCCTCGGCAGCCATGGCCGGCATGAAGATCGTCACGGTAGCCTGCGACCAGAACGGAAATATCGACGTCGAGGATCTGAAGAAGAAGGCTGAGGAGCACAGCTCGGAGCTGTGCGGTCTGATGGTTACCTACCCCTCGACCCACGGTGTCTTCGAGAGCCGTATTCGCGAGATTGTGGATGCCGTACATGAGGCCGGAGGTCAGGTCTATATGGACGGTGCCAACATGAACGCCCAGGTGGGTCTGACGAACCCCGGCTACATTGGAGCCGACGTCTGCCACCTGAACCTGCACAAGACCTTCGCGATGCCCCACGGTGGTGGCGGCCCCGGTGTAGGCCCCATCTGCGTGGCCGAGCACCTGAAGGAGTTCTTGCCCTCGCACCCGATCGTTGCCACGGGTGGTGATAACGGCATTACAGCTGTTGCCTCGTCGCCCTATGGCTCGGCCATGCTGCTCCCGATCACCTACGGCTACATCAAGATGCTGGGCGAGGAGGGTCTGCGCCGCTCGACCGAAATGGCCATCGTCAACGCCAACTACATGTCGTCGGCCCTGAAGAGTGAGTATCGCACCTACTATGCCGGTGAGACGGGCCGCGTGGGTCACGAGATGATCCTCGACCTGACGAACTTCAAGCGTGACTACAACATCGACTGCGGCGACATCGCTCACCGCCTGATGGACTACGGCTTCCACGCCCCCACCCTCTCGTTCCCCGTACACGAAACGCTGATGGTGGAGCCTACGGAGTCGGAGGACAAGGCCGAGATGGATCGCTTTATGGCTGCCCTGGTGCAGATCAAGCGCGAGTGTGAGGCCGCTGCCGCCTCGGGCGAGAAGGACAACGTGGTGGTCAATGCTCCGCACACCGCCCCCGAGCTCTGTGGCGAGTGGTCGCACCCCTACACCCGCGAGGAGGCCGCCTTCCCCTTGGAGTGGATCAAGTGTGCCAAGTTCTTCCCCTATGTTTCGAAGATTGACAACGGTTACGGTGACCGCAATCTCTGCTGCCAGAATCTGGTGGAGTAGACAAGTGGTTACGCAAAACCTGTACGGAAATTAACCGAGCTATTAAAACAACACATTATGAAGAGATACTTTTTTGTCCTATTGGCCCTTGTGCTGACTACGGCATGCACCAATGAGCCGGAGGGCTTTATCCACTCAAAGGGCATTGGCCCCGTCAAAATCGGCATGTCGATCGAGGAGCTTCCGGCCCAAGTTGAAGGGCTCTACGACGAGATCCAAAAGATTGATGAGGAGGGTTATTTCGACGAGTTCATGGGGGAGGAGATTCCTCCGCGCGACAAATACCTGTTCAAAAAGATGGGTGAGGTAATCTTTATGACCGAGTGTGAGGATGGAGAGACTCAGATCGAGTATCTTGAAGCCCTCTCGCCTATGCTTTCGCACAGAGGTGTTTGTCCCGGCATGAGCTGCAAGGAGGTTCTTCAGACCGAAGCAAAGCTGCATGCCGGCGGCTACCCCGAGTCGTGCGAGTTTGTCTGCTATTGGCGATTCCCGGAGCCCTCGATTGAAGCGTGGGGTGAAGGGACTGTCCTCTCAAATAGAGGTGTTTCCTATTTTACCCAGATGGACGAGAACGATCTATACAATGGGCAGGAACCACGCACGGATTTCAAAGCCGAGTACTTCACCGATGAATACCGCATCCAAAAGATTGTAATCCGATAAAACCGGCTTTACGAATCGGTATTTGAATTGAATTTACATCACGAAGGTGTGTCTTTGCTCAAAGAAGAGCGGGACACACCTTTTTTATAGCCGGAAACAACGCTTTGTTCCTTGAAAGAGTGGAGGCATCCCTCTTTCTATGAGTCGTTCATTTAACTTCGAATCCCATGGGTAATTCCTCGGCGCAGGCGCACCAACCAGAGAGCCTTCGCCGGACGGAGGGTGATCAGCCAGAAGAGGGCAATCAGCAGGGTCGCCCCCCATTTCATCGCCTCTCGGAGGTAGAGCCCGAGAACCCGTCCACCCAGTTCGGCACGACGACGTTGGCTCACACCTATATTATATGATAGGTTTTGCAGATACTCGCGGGTGAGCTTGCGGGCAGGAATCAAGTGCCACATCACCGCTTTGGGTGCGTAGTAGCACTTGGCTCCCGCGCGAGCCAGGCGTTCGAAGAGGTCGCTCTCCTCGCCGCCGATCAGACGATCGCCCACACGCCCCAACTCGGGATTGAAGAGGCCGAAACGGACGAAGACCTCACGCCGAAAGGCCATATTGCCTCCGGCCGGGATGCGCCCCACGGGAAACTCCCGCACTTGATCTCCATAGTCCATCGGATTGGCAATGGGCTCCTCGGTAAAGCGTGACATCCAATGAGGACGCGGCACCTCTTCATAAGTCGCAATCACCCGCCCACCGGCCGACATCGCCTCAGGATATTGATCGAAAAGCTCAACATAGGCGGCCAAGAAGTCGGGGTTAATGCGCTCGTCATCATCTATGATGGCGATCAGTTCGCCACGCGAGGCCTCGATACCACAGTTGCGTGCATGGGAGAGCCCCTGACGCTCCTCGCGGACCATACGCAGCTGCCGATCCGAATAGCGAGCCGCGAAGTCGGCAAAACGCGCCGCCGTATCATCCGTCGAACGATTGTCCACCACCACACACTCCCATTCGGTCGGCGACAGGGTCTGCTGCACGACCGATCGCAAGGCCCCAATCAGGGCCTCGGCACGGTTATAGGTAGCGATGACGAGCGAAATACGAATCATAACGCAAAGGTAGAAAATAATTCACGATTCACAACTATTTTTTAGGGGCTTTGGAAGCAATAGAGGCATTCGGGAAGATCAAAATTGACCACTGACACTAAACAATTGCTCATTTAAGGGGTTTGTCGTCAGAAGGGGCCGGGTGCCACACTCGCTCCTTAACGCGGTTTTGTTGTCAGAAGGTGGCAGTTGCTGTCTATCGTGCAGTGAGCCCCGGATGGGGCATACTTGGCGTATGTTCCATTCGGGGCTCGCAACGGCAGGAGAAGGGATCCTCCTAAAGGATGAAAATCAAATTTGTCGTCAGAAGGGGCCGGGTGCAACGCTCGGCCTTAAAAACAACGATGGGCTGTACTTGACGTACTGCCCATTGTTGCTTTTTAAGGTTAGCGGCCGCAGATGGCCCCTTATCACGACAAATTTTAGTCTTTGAGTTTTGCCGCCAAGAACTCACGGTTCAGACGTGCAATATGCGCGATGGAGATCGACTTGGGGCACTGAGCCTGGCAAGCACCGGTGTTGGTGCAGTTACCGAAGCCCAGCTCGTCCATCTTGGCCACCATGGCCTTGGCACGACGAGCACCCTCCACGCGGCCCTGGGGCAGCTTGGCAAGCGACGATACACGGGCAGCCACGAAGAGCATGGCCGAACCGTTCTTACACGTTGCAGCGCAGGCGCCACAACCTACGCAGGCGGCAGCATCCATCGACTCCTCAGCATCGGCCTGGGGAATGGGAATGGCATTACCATCGGGTACCGAGTTCGTGCGTACCGATACGAAACCTCCGGCCTGGAGAATCTCATCGTAAGCACCGCGGTTCACCACCAGGTCGCGGATCACGGGGAAGGCGGCCGAGCGCCAGGGCTCGATCGTAATGGTAGCGCCATCCTTGAACTTACGCATGTAGAGCTGGCAGGTCGTCACAGCCTGCGAAGGGCCGTGAGCATGGCCGTCGATGTGCAGCGAGCACATACCGCAGATACCCTCGCGGCAGTCGTGGTCGAAAGCCACGGGCTCCTCACCGGCATATACGAGGTCGTTGTTCAGAATATCGAGCATCTCGAGGAATGAGGTATCGGGCGAGATGTCCTTCACCTGATACTCCTTGAAACCGCCCTGCGACTTAGCGTCTCTTTGACGCCATATCTTTAATGTAAAATTCATAGTTCGATGTTTGATTAAAGTTTCACGTCAAAAAAGTATTAGTCCTTGTAGTTGCGCTGTGCGCGGTGTACAAACTCGTACTCCAGAGGCTCGATGGTCATCTCGGGCTCCTTATCCATACCCTTGTACTCCCAAACGGCGGCGTAGGCGAACTTGTCGTCGTGGCGCAGGGCCTCACCCTCCTCGGTCTGGTGCTCCGAGCGGAAGTGTCCACCGCACGACTCCTCGCGGTTCAGGGCATCGCGAGCCATCAGCTCACCAAGCTCGAGGTAGTCCACCAGGCGCAGGGCCTTCTCCAACTCTACGTTGAAGCTGTCGGCCGTACCTACGACCTTGACATCCTGCCAGAACTCCTTGCGCAGTTTCTGGATCTCAACGATAGCCTTCTCGAGCGACTCCTTCGTGCGGGCCATACCCACGTTGTCCCACATGATGTGACCCAGCTCCTTGTGGATATCGTCCACCGAACGCTTACCGTTGATCGAAAGCAGTTTCTCAATCTTCTCCTTCACCTCCTTCTCGGCCTTGTCGAATGCCGGCGTGTCGGTCTTCACCTTCGGAGCCTGAATCTTCTTCGAGAGGTAGTCACCGATGGTGTAGGGCAGCACGAAGTAACCGTCGGCCAGACCCTGCATCAGGGCAGAAGCACCCAGACGGTTGGCACCGTGATCCGAGAAGTTGGCCTCGCCGATGGCGTAGAGACCCGGGATGGTGGTCATCAGGTTGTAGTCCACCCAGATACCACCCATGGTGTAGTGTACGGCGGGATAGATCTGCATGGGCTCATTGTAGGGGTTCACATCGGTGATCTCCTCATACATATCGAAAAGGTTGCCGTAGCGGGCCTTGATCACATCCTTACCCAGACGCTCGATGGCGGTCTTGAAGTCAAGGAATACGGCCAGACCGGTCTCGTTCACACCGAAGCCGGCATCGCAACGCTCCTTGGCGGCACGCGAAGCCACATCACGCGGTACGAGGTTACCGAAGGCGGGATAGCGGCGCTCCAGGTAGTAGTCGCGGTCCTCCTCGGCGATCTGCGAGGGTTTCAGCGTACCGGCACGCAGGGCCTTTACATCCTCCATCTTCTTGGGTACCCAGATACGGCCGTCGTTACGCAACGACTCCGACATCAGCGTCAGCTTCGACTGCTGCGTACCGTGTACGGGGATACAGGTAGGGTGAATCTGCGTGAAGCAGGGGTTGGCAAAACCGGCACCCTTGCGGTAGCACTGGAAGGCTGCCGAGCCGTTCGAGGCCATGGCATTGGTCGAGAGGAAGAAGACGTTACCGTAGCCACCCGTAGCGATTACTACGGCGTGGGCACCGTGACGCTCCAGCTCACCGGTTACCAGGTTGCGGGCGATGATACCCTTAGCCTCGCCATCCTCAACGACGATATCGAGCATCTCGTGACGGGGATAGCTCTTCACCGACTTGTTGTGAATCTCCTTATTCAGGGCAGCATAGGCACCCAAGAGGAGCTGCTGACCCGTCTGACCACGAGCATAGAAGGTACGCGATACCTGGGCACCACCGAACGAACGGTTGGCCAACAGACCGCCGTACTCACGGGCAAAAGGCACACCCTGAGCCACGCACTGGTCGATGATGAGGTTCGAAACCTCGGCCAGACGATATACGTTGGCCTCGCGAGCGCGGTAGTCACCACCCTTGATCGTGTCGTAGAAGAGGCGATATATCGAGTCGTTATCGTTCTGGTAGTTCTTCGCAGCGTTGATACCACCCTGAGCGGCGATCGAGTGCGCACGACGGGGCGAGTCCTGGATGCAGAAGATCTTGACGTTGTAGCCGAGTTCGCCGAGCGAGGCAGCTGCAGAGGCGCCACCGAGACCGGTACCTACAACGATAATGTCGAGCTTGCGCTTATTGGCGGGGCTTACGACCTTGATAGCTGCCTTGTGGTTGCTCCACTTTTCGGCCAACGCACCGGCAGGAATTTTGGAATCTAATTTCAGAGCCATATTTCTATTTTATTTTAATTCTAACAAAACGATGGGATCTTTTTAGCAGGCACCACAGCAGCAGCAGTTGCCACAGAAGTAGAACCAAACAACCACGGTAGCAAAACCGAGGAAGATAAGGGTAGCCACGATGTTCGAGAGGCACTTGAGGCGGGGATACCAAACATCATTGGCGAAACCTGCCGTCTGGAACATCGACCATACGCCGTGCGTAAGGTGGAACCAGAGGGCTACGAACCAAACGAGGTAGATCACCACGTTGTACCACTGCGAGAAGGTGTACTGAATCAGCGCGGCACCATCCGTAGGCGAGAGGCCGAGCGAGTTCTCATGCAGGCCCATGATCTCCACAAGCTGCATCTTCGACCAGAAGTGTACGAGGTGAATAGCCAGACCACCGAGTACCACGAAGCCCAGCACGAGCATGTTCTTCGAAGCCCACTGCACACCGGGCTCGTTCACCGTTACGGCGTAGCGCTGCTTGCCACGGGCGCGATAGTTCTCCATGGTGAGGATCAGCGCATAGACAATGTGAATCACCACCAGGGCAGCAAGGCCCACGGTAGCCACAAGGGCATACCAGTTGGCACCCAGGAAGGCGCAAATCATGTTGTAAGCCTCGGCCGAGAAGAGGGCAGCGAGGTTCATGGACATGTGAAAGAGGATGAAGAGGACAAGGGCACAGCCCGAGATGCTCATCACCAATTTCTTGCCCAGCGAAGAATTAGTTAGAAAACAGTTCATAGCGTGTTGGATTTGATTAAAAGTTTGTAATTATTGTTGCTTGTTATCTAATTTTTCACCTTTTCCGGCCACTTAAGGCACAATCTTCCCACAAAGATAGTGTTTTGTTTGTGAAATAACAATGATTTCTACAAAAAAACTCCTACCTTTGAGGTAAGAATCGGGGAAAAGCCCTCCGATCAGCATTGAAAAGCGTGAAAAGATGAACTGCACCAAGCAAGAATTGCGCAAAACCATGCGCCAACTCAACCGCTCGCTCACGGCCGAGGAGCGTGCCCGCCTCTCCGAGGAGCTCTGGCAACGTGTCGAGCAGACCAACGCCTTCCGCGCAGCCCGCTGCGTGGCCCTCTTCTCGTCGCTTCCCGACGAACCCGACACCTCTCCGGCCCTTGAGAGGTGGAGCCCCCACAAACGGCTCCTCGTTCCGCGTGTCGAGGGGGAGGTGATGCACTTCTACGACTACCGGCCCGAGCAGATGTCGGCGGGCTCGTTCGGCATCTCCGAACCCGAGGGCTCGGAACCCGTCTCCCCCACGGAGATCGACCTGATCCTCGTTCCGGGTGTCGCCTTCACCCCCGCAGGCGACCGCATGGGCCGCGGCAAGGGTTTCTACGACAAGTACCTTGTCGGAATCCGAACGGATGCCGTGAAGATCGGCATCTGCTACCCCCACCAGCTCCTCGACGAGCTCCCCACCGAGGAGCACGATATCGCCATGGACCTTATGGCCGCAAGCCGATAGCCCGACACAAAACCGCCCCGATAAAACCAGACAAAAGAGAGACCCGCCCCCGACTCGCCATCAAATGGAGGGGGCGGGTATTTATAATTAGGTATCCCCTCTACCCTGCCCCGCCCCAAAAACCATACTCCACCCCAAACCCAGCAGGGCTAAAAACAATTCAAATATTTGTCAAAATAAAATAATATCCATATCTTTGTATCGTCCGGCCGGCCCAATGGGTTGGGTGGGCATACATTTTTGTAAGACGTTTACTTGACGTTTTTCTTCAACATTCAAACTTCGCACATTAGTGTCCCATAAAAAATAGGGACTAGTTAAACATTAAATAAATTTGGCCCATTTGGTCCGAAACGGTCTTTGTCATATTGAAATTTAGTTTTGTCGAAGAGGTCTTTCAAGTGCGTTTTGTC
>SUZM01000001.1 GCA_015059965.1 Rikenellaceae bacterium
CGATGTTTCAAAGGGTTTTGCTTGATTTTGTCCTCAAAACTTTTGGACTTGGAGCGGAAAACGAGACTCGAACTCGCGACCCCAACCTTGGCAAGGTTGTGCTCTACCAACTGAGCTATTTCCGCAATATGTTTCAGCTTTCGGGCTGATTGCGGGTGCAAATATAAGGCAAATATTTTATTCCGCCAAATATTTGCTCGAAAAAATTAAAAATCCCATACTTTTAATATAGAACCTGTTTTAGATTTATTTTTCTCCAAACCTTTGGGGACACTTCACAGGGAGAGGGGAGAGGGGAGAGCGGGGAGGGAGCCGTCGCTTAGAGGATTCCCTCAAAAAGGAACATACGGCGGTAGTGGTCGGCCTTGCGGTCGAGGGGGAGGGGGTAGGCACGCGACGAGGAGGGCATACGCCACAGGCGCAGGGTGCGGCCGGCAAAGGTGAATTCGGCAGAGGCACCAACCGCGGGTTTGGAGCACCCGAAGCATTGGCTGACCACCTCGGCAGCCTTCTCGCCCGTTGCAACGATAGCTCGGCAGTGGGGGATCTGCTGCAGCAGGGCTCGAAGGTCGGTCGGGGTGACCACCTCCAGGAAGGCATCCGAGGCGTTATCCTTCAGGCGGCGCACCTCGGAGGCAGTATCGTAGAGGGCCAGCCCCAGGTGCGTGCAGAAATCCACGATCCGCTCCTTGTCGAAGCGCTTTTCGGCCGGGCACTCGAAATGGTCTTTAGCTCCAAAGAAGAGGAGTCCCATGATGCGCCACATGTCGTTGATGCGGTTGGGGTAGAAGAACTCCATGGACCATCGTTCGCGCTTTGGCGGGAAGCTCCCGAGCATCAGCAGGCGGGCTCCGGCGGGCAGGAAGGGCTCCAAGGGGTGCTTCTCTATAGGGGGCAGCGGGGTAGGCATGGGTAAAAGGTTTCGACAGGGGTTATTCAGTAGCCTTTTTCAGCGTGGCCAAGGCAATTTGCGAGTTGTAGTAGGCCTTCTCGCCCGTCACCTCGCGGCCGAGCCAGGCGGGGCGCTCGAACGCCTCATCCTCGGCCTGAAGCTCCACCTCGGCCAGCAGCAGCCCGGCATTCAGGCCGTGGAACTCATCTACCTCGAAGGTATGGCGGCCCACCGGCACCAGGTAGCGACTCTTCTCGACCGTGGCTCGACATCCGGCGAGCAACTCCTCGGCCTCTGCGTAGGGGATTTCGCGCTCCCACTCCTCGCGGCTCAGGCCATTGGTCGAGCTACGGCCCTTGACGGTCAGATAACCCTTATCGCCCCAAGTGCGGACACGCACCGTGCGCTCGGGTGAGAGGGAGAGGTAGCCCTGGCGGATCTCCACCCGCTCCCGGGCCTGCTGCTTGAAATCCTCGTTCAGGAGCAGGAATTTACGTTCGATCTCGAGTGCCATGCTTCAGGGGTCATTTACGTTCTCGTTTCAGAGGGCAGTCGGCCGTACAGCCGTCGCACTTCGCGCCACCGCCACGCACCACACACCAGAGCCGGCGGAGCAGATACACCGCCACCGCCACACCGATCAGGGCTACGATCCAATCTTGCCAATCCATCATCAGAAGAGCGAAAAGAGGTGATAGGTCAAGAAGGCCATAAGCCAGGCCAAAGTCGTATTGTAGAGGATCGAAGCCGCCGCCCAGCGCCAGCCGATCTCCGAAGCGATGGCCGCGATGGTGGCTATGCAGGGGAAGTAGATCAGGATGAAGACCAGGAAGGCGAGGGCCGAGGCGGGGGTGAAGTCACCACTTGCCGCCAGGCGGGCCGGGAGTCCGAGGTCGGTCTCGGCCGACACCTCCTCGGCGAACTCTCCCTGATAGGGCTCCTCAGGGGTATTGGTATAGAGCACACCCATCGTGCTCACCACAATCTCTTTTGCAGCCACACCCGAGAGGATGGCCACGGCCGACTTCCAATTCAGGCCCAAGGGCTCAACCACCGGTTCGCAAGCCTTGCCCACCTCACCCAGGTAGGAGTGTTCGTAGTGCCCCTGCTTGGTCTCGGCCACCTCGGGGCGGGGGTAGTAGCTCAGGAACCAGATCACCACCGAGGCCACAAGGATCAGTCCGCCCATCTTCCGCAGGTACTGGGCGCACTTCTCCCACATGTGCAACACCGTAGCCTTCAGGGTCGGCACGCGGTAGGGTGGCAGCTCCATCACAAAGGGGGTCTCATCGACCTTGAAGAAGAAGCGGCGCATGACGTGCCGCGCAGTGAACATAGCCAACAGCACCCCCAAGACATAGAGCCCCATCATCACCAGACCGGCATGTGTCGGGAAGAAGGTGGCCACCAGCAGAATATAGATCGGCAGTCGTGCGCTGCACGACATGAAGGGGATGATCAGGATGGTAATCAGGCGGCTCGAGCGGCTCTCGATCGTGCGCGTGGCCATCACTGCCGGCACATTGCAGCCGAAGCCCATGATCAGCGGAATAAACGACTTGCCGTGCAGCCCCATGCGGTGCATCACCCGGTCCATGATAAAGGCGGCACGCGCCAGGTAGCCCGAGTCCTCCATGAAGGAGATGAACAGATAGAGAATCATGATGTTGGGCAGGAAGACTATCACGCTGCCCACACCACCGATCACACCATCGACCACCAAATCGCGCAATGCCCCCTGAGGCATCAGGCCATCAATCGCCGCGGCGAGCCAATCGACACCCAGGGAGATCCACTCCTGGGGGTAGGCTCCGAGCATAAAGGTGGAGTAGAACATCAGCCACATCACCAGAAAGAAGATCGGGAAGCCCCACAGCTTGTGGGTCACCAGCGAGTCGATCACCTCGGTGGTCCGGAGACGATCGCGCACGCCCGGCTCGAAGGTCTCCTTCAGGGCACCGGAGATGAATCCATACTTGCGGTTGGCCATGGCCGTCTCCACATCCTCGCCCAATTCGCGCTCCACACGTTGCGCCTCACGATCGCGCACCTCCTTCCAGGCGCCATAGTGGGGGTTACGGCTCAAGCGGGCAATCACCTCACGGTCCCCCTCCAGGAGCTTCATGGCCAGATAGCGGGGCGGGAAGTATTTGGGCAGCTCATCGCGATGCTCACGCATCAGCGAAGCCAGAGGCTCAAGCGCCCCCTCGATGGTCTGCCCCTGGTGGATGTGAATATGGCGCACACGCTTATCCTCATTCTCATAGACGGCAATCAGCGTGTCGAGCAACTCTTCGACACCGCGGGCACTGCGGGCCACCACCGGCACCATCGGCACACCGAGCATCGCTCCCAGGTTCTCATAGTCGAGCTGCGCACCGCTCGCCTCCAACTCGTCGTACATATTCAGCGCCACCACCATGCGGGGGTTGATGTCGATCAGTTCGGTCGTAAGGTAGAGATTGCGTTCCAGGTTCGAAGCCACCACCGTGTTGATGATCACGTCGGGCATGCGCTCCGCCAGGTGGCGACGCACATAGAGCTCCTCGGGGGTGTAGGCCGCCAGGGCATAGGTGCCGGGCAGATCGGTAAGCTCGAAGTGATAACCCTTATAGTTGCAATAGCCCACCTTGGCATCTACGGTTACCCCGCTGTAGTTCCCCACATGTTCTCGGCTGCCCGAGATGGCATTGAAGAGCGAAGTCTTGCCGCTGTTGGGATTACCCACCAGGGCCACATGAATGTGCTTGCTGCTCTGGCGTACCACCTCGTCGATCGAATCGCACTCCTCGATTCCCTCCGAGACCTCACCGCGCATCAGCAACTCGGCCTCGCGGTCGGTCATCACCTCCACCATCACGGCCTCACTGCGTCTGAGCGACACATCATAGCCCATAATGCGATAGTCAATCGGATCTTTGAGCGGAGCATTGAGGATCACCTCCACCTGCTTCCCGCGCACAAATCCCATCTCGAGAATACGCCGGCGAAATCCGCCATGCCCCGAGACCTTCACGATCACCGCCTTCTCACCCGTCTTCAACTCCGACAAACGCATAATTCGCTCCTTCTTTTATACGGGCAAAGGTACAAAAAATTCAAAATTCAAAATTCAAAATTCAAAATTATTTGCCTTGTGCAAGGAAATATTCGCAAAGGAATAATTGCAACGACAAGGAAATAATTTTGAATTTTGAGTTTTGAGTTTCACCCGTCCTACCACCCTCCGCCTAAGGCCTTGAAGAGGTTGACATAGGCGATGTAGTGTTCGGCGAGCAGTTCGACGAGTTGCTGCTGCGATGTATAATAGGAGCGTTCGGCATCAATCACATTCAGGTAGTTCGACATGCCGTTTTCGTATAGGGCGCGGCTCTTGCGGGCAATCGACTCGTTCAGGGCGACCAGTTCGCGAATACGCTCCACCTGCTCACGATAGCTCACAATGGCCACCAGGGCCTCATCCACATCCGAGAGTGCCTCCAGGAAGCTCTCCCGGTAGGCGAACATCGCCTCGTAGTACTTTTCGCGGGCAATCTTCTCCTGCGCCTTCAGTTTCCCGAACCCAAAGAGGGGCTGCAGGAGCGAGCCGCCCACGCTCCAGACCCAGGGGTCGCCCGTAAAGAGCCCCTTCAAGGCATCGGAAGCGATTCCGCCACTCAGCGTCAGCGAGAAGGAGGGCAGACGTGCGGCACGCGCCAGGCCGACATGGGCCGCCGCCTGCTCCAGGCTGAAGAGCGACTGCATCAGATCGGGACGCCGGCCCAACAAATCGGAAGGCAGCCCCACAGGCACCTGAAGGGGTAAAGAGTCGAGCCACAACCGGGCACCCCATCCCGCCACAGAGAAATCCAAGGGCTCCTCACCCAGCAGGATCGTAAGCGCGAGGCGGTTCTGCTCAACCTGTCGGCGATATTGCTGACGGTCGGCGGCAGCCGCGACCACCAGGCTGCGAGCCTGATCCGAGGCCACCCGGCTCTCCATGCCGTAGCGGACGAGCGAATCGGTCAGTGCCGCCGCTTCGCGCCGCAGGAAGTAGGTCTGCTCCGCAACATGAAGGCCGCGTTCGCAAGCCAGGAGTGTGAAGTAGGTGGTCGCCACCTCGGCCGTGAGTGCGAGGACCACGCCACGAAAGGCCCACTCGCTCTGCAGAATCTGAGCCCGGACCGAGCGACGAGCCGAGCGCAGGGCTCCGAACAGGGGGACCTCCCAACTCATCCGGGGAGTCACTTCATAATTCTGAACGACTCCCGTCTGCTCGGTGCGGTCGGCCGAGGCCTCAACTTCGAAATCGAACGCGGGGAGATATTCGCTCATCACCACTTTGCGGTTCAGGCGGGCCTGCTCCACACGCGAAGCGGCCTCCGCCAGATCGAGGTTCTGTTTCAATGCCAGCTCCTCCAAGCGATCCAGAAGCGGATCGTTGAAGTGCCTCCACCAACGAATATCGTAGGGCAGCGAATCGCAGCCAAACCCCTCACTGAAGAGGTAGTCGGCCGGGGCCGAGGGGTTGGGCATGGGCAGACGGACACAGCTGCCCAGCGCAAGGGCCACCAGGAGCCCCAAAAGGAGTTGCAGGGATTTCATAGCTTCTCTTGTGCTTGGAGTTTCAGACGTTCACGTTTGCGGTCGAACCGTCCGAGACGGGCAACCAGGTAGTAGAGTGCGGGGTAGAGGAAGACACCGAGCAGGGTAGCCATCGTCATGCCGCCGACCAGCGCCCATCCCATCACATGGCGGGCCGTGGAGTAGACCCCATGGGCAAAGACCAGGGGGAGGACGCCGAGCACAAAGGCAAAGGCGGTCATCAGAATGGGTCTGAGGCGCAGGTGGGCAGCCCCTAAGGCGGCCTCTTCAAGACCAAGCCCCTGCTCGAAGAAGAGGCGGTCGGCATACTCGGCCACCAGAATGGCATTCTTGGCCGCAAGGCCGATGAGCATCACCAGCGAGATCTGCAGGTAGAGGTCGTTGAGGATCAGGGGGCTGAAGAGGTGAGCCACCGCCACCAGGAGCAACGCCCCGAAGATGGCGGGCGGCACCCCCAGCAGGATAGCCGGGGGCATGCCCCACGAGTTGTAGAGCGAGGCCAGCGTAAGGAAGACGAAGCAGAGGGCCAAGAGATAGACCCACCACCCGGAGCTCGAGGCCGAGCGCTGCTGAAAGGAGATGCCGCTCCAGGAGAAGCCCATCTCGCGGGGCAGCTCCTCGCGGGCCGAGCGCTCGATGAGGGACATCACCTTGCCCGACGAAGTTCCCGGGGTCGTTGCTACGGTAAGGCCGATGGAGCGGTAGTTGTTGAAGCGGGTGACGAAGTCCGGACCCGAGGACTCCTCCACGCGGATGAACTGCGAGAGGGGCACCGAGCTGCCGTTGCGCCCCGCAATGTAGTAGCTGTTGAGCGAGCGGCCATCGAGGCGGTAGGCCGGAGCCGCCTGCAGGTAGGTCTGATAGAGGGTTCCGAAGGCGCTGAAGTTATTCAGATAGTCCCCTCCGAGCAACGTGGCGATCTGGGTATAGAGCTCCCCGAGATCGACCCCGAGAGCCAGTGCCTGCTCCTTGTCGATCACCAGCCGACGGTTCGGCACGCCGCCATTGTAGGGTGTCGTCACGGAGGCCACCCCGGGCAGCTGCTCCAGCTTGGAGATCCAGGCCCGGGTTGTGCTCTCCAAGGCCTCGGCCCCCTGGCCGGCCAGATCCTGCACCTCGAGCGTAATGCCCGATGAGACCCCGAGCCCCGGGATCGAGGGCGGGATGAAGGCGTAACACTGCGCCTCGGGTACGGCCGCAAAGAGGATCCCGTTGAGCTCATCGGCCAGCTCCATGGCCGAGAGGTTGCGCTCCTTGTAATCGACCAGCGAGACGAAGAGCACGCCGCTGTCCGACGAAGCCACTCCGGCCATCATGTTGAATCCGGCAGCGTAGGAGGTGGCTCGAACCTGAGGCAGTGCCTGCACCACCTGCTCGACATGGGCCATGGCCTGCTGTGTCCGCTCCAGGGAGGAGGCCTCGGGGCCCTCGACCATTACCATCAGATAGCCCTGATCCTCCTCAGGCAGGAATCCCGAGGGGAGGCTGCGCCAGAGCAGCAGGATCGCCACGCCGAGTACGGCCAGCAGCGCCACCGAGCGCCACGCATGGCGCAAGACCGAGCGGGAGGCTCCGTCGTAGCGGGCCATCATGCGGTCGAAGAGGCGGTTGAAACGATAAAAGAGTCCCCGTTCGGGTTGCGGATGCGGCTTCAAAATCAGGGCGCAGAGGGCCGGGGAGAGGCTCAAGGCGTTGATGGCCGAGAAGAGGACCGCAAGCGAGAGGGTGATGCCGAACTGCCGAAACAGCAGCCCGGTAATGCCTCCGGTGAAGGAGACCGGGATGAAGACCGCCAGCAACACCACCGTGGTGGCGATGATCGGCGAGGCTACGCGGCGCATCGCCTCCGCGGCAGCCTTGCGGGGGGTCATTCCCGCCTGCAGGTTGAGCTGTACGGCCTCGACCACCACAATGGCATCGTCCACTACAAGGCCGATTGCGAGCACCATACCCAGCAGTGAGATGATGTTGATCGAGAAGTCCAAGAGCGGAAAGAGGGCAAAGGTCGAGATGAGCGACACGGGGATGGCCACCAGCGGGATGAGTGTCGAGCGCCAATCCTGCAGGAAGAGGTAGATGATCCCCACCACCAGCAGCAGGGCGACAAAGAGTGTGAGGAAAATATCCTCAATGCCGGCACGAATGCTCGAGGTGGAATCGACCATCGTGGCATAGGCCATGCCGTCGTAAAAGTTGCCCTTCAGGCGCTCCATCTCTTGGCTCACGGCCCGGCCCACCTCCACGGCATTGCTGCCGGGCTGCTGATAGACCACCACCAGGGCCGAGGGTTTGCCCGCATAGGCCGACGTCGAGCCGTAGCTCTGGGCCCCGAGCTCCACCGAGGCAACATCGCTCAAGCGCACCTGCTCACCGGTGGGGAGCTCCCGCAGCAGAATCTTCGCAAACTCCTCGGGCGTAGAGAGCTGTGGGGGCATCAGGACCGAATAGGTGAAGGGTGTTCCTTCGGGAGCGGGGGCGGCGCCGAACTTTCCGGCGGGGTAGATCCCGCTTTGTCGGCTGATCGCCTCGGCCACTTGGGCCACCGTCAGGTCGTAGTAGGCCAGCAGATCGGGCCTGAGCCAGATGCGCATGGCATACTCGCCGGCCCCCATCACCTGCACCTTGCCCACACCTTCGACCTTGAGCAGTTGATCACGAATATGCAGATAGGCATAGTTCGAGAGAAACTCCTCGTCGTAGCGTCCATCGCTATAGAGGGCATAGACCATCAGAAATCCCGACATGGTCTTCTGCGTGGTCACCCCGTGTCGGGTCACCGTGGCCGGAAGGCTCGGTGCAGCCTCCGAGACACGATTCTGCGTGAAGATGGCATCCAAATCGGGATCCGATCCGATGGCAAAGGTAACCTGCAGATTCATCGAGCCGTCGGCGGCAGCCGTAGATTGCATGTAGAGCATATCGCTCACCCCCATCACCTCACTGCCCAAGGGCTGCGCCACAGACTCGTCCACGGTCTGGGCATCGGCTCCGGGGTAGGAGGCCGCCACCTCAACCACCGGAGGCGTAATATCGGGATACTGCTCCACCGAGAGATTTTCTATGGCCACCACACCGGCCAAGACCATCGCCACGGAGAGGGCAATGGCAAAGACCGGCCGTGTAATAAAGAAACGCTCCATATAACGCAGGTTTAATAGTTGATTTTCATTCCCTTCTTAACCTTCTGAAGGCCGGTAAGGAGTACTCGCTCCCCGGGCTCCAGGCCCGAGCTCACGCTCCAGCAGCTGCCCACCCGGTCGCCGACGGCGATCGGCCGATAGTTCACCGTGCTGTCAGCCTCCACCACCCACACAGCGGTGACCCCCTGGGTCTGCATCACCGCCTCGGCGGGCAGCAAAAGGCGCGGCGTGCCGGCCCCGAGATCGGCCCTTACACGGGCAAACTGACCGGCTCGCAACAGGCGGTCGGGATTCGGGAAGTTGACCGAGATCAGCAGCGACCCCTCATTTGCCGAGACATCCTTTTTCGTATATCCGTAGCTGCCGGCATGGGGGTAGAGCGAGCCGTCAGAGAGGTAGAGGCGCAGGTTGCGCACAAAGGTCCGGTTAGGCTCCTTGCGGTCGGCCACAAGGCGCAGGTATTCGCTCATCGGCAGGGCCAGGTCGACCGACAGGGTATCGATATTGGAGATTGTGGTGAGCACCTCGAAGCGGGTTCCGGGGCCCACATAGTCGCCCACATGGGCCGACGAGGAGGCCGCCACGCCATCGATCGGGGAGTCGATGCGCGTGTAGCCCGACTTGAGCTCCGCCGCCTTGAGCGACTGCTCGGCAGAGGTCAGGGCAGCACGCGCCGCGCCATACTGCGCCTCGTACTGGTCGAATTGCGACCGACTGATCGCCTCAATATCGACCAGCGGAAGAGCCCGTTCGTAGTTGTTCTTTGCCTCGAGCAGACGGGCCCGCGCCGACTCCACCTCGGCAGCCGCGGCCAGGCGCGAGGTGCGGGTCTCGGACTCGTCGAGGGTAAAGAGACGCTCTCCACGCTTTACAGGCATGCCGTTTTCGTAGTGACGGGCCACAAGCCAGGCGTTGAGGCGCGGCTGAATCACAGCCGAGAAGTTGGCTTCGAGGTAGCCGATAAACTCCCGCTCCACGGGCAGCGTATCGAGCTCCAAGAGCGCAGTTTGCAGTGTAAGTTTAGGCGGTTGAGAAGTCCCTTTTTTCTCAGATCCGCAACTCCATAAAAGCATGAATTGGAGGAGAATTCCCCAGATAAACAGTTTGCACATAGGCGATATTTTTACGTTTTTTCGAGGCAAAAAACATACCCAAGAACAAAAAATGGCCTATCTTATCGAAAAATCAGTACTTTTTTACTCAGAAATCCTTTGCGGATTAAATTTTTTTATATATTTGCACAAACTTAACCTCTAAATTGTTTGAATACTATGAAAGAATTGGTAGAAAAAATCCAGGCTGAGTACGCTAATTTCGCAGCTAACGCTGAGGCTCAGGTAACGAAGAACAACAAGGCTGCCGGTACGCGCGCTCGCAAGTCGGCTCTCGAGCTCTCGAAGCTGATGAAGGAGTTCCGTAAGGTTTCGGTTGAGGCTTCGAAATAAGCCACTCTTACCCTAAAACGAAAGAGGCTTATACAAGTCTGATTAACAAACATCACCCCTGCAGGATGCTGCAGGGGTGATGTTCTTTTATCCGCTCCGGAAGCGACCCTTTTCAGGCCGACAGGGAGGGGCTAATCGATCTGAATATGGCGCTCGGAGAACTCCTCCAGGTCGCGCTCCGTGAGTCCAACCGAACGGAAGGGGACTGCCTTGTTGTGGTCGCTCAGGTAGTAGCGCGGACGCTCGAAGTCGAATGAAGGGCAGACCAGCGAGACTTCGTGGTCGAGATAGGGGCTCTCGATCGAGGCGATATCGGCCATCGTATGGAAGAGCGAGTGGGTGGTGGCTGGGGCCATCACATTTCCTCGAGCCGACTCCGCCTTCAGGGGGAAGAGCTCTTCGTAGCGGGGCGAGAACCAGGCCACCGAGGCAACGTGCAGCTGCCAGTAGGTGGTCGTAGGCGAGGCATGGAGGAAACGTCCGCGGCGATCGTCGAAGAGGTCTTCGCCATGGTCGGCACAGTAGAGCATGGCCGTGCAGCAATCCTCCAACGTGCGCAGGTAGTCGATCGTCGAGGCTAAGAAGTGATCCGTATAGAGGATCGAGTTGTCGTAGGTATTCCGAATCACCTCGCGGTGTTTGGGCGAGATGGCGACATCGGCCTCGGGGGTAAAGCGGGCGAAGTCGCGCGTATAGCGCTGATAGTAGCTGAAGTGCGATCCGTAGGTGTGCAGGATGATCATCAGTCGTTTGGCCGATGAGCCCTCGACCACCTCGCGCAACTTCTCCACCAGGCGCATATCCATACGCTCCTGCTCCTCATAGTAGTGGTGATCGGCATCGGCCACCAACTTATCGACCATCGCCTTCTGCGGGGCCTGGTTCGAGATGAGCCAGGTCTCAAAGCCCGCCTCCTTGAAGAGGGTAGTGATCCCCTTGCGACGGAAGAGTTCATCGTGTTCGTGGGTATCTACCGAGGAGAGGATGGTGGGCACGCTCTTGTGGGTCGTATTGCTCTGGGTGAGCACGTTGCGAAAGACCACCAAATCCTCCATGGCCGAAAGGCGCGGGGTGGTCTCGCGCTCGTAGCCATAGAGCTGCCAACTCGCGGCACGTGCCGCCTCGCCAATGACGAAGAGGTAGATCTCGCGCTCCTCGGGCTCGGCCGTGCGATGCGCCTCATAGCTGAATCCGGCGGAGCTCTTCTCATAATCGAGCATGCGCAGGTGCTCCGTGATCGAGAGTTTGAGGTTGTAGATCACGTTGATCGGGAAGACGTCGTTTTTGAGGATCGACTCGTTATTGCTCAAACGGCGGGCGGGCAGGATCATCAACAACCCCACAGCCAGAATTACGGCCCCGGGATAGCCAATCCAGCGGCGAGCCATCAGCGGGATCACACGCTTCTGCTTGATCTCCACGGTGGCCATCCAGAGCATCGGCACATAGAGCAGGATATCGAGCAGCACGGCGGGCCAGATGTTCCCCAAGAGTTCACCCGCCTCATCGGGGTTGGTGGTCCAGAGGTTGGTGAACATATCGGTGGCAATGATCGAGTTGCCGAAGAGGTAGAGGAGCGGCAGCTGAAAGGCCCCGAAGAAGATGAACAGAAACGAGAGCCAGATCGTAATACCCGAACGGCGTAGCAGCACGCTCCACGTCATATAGAATCCCAACGGAAGGATCAGTCCCACGGCTCGCGACCAGGGGTTATAGGGTTCGGTAATGGCCAGCACAAGGTTGGGCAGCATCATCACTCCTATATAAAAATAGGCCAACAATGCGCTGGGCAACTTGCGATTGAAATATCGTTTATAGAGTTCGTGAAACATGAATTCTTATCTCCTAAAACGCCTCGTTAATCTGCACGATAAAGCCGTTCGAGTCCCGTCCCATGCCGAAGTCGAAGCGGATATTGACCCGCTTTTTGAACTCCCAGCGCACGCCCACGCCCACCTCGGGCAGGATGTGCGACCAGCTGAACGAACGCTCGTTCATCCACTCATCCGCATAGGGTCCGATACCCGAGAAGACGGTGCCGGCAGCTCCCCAGACGGCACAGCTGATACGTCTCCAGATGCGCTGGCGCAACTCCACTTGTGCCGTGAGCATATTCAGATCCGTATAACGTCCCTCATAGTAGCTGCGCATGCGGAAGTCGCCTCCCATGCGGGCCATGAAGGGCCAGGGGGTGGTCCGGCTGTTGAACTCGCCATGGGCCTCCATGGCCAGCACACCCGTAGACCAGAGGCGCTGGTAGCCCGAGACCGTAAAGTCTACTTTCCAGAGCGTGGCGCCGACCGAACCGAGCCCTTTGGGCAGGATCATCGCCCCGGCTTTGATGTAGACCCCCTTATAAGCATTGGGGGCAAAGTCGCGCGTATCGTACTGCGCCACCAGCCCCAGACCCGTCGAGAGGTATTCGCGCCGCATGCCGTAGAGGTAATCCGCATCGAGCGACATCCCCTCGGGCACATGGCGATCAAAATTCTTTCCATTCACATAGTGGAAGCGGAGGTCGGCACCCACATAGAACCCTTTGGCGGCACGATGCAGGTAGGTGGCCTCGACACGCGTGAGCTTCTCCGTATAGTCGATATGGGGCTTGCGGGCTCCATCCTCGTAGCCGATGCCCCAATAGTCCAGCGGACGCGAGGCGAACGACACGCGGTAGATCAGGCGATTCTTATCGTGCTTGAAGAGGGTATTGCCGCGGATGCCCAAGACGTAGAAGCCGGTAATGGAGGCCGAACCGAAGAGGGTAACATCCGACGGAGGGGTGAGCGAATCGGTGCGGTCGGTACGGTACAATCCGGCACCCATCACACCGATCGAAAATTTCGTATCGCTCGAGTAACTCGGACCTCCGATGAAGGTGAAGTCGATCTTCTTCTCGAAGGTGCGATCTTCGTTGGCCTCGGCAAAGTAGTTGATCAGGCGCTTGAAGAACCCGGGGCGCTTGGTCGAATCGGCCTCAAGCAGCATTTGCTGCTCGACGAGCGAAGCTTCGAGCGGCACATAGGTATAGGTGAGCGTGTCATTTTCACGCACAAAGGTCTGCGCGGGTTGTTGAGCCGAGAGCAACCCCACTCGACAAACCAAAGCAATGCAAACCAACCAGAAACGTCTCATCAACCTAACTTTAACGCCTAACGGTAGGGGTCAATGGCACGGAAAAACTCCACCTTATCCTCCTCCGTATACTCCCCTTTGTGGACATAGACCAGTTCGCCCTCTTTCGAGACCAGAATCATCACAAAAGAGTTGTTGCAGTCGCCCAGTCCCCAGGCCTGTTGCAACAGGCGATCCTTGTCGGCCAATACCGTGGCCCCATTCTTTTTGGTGCGGTTGTTGGCCAGTTTGCAGGCCAGGGCATTGGGGATCATCGGTGCATCCTTCAGGTTCAGGATACCGAAGCCGTAGATGTTATCGCCCGCAACCAGGTGTTTCTCCTCCATCTCTATGGTGAAGGCCTCGTTCTGCTTCGGATGATCGGGATCGACGTAAAAAATAAGCAGATTCTTCTCTCCCCACATGGGCAGGGTGGTGGATTCTCCGGTGAGTGATTCCAACGTCACGTTGCTCACCTTCTTGGGGGTCACAGGATTCTGACCCGAAACGGGAAGGGCCAAAAGTAGAGTGACCGTGAGAACAAAAAGCAGTCTATTCATCTCTGTTATTCTTTAATAAAATCGGGGCAAAGGTACGATAATTTTCACAAACCCATGCCCCCATTGCCCCATCAAATTGGCCAATATGTCGAATATTTAGTCACCCGTTGTTCCTTTGGTCTTCCAGATAGTTCAACAAGGTTGCACACCCCGCCTCAAGCATATCCAAAACCAGTTCGAAACCCTCACGACCCTCATAATAGGGGTCGGGGACGTAGTAGCGGTCGGGGTGGCTTTCGCGGGTGAACTCCACCATGCGGAAGATTCTTTCGGACGCCTTGCGCGATGGGGCCAGACGATGCAGATTTTCGTAGTTGTTGTCGTCCATGGCCAGGATCAGATCGAAGCGTTCGAAATCCTCCTCCGTGACCGGACGTGAGCGGTGGTTCAGGTGGTAGCCTCGGGGTTCGGCAGCCCGCCGCATGCGCGGGTCGGGCAGCTCGCCGCGGTGGCCCGAATAGGTACCGGCCGAATCCACCTCATAGAACTCCTCGAGGCCGGCACGCTCGATCAGAGCCTGCATGATGCCGTCGGCGGCCGGCGATCGGCAGATGTTTCCCAGGCAGACAAACAGTATGCGTTGCTTCATCCTCATCGAATTTAGAAGTTCAACCCCACATTGAGCATATAGGCATTGTGCATCATCGAGCTCTTCGAGGCAATCAGGTAGGAGGCATCCACACGGAAAAAGAGGAAGTGCAGGCCGGCACCCACCGAGAAGTAGCTCGGGTAGATCGAATCCTGCTGACCATAGTGGTAGCCGCCACGCAGCTGCAGGAGCTGCATGAACTCATACTCCACACCCACGCCCAGCTGCGAACCTTTGAAGGGGTCGGGGTTGAAGCAGTAGCTCGTATCGCCCGAAAAGAGCAGGCTGTGCGAGTCGTTGATCACCAGCTGGAAGCCCAGACCGGCCGTAAACTGAATCGGAAGCAGCGGATCCTCCTTACCGCTGAAGTAGGCCCCCAGGTTGTTGAGCTTGGCACCCACCAGCAGAGCCGACTGTCCCAGCGGGATGCGGCACGAGGCGCTCAGATCGGCCGCAAGGCCGTTATACTTCTCATCCAGTTCGTTGGTCGAGTGGATATAGCGCCCCGTGATACCGATCGAGAAGATGCGGGCAATGCGGCGCGAATAGCCCAGTTCGAAGGTCATATCGTCGCCCCCCTGATAACTAAGGCTGCGCCAACCGGCCTGGATGGCACCTCCGGTCAGGAACTGATAGTAGGCCGAGAGGGAGTAGATCTCACTCGAATCGGAGCCCGTATAAGAGGTGGCAATCTGAAAAGGGGCATCGGCAAAGCTCACCAGCGAGGGGTTATTAAATATGGTATTCGACGAAGAGATGGTCGTTGCCGTCACACCACCCATGGCCATCGCGCGGGCCTCGGAGTTCAGAATCAACAATCCGGACTGTGCCCGGGCCGAGAGGAGCGTTCCCCCCACAAGGGCCAAAAGTAATAAGAGTCGTTTCATGGCTTTTTTTGGTTTATTGGGCAAATATACGAAAATAATTGCGGATTCACGATTTCCAATTCCTGATATTTTTGTATCTTTGTCCGAACGTTTGCTTTTTGCAATCGCACAAAACATTGAACATCAGCCACCGAAGCTCAAAAAGGACCAAGAGCCGACCGGCTGTATTAAGAAACCGAAACAACCAAAAACAGGTAAGATTATGAAACTTTTGGAAGGAAAAGTGGCTGTCGTAACCGGTGCAGCCCGTGGTATTGGCAAGGCCATTGCCCTCAAATTCGCCGAGCAGGGCTGCAACGTAGCCTTCACGGATCTGGTGATCGACGAGAACGGCAAGGCCACCGAGGCCGAGATCGCCGCCCTGGGCGTGCAGGCCAAGGGATACGCCTCGAATGCCGCCAATTTCGATGAGACCCACGAGGTCATCAACCAGATTCTGGCCGACTTCGGCCGCATTGATATCCTGGTCAATAACGCCGGTATCACGAAGGATGGTCTGATGATGCGCATGTCGGAGGCTCAGTGGGATGCCGTGCTGAACGTAAACCTCAAGTCGGCCTTCAACTTCATCCACGCCGTAACCCCCATCATGGCCCGCCAGAAATCGGGTTCGATCATCAACATGTCGTCGGTGGTGGGCGTGAGTGGAAATGCCGGTCAGTGCAACTACTCCGCCTCGAAGGCCGGCATGATCGGCCTGGCCAAGTCGATCGCCAAGGAGATGGGCCCCCGCGGTATTCGCGCCAATGCCATCGCCCCGGGATTCATCATCACCGAGATGACCGACAAACTGCCCGACGAGGTCAAGGAGGGCTGGTACAAGCAGATCCCCCTGCGCCGCGGCGGTCTGCCGGAGGATGTGGCCAACGTCGCCCTGTTCCTCGCTTCGGACCTCTCGTCCTACGTCAGCGGGCAGACTATCCACTGCTGTGGAGCCATGAACTGCTAAATTTGTTGTGATAAGGCCGCATTTGCTGCCTATCGTTTGCAAGCCCCGAATGGAATGTACAGAAGTACTATCCATCCGGGGCTTACTTCGCGATAGTGGCAAATCCGACCTTCTGACAACAAATTACCCCCCTCCACCCAAAATTCCGGCCCAATCTGCGTTGGCACAAAATTCCCTCGCCTAAAATCGAAAAAACACAGACTCTTCGGAGGGCTTACTTCGCGACAGGAAGCAAATCCAGCCTTCTGACAACAAATCCCCCTCCCTCCACCCAAAATTCCGGCCTAATCTGCGTTGGCACAAAATTCCCTCGCCTAAAATCGAAAAAACACGGACTCTTCGGAGGGCTTACTTCGCGACAGGAAGCAAATCCGACCTTCTGACAACAAATTACCTCCCTCCACCCAAAATTCCGACCCAATCTGCGTTGGCACAAAATTTACTCCCCCTAAAATCGGAAAAACACTTTCCCCATCCGCTCCGATTTCATGGCGGCCCCAAGCCCCCTTTCCCAAAACCGAGAACTCGGCAACGAAAAGTGCGAAGAGCAGCTCTACTCGGGTCAAAAATTGTTCGATAAAGCAAAAAAGCTGAAAAAAGCGCTACACTTTCCAAAATTTTTCTTACCTTTGTTAAGATTGAATCGTTAAAAACGAGAAACCTAATATAGAACCTTATAACTGCTATGAAAAGAGACGAACAGATTTTTGACCTTATCGCCCGTGAGCGTAAGCGTCAGATGGGTGGCATCGAGCTGATTGCCTCCGAGAACTTTGTCAGCGACCAGGTGATGGAGGCCATGGGCTCCGTGCTGACCAACAAGTATGCCGAAGGATATCCCGCAGCCCGCTACTACGGCGGTTGCCAGGTGGTGGACGAGGTGGAGAACCTGGCCATTGCCCGCATCTGCGAACTCTATGGTGCCGAGTACGCCAACGTACAGCCCCACTCGGGTGCCCAGGCCAACATGGCCGTATTCTTTGCCGTCATGCAGCCCGGCGACACCTTCATGGGTCTCGACCTGGCCCACGGCGGTCACCTCTCGCACGGTTCGCCGGTGAACATGTCGGGTAAGTACTTCAACGCCATCGGCTACCAGCTCAACGAGGCTACGGGCCAGGTGGACTACGACGATATGGAGCGCAAAGCCCTGGAGCACAAGCCCAAGCTGATCGTGGGTGGTGCCTCGGCCTATTCGCGCGAGTGGGACTACAAGCGCATGCGCGAGATCGCCGACAAGGTAGGCGCCCTGCTCCTGGTGGATATGGCCCACACGGCAGGTCTGATCGCCGCCGGTCTGTTGGACAACCCCGTGAAGTATGCGCACTTCGTCACCTCGACGACCCACAAGACCCTGCGCGGTCCTCGTGGCGGTATCATCCTCATGGGCAAAGATTTCGACAACCCGTGGGGCCTCACCACGCCGAAGGGTGTCGTGAAGAAGATGTCGGCCATCCTCAATTCGGCCGTATTCCCCGGCATCCAGGGTGGTCCGCTGGAGCATGTGATCGCCGCCAAGGCCGTAGCCTTCGGCGAGGCGCTCGATCCCTCCTACAAGGAGTACCAGAAGCAGGTGCAGAAGAATGCCAAGGCGATGGCCGAGGCCTTCATCAAGCGCGGCTATAAGATCGTCTCGGGCGGTACGGACAACCACCTGATGCTGGTCGATCTGCGCACCAAGTTCCCCGAGCTGACGGGTAAGCTGGCCGAGAAGTGCCTGGTGGCAGCCGACATCACCACGAACAAGAACATGGTTCCCTTCGATTCGCGTTCGCCGTTCCAGACCTCGGGTCTGCGCTTCGGTACGCCCGCCATCACCTCGCGTGGTGTGAAGGAGGATAAGATGGAGTACATCGTGGAGCTGATCGACCGCGTGCTGAACGACCCCGAAAACGAGGAGAACATCGCAGCTGTTCGCAAGGATGTGAATGCGATGATGGCTGAGTATCCGCTCTTCGCCTGGTAGTCTTTTCGATTTTATGCGGTAAATTTTGCACCGCCTCGCTTGGGCCGAATGGGAAATAGGGAACTATATCCCATCCGGCCCTCGCTTCGTTGGCACAAAATTTCCTCGCCTAAAACCAAAAAGCAACTGCGGAAAAAAGACCATCGTTTAACCACCACAAATCTGCACCTCTAAAATCAAAATTACAGAGGAAGCAACCCCGGGTTTGGCAGAAAATTTCCTCACCTAAAACCAAAAAGCAACTGCGGAAAAAAGATCACCGTTTAACCACCACAAATCTGCTCCTCTAAAATTAAAATTACAGAGGAAGCAACCCGGGGTTTGGCAGAACAATGATTGACCTTGGCAAATAAATTTGTTGCTCATTATATTATGGTACAGCGCATTCTCGACTTTCTGGCCCAACTGAAGGCCAACAACAACAAGGCCTGGTTCGATGCTCACCGCTCGGAGTGGGAGGCGATTCGCAAGGAGCACAAGGCTTTTGCCGCCGAGCTGATCGAGGCGGTAGGGGAGTTCGATCCCCTGGTGCGAGGGCTGCGGGTGCAGGATTGCACCTACCGCATCAATCGCGACATCCGCTTTTCGCCCGACAAATCGCCCTACAAGACCTGGATGGGGATCTACATCTGCCCCAAGGGGAAGTGTTCGGGCTATGCGGGCTACTACTTCCACCTCGAACCCACGACACCCGACGACCGCTGGCAGAACATGCTGGCCGCAGGACTTCACATGCCCCAGGGGGCGATCCTCAGGAGCCTGCGCGACGAGATCTTCGACAACGGCGCGGAGATTGCAGAGGCGGTCGCCGAAGCCAAAGGGTTCCACCTCTTCGCGGGTGAGCACCTCAAGCGCACTCCGCAGGGATACCCCGCAGGGTCGGAATACGACGACTGGCTGCGCAAGAAGGATTTTCTTTTGGAGCAGCACCTCAATCGGGAGTGGCTCACCCGGCCCAACCTTGTGGGGCGCATTGCCGAAGAGTTTCGCAAGACACACCACCTGACCGAGATCCTGAACCGTGCGGTGCGCTACGCCTACGAGGAGATGATGTGATCCCCGACTGCGGATTTAAGAAAGATGCTGCTTTCTTTCACAAATTTAATTGAGATAAGAGAATGAAACGTATTCGTTATGTGCTTCTTGCACTTTTCATCATTGGTGCTGTCTCCTGCTCGGCCAAGCGCACCTGCCGGGTCTGCCGCAGTACGATGTGCTACGCCGTCAAGGGAGGCGACTCGCTGCTTATGGATCGCTATACGACCGTCAAGAAGGCGAAGGTAAAGGAGGCTCGCCCCTGCCTGATCTTCCTCTTCGGCGGAGGCTTTACGGGTGGCGATCGGCGTGCCCCGCAGTATGCCGACTTCTTCGACCACATGGCCCTTCAGGGGTGCGATGTCCTCTCGATCGACTACCGCACGGGGCTGAAGGATGCCTCCGCGGCCGACTTTGCCTCTCCCGAGGCCTTTGCCCGCAAACTGGTGGGGGCGATCCGTCTGGCGGTGGACGACCTCTACTCGGCCACCCGCTATGCCGTGGAGCAGAGCGAGGAGTGGGGGCTTGACCCGGAGCAGATCCTTGTCATGGGGTCGAGTGCCGGCGCCATCACTGTGTTGCAGGGGGAGTATATGCGCTGCAACGGCGACCCGCAGGCGGCCATGCTGCCCGAGGGATTTCGCTATGCGGGGGTGATCTCTCTCGCGGGGGCGATCTTCCACCTGGGCGAGGGGCTCGAGTGGCAAGAGAGACCCGCACCCATGCTCCTCTTCCACGGCAATGCCGACCGCAACGTCCCCTACGATGCCGTGCTGCTGCCGGGAGCCGGGTTCTTCGGCTCGCAATACATCGCCCGCAGCCTCACCGCCAAGGAGGCTCCCCACTGGTTCTACGCCATCCGAGGAGCCGACCATGTGGTGGCCGAGAGTCCGATGGAGGAGCATCGCCAAGAGATCGAGGAGTTCATCCGCCGTTATATGAAGGAGCAATCCCGCAACATGCTCCGCACCGAGGAGCGCCGCCCCGGCACCGAGGAGCAGGAGTACAACTTCACCATTGCCGACTACATCCAACAGAACTACGGGACGAGCAGTGCTCAATGAGCAATGAGCAATGAGCAATGAGCAACCGAAAGGGCAGTACGACAAGTACAGCCCTTTCGGGGGAGTGATTGAGGGGCAAAAGATGCCCTATAAAATCGTCTGGAGGATTGCCGCGTCGCTACGCTTGGTCTAAAAGACAACACCAAAACCAACAAAAAACCACGACCCATTTTTTGATTTTAGAGGTGCAGGTTTTGTGCCGACATGAAATTCCCCCGGAAGGGCTGTACTTGTCGTACTGCCCTTTCGGGGGAGTGATTGAGGGGCAAAAGATGCCCTATAAAATCGAATAGTTTGGTGTCAGAAGGCCACAGTTGCAACGCTCGGCCTTAAAAACAACGATGGGCTGTACTTTGCGTACAGCCCATTGTTGATTTTAAGGTTAGCGGAAGCAAATGTCGCCTTATCACGCCAAACTAAAATATTTGTAAAAGTAAGGGATAGTCTCTATACCCTTATAGAACTGATCAAGACCATAGCTCTCGTTGGGGGAGTGGATGGCATCCTCGGAGAGGCCGAAGCCGATGAGGATCGACTTGATGCCGAGGATCGACTCGAAGCCGCTGATCACGGGAATCGAACCGCCCGAGTAGAAGGGCAGGGGCTTCTTGCCAAAAGTGGTCTCGACAGCCTTCTCGGCAGCGCGGTAGGCGGGCAGATCGGTAGGCGAGACGTAGGGCATGCCGCCGTGCAGGGCCTTGACCTCCACCTTCACCGACTTGGGAGCGATGGCGCGGAAGTGCTTCTCGAAGAGCTTGGCGATCTTCTTCCAATCCTGGTTGGGCACCAGGCGCATCGAGATCTTGGCCGAGGCGTGGGTGGGGATCACCGTCTTGGTACCCTCACCGATGTAGCCGCCCCAGATGCCGTTCACGTCGAGCGAGGGGCGCACACCGGTACGCTCCATGGTCGTGTAGCCGGCCTCACCCTCCACAGCGGCGATGTCGAGGGCCCGCTTGTACTCTTTCAGGCAGAAGGGGGCCTTATTGAAGGCACGGCGCTCGGCGGGGGTCAGCTCGCGCACGTCATCGTAGAAACCGGGGATCGTCACGCGACCGTTCTCATCCACAAGCGACGAGACGAGGCGCGTGAGGACGTTGGCCGGGTTGGCCACGGCACCACCAAAGAGTCCGGAGTGGAGATCCTTGTTGGGGCCCTTTACCGTTACCTCCATATAGGTCAGGCCACGCAGGCCGCAGGTGATCGAGGGGGTATCCATTCCGATCATCGAGGTGTCCGACACGAGGATCACATCGGCCTTGAGGAGCTTCTTGTTCTGACGGCAGAAGTCGTAGAGGCTCACCGAGCCGATCTCCTCCTCGCCCTCGAGCATAAACTTCACGTTGCAGGGGAGCGAATCGGTGGCACACATCGCCTCGAAAGCCTTGGCGTGCATGAAGAGCTGTCCCTTGTCGTCGTCGGCACCACGGCCCCAGATACGGCCATCCTTTACGACCGGCTCAAAGGGGTCGGTACGCCACTCCTCGAGCGGCTCCACGGGCATTACGTCATAGTGGCCGTAGACCAGCACGGTCTTGGCTTTGGGGTCGATGATCTTCTCGGCATAGACCACGGGGTTGCCCGCCGTGGGCATCACCTCGGCACGGTCGGCGCCCGACTTCATGAGCGAGGCGGCCAGGTGCTCGGCACAGCGTACCATATCCTCCTTGTGAAGCGAAGGCTGGGCGCTGATCGAGGGGATGCGCAACACCTCGAAGAGCTCCTCCAAGAAACGATCTTTGTTTTCGTTGATGTAATTCTGTACTTGTTTCATATCAGGTTGTTTTAAGGTTTTCTATTTGGGTCGTGCAAAGAGTGATGACTCAAGGAGGTTTGCAACGGTTGTTTGGTACTCTCCACCCATTGCTCATTACTCATTGCTCATTGGAGATTTACTACCCGCAAATCTCCTTGATCTCGGCGATAAATCGCTGGGCCAAAGCATCGGCCTCGGCGGGCGATTTGGCCTCGGTATAGACACGGATAATGGGCTCGGTATTCGACTTTCTGAGGTGTACCCAATTCTCAGCAAAGTCGATCTTCACGCCGTCGATATCGTTCACCTGCTCATTGGCATAACGCTCCTTCATCTCACGCAACACTTTATCTACATCGATCTCCGGCGTGAGCTCGATCTTGTTCTTCGATGCGAAGTAGGCCGGATAGCTCTTGCGAAGCTCGGTCATCGTGCAGTTCTTCTGTGCGAAGTAGGTCAGGAAGAGGGCCACGCCCACCAGGGCATCACGACCGTAGTGGAGCTCGGGATAGATCACTCCGCCATTGCCCTCGCCGCCGATCACGGCTCCCGTATCCTTCATCTTCTGCACCACGTTCACCTCGCCGACAGCGGCAGCCGAGTAGCTACAACCGTGTGCCTCGGTTACATCACGCAGGGCACGCGACGAGGAGAGGTTCGAGACCGTGGCTCCCTTCGTATGTTGCAGGATGTAGTCGGCCACAGCCACCAGCGTATACTCCTCACCAAACATCACGCCATCCTCCATCATGAAGGCCAGACGATCGACATCGGGATCGACCACCACGCCCAGATCGGCCTTCTCGCGGCGCATCACCTCCGAGATCTCCGTGAGGTTCTCAGCCAGCGGCTCGGGGTTGTGGGCGAAGTAGCCCGTGGGGTCACAGTTCAGCTCCACGACCTGGCAGCCCAACTCGCGCAACAGGGCAGGGATCACCACGCCGCCTACCGAGTTTACGGCATCGACCACCACCTTGAATCTCTTGGACTTAACCAACTCTACATCCACCAAAGGAAGAGCCAGCACGCGGCGGATATGCTCCGGATTGAAATCCTCGCGCGAGAGGACCTTGCCGATCTCATCGACCGTCGGGAAGCGATAGCTCTCATCCTCGGCCAGGGCCAGCACGCGCTTACCCTCCTGATCGTTCAGGAATTCGCCCTTTTCGTTCAGCAGCTTGAGGGCATTCCACTGCTTGGGGTTGTGCGAGGCGGTGATGATGATGCCGCCATCGGCGCCATTGGCGATCACGGCCATTTCGGTTCCCGGGGTGGTGCAGAGGCCCACGTTGATCACATCGGCGCCACAGCCCAGCAGGGTACCCTCGATCAGGTTATTGACCATTTGGCCCGATATTCGCGCATCGCGTCCCACAACAAGGGTCAGGCGTTCGCGGCCGTGCTTCTCCTTCATGAAGCGGGCATAGGCGGTGGTGAACTTCACCACATCAATCGGGGTCAGATTCTCACCCGTGGCGCCACCGATGGTGCCACGGATTCCGGAGATGGATTTTATGAGTGTCATAATGTGCTAAATTTATGTATACTATTACGTTTTGTCGCTCTTAATACCTATATAAAAAGAAAAAATCTCGCTTTTTTCTTTGATATTCGATGTAAATATATTACTTTTATGCCAATTAAAAAAATTAAAACGTAACTTTTTATGAGAACCATTCCCTCTTCCGAGTTGATTATCAACGATGACGGGTCGATTTTTCACCTGCATCTGAAGCCTGAACAGATCTCCGATATCGTCATTTTGGTGGGCGATCCCGGGCGTGTCGAGTTGGTCGCCTCCTTCTTCGAGGAGCGGGAGTGCGAGGTGGCAAACCGCGAGTTCAAAACCATTACGGGCACCTACAAAGGTCGTCGCATGACGGTCCTCTCGACCGGCATCGGCATCGGCAACATCGACATCTCGGTAACCGAGCTCGACGCCCTGGCCAACATCGACTTCTCGACGCGCCAGGTGAAGCCCGAGCACAAACAGCTCACGCTGGTGCGCATGGGTACCTCGGGGGCCATTCAGCCCGATATCCGCGTGGGTGAGGTGATCTTCTCCCGCACCTCGGTGGGCTTCGACGGCCTGCTGAACTACTACGCCGGCCGCAACGAGGTCTGCGACCTGGCCATCGAGAAGGCCTTCATGGCCCATACGGGGTGGAGCGAGCTGCTGCCCAAGCCCTACTTCATCGACAACGACCCCTCGCTCGGCGAGCTCTTCGGGGATATGACCCGCGAAGGGATCACCATTGCCGCTCCGGGATTCTACGCCCCGCAAGGCCGTTGGGTGCGCCTCCGGCCGGCCGATCCTGAGCTCAACGCCAAGATCGAGTCGTTCCGCTACGGCGACAGACGCATCACCAACTTCGAGATGGAGTCCTCGGCCCTGGCCGGCCTGGCCACGCTGATGGGACACCGCGCCTGCACGATCTGCACGATCATCGCCCAGCGCATTGCCCTGGATGCCTGCACGGACTACAAGCCCTTCGTGAAGCAGATGATCCACAACGCCCTGGACCGCCTGGCCACGCTTTAAGAGAATGAGGAAAAAGGAGAGAGGAATTAGAAAAGAGGAATTAGAAATTGTTTCCCAAAACTCCCTAAATTCCCTAAACTCCCAAAAAGAGAAAACAAAAAACTAAAAAAACTAAAAAAACTAAAAATAAAACCGATAATAAACATGAAATTTACCGTATCATCCTCGGCCCTGCTGTCGTTGCTGGCAGTGACGGGCAAAGTTATCAGCAACCGCAACACCCTTCCCATTCTGGACTACTTCCGCATGGATCTGCAGGGCAACACTCTGAAGGTAACCACCTCCGACCTGGAGACCACCATGATCAGCTCGATCGAGGTCGAAAGCGTGGAGTCGGAGGGTACGATTGCCGCACCGGCCAAGCAGATGCTCGATCTGCTGAAGGAGTTCCCCGATATGCCCCTGACGTTCGATGTGAACGACAAGACGTGGGAGATCTCGGTGAGCTGGAAGAGCGGTGAACTCTCAATCCCGGGAGCCTCGGCCGTAAGCTACCCCGTGCCCCCTACGATCAAGGAGGAGAACCGTGAGCTGATGCTCGGCGTGGATACCCTGATCGGCGGTATCAACAAGACGATCTTCGCCACGGCCGACGACGACTTCCGTCCCCAGATGAACGGCGTATTCTTCAATATCGAGCCCGAGCAGCTCACCTTCGTGGCCACTGATGCCCACAAACTGGTGAAGTATGCCAGCAACCTGACGGGCGAGGTGAACGCCTCGTTCATCCTGCCCAAGAAACCCGCCAACCTGCTCAAGAGCATCCTGCTGAAAGAGGAGGAGGATGTCAAGGTCTGCTTCGACCAGAACAACGTGCGCTTCGAGCTGAAGAGCCACACGCTGATCTGCCGCCTGATCGAGGGTTCGTTCCCCAACTACAACGCCGTGATTCCGGCCAACAACCCCAACAAGGTGCTGGTGGATCGCGTGGAGCTGGTGAACGGTATCAAGCGCGTAGCCATCTGCTCGAACCCCACCACGAACCTCATTCGCATGGATATTTCGGAGAACCGCATCAAACTCACGGCCCAGGATATCGACTTCTCGCTCTCGGCCAACGAGACCCTCTCGTGCAGCTACGAGGGTTCGCCCATCGTGATCGGCTTCAAATCGACCTTCCTGGTGGAGATCCTCTCGAACATCGACACCCCGACCGTACAGATCGAGCTGGCCGATTCGACCCGCGCCGGAGTCTTCAAGCCCGTCTATGACGACGTGCAGAACTCCTCGACGCTGATGCTGCTCATGCCGATGATGATTAACGCCTAACCGGTAGCGTAGAGATGCAGCTGAACCTCAAACGCCCGATCGTCTTCTTCGACCTGGAGACCACGGGAGTCGATACCTCGAAGGACCGCATCGTGGAGATCTCGCTGGTGAAGGTGATGCCGGGCGGCGAAAAGATCATCAAGACCCGCCGTCTGAATCCCGAGATGCCCATTCCGGCCGAGGCGACAGCCATACATCACATCACCGATGAGGATGTGAAGGATTGCCCCACCTTCAAACAGGTGGCCAAATCGCTTGCCCAATTCCTCGAGGGGTGCGACTTCGGAGGATTCAACTCCAACCGATTCGACCTGCCGATGCTTGTTGAGGAGTTTCTGCGGGTCGGTGTGGATGTCGATTTCAAGCGCCGCAAGTTTATCGACGTGCAGAACATCTTCCACAAGATGGAGCAGCGCACGCTGGTGGCCGCCTACAAGTTCTACTGCCAAAAGGATTTGACCGAGGCCCACTCGGCCGAGGCTGACACGCTGGCCACCTACGAGGTACTCGAGGCCCAGTTGGATCGCTATCCCGAGCTGCAGAACGACATCGCGGCCCTGGCCGAGTTCTCCTCGCGGGGCGAGACGGCAGACTTCGCAGGCCGCATCGGCTACAACGACAAGGGCGAGGAGATCCTCCTGTTCGGTAAATACAAAGACCGAAAGGTGGAGGAGATCTTCCGCATCGAACCCGGCTACTACGCCTGGATGATGAACGGAGATTTCCCGCTCTACACCAAGAAGGTGATCACCGAGATCTACATGCGCTCGAGACAGCCCAAGCCGAACCGGTAAGAGGCCGGGGAGAGTACGCAGGGCCCCCGGTGTCCCCGGAGCCTTGGAGTGCATGGAGGCCTACGAAGGGCCACGACTAAATATAAAGTGAGATACATGAAGCGACTACTATGGATACTGGCGCTGTGCAGCCTGCTCCCCACAGCGGGGATGGGCGCCGAGCCGCAAAAACGTTCGCAAAATATCGTCTACATCGACGGGACCAAGTACTACATCCATACGGTCGGGGCGGGGGAGACCCCGGCCTCGATTGCCCGCCTCTATGGGGTGAGCGAAGCGGATCTCCTGAGCCACAACGCCACCCTGAAAGACGGCCTCAGAGAGGATCAAAGCGTAAAGATCCCCTTCAAGACTTCGGAGAGCGTCAAGGAGCAGGCTTCCGCCACTCAACCCCAAAAGCCCCTGAGCAAAAAGGAGGAGAAGGCCCTCAAAAAGAGCTTTTCCGAGCACTTTGTGGCCCCGGGCGAGACCCTCTATGCCATCTCGCGCCGCTATGAGATCTCGGTCGAGACCCTCATGGAGGACAACCCCGATGCCGACCCTGCCCACCTCTCGATCGGCCAGAAGCTGCTGATCCGCAAGAAGGCGATCGGTCGCACGGACGAGAAGACAGCCCTAACGGAGATGGAGCGCTATGAGCAGGCGCTGAACCGCGCCTCGACGGACGATGCCTATCGCTACCATGTGGTCCAGCCCAAGGAGACGATCTACTCGCTGGCCCGCCGCTACAAGATGACCGAGCAGGAGCTCATCACGCTGAACCACCTCGAAGAGGGACTCAAGGCGGGTGCCATCCTGCGCATCCCGAAGGCAAATGCCCTTGCCGACAGTCGCCTGTTAACAGATCCCATTCCGCCCGGAGTGGTCTCGCCCGAGGAGAAGGCTCTGCTCATTAAGGATCTGCACGAAAAGAGCGACTCCCTCGCGGAGGGTGGCGCCGAGACGCTTCAAATCGACACCACGCTTACGGCAGCACCCCAGGAGGTGATTCTGCACGCCCTGGCTCCGGCCGAGCGCCTGAAGGTGGTCCTGCTGCTTCCCTTGAGCCGTGAGGGGCGCAGCAACAGCAACTTTGCCGCCTTCTATCAGGGTTTTCTTCTGGGACTGGAGGAGGTCAAGACGCGCGGATTCTCGGTGGACGTAACCCTCTACGATACGGAGCGCAACCGCGAGCGGGTAGAGCACCTGCTGAGCGAAGAGCAGGCGCTGCAGCAAGCCCACCTGATCGTGGGCCCGATCTACCCCGATGGGCTGGAGCCCGTAGTGCGCTTTGCCGAAGAGCGGGCAATTCCCGTAGTGCTCCCCATGGGCGATCAATCGACGGTGGAGAGCGATGTGCTCTTCTGCATGGCGCCGAGCGAGGAGACGAAATACGAGAAGCTCACGCCGCTGTTCGACGAGCAGACCACAATCACGCTGATCCGCACCGGAAAGGACGACCCCGAATTTGAGCAGGAGATTCTCCGCCTGATCGGGGAGCGCAGCTATCAATACCACAACTACCAATCGGTGCAGGGTGCCGAGCATGCCGAGCGTTCGGACCTCACGCCCCTGCTCAAGGAGCACGACAAGCACCTGCTGTTTGTGCTCTCCAACAACGAGGTGGACGTGGACCGCATCCTGGCCTCTTTGGCCTCGGCCCAGACCAACATGCAGGCCCGCAGCCAGCGGGTTCCCGAGTTCACGGTCGTGGGCCACTCGCGCTGGAACCGCTACTCGAACATCGACCGTACGACCTACTTCAAGGATCGGGTGGTGCTGATCTCGAACTTCCACGCCAAGCGCGACAACGACCGCGTGCGCGAATTCGACAGCCGCTATCTCCGCTACTTTGGGGCGTTGCCCACACTCTACGCCTACCGCGGCTATGAGACGGCCCGCATCTTCTGCCCCGCGATGTTCTCCGACATCGAGTACGACATGGAGGGACGCCGCTACAACCCGTTGCAGACCTACTACACCTTCGAGCAGCGCGAAGGATCGCTCACCCACATCAACCGCGAGTGGGTACGCGTGAACTACAACCCCGATTTCACCATCACCATCGAATAACCCCTGCACCATGGCAAACATCCCCCACGGCATCCCCGAAAAGACCATCGAACGCCTGAGTGAGTACCGCCGCACCCTGTTGGCCAGCCACAAGCAGGGCATCACCCACATCTTCTCGCACGTCTTGGCCGGCATGCACGGCATCACGGCCGTGCAGGTACGCCGCGACCTGATGCTCATCGGCTTCTCGAGCGACACGAAAAAGGGCTACGACGTGAAGGTGCTGATCGAGTTCATCGGCCGCATCCTCGACAGCGAGCAGCCGATGAACATCGCTGTGCTGGGCATGGGTCACCTCGGCCAGGCCATCTCCAAGTATTTCAACGGCAAAAACCTCAAGCTGCGCATCGTGGCAGCCTTCGACATCGACCCCGAGAAGGTGGGATCGGAGATCAACAGCATCCCCATCTTCCACATGGAGGAGTTCGAACAGCGCGTCGAGGCGCTCGACATCTCGCTGGTGATCGTCTCGCTCCCCTCAAAGGTTGCCCCCGACCTGGTGGTCCCGATCATCAACGCCGGCATCAAGGGGGTCCTAAACTTCACCTCCTCGCCCTTGAGCTTCCCGCAGGGTATCGTCGTCGAGAACTACGACATCACCACGCTGCTCGAAAAGGTGGCCTACTTCGTCAAAGAGGGAGAGGAGCAGTAATTTTGAATTCTAAATTTTGAAATTTACATTGTCCATACCTCCCCGCCCCTTTGGGCGGCCCATTGCGGCTACCGTAGGCTCCTACGACGGAGTCCACGCGGGGCATCGTGTCCTGCTGGCCCACACCCGCGCCGAGGCACAACGATTGGGGGGCGAGAGCCTGGTCATCACCTTCGATCCGCACCCGCGGCTGGCCCTCGATCCCGCGTGTGGGATGCGCCTGCTGAGCTCGACGAAGGAGAAGGAGCTGTTGCTCTCCCGCGAGGGTATCGACCACCTGCTGGTCATCCCCTTCGATCGGGCGTTCAGCCGCCTGGCCCCGGCCGAATTTCTGCGCCTGCTGGTCGAGCGGGTGGGGGTGAAGAGCCTTGTGGTGGGCTACGACCACCGCTTCGGGCGCGACAAGTCGGGGGGCCGCGACCTGCTGGAGGAGCTCAAGGAGGAGCTGGGGCTCGAGGTCGTGGAGGTCCCCGAGCAGGAGATGGAGTCGGAACATGTCAGCTCCACCGTGGTGCGGCGCCTGATCCAACAAGGGGAGATGGCCCACGCCGCCCGCCTGCTGGGCCACAACTACCTGATGCACGCCACGATCAGCCTCTCGGGTGAGGTGCACTCCACGGAGCGCCACAAGCTGCTGCCGCCCCAAGGAGAGTACGGGATCCTGATCGAGGAGAAGGAGTACCGGCTGCACATCGCGGAAGACAAAATGTATGCTCCTGATTTTAAGGGCGAAGAGAAAGATTATATCATCGAATTTATTAAATAACAAGCCAAGACAGCATGAAGATTTCTCACGACCTGAAGCTCCGCGTTCGTTACGAGGAGACCGACCAGATGGGGGTGGTTCACCACTCGAATTATATTGTCTATTACGAGGCTGCACGCTCGTCGCTGATGCGCTCGTTAGGGGTGTCGTATGCCGAGATGGAGGCCCGCGGGGTGATGATGCCGATCCTCGATGTGGAGTCGAAATACCTGTGGCCGGCCTACTTCGAGGAGGAGCTCACGGTGCGCGTGATGATCGATGAGGAGCCCATGGCTCGCGCCACGTTCCGCTATGAGGTCTACAACGAAGCGGGCCGCCTGATCAATACGGGCAAGACCGTCCTGGGCTTTATTCGCAGCGACACGCGCCGCCCCTGCCGTGTCCCGCAGTGGTTCGTGGAGCTGCTTAACAAATAGCGGTCAGCCGAATTACTCCCTTGCGTAACGTGTAACGCGTAACATGGCTATAGCCCCCATGTTACGCGTTACGCGTTACGGCCATGGGTGGGGCTGAATTGACGATTTGCCAGATGCTCCATGAGGCCTCAGCCTGGCTGCGGAGCATGAGGTCGCCACTCATGGTATGGGCATCAGAGGCGGCACCGCGCCGCAGAAACTCCGTGAAGGGGGGATTATAGACCAGGTCGAAGAGGTAGTGGTCGGAGGTGAGGCATTCGTAAGGGAGTTCGGGGGCCTCCTCCACCGCGGGGTAGGTCCCCAAGGGGGTGGCGTTGATGATCAGCTTGGCGCCGATCACCACCTTCTGAGGCAGATCTTGGTAGGTATACTCCCCGCGCCCGGGTGTGCGCGAGACCAGTGCATAGGGGATCTTCATCTCCCGCAGCACATACTGCACGGCCTGCGAGGCTCCGCCCGTACCCAGAATAAGGGCCTGCGCGGGCCGCTCGTTGCATAAAAAGCGCTGGAGCGAATCTGCAACGCCCAGGTAATCGGTATTATAGCCTACCCAACGGTCATACTCGCGCTTGACACAGTTCACCGCGCCAATCCATCGTGCCGTATCATCCAGCCGGTCGAGATAGGGGATGATGCTCTGCTTGTAAGGGTTCGTCACATTAAAGCCCCGAAGGTTGGGATGCGCCTCCAAAAAGGCGGGCAGGGCCTCGATTTCGGGCAGCTCGAAGAGCGTGTAAGAGTAGCGCGGCCTCTCGCAGTGGCCGAAGTGCGCATTGAAATAGCGCTCCGAAAAGGAGTGCTTCAGCGTGCGACCGATCAACCCAAATTCCAAAACCATAAGCTGCTATTTGTCTCTGAAAAACGACAACTCCGCGGGCAGTTCCCGAGCCGCGAGGAGCTCTCGTGCGCGGTTGAGGGCCCGATTTCCCCGGGCATCGTTCCAAGCGCGAATGCGCACCTGCGAACCGTAGAGGGCCGTGGCGAGGGCCACGCGCAACTGGAGATTGATCCACTCACGCGAGCGCTCGGCCTCGGGGGTATAAACCAGCCCCTGCTCCGCAGCATGGCTCTTCAGGGCCTCGAAAAGGCTCTCGGACTCCTCGTGCGTGGGGTTGAATTGATCGTAGGCAGGGTAGCGAGCGAGGAGCTCCGCGCGGTTGCGATCGACATGGGAGAGGACAAAATCATTCAAGAGGTTGCGGCGGATCAACTCGCCGTAGTAGGGGCTATAGCCCGAGGTGTCGGCCTCGATCACCACATCGGGACGGATGCCGCCACCCCCCACCACCTCACGTCCTAAGCGCAGAGTACGGTAGCGGGGCAGGCTGTCGGGCAGGGTATCGACCCCACCGCTCAGGCGGCGCTTCAGATGGGCCGCATAGTAGGCCTCACGCTCTCCGGGGGCATAGGGGCGCTGAATCACCCGCCCCGAAGGGGTGTGGTAGCGGGCAATGGTGATGCGCACGGCCGATCCGTCACCCAAGCCGATCTGTCGCTGCACCAACCCCTTGCCAAAGGTGGGACGTCCCACAATCAGGCCGCGATCCCAATCCTGAACGGCTCCCGCGACGATCTCGGCCGCCGAGGCCGACTGCTCATCAACCAGGAGCACGAGCTCACCCTTGCGGTAGAGCCCTCGATGCGAAGCGCCATGTGTCTGCTCGGCCACAGCCCGCCCCTCGGTGGAGACGATGAGCGACCCCGCAGGCAGAAACTGCTCCCCGACACGAATGGCCTGCTGCAACAAACCACCCGGGTTGCCCTGCAAATCGAGGATCAGCCGCTCGACGTGGCCTAAGGCCTCAAGTGCAGCTTCAACCTCCTGGCTCGTGGTGCGCCCGAAACGGTCGATCTTGATGTAACCCGTCCCGTCATCGAGCCGGTAGGCGGCACTCACCGTATGGAGCGGCACGCGGTCGCGCACAAGCGTAAAGAGCAGTAAATCCCCATACATAGGTCGCATCACCTCAAGCTCCACTTTCGACCCCTGGTCGCCACGCAGATATTTGGGCACCTCATGCTGTTTGAGCCCCACGGCCGCGAGGGTATCGATCCTCAGGATGCGATCTCCGGCCCGGAGTCCCGCGCGCTCGGCCGCACCGCCGCCCAGCACATGCTGGACACGGATCGTATCCATCACCACGCGAAACTCAATGCCGATGCCACTGAACTGCCCCTCCATGGAGACCTTCTCGGCCTCCATGGCCTCGCGATCCAAATAGGCCGAATGGGGATCCAGCTCCAAGAGCATGGCCCGGATCGCCTCCTCAACCAGGGGCGACATATCAACCGCCTCGACATAGAGGCCGTGCAGATAACGGTAGAAGCGTGTCAGCTTTTGGAGCTGCTCCATCGCCGCCTCTTGCGACGTGGGCCGCTCCGGGGTCTGTGCCTGCGCCCCCGCCCCCCAAAAGAGGGCGAGGAGCACCGCACACAAGAGCATAAACCGCTTCATAACCACGCGAAAGGAGCTACTCGAAATGTTGCTCGAAGATATCGAAGGCCACCTTGGTCTGCTCTCCCGAGCGCATATCCTTGACAGTGGCCATGCGCAGTTCGAGTTCTTCGGAGCCCACGATCACCACCTGCGGGATGCCGCGACGGTTGGCATACTCCATCTGCTTCTTCATCTTGGCCGCCTCGGGGTAGATCTCGGCGGCGATGCCGAGGTCGCGCAGCCGCTTGAGCAGCCCCAGGGCTGCCAACTCCTCCGCACCGCCAAAGTTGAGCATCAGCACCTCCGTGGTGCAGTTCACCGCCTCGGGGAAGAGCTCCAGGCCCGTCATCACGTCGTAGATGCGGTCGGCACCGAACGAGATACCAACACCCGAGGTGTTCGGCAGACCGAAGATACCGGTCAGGTCGTCGTAGCGGCCGCCTCCACAGATCGAGCCGATGGGGTAGTCGTTGGCCTTCACCTCGAAGATGGCTCCCGTGTAGTAGTTCAAGCCACGGGCCAGCGAGAGGTCCAGCTCCACGTTGAGCCCGATGCCGAGCTTCTCAACATAGCCGAAGATCGTGCGCATCTCCTCAATACCCTTCCTACCCGTTTCAGACGAGCCGATCACCTGCTCGAGCTTCGCGAGCTTCTCCATATTGCTACCCGAGAGTTCGAGGATGGGTTGCAGGCGCTCGATGGCCGCCTCCTCAATGCCGCGCTCGCGGAGCTCGGCCTTCACAGCCTCGAGGCCGATCTTCTCCAACTTGTCGATCGCCACCGTGATATCGACCATCTTGTCGGCATGGCCGATCGTCTCGGCAATGCCGTAGAGGATCTTGCGGTTGTTCATCTTCAGCGTAACCGAGATGCCCAGCTTGCGGAAGACACGCTCGACGATCTCCACCAGTTCCACCTCATTGAGCAGCGACTTGGAGCCGATCACATCGACATCGCACTGGTAGAACTCACGATAGCGCCCCTTCTGCGGGCGGTCGGCACGCCACACGGGCTGGATCTGGAAACGCTTAAAGGGGAAGACCAGCTCGCCCTGGTGCTGCACCACATAGCGGGCGAAGGGGACCGTCAGGTCGTAGCGCAATCCCTTTTCCGAGATCTTCGAAGCCTGGCGCACCTGCTCGTCCGTGAGGCCGGCAGCGTAGTCGCCCGAGTTGAGGATCTTGAAGAGGAGCTTGTCGCCCTCATCGCCATACTTGCCCAAAAGGGTCGAGAGGTTCTCCATCGCGGGGGTCTCCAACGGCGAGTAGCCAAAGGTGCGGAAGACCGATTTAATCGTCTCAAAAATGTAGGTGCGGCGCATCATCTCCTGAGGCGAGAAGTCGCGCGTACCCTTTGGTATGGATGGTTTTTGTGCCATAATTCTTCTGCTTATTCAAAAAAAATCAAAATCGGGGAGCCGCCAAATTACTCCATCAGTTTTTTATACTTCACACGCTTCGGGGTGGTATCCTCGCCCTGAGCCCTCTTCCAGGCCTCATACTCCGAGTAGGAACCCTCGTACCAAACCACCTTCGAGTCGCCCTCGAACGAGAGGATGTGCGTGGCGATGCGGTCCAGGAACCAGCGGTCGTGGGAGATCACCACGGCGCAGCCGGCGAAGTTCTCCAGACCCTCCTCCAAGGCACGCAACGTATTGACGTCGATATCGTTGGTCGGCTCGTCCAAAAGGATCACGTTACCCTCCTCCTTGAGGGCCAAGGCCAGGTGGAGGCGGTTGCGCTCACCTCCCGACAGCACGCCGCACTTCTTCTCCTGGTCGGCACCCGTAAAGTTGAAGCGGGCGACATAGGCACGGGCCGGCACCTGGCGGTTACCCAGCTGAATGAGGTCGCTGTTCTGCGAGATCACCTCATAGACCGTCTTCTCGGGATCAATCGACTTGTGCTGCTGATCCACATAGGCGAGTTTCACGGTGGGGCCCACGCGGAAGCTGCCCGAGGTGGGCTCCTCCAACCCCATGATCATGCGGAAGAGGGTGGTCTTACCCGTACCATTGGCACCAATCACACCCACAATACCGGCGGGGGGCAGCGAGAAGTCGAGTCCCTCGTAGAGTACGCGGTCGCCAAAGGCCTTCGTTACCCCCTGTGCCTCGATCACCACATCACCCAGGCGGGGTCCGTTGGGGATAAAGATCTCGAGCTTCTCCTCCTTCTGCTTCGTATCCTCGTTGAGCATCTTGTCGTAGGCCGACAGACGGGCCTTCGACTTGGCGTGGCGGCCGGCAGGCGACATGCGTACCCACTCCAGCTCGCGCTCCAGGGTCTTTCTGCGCTTCGACTCCTGCTTCTCCTCCATCTCCAGGCGCTTGGTCTTCTGCTCCAGCCAGCCCGAGTAGTTACCCTTCCAGGGGATACCCTCGCCACGGTCGAGCTCCAGAATCCAGCCCGCCACATTATCCAGGAAGTAACGGTCGTGGGTTACGGCAATCACCGTACCCTTATACTGCTGCAGGTGCTGCTCCAACCAGTCGATCGACTCGGCATCGAGGTGGTTGGTCGGCTCGTCGAGCAACAATACATCGGGCTGCTGCAACAGCAGGCGGCACAAGGCCACACGGCGGCGCTCACCACCCGAGAGGACCTTCACCGGCTGATCGGGCTCGGGACAGCGCAGCGCATCCATCGCACGCTCCAAGACACTGTCCAGCTCCCAGCCGTTCACCTGGTCGATCTTCTCATACAACTCGCCCTGGCGCTCGATGAGTCGGTTCATCTCGTCGTCCGACATCGGCTCGCAGAGCTTCATATTGATCTCCTCGTACTCCTTCAAGAGGGCCACCGTCGCGGCGCATCCCTCCTCCACGACCTCTCTTACGGTCTTCGTGTCGTCGAGCTGCGGCTCCTGCTCGAGGTAACCCACCGAGTAGCCGGGCGAGAAGACCACCTCACCCTGGAAGTTCTTGTCAATACCGGCGATGATCTTCATCAGGGTCGATTTACCCGAACCGTTCAGACCGATGATACCGATCTTGGCTCCGTAGAAGAACGAAAGGTAGATGTTGTTCAATACTTTTTTCTGATTGGTGAAGGTCTTCGAGACACCCACCATCGAAAAGATAATTTTTTCGTCTGCCATTTTTCTATTATTTGTCTTAATTCTTTGCTTTCTCTTGCTGTTTTTGGCGATAACCCACCAATTTTGCAAAGATACAAAATAATTAGGAATTAGGAATGAGGAATGAGGAATTATTTGCTTGCCGACTTGGAATATGCTTTGGCAATGTTCACGACAAGAAGAAAAAAACAAGGAGAGCGGCCACTTAGGGTCGCTCTCCTCTCAACAAACTATTTCCAAACCTTTACAAACACACTTTATTTCTATTCTCAACTCGCGATTCACAATTCAGAATTATTTTTTTCAAATTGCGCCAATCAATACCCCATGGAATATTTCGGCGCGTCAGCCTGATTGTGAATTGCAAATCGTGAATTCTAATAATTCTCCTTCATCGGCTCATAGTAGGCCTGCGGATGCTTGCAGGCAGGGCAGAGCAGGGGAGCCTCCTCGGCCTTCACGATGTAACCGCAGTTGCGGCACTGCCACCAGATCTCGCCATCACGCTTGAAGAAGTTGCCATCCGTCAGGCGGCTCAGCAGCTTCAGGTAGCGGCGCTCATGCTCGGCCTCCACCGTGGCAACGGCACGGAACGTAGCGGCGATCTCGGGGAAGCCCTCCTCGTCGGCTACCTTGGCAAACTCGGGGTAGAGCATATCCCACTCCTCGTTCTCACCGCGGGCAGCGGCCAGCAGGTTCTCCGAGGTGGTGCCGATCTTGCCGGCGGGATAGGTGGCCGTGATCTCCAGATCGCCGCCCTCCAGGAACTTGAAGAAACGCTTGGCATGCTCCTTCTCCTGCTCGGCGGTCTCCATAAACACGCCTGCGATCTGCTCATAGCCCTCCTTCTTGGCCACACTCGAGAAGAAGGTGTAGCGGGTGCGGGCCTGGCTCTCGCCGGCAAACGATTTCAGCAAATTCTGCTCAGTACGGGTTCCTTTTACGCTTTTCATAGTTTTCTATCTTTTTTAAGTTTATTCTCTATTTTTATTTTCTGTTTTCATGGGAGCTTTTCTCCCTTTTTTCTGATGCAAAGATAATCATTTTTTTCACCCTCGTGCAATAAAAAGCGATTATTTCTATTTATAGGGCCATAAGCGCAACCTATCACTCGAAAATCTTTCGCTCGCGCTTGGGGAACCACCCCTTGCGGACACGCTCCCGCTGCTGGAAGAGCTCGCCGATGGACCAGAAGGAGGAGGCGCCCCACACGGCCAGCAGGGTAGACCACAAGAGCTCCTGCACGCAAAGTGCCCCCGCCGTGGCAGCGATACCCGTCAGGAGGAAGACCCACCAGCACTTTACGCCAAAGTAGTATTCGCCCTTGATCACCAGCGGATGAAAGAGACCGATAATGAGAAAGGTGGCCACACCGATCAATATTCCGGTCAGATTATACTGCGCAATAAATTCCATATCGTTTTCTATAGTTTGATTCTACAGCGGTCAAAGATACGATTAAATTGGCAAATGCGCAACAGTTTCCGACTTCTTGTGGCGATGGCAGGGTTCACAACACACTCCGCCCCGAACGGAGAAAGAGATTCGGGGCGGAGGGAAAAAGGCGAGGCGCCATAGAGCGGGGAGACCTTTAGAAGGAGTACTTGATCATCAGCGAGGCACGGTTGGCGTGATTCTTCACGCCGTTCATATTCTCGCGTGAGCCGTAGAGGTACTCAAGGGCCACGGTCATGCGGGGCGAGACATGGCAGAAGAGGTTGCCGAAGATATACTGTCCCTCACGGTACTGCTCGGGCGAGAGGATGCCGTTCTTCTGGCGCACAAAGGCCGTGGAGTAGCCTCCCGAGAGGCTCAGGCAGTTGGGCACCAGGTTGATGCGGGCCGCAGCCTGCCAGCCATACATCGGCGGTGTGGTGAGCGAAGTGGGGGAGTCGGGATCGGGGATGAAGTCCAGGCCCGAGCCATTGAGATCGGAGATGTAGGGGGTGATCCCCTCGCCATAGACAAAGCTCATGTAGAGATCCAAGAGGGGGATCACGCGAATATGGCCGCTACCCTGCACACCCCAGCCGAAGAGCGAGGTGTTGTTTCCGGTACGCAGGTTGTGGGCGTAGAGGTTACGGAAGACGGCCGAGGCCCTGAGGTGGCTCATGCGATCCTTGCCCCAGGCCACCTGGACATAGACCGGGAAGTCGGGCATGCGCTGCTTCAGCGGAGCGAAGTAGCTGCCATAGGTAGCACTCGGCTGCGAGAGCTCGGCCGCCAGGCCGAACGACATCACCTCATCCCAGAAGCTGTGCTCGTAACGCAGCATGGTGGCATAGCGGTAGTTGTAGGCATTGGGGCCTCGGTAATCCACAGTGGGGGCCACAGCCGTCAGGTCGCAGAAGGTCGTCACATCACGCCCCGCCGTAAAGCCGGCGAAATTGACATAGGCCGAGCGCAGGTGAGGGGTGTAGCTCCCCGGTGAACCACCACGGAAATCGCCCTGCACAAAGACCATCACACGCCCCCAACCCGTATTGGTGATCGCACGCAGGAAGAGCGACGAGGCCGAAGCATCCATCAGCAGCTGCTGCGAGGTGTTGTAGTTGGGCGACATGGGAATATCGGCCGGGATGAAGTCGTTGTTATCGACAATCCCGTCGAAGTCATAGCTCGTGCGCAGCTCGATTGCTCCACCCAGCGCCAGCGAGAAGCGGTTGTTCTTCGATGCGAAGATGAACTGCGGCTTCGAGGCTTGATGAAAGCCCGGTCGCCAACTCTCTTTATGGTCGCGGATGGCACTCTCGGCAGCCAGGCGATTGCGCAGTGCCGCCTCCTGACGGGCCTCGCAATCCATCATAAAGGTGTCCACCTCATGCACCGAGATCATGTAGACCGTCGGCTCATAGGCCTCCGCATGGCGTTGGTGGCGTTGGTGGCGTTGGTGGCGTTGGGCCGATGCCGGAAGAAGAGCCGACAAGGCAAGCACCGCAAATAGGAATGGTCGAATTCTTTTCATACGCATTTGATTTTGGTTAAAATTACTGGTTTTTCAATCTGTTCTGTTTCGTTGTTCTCTTTGTTCCGCTTGGTTTCTCAGGGGCCCTCAGGCCCGCTTTTGTTCAACCTGCCGAGCAGTAGAGCAAGATATGTGCCAAATTAGCCGGCAGCAGGCAGCAGTCAGCTGATCGCTGACAATTCAAAATTCAAAATTATTTGGCTTGCGCGGTTGTTCTATACGCGTCATGGCGAGGAGGGGAATGAGCAATGAGAAATGAGCAATGAGCAATGAGTAATGAGTAATGAGTCCTTTTTCTGCGTCATTGCGAGCGAACAGCGTGAGCGTGGCAATCTTTTTATCTGCGACTTATCATGTGGAATACTTCGCCCATAAAAAGATCCCCACGTCGCCTGCGGCTCCTCGGGATGACAAAGTGCGGAAATTAGAATTTGGCTTGCGCATCGGAATATTCTCTGGGAATAATCTCCTTTGGTAATATTCACAGCGACAAGGAAAATAATTTTGAATTTTGAACTGCGGCGCCGCAGCAGAAAAGATTTTTTTCTTTTCTTAATTTTGAATTATATCGTACCTTTGCAACGATGATGAACTATTTCATAGTGCTGTTGGCGGCCCTGAGCCTGGGAGCCGACTACCTCTTCTGGCGACCGCGCCTGAAGGGGCTCTGCGCGTGGCAGCGAAGGCTGCTGTGCGGGCTCCTGCCGCTGCTTGCGTTGCTGCCGCTGCTGCCTCTGCTGGAGTGGCAGCTCCGCACAGACAACATCGCCGAGCAGATGATCTTCCCGGGCAGCCGAATGATGCTGATCTTCCTCTACGCGCTTCTGCGCCTGGTCCTCTATGCGGGATGGCTCAGCCGCAAACGGCTCCTGCGCCTCCTCGCCGTGGGGGTTGTGATCCTGTTGGCCGCACTGCTCAGCTACAGCGTGGTGGTCGGTCGCACGGCCCTGCGCGTGGAGCGACTGACCCTGCAGAGCGATCGCCTGCCCGCAGGCTGGGAGGGGGTACGCCTGCTCCACTTCACGGACCTGCACATCGGCACTCTGAAGCACCCGGTGGCCGAGTGTCGCCGCCTGGTCGATACGATCCTCCGGCTGCAGCCCGACATGATCCTTTTCACGGGCGACCTGACCAACATCCGCCATACGGAGCTCGATGAGGAGGTAATGCGCGAGCTGGCACGCCTGCAGGCGCCGCTGGGCGTCTACTCGGTAACGGGCAACCACGACGTGGGGGTCTATATCAAGGACAGCCTCTCGCTGCCTCGCGAGCAGAACCTGCGCTGTGTGGTGAACAAACAGCGGGCCATGGGATGGTCTCTCTTGGAGGAGGAGAGCCGCTACCTGGTGCGCCAGGGCGACACGATCACCCTCACGGGCATCGGCTTCGAGCCCTCGCTGCGCAACCTGCGACACGCCCGCCAGCTGCCCGAGGATTACAATCCGTGGGGCCTCTACGACAACCTCCCGAAGCGTTTTTTCAACCTCACAATCTGCCACCTGCCCCAGCTCTGGGACGGCATCCTCGCCCACGGCTACGGCGATCTGACCCTCGCGGGCCACGTCCACAGCATGCAGCACAAACTCCCCATCGGCCGGCGCGGCTGGTCGCTCTCGGCCCTCTTCTATCGACGTTGGAGCGGACTGTACGAGGAGCAGGGGAGAGCCCTCTACATCAACGACGGCATCGGCACGGTCGGTATTCCCGCCCGCCTGGGAGCCGAACCCGAACTCACGCTCATCACCCTGCAAAGAGCCGACAGCCAGAAAACGGAGGCCGAAGAGCCTGCGAAAATTTAAGTTTTCACGATCCTTTAGAGGATCCCCTAAAATAAAAATAGATGGAGAGCGCATTTTGGCGCTCTCTTTGCTTGGATGCGGGGCATGAGATGCTTGCTTCTTACCGCAGCCCTGCTGCTGTCATCCACCCTTCGGGCCGAGGAGCCCCACCTGCTGAGCTTTGAGCAGGCGCTCGATCTGGCATTCAGCCATAACGCCTCGCTGCGTGCCTCGGAACGAGAGCTGGAGGCGATGCAGGATCGGCGGCGTGCCGCCTTCGGTCTGCGCCTACCGAGCCTCGGCCTTACGGGAACATTCCTCCACCTGGGCGAGGCGGTCGAGGCCGACCTCAACGAGCTGAAGGAGCCGCTCCTGAGACTCCAAAGCGGGGTAGAAGCGGGGCTTCCCGAGCCCCTGCGACCCATGATCACCTCCCTGACACAACCCCTGCTTGCGACCCCCTGGAGCCTCACCATTCAGGAGCAGAATGTGGGCTTCGTGGCTGCCGAACTGACGCTTCCCATCTGGATGGGCGGCCGCATCAATGCGGCAAACCGGGCAGCTGCAATCGAAGAGGAGCGGGCGGCACTCCACATACGGGCCACACGCGGAGCAATCGTAAGCGCTCTGGCCGAGTGTTATTTCGGCTTTGCCCTGGCACGCGAAGCGGAAGGGGTGGCACGCGAAGCAGTGAAGACCCTGGAGGCGCACCGCCGCGATGCCCTGGCCCTGAAGGAGAACGGAATGGTGGCCGAGGCCGACCTGCTCTATGTGGAGTATCGGCTCCGCGAGGCCGAGCAGCGACTCTTGGAGCTGCGCCTGCAGAAAAAGAGCCTCCATGCGGCACTCGGCGCCACGCTCGGCATAGCGCTCGAGGCGGAGCCTGCCACAGCGCTCTTCATCCTTCATGAGATCGCCCCGCTGGATGCATTTCGCACGGAGGCCGAGGCCTGCAACAGCACCTTGCAGGAGGTAGCGCTGGAGCGGCAGCTGGCCCACGAAGGGGTGAGAGCGGCCCGAGGAGAAGGGTTGCCCGAGGTGGCAGCCTTCGGCGGTGGCAGCCTCTGCGACTACCAGCTGAGCGGCCTGCTGCCCCGATGGGCCGTGGGGATCGGGGTGCGCTGGAGGCTCTTCAATGGGCTGAATCACCGATATCGCCACAGGGCGGCACGCGCCGTGGAGCGACAGGTGGAGGCCCTCGAGGATCAGGCCCGCTCGGAGGTGGGGTTGCTGGTCGAGAAGCTCTACCACGAACTCGAATTTCAGTCGGAACACTTCCAGACCCTCTCGGCCTCGATCCGCTATGCCGAGGAGTACCTGCGCACGCGCCGCGTTGCCTTTCGCGAAGGGGTGGCAAGGGCCTCGGAGCTCCTCGATGCAGAGTTGGATCTGCGGGAGCTGCGCATGCAGCGCCTGGAGAGTGCCTACCATTTCGACGTAGCACTGGCACGGCTCTTGGAGGCCACAGATGAGAGCGATAAATACCTGAATTATATCCGCTGCGGCGAGGCCGTAGGATTGAAAAACGAAGAGAAGAGATGAAAAACAGTACGCTGATTGCCATCTTCACAGCCTGCCTGCTGATCGTGGGCACGCTGCTTGTCATCAACCGACACATCAGTCGCCTGGCCCCCAAGTGGATCCAGGGGGAGATCGGCTGCACGACCTATAAGGCCGCCTCGAAGGTGGCGGGGCGCATCCTGCGGATAGCCGTAAGCGAGGGGGATCGGGTCGAACAGGGGGAGTTGCTCTACACCCTCTCGACCCCCGAACTCGATGCCCGCCTGAGCCAGGCCGAGGCGGCCGAACTGGCCGCTTCGGCCCTCGACCGCAAGGCCCTGCGGGGAGCTCGTCCCGAGCAGCGGCGCGAGGCCTACAACCTCTGGCAAAAGGCCGAAGCGGGGTTGCAACTCGCCACCAGGAGCTACGAACGCACCAAGCGGCTCTACGACCAGGGGGTAGCCACGGCACAACAATACGACGAGGCCCAAGCACAATGGCAGGCTGCCGAAGCCTCGGAACGCATGGCACGCGCCCAATACGAACTGGTGGAGGCGGGAGCCGAGAAGGAGGAGAAAGAGGCAGCTGCCGCCCGGGTGGATCAGGCAGCCGGGGCCGTGGAGGAGGTGCTGAGCTACCTGCGCGATGCCACCGTATTCTCCCCGGCCGGAGGAGAGATCTCGACCATCACAGCCGAGGTCGGAGAGCTGGTTTCGAGCGGCTATCCCGTGGTCACGATCCTCGATCTGCGCGATCAGTGGGCCGAGTTCCACATCTGCGAGAATCTGCTCTCGAAGATTCGCATGGGGCGCCGGCTCGAGGGCCATGTGCCGGCCCTTAAGCGCGCCATCCTCTTCGAGGTGAGCTACATTGCCCCCGAGGCCGACTTTGCCACCCGCACGGCCACCTCCTCAGCGGAGGAGTTCGATGTGCGCACCTTTCTGATCAAGGCCCGGCCCATTCGCCACGAGGAGGGGTTGCGACCGGGAATGAGCGTACTGTTCGATTGGCGAAGTTTCTGATCGGCTCCTATGTCCTGCCACGGAAAAGAGCCTCACCGATTGCGAGGCATCGAAGAGAGTCTGAAACGCGAGCTGTGGCGGTTGCGCCACTCACCGATAGGGCTTCAGGCCGCAGTGATGGTCCCCCTCTCGTTGCTGCTGTTCTTCTGGCTGCTGCTCCACTCGCTCACCCTCCGGGAGCTGCCCGTCGTGCTCTGCGACGAGGACCAAAGCCCCCTTTCTCGCCGATTGGCCTCGATGGCGGATGCGGCCCCGGGGGTATGGATCGTCGAGCGCACCCCCTCGCCTGCAAAAGCCGAGGCACTGCTGCTCGAAGGGCAGGTGTGGGGTAGGATCCACATTCCACGAGGGTTCGAGAGGGCAATCTATGCCTCACAACCCGCCGTGGTACGCACCACCCTGAGCGGCACGAACCTCTCGGCCGACGGCGTGCTGACCCGCGACCTGCAACTTACGGCCTCCACCTTCTCCGGCGGCATTGCCCTGCAACGCTTCGAGCTGCTGGGGTTGGACAAAGAGGAGGCGCTCGCCCGCGTGCAGCCCATCAGCCTGATCGACCAGCCGCTCTTCAACCCCACGCTCAACTATGCCCACTACCTCGGGCCGGGGCTGATGGCGATGATGCTCCTGATGTCGGTTCTCACCACCACCCTCTGGGCCGTAGGCGGGGAGTTGCGCCACGGCACGGCCGCCACCTGGCTCTTCACGGCCCGGCGCTCCCTCTCATCAGCCCTGATCGGGAAACTCCTTCCCTACACCGGCCTCCACCTGTTGCTCGCCCAATTCATGCTCCTGCTCCTGATCGGAGGCTTCCACCTTCCGGTTCGGGGTTCGCTACTGCTGCTCGAGGCGGGCACACTGCTGCTGATTCTCGCCTACCAGGCCATCGCCCTTGCCGTGGTTGCGGCCACGGGCAACCTGCGCCTCTCGCTCTCGTTAGGCGGAGGCTATGGCGTGGCGGCCTTCAGCTTCTCGGGACTCACCTTCCCCACGATGGCCATGTTCCCGCTTGTGCGCATCGTAAGCCACCTCTTCCCCTTCACCCCCTACATGGAGCTGATGATCGACCAGACCCTGCGCGGCGCTCCGGCGCTCTACGCCGCCACACCCCTGCTCGAGATGGGCCTCTTCCTGCTGCTGCCGCTGCCGCTGATGGGGCGCCTGCGTCGTCACCTCACCAATCCCATAACCTGGTACCGCCTATGAGCCGATTCCGCCAAGTAGTCCTCGGGGCATTTCGCGAACAGTGTCGCGCCATCTTTCGGGACGAGGGGGTCGCTCTAATCCTCCTCGGAGCCCCCTTCATCTACGCCCTGCTCTATGGGGCGATCTATGGGGCCGAGGTCGCTCGCGAGATCCCCGTAGCGGTGGTCGATGAGGCCCCCACACCGCTGAGCCGACAGCTGACTCGGGCGCTCGATGCCGCCCCCGAGATCCGGATTTGGGGTCGGGTCGGCTCACTCCCCGAGGCCGAGGCCCTATGCTATGCCCGCGAAGTACACGGCATCATCCTCTTTCCGCGCGAGCTGACCCCCGAGTTGATCACCGGCCGGCAGGGTAGGGTTCTCCTGCTGCTCGATGCCTCCTATCCGATCCTCTACCGCGAACTCTTCAAAGGGGCTACCGCCACCCTTCAGACCTTAGGCACAGAGATCGCCATCGGCCACCTGGCGGCCTCGGGCGAACTCACCGCAGACCCCCTGACCGAACTTTCACCGGTGGACTACCGTGCCCTGAGTCCCTACAACCCGGCATCGGGCTACGGGATCTTCATCCTGCCCGCCATTCTGCTCTTGATCCTGCAACAGACCCTCCTGATCGGCCAGGGGATGATTGCCGCAACCCGCCGTGAGCGCTCGCCCGAAACGAAAGCGTGCAGCGGAGCCTGCCTCGTGGGGCGCTCCTTGGCCCTGCTGCTGATCTGCGGAGCAGTCTCGCTGCTGCTCCTCGGCGTGCTCTACCCCCTACTGGGGCTTCCCATGCGGGGATCAATGGGCGGAGTGGCCATGGTCATCATTCCCTATCTGGTAGCCACAACCGCCCTGGCCCAACTCCTTGCCATGGGATTTCGCCAACGCGAGGAGGCGCTGATCCTCCTGCTCCCAACCTCCATCCCGCTGCTGATGATCAGCGGCATATCCCTGCCGGGCGAGGCACTGCCACAGGGGCTCTACGCCTTGGGCGAACTGATCCCCTCGAGCCCCGCCATGCGGGCCTTTATCCGAGCCCAAACCCTGGGGGCTCCGCCCGCAGCCCTCAGCAGCGAAGCCACACAACTCTGGCTGCTGGCCCTGCTCTACACCCTTCTGCTGGTCGTCGCCACCCTCCGGAGAGGCAAAAAAAAGAGGGCTGCATGACCCGAAAGTCAGCAGCCCTCATAAGCGAAAGAGTCGCCCGTTAGAAGCGGTGGGGTCCCCCCATCGGAGGCTTCATCCCGCTACTGCGCGTACCCCCCATACCCTCATAGTCGTTGATATCCTTCGATCCCTTCTTGCCGAAGTTGCGGAGGTTGAAGACCAGATTGACCATGTAGTAGCGACCAATCACGCTGTTGGTGGCGTTCTGCACCCAACCCGAACCGGTCGTGCGCGAGAAGGCGGTGTTCTGGTTCAGCAGGTCGTTTACACCGATCTGCACCTCGGCACGCTGGTTCTTCAGGAACTTTTTGCCCAGGTAGACATTGCACAGGAGGTAATCCTCGTTGTAATCGTTCGTAATACCCTTATACTGGCTGTAAGCGGCACTTGCCGTGAGGGTGAATCCCTTCCAGAAGGTCCACTTCAGGTTGGCCGAGGCCGTATGGCTGAAGTACTCGTTGTTGCCGGCATTGGAGAGCACCTCAAGCGAGTTCTTGGCCACGTTGTAGGTTCCCTGCCACGAGACCGTGAAATCGACATTCTCCGAGATGTTGCTGCCCAAGGTCAGGTTGGCATCGTAGCCCATGTTCGAGGCATCGTTGCGCTCACCGTTGATCTGGCTCGGGAGGGTCGAGTAGTTCACACCGGCCATCATGTTGAGGTTACACTTTATGAAATTGAGCGGCAGTCCATAGCTCACATGGGTACGCAGCGACCAGTAGCCGTCCATATTGATGGGCGAGGAGTACTGCAACGGGCGATAGGTCGTGCCGTCGATCTCAATCTCCTTACCGTACTCGACATTGGTGGCAATGTAGTCCGACGTGTTGGTCATCATGGCCATCCACATGAAGGTACGTCCCTTGGTGATGTTCGAGTTCACATAGTGCAGGCGCACGTTGTGCGAGTAGGAGGGGTCCAGATTGGGGTTACCACTCGAGATGTACTGCGGATTCGAGAGGTTGTAGACATCCTGCAGATCCGAGACACGAGGCTCCTGCGTGCGCGAATTGACAAACAGACGGATCGAGTTCTGAGGGTTGAACTGCATGTTGAGCATCATGAAGTAGGTGAAGTGGTTATAGCCGTGCTTCAAGCTCGAGCTTTGGGGGTAGATCATCTCACCGTCGAGGAGCGAATGTTGGTAGTAGACGTTGGCCACAAAGGTATTGCGATCCTTGGCCCAACGGAAGCCGGGGCCCACCTGGTGGGAGGTGTAGGTACTCGATAGGCTGTTCGAGAGCGAGGGATTCAGCCCGAAGATAAAGGCCTCGGGGGTCTCCTGCTCGGTGTAGGAACGACGATCGGTCTCCTCCTGCTCATAGTTGAAGCGGTATTGCAGGCTCACCTGCGCATACTTCGACACAGGCTCCGTGTAGGTGAAATTACCGCGCAGATCCAAACCCGACGTGGGGGCCGTGATGCGTTGATACAACAGATCAAGAGCCGGGTAGGGGTAGGGAGCCGAGAGGTCGGGATCGTAGGGGGCGGGGGCGGCACGGTTGGCCCACGACTCCGACGAGCGGTCCGAATCGCTGTAGCGCACATTGCCATCGAGCGTGATGGTGCGGCCCGCCTTACCCAACTTGGCACGATACTGCAGGAACTCACTAAGGTAGAGACCGCCATACTCCGACTCGCTGCGGTCGTAGAGGTGCGAATAACCGCTCTGACCCCACTGGTAACCCTCCGTAAGGCTCATCGGGTCGTTCGACTGGTAACTGATCCAGGTACGCGACATCAGCGACTGATTCGGAGAGATCTTCCACTCCAAACGGGCGTTGAATCGATGGTTCATATTGGCCGTCTCGGAGTTTCCGGCCTCCGAAAGGGTATCGCGCTGCAGGATCTGCTCCTCGTCCAAGGTGGTGTAGAACTCCGACCAGCGGTCGCGCGTGGAGTGGTTCACCGTATTGGTATGGTTGAAGAAGTAGCTTCCCTGGAAGGTTACCTGATTCTTCTTGCCCCACGAATCCGAATAGTTCAGGCCCACGGCATTCACACGCGCCACACCGGGTTGAGGACGCACCATGTAGGCTCCGGCGCCACGACCTCGGCCGCCACCGCCGCCGCCATTCACACCCAGAATATCCTCGAACGAGAAGTTCTGCTGATTGACGTTGTTGAAGAGTGCAATGACCGACAGACGGCTGTCGCCACTGAAGACATTGACGTTACCTCCAGCCAGGTAGCGGAACTCCTCCTGCTCGAAGTCGTATCCTCCACCGGCATACACCTTTCCGAACTGTCCTTGGCGCATGTTCGTATGGGTAACAATGTTGAGAGCCTTGTACCCCTCGCCATCGTCCATGCCCGAGAACTCGGCCTGATCGGAGAGTTTATTGAAGACCTCCACGCGATCCACCGCCTCGGCCGGCAACGACTTGATGGCCGTCGTTACATCCTCGCCGAAGAACTCCTTGCCATCGACAAAGATCTTCTTCACCTCTTCGCCCTGCACCTCTACGGCTCCGTTGGTGATCGTAATACCGGTCATCTTCTTCAGCAGTCCCTCCACATCGGCATCGGCCGCCACCTTGAAGGCCGCCGCATTATAGCTCAGCGTATCTCCCTTCTGAGAGGTTCGCAACGCCTGTACCTCCTTGACCACAGCCTCAATCTGCTGGGTCGAGGGGCTGAGCTCGATGCGGCCCATATTGACCGATGAGGCAGCCACTTGGAGCTCGCGGGTGGCCGTTTCGTAGCCCAAGAACGAGACCGAAAGGGTATAGTCGCCATAGCGGAGCTTCGGCATCGAGACCTCGCCGTTATAACCCGACGTATAGTGATTCTTGAGATTGGGATCCTTTTTCGAGGTCAATTCGATCACCGCACCCGGCAAACCGCTCTGACTCTCCGTATCCCACACCGTAGCCTTCACCGTACCGCTCTGCGCAGCGGCCATTCCTGTAACCAGGAGCCCCAATAGGGCCAACAAGCATCTTTTCATCTATTTCGTCTTCATTAATTTTTTCAAAAAGCACATATAGCTTACAAATGTACGAATTTTATAACAAAATTCTGTTAGGAATTCGACAAATATAAAAGAATGGCGGACCGGTCGCCCTACCGGCCCGCCGACTGCTACAGCACAAACACTTTAACTTCTTCAAGAAACAATCTCCCTTCCCTTGGGAAAAACATGTAGCAGCCTGAGTTAAGCCTATTGGCTTTTTCTTTCAAATTTACCAACTAACCTAAATTTCGCTATCGGTTTCTGCAACCGGAGCCCGGGCAGCCTTGGGGCACTTCCCCCTTTTGGGCTTCGGAGCTCTTGCAGCACCCCTTGTGGCACTCGCCCGAAACCGGACCTCGGCGTGGGCCCTGACCACGGCGATGTGCTCCGGGCTTCATCTGCCCGCTCTTCTCTTTGGTCATCTGCTCCCACTTGGCACACTGCTCGGGGGTGAGGATCTTACGGAACTGCTCCCGTTCGGCCTGCGCGGCAACCTGTTGGGCAGCCCGGCGTTCGGCCTTCTGGTCCATGAGTTTCTGCATTTCGGTGCGCTGCTCGGGGCTGAGCTCCAACGCCCGGCTCAAACGCTCCACCTTCTCGGTCGTGTTACATTGCACACGCTTACCGGGACGGGTCGGAGACTCCTGTGCCCGAATCGCCCATGCACTCACGATCAGGAGTGCTACGAGCCCAAAAATCTTACTCTTTTTCATAAATGTAAAAGTTAAATTAAAAAATTAAGAACTCGTGGGTTGTTGATGCAAAGATAAAACCCGAGTAGCACATGAGCAACACTCGGGCATGGGAAATGGGGGGAATAGAGGGGTGAAACGACTAAATCGGGGGGTGAAGCGACGTCATCCACCGCTTAAATTCGGGCACACGGGCCTTCGGAACGACCAAACGCTCGGGCAATTCGACCTTGAGCGTGAGCGTAAGACGGCTGCCAAACCAGACAGCGATCTCCTTGACGGCACGCCGCGAAATGATGAATTGGCGGTTAGCACGAAAAAACTCCTGCTCGGGTAATAGGGCGTGCAACGCCTCGAGGGTCTTGTCGAGTTGGAAACACCGCCCCTGCATATCGCAGGCCGTAACCTTCTCATCGCGCGTATAGCAGTAGGCGATCTCATCGGTCCGCAGTGGGATGATCTTATCGCGCACCTGAACCAGGAAGGCTTGCGGACACTCGCCTTTGGGGGGCACCTGGCGGGCCAGTTTCTCCACACGCTGGCCATAGTCCGCCCGTTCGATCTTGGAGAGGAGCTGCAACTTCTTGAGCGCACGCTCCATGTCAGCTCGGGCAATGGGTTTGAGCAGGTAGTCGATGCTATTGACCTTGAAGGCATCTAGGGCATAGCGGTCGTAGGCCGTGGTAAAGATCACCGGAGCGGTGATCTCCACCTGCTGAAAGATGCGAAACGAATCGCCATCGGCCAGGTGGATATCCATGAAGATCAGCTCGGGCATGGGGTGCTCCTTGAGCCAGGTCGTACTCTCCTCGACACTCTCGAGTACCGCCTCAACCGTCAGTTCGGGGGCACACTCGGCCAGAATCGCCTGCAGATTGACCGCAGCAGCAGTCTCATCCTCTATGATCAATACGCGCATCATCGCTTATCGGGTTTTTGCAGCGGAAGACGCACCGTGAAGAGCTCCTCCGTGCGAACAATCACAATGGGCTGATTGGTGATCAACTCCCAACGATTTCTCAGGTTCTCCAGACCGAAGCCTACCCCCGGCTCGGGATCGAGCTTCGGACGCAGAGGATTTTCGATAACCAGACACTCCCCCTCGGTGCGAATCGAGATGTGAAGCGGTTGCTTGGAGGTGATCGTATTGTGCTTCACGGCATTCCCCATCAGCGGCTGCAGGGTAAGGGCCGGCAGACGATACTCCGCGAGGTGGTCATCGACTTGGATGTCGAAGAAGAGTTTGTCGCCGTAGCGGGTCTTGAAGAGGTAGCTGTAGGCCTCGGCAAAGTTGATCTCGTCCGCCAGGCGCACCAGAGGGGTCTGACCGTTCTGAAGGATGTAGCGGAAGGCATAGGCAAGGCGGTCGATGTAGGTGAGCGAGGCCTCGGTATTGCCCTCGCGTACCAACATGGCCAGCGAGTTGAAGGAGTTGAAGAGGAAGTGGGGATTCACCTGGCTGACCAGCATGTTGTAGCGCGAGGTGAGGTTCTCGTTCTTCAGTTGCACATTCTCCAAAGCGATGCGCTGGCTCTTGTGCAGCTGACCGTAGAGGTAGCCGTAGAGGAGTGATACCACCAAGGTGAAGGTTACGCGCAACAAGAGAACGTAGTCCATGGGGTTATGGTTCATGAAGTTGGGCACCAGTTCACCGGTACGCCACTTCTGCACGGGGGCCAACATAAAGAGCAACACGGTAAGCAGAATTCCCCAGCTCATGCGCTTCAGGAAGAAGAGCGACGAGTAGCCGCAGCGATCGCCACGCGCCGTGGTCAGGGTCACCAGCATAAAGGCCAAAGCCAGATAGTAGATGATCTGTACGGCGATCAGCAACCCCTGCGAAGGACGGTGGTAGAGCGACGCCTCATCGAAGAGCCTGCCATTGCGCTCCAAGACCAACTTCACACGCGGATTTCCGTGCTCGACACGCTCGGCTCTGACACGCAAATAATCTCCATCGGCAAGTTTCCACCAAGAGACGCAACGACTGGTCAGGTAGAGCGAATCCGTCCCCTCGGCATGGGGCGAGAGGAGGTAGCCGTGGCCGTCGGGTTCGACGTTGAGCCATCCGGCGCGCTCGATCATCCGTTCACCCTTTCCACGCTCACGGAACTCCGAGGGCTCGGGCTGGGAGATCAACAAGAGCAGGTAGCTGAAATTCACCACCAATGAGATGGCCAGCGCAACCAAGAGGTTGATCATCGTCCGCGCGTATTTGGTCCTTTGTCGTATCATTGTATAAAGTATTAAAAATTAGGCGTATTCACTATTTTTATTTTACGCTGTCAGCTGTCTGTACCCGACTTTGCTCTTTTCGCTTTGGCCCAACCGGTCCACCATGAACAGTATGGCCGTATTTTAGGAGAGGGGAATATATCCCATTCCACCTGCCCATTTTTGATTTTAGAGGCGCATATTTTTCTTCGACCTCAGGTTGGTGAGGATGGGCTGGGGTCGTAACGACCCTTTTATTTTCCATCTCAAACATCCGCCCCCCATAACTAAGCTATACTTTCATACTGTCCATTCGGGGCAAATGAGGAGGTGCAAAATTTACCGCATAAAATCAAAAATCTAATTTTTGGATTTTAGAGGTGCATATTTTTCTTCGATCGCAGATTGGTGAGGATGGGCTGGGGTCGTAACGACCCTTTTATCTTCCATCTCAAACATCCGCCCCCCATAACTAAGCTATACTTTCGTACTGCCCATTCTCGCCAAGCAAGGAGAAGGAAAATAGCGCATTCCTTCGACCCATTTTTGCATTTTAGGCGAGGAAATTTTGTGCCGACCGATATTTGACACGGATGGGCTGTACTTGTCGTACTGCCCATTCGGGGCAAATGAGGAGGTGCAAAATTTACCGCATAAAATCAAAAATTACTTGTACCAGGAAGCATAATGCATATAATCCCTTGCCGTGCGACGAATGATCTCCTCACGCTGCTCGGGGGTAACCTCCTTGACCTTCTTGGCAGGGATACCGGCATAGACGGAGTTGGGCTCGAGCTTCTGGTTGGAGAGGACCAAGGCATTGGCGGCGATGATGCATCCCGAGGGGACATGAGCGTTGTCGAGAATGGTGGAACCCATCCCGATCAGGCAGTTGTCCTCGATGATGGCGCCATGAATGGTGGCGTTGTGTCCCACCGAAACGTCGCTGCCGATATGGGTCTGCGAGGGGTGTTTCGAGCCATCGTAAAGGGTGTGGAGGACGGCTCCGTCCTGGATGTTGGTGCGGTCGCCGATGGTGATCTTGTTCACATCGCCACGCAGCACAGCCCCATACCAGATCGAGCAATCCTTGCCCACGGTTACATCGCCAAGCAGTACGGCCGTCTCGGCCAAAAAGGTGCCTTCACCTACCTGAGGCTCATGGCCTCTGATTTTTCTGATAATAGCCATATTTCAATTCAAAATTCAAAATTCAAAATTAATTTCCTTGTTGTTGGGAACATTAACTAAAAATATTTCGGTGCGTAAGCCCCATTACTCATCTTGCTTGGCGGTCTGCCAAAGGTTCTCCATCTGGTCGAGCGTGAGGTCGTGGAGCATCTTTCCATCGGCGGCTGCAGCCTCCTCCATCGAGGTGAAGCGGCGGATGAACTTTTTATTGGTACGCTCCAAGGCCGCTTCGGGATCTATGCCATAGAGGCGGCAGGCGTTGATCAGAGCGAAGAAGAGGTCGCCAAATTCGCCCTCGAGCTTATCGTGGTCCCGGGCAGCGATCTCGGCATCGACCTCCGCAATCTCCTCCTTGACCTTCTGCCACACATCCTCCTTTTGCTCCCAGTCAAAACCTACCGAGGCGGCCTTTTCGCCCACACGGAAGGCCTTGACCATGGCGGGCAGCGAACGGGGCACACCTCCCAACGTGCCGCTCTTGCGCCTCTTCTTGCGCAACTTCAGCGCCTCCCAATTCTCCAAGACCTCCTTGGGTGTCGAGGCGTGAATATCGCCATAGACGTGCGGATGGCGGTAGATGAGCTTATCGCACAGGGCATTGACCATCGAGGTGTAGTCGAAGGCTCCTTGCTCCTGGCCCATCTTGGCATAGAAGACCACATGCAGCAGCAGATCTCCGATCTCCTCCTTGATTCCCTCCATGTTGTGATCCAGGATGGCATCCACCAGCTCGTAGGTCTCCTCGATCGTATTGTTGCGCAGCGAGTCGAAGGTCTGCTCCCGATCCCAGGGGCACTTTTCGCGCAGGGTATTCATCACCTCCAGCAGGCGCTCGGTCGCTATCAGTCGTTCGTCTTTTTCCATCGTATTCAAATTTTCCATTCAATTTAGCAAAGGTACACATTTTTTTGTACCTTTGTTTATATTTAAGAGCAAATTCCATGAAACGGATCACGATTTTTCTTCTTTCACTTTTTGCGGCCGAGCAGATTTCCGCCCAAGCCCTCATTCCGACCCCGCGCCATGCAGCGTTCGAGGCGGGCCATTTCCTCCTGACCTCCGACTGTCCGATTATAGCTGCAAGCGATGAAGCCCAAACGGTTGCCGACTACCTGGACGACCTCCTTCCCCTGAGGCGCAGCGCCTTTCTCGGCTTAGGCGAGGCCCTGATCCTCGACATCGACCCCACGCTGCCCCAAGAGGGGTATCGCCTTGAGGTCGGGGAGCAGCGCATCACCCTCTCGGGAGGCACGCGCGACGGCCTCTTCTACGGCGTGCAGACACTTCTGCAACTGCTTCCTGCCGAGGTCTACAGCCGGCGGCTTTCGCTCCCATGCGAGGTGGCCTGCTGTCGCGTGGAGGACAGCCCCGCCTACGCCTATCGCGGCTCTCACCTCGATGTGGCACGCACCTGGATGCCCTTAGAGCGCGTAAAGCAACACATCGACCGCATGGCCTTCCACAAACTCAACACCCTGCATCTGCACCTGACCGACGACGAGGGGTGGCGCATGGAGATCCTCTCGCACCCCAGGCTTGCCCAGGTGGGCGGATTCCGCGGAGGCGACTCGCCCATCGAACCCGTCTACGGACGGTGGGACGAGAAGTACGGCGGCTACTTTACCCAACAGGAGCTGCGCGAGTTGGTCGAATATGCCCGCCTGCGCAGCGTGGAGATCATCCCCGAAATCGACCTGCCGGGCCACAGCCGCGCCTTTGCCCGTGTCTATCCCGAGATTCTGTGCGACTACCAACCCTCGCTCGACCGCTCGGCGGGCTACGATGTGCGCAACGCCTTCTGCGCCTCGCGCGAGGAGAATTTTTCTATTCTGGAAGATATTCTGCGTGAGGTTTGTGCGATCTTTCCCTCGAAGTATATTCACATCGGAGGCGACGAAGTGGAGATGTCGCAGTGGAGGCGCTGTCCGAGGTGCCAACAGCTGATGCGGGAGCGCGGATGGGAGGAGCCCGCACAGCTCCAGGAGTACTTTATGTCGCGACTGATAAAGATCTTGAAATCAAACGGGAAAGAGCCCGTGGTATGGAACGAGGCGATCAACGGGGGAACCCTTGAAAAGTCGGCTCTGGTACAGGGATGGGAGAGTGTGAAGGCGTGCCGCAAGGCGACCTCCGAAGGGTACCAGACGGTCGTCATGCCCGGCCAATACTTCTATTTCGATATGCGCCAATCGGCCCATGAAGAGGGGCACGTCTGGGCGGCGATCTTCGATGCCGAGAAGGTCTATAATTTTGACCTAACCAAGCTCGGTTTCACCCCTGAGGAGCAGCGCCGGGTGGCGGGCTTCGAAGGGACCTTCTTCAGCGAGGCCTACATCGGCCACAACCCCGAGAGCGACTCCTACCTCGACTTCATGCTCTGGCCGCGCACGGCAGCCTTGGCCGAGATCTGCTGGCACCGCGGTCCGAAAGATTGGCCCGCCTTCCGCCGCGCCCTGACCGGGCTGCATGGCGAGCGCATGGATGCCATGTCGATCGGCCACCGCCTCTTCCCACCCGTAGTGACCTATTCGCAAGGCGAGCTCTCGGCCCGGGCCGATCAAGAGGGGCAACAGCTCTTCTACACCGTGGAGCCCGACTCCGTGGAGCACCCCTACACAGGCCCCATACGCACCACCGAACCCCAACGCTACCGCTTCCGTGCCCGCCGGGAAGAGGCTCGCTCGCCATGGGTGGCTCACGCCTCCTACTACGCGACCATCCGGCCCGCCGTACACTTCACCTCGTCGCTACCCGAGAGCGAGAAGGCCCCCTTCAACCGCATCGACAGCTACAAAGGAGCCGCCTGGACCACCCGAACCCATCGCGCCGGAGATTGGCTGCGTTTCGACTTTGCCGAACCCCTTTCGTGTCGTGAGATCCACCTCCAGACGGGCTATCTGCACCTTCCGCGCTGCACCTTCCGCCACGCCAAGGTAGAGGTGAGCCGCGATGGCTCCACCTTCGAGCCCGCAGGCGAACTGACGGCCGGCGCCATCACCCTTCGTCCGGAGTTTCCCATTCGCGCGATCCGCATCACCGCCACCTCGACCGGCAACGGTGAGGAGCGGGTTATTATTCAATCTTTGAAAATCAAAGTTTGAATAATAAATGAGTAATGTGCAATGAGTAATTATTTGCTTGACAATGTAAAAAAAACACTTAGACAGCCCAGTTTACCCACTCCTTCACACAAACAAAAAAACGGCAAACTTCGGTTTGCCGTTTTTCTATCCTTATGTGAAGGCGCTAATTCCTAATTCCTGACCACAGCACCGCAACGCTGCTCCAACTGGCGCTGGATGTTGCCCATCACCTTTTCGATGGTCTTATCGTCCAGCGTGCGGCTCTTATCCTCCAAAAGGAAGCTCAGGGCGTAGGACTTCTTGCCGGCAGGGAGCTTATCGCCCTCATAGACATCGAACAACGAAACACGCTTCAGAAGCTTCTTCTCGGCCTGGAATGCCACTTCACGGAGCTGGGCGAAGGTGGTCTGCGTATCCACCAGCAGGGCCAGGTCTCGCTTCACCTCGGGGTACTTCGAGAGCTCCTCGGCCTGGATACGTAGCTTCTTGGTCGATTTGACCAGCAGATCGAAATTCATCTCCAGCAGATAGACCGGCTGTTTCAAGTCGAAACGCTTGCGCAACTTGAGGGCTACCACGCCGATTTGCAGGAGCTCCTTGCCATTGAGCTGCAACGAGAGGGCCTCGGAGAAGAGGTCGCTCTTCAGCTCCTCACTCTTCAGGGCATAGATATCGATACCGAAGCGGCGCAAGAGCTTCTCGGCCACGGCACGCAGCGTATAGTAGGAGGCCTCGACAGGTTTCTGATTCCACGACTGGGGCTCGGCCGTACCCGTTACGGCAATGGCCAGACGGTAGGACTCCGAGTAGGGAGCCAGGCCGTTCTCCTCGGAGCGGGCCTCGGCAGTATAGCTGTAGCAGTTGCCGAACTCATAGAGTTTCAGATCGGCATTGCGGTGGTTCACGTTGAGCTCCACGGCCTCCAGCAGGTTGTAGGCCAAAGTCTGGCGCAACACATTCAAATCGGCCGAGAGGGGGTTCATGATCTTAACGGCACGCTCGATGGGGTAGGTCTCCGACCCCTCATAGTAGGCGGCCTTCGTGAGCGAGTTGGACATGATCTCCACAAAGCCGTTGGCCGTCAGATAGTCGGCAGCCATATTCATCAGCTTGGTCTTATCGGGACGGGGTGCATACGAGAGGGTCGAGTGTACGGCCTGCGGAATCTCCACATTGTTGTAGCCGTAGATGCGCAGGAGATCCTCCACCAGGTCGGCCTCGCGCTGTACATCCACGCGGTAGGGCGGTACGGCTACCGACCAAACCGAACCCTGCTCCTTCTCGATCTTCACCTCCAGAGCGGCAAGGATCGTGCGCACGGTATCCTCGGGAATCTCCTTGCCGATAAGCATATTGACCCGCTTAAGGTCGATCTCAAAACGGAAGTCCTGGGCAGGAGTGGGGTTCAAGTCGATAATCTCGCTCGAAATCTCACCGCCGGCGAGCTCCTTGAAGAGCAGGGCCGCACGCTTGAGCGCGTAGAGCTGCATATTGGGATCGACACCGCGCTCGAAACGGAACGACGAGTCGGTATTCAGACCAAAACGCTTGGCCGTCTTACGCACCCAGACGGGGTTGAAATAGGCGCTCTCGATGAAGACATCGGTCGTCGTGTCGCTCACACCCGAATCCAGACCGCCGAAGACACCGGCAATACACATCGGGCGCTCGGCCGAGCAGATCATCAGATCGTTCTCGGTCAGCTTGCGCTCCACACCATCCAGCGTAACGAAGGGAGTACCCTCCGCGCAGGTGCGCACCACGATCTTGCCCCCCTCGATCTTTTGGGCATCGAAGGCATGCAGGGGCTGTCCCAGCTCGAAGAGGATAAAGTTGGTGATATCCACCAGGTTGTTCTTGGGGTTGATACCCGCGGCGCGCAGATAGTTCTGCATCCACTCGGGCGAGGGGCCGATCTTGCACCCCTTGACCGTCACACCGGCATAGCGGGGGCAGGCCTCCGTATTCTCCACCTCGACCTCAATCTTCAGGTCGTGGCTATCGACCCGGAAGGCCTCCACCGAGGGCCACTTCAGCTCCACCTGCTCGCCCTGGCTCTTCAGGTAGGCCACCAGGTCGCGAGCCACACCAATATGCGAAGCAGCATCAATGCGGTTGGGTGTCAGGCCGATGGCAATCAGGTAGTCGTCCTGAATATCGAGGTACTCCTTGGCCGTGGTACCTACCACAGCCTCGGCCGGCAGCTCCATGATCCCCTCATGGCTCGTGCCGATGCCCAGCTCATCTTCGGCGCAGAGCATACCCATGGACTCCACACCGCGGATCTTGCTGCGCTTGATCTTAAACTCCTCGTCGCCTCCGTTGGGGTAGAGTACCGCGCCCACCGTGGCGCACATCACCTTAAGGCCCTGACGGCAGTTGGCCGCACCGCAGACGATCTGCAGAGGAGCCTCCTGGCCCACATCCACAGTCGTGATGTGCAGGTGGTCCGAATCGGGATGCTCCACACAGGTGAGGACCTCACCCACAACAACCCCCTTCAGGCCGCCTTTGATGGTCTCGATCTTCTCAAAACCCTCAACCTCCAAACCGATATCGGTCAGAATTGTAGCCACCTCCTCGGCCGACCGATTCAGGTCGACGTATTGCTTTAACCAATTGTAGGAAATATTCATATCTTGTCTGTTTTATTGTTTTCTATCTTCTCAACCCGCAAAGATAGTAAATAATTAGGAATTAGGAATTAGGAATTAGGAATTATTTTTAGCGGTCAGCAGTCAGCACTCAGCGTTCAGCTTTTTTCAGTTATTGCGAGGAGGGGGCGTTACGACCTTTCTTTGATTTTAGGCGAGCAGATTTTGTGCTTCGTGCAGTCGCCTCGGCAGGAGCATACTTCAGGTATGTGACTGTCGGGGCGGCAAGGGAAGTGGAAAAGGTGCCCTATAAAATCGGATAAAGACCCTTTTTAATTTTAGGCGAGCAGATTTTTCTTCGACCGCCGACTGACGCGGATGGGACATACCTCTGGTATTTCCCATTCGCGGCAGGCAAGAAGAAGGAAAAGGTCCGCATAAAATCGAAAAAGCCCCCTTTTTAATTTTAGGCGAGCAGATTTTGTGCTTCGTGCAGTCGCCTCGACAGGAGCATACTTTAGGTATGTGACTGTCGGGGCGGCAAGGGAAGTGCAAAAGGTGCCGCATAAAATTAAAAAGAACCGAGGTAGAGGAAAATCATACCCACCAAAATAAAGAGCAGGTCGAGGGCTTTGGCCTTCAGGTTTTTCTCTCTGAAGAGCAGGGCTCCGCAACCAAACGAGACCACCACCGACGAGCGGCGCACCATCGAGACCACCGAGATCATCGCCCCCTCATCGCTCAAGGCGTAGAGATAGGCCAGGTCGGCCAACGAGAGGAAGATCGAGATCAGCGGGATGGCCCAACTCCAATGGAATGGGGTGGTAGCATGGCGCTTGGGCCACCAGATCAGCCCACACATCAGCGACATCATCCCCAGCTGGTAGAGGTTATACCAACTCTGGACAAAGATCGGGTCGAGGCGTTGCATGATGAATTTATCATACAGGCCACTCATCGCACCCGTCAGAGCCGAGAGGGCAATGAGCCAGATCCAGCGGTTGTGGGCAAAGCGAACCCCCTCCTTACGCCCCGCACGGCTCAGCAGAAAGAGCGAGAGGAGCGCCAGGAGCACTCCCGTCCACTGGTAGCCATTCAGCCGCTCGCCAAACAAGAGCAGGGCACCCATCAACACCAAGACGGGACGTGTAGCGTTGATCGGGCCGACAATCGTCAGGGGCAGATGCTTCAGACCGAAGTAGCCGCAGAGCCATGAGCTCAGGACAATGGCCGACTTGCAGAGGACCAGCAGATGGGCCCACCAATCGCCCGGCACACTCTCGAAGAGGGTCCCGTCAAACCACCCGAAGCCCCCCTCGGCCGCCACAATCATCGGCAGAAAGAGCAGGGTAGAGATGAGGGTATTGAACCACAAAACAGGCAGCACAGCATTGGCCGTAAGGGCCTGTTTTTTGGCCACATCGTAGAGCCCCAGCAGGGCCGCAGAGAGAAAGGCAAGTGTCAACCACATGGTTCAATTCACGATTATTTTAGCAGTCAGCAGTCAGCTTTTTTAGTTATCAGTTATCAGTTTGCTTGACAGCGTATAATTCCCAGACTACCCAGACTCCCAATAAAATTGTCTGGAGGATTGCCACGCACCTAAAGGTGCTCGCAATGACTGGAGGCGTTACAACCCTTTTTTGATTTTAGGCGAGCAGATTTTTCTTCGACCGCCGACTGACGCGGATGGGACATACTTCTTGTATTTCCCATTCGCGGCAGACAAGGAGAAGGAAAAGGTGCCGCATAAAATTGAAAAAGAATTAGAGGTCGTCGCTATAAACTGCCCCGGGGAGATCATGCAGGTTGTAGCGCGAGGCCATCGACATTCCGTAGGCTCCGGCCGACTTAATGGCCAGCAGGTCGCCTCGGTGGGTGCGCTTCAGGCCCACATTCTCATCAAAGACATCGGTTGATTCGCAAGCCGTACCGACCACCGTATACTTCGACTGCAACTCCTCTTCGGAGGTGATATTCTCGATGTTGTGGTAGGAGCCATAGAGGGCTGGGCGAATCAGCTCGGTCATCGAGGCATCGACAATCAACAGACGACGACCCGTTGCCGTGGTCTTGGTAAAGAGTACCTGCGTGATAAGCTCACCACACTCACCCACAATCGAGCGGCCGAACTCGAAATGGACCTCTCGGTCGCCCACCTTCAAGTGGTTGTGAACGATAGCGAACATCGAGGCAAAGTTGGGAATGGGCTCATTCTCGGGGACATCGTAGTTGATACCCAGACCTCCGCCCACATCGACAAAATCGACCGCAAAGCCCAGGCGGGTGAGGTAATCGACGATGCTATTGACCTTCAGACACATATTCTCAAAGACATGGAGTTCACGAATCTGCGAACCAATATGCAGATGCAGACCTCGAATATGGAGGTTCTCAAGTCCCTGAAGTTCGGCAGCGTGGTCAAGGACCTCCTCATAGGAGATTCCGAACTTACTATCGGCCTGACCGGTATCGATGCAGTGGTTGGTCTTGGGGTCGATATCGGGGTTGATACGCAGGGCAACATCAACTCGTTTGCCGGCCTCGGCAGCCAGGCGATTGAGCACCTGAAGCTCCTCTATCGACTCGCAATTGATAGCAAAGATATTCTGCTCAATGGCGTAGCGGAGCTCCTTATCGCGCTTGCCGACTCCTGCATAGACAATCGTCTTGGGGTCAAAACCCGCCTCGATGGCACAACGCAACTCGTTGCCCGAGGCACAATCGATACCCAAACCATAGTCGCGAATCAGAGCCAAAAGACGGGGATCGTAGTTCGCCTTGATGGCGTAGTGCACCTTATAGTTATAGCGCTTGGCAGCCGACATGACACTCTCGAGCGTCTGGCGCAGAAGCTCCATATCGTAGAGGTAGAAGGGGGTCTCCAATCCCTGCAAACGGGATGCAATTTGTCGTGATAACATAGTAAACCTAACTTTAATTTAACCAAACAAAAAGGCCGACTGTCCAGCAGTAGCGTTGCAACAGTCCCTTCAGAGGTTGCAAATATAGTAATTTTCTCGCTAATAGAGCAACAGGTCCAAAATAACGAAGGTCGCCAGGGTCAGTGAGGCCAGGCCGTTCAGGGTGCCGAAGGCGATGCCGATATTCTTTTGGCGGGTGGGGGTGACCAGGATATGTTGCAGCAGCAACAATCCGACAAAGAGCAGGCAGCCCGTCCAGAGCAACCACCCCTGAGGGCAGTAGGAGACGAAGGCGCAAAGGGCTCCGATGCTCACGCCGTGCAGGGCGCAACTGATCCCCAGAGCTGTGCGGGCCGAGAAACGGGCCGGGATGGAATGCAGCCCCCGCCGGCGGTCGAACTCGGCATCCTGCAGCGCATAGATGATATCAAAGCCGCCGCACCAGGTCATCACCAGCAACGAAAGGAGGCAGATCGGCCAGTCGAGGCGACCCGTAACAGCGATGTAGGCCCCGGCCGGAGCGATGCCGAGCGAGAGCCCCAAAACCAAGTGGGCCAGCGAGGTGAAACGCTTGCAGTAGCTGTAGAAGGTTACCACGCCCAGGGCCACGGGCGAGAGCCACGCCGTCAGGGAGTTGATGGTGCAGGCCACCGCCACAAAGCAGAGGGCATTGATCACCACAAAGCGCAGCGCCTGATTCGTAGTGATGCGACCCGCCGGAATATCGCGCCCGGCGGTTCGGGGGTTCTCGGCATCGATCTTACGATCGGCCCAACGGTTGAATCCCATCGCCACATTGCGGGCAAAGACCATGCAGGCAACAACTTGCAGGAGCAAAAGCCACACATTAAGTGAAGGGTTGTAATACTCACTCTTATAGGCGAATACAAATGCCATCAACGCGAAGGGCATGGCAAAAATCGTGTGGGCAAAGAGCACCAGCGAAAAGTATTTTTTCATGATTCTTCTCTTTTTCGTGGCACAAAGGTAGGAATAATTCAAAATTAAGAATTGAAAATCCAAAATTATTTTCCTATATTTGCATTGCTTATTGGCCCACTTACCCATTGCAAATACGAAAACTTTTTTATAAACTAAAACAAACTGAAAAATGAAAAAACTTTTCCTTTTGACGCTGCTTGTATGCGGCGTAACCGCAACTTCGTTTGCACAGAGTGACTGGAGTGTCAGCTACCAGGGTGAGTTGAACGTAGGTTTTGCCACGGGAGGTAAGCTTAAGATGGAATTCGAAGGTGAAAGCGAAAAGGTAAAGACCGATTTTTCGCGTCCCCTTTTGGAGACCATCCACGGTGTACGCGTAGGTGACTACCTCTTTGGAGGTGTGGGTGTCGGCGTGCAGTATGCCTATGGAGTTCTTAGCACGGAGGCAGAGGAATCGGCAAAATGGAATACGGCCATGATGCCTATCTTCCTTAACCTGAAGGGTTACTACCCGGTAACGAAGCACTTTGCTCCCTATATTTCGTTGAGCCTCGGTGCTACCGCCGTCCTGGCTTCGGATGCGAACACCAGTGAGTCGAGCTCGGGCTCTCGCCCCGGCCATGAAGGACTCGGCATCAACAAGTACAACTGGAGCAATTCCTCTGACACGAAACTCAAGGGAGGCTTCTACTGCGATTTCGGAGTAGGCTTCACGGCTCGCAAGTTCAACTTCGGCCTCGGTCTGATGCATCAGGGGATGAAACTTTCGCAGAAAGAACAGCAATATAACAATTGGACCGGAACAAGCGAAGAAAGCACAGAAACAAAGATGTCGGTTACTTCGTTCTATGTAAAGGTGGGTCTTAAATTCTAATCGACAGCCGGACCGTCCAAATAATCAGGCAGTACCCGAACTCAATCATGAGTTCGGGTACTTTTTTGTTACCCACCGACCAAAGTTGCCTAAAGGCAATGAGTAATGAGCAATGAGCAATGAGTAACTGCGGCCCCAGCCGAGCGCAAAGCGGAAGGCGAAAGCCGAATGGACAAAAGGGATGAGCGGCAAATTTATTTGCGACGGTTAATCCCTTTTGGGCATTATCCCTTCAGGGGCGCTTTGCCGAGGCGCCAGAGTAGAAACGGCGCAGAAAGTTGCCTTTAAGGCAACGCGCCGTAACTGCGGCCCCAGCCGAGCGCAAAGCGGAAGGCTGAAAGCCTAATGAACAAAAGGGATGAGCGGCAAATTTATTTGCGACGATTAATCCCTTTTGGGCATTATCCCTTCAGGGGCGCTTTGCCGAGGCGCCAGAGTAGAAACGGCGCAGAAAGTTGCCTTTAAGGCAACGCGCCGTAACTGCGGCCCCAGCCGAGCGCAAAGCGGAAGGCTGAAAGCCTAATGAACAAAAGGGATGAGCGGCAAATTTATTTGCGACGATTAATCCCTTTTGGGCATTATCCCTTCAGGGGCGCTTTGCCGAGGCGCCAGAGTAGAAACGGCGCAGAAAGTTGCCTTCAGGCAACGCGCCGTAACTGCGGCCCCAGCCGAGCGCAAAGCGGAAGGCTGAAAGCCTAATGGACAAAAGGGATGAGCGGCAAATTTATTTGCCAAGGTCAATCCCTTTTGGGCATTATCCCTTCAGGGGCGCTCTACTAAGGCGCCGCAACAGAAAAGAAATTTTTTCTTTTCTTAATTTTGAATTATTTTGTACCTTTGCGGGGTTATACCCTATATAAAAAAGGAAAAACACATATAGCGAAATGAAACATATACGCAACTTTTGTATCATTGCCCACATCGACCACGGAAAGAGCACGTTGGCAGACCGTCTGTTGGAGAAGACCAACACGCTGAACCAGCGCGAGATGCAGGCCCAGGTATTGGACGACATGGATCTCGAGCGCGAGAAGGGCATCACCATCAAGAGCCACGCCATACAGATGGAGTATGTGGCCCGCGACGGCGAGAAATACACCCTCAATCTGATTGATACCCCGGGACACGTCGACTTCAGCTACGAGGTCTCGCGTGCTATCGCTTCGTGCGAGGGTGCCCTGCTGGTGGTGGATGCCTCACAGGGTATTCAGGCACAGACCATATCGAACCTCTACCTCGCATTGGGCAACGACCTGGAGATCATCCCCGTGCTGAACAAGATCGACATGGATTCGGCCATGATCGACGAGGTGAAGGACCAGGTGATCGACCTGATCGGCTGCAAGGAGGAGGATATTCTCCTGGCCTCGGGCAAGACCGGCCTGGGCGTGGAGGAGATCCTGGAGGCCATCATTGAGCGTGTGCCCGCCCCCAAGGGCGATCCCGAGGCTCCGCTGCAGGCCCTGATCTTCGACTCGGTATTCAACCCCTACCGCGGCATTATCGCCTACTTCCGTGTCTTCAACGGCTCGATTAAGAAGGGCGACCATGTGAAGTTCATCAACACCGGATCGGAGTACGATGCCGATGAGATCGGTGTGCTGAAGCTCAAGATGCAACCCAAGGGGGAGATCAAGGCGGGTGATGTAGGTTACATCTGCTCGGGTATCAAGAACTCGGCCGACGTGAAGGTGGGTGATACGATCACCTCCGTAGAGCATCCCGCCGAGGAGGCCATTGCCGGCTTCGAGGATGTGAAGCCGATGGTCTTTGCAGGCGTTTACCCCGTGGAGGCCGACCAGTACGAGGACCTTCGCGCCTCGCTCGAGAAGTTGCAGCTCAACGATGCCTCGCTGACCTTCGAGCCCGAATCGTCGTTGGCCTTAGGCTTCGGATTCCGCTGCGGATTCCTCGGACTGCTGCACATGGAGATCATCCAAGAGCGCCTCTACCGCGAGTTTGACATGGATGTGATCACCACCGTGCCCAACGTCTCCTACCGCATCACCACCACGCAGGGCGATGTATTGGAGGTACACAACCCCTCGGGGCTTCCGGAGGTGACGAAGATCGCCAAGATCGAGGAGCCCTACATCCTGGCCCAGGTGATCACGCGCACCGACTTCCTGGGCAACGTGATCAAACTCTGCATCGACAAGCGCGGAGTGATGAAGAACCAAAACTTCATCACACAGGATCGTGTGGAGATCAACTTCGAGATGCCCCTCTCGGAGATCGTCTTCGACTTCTACGACAAACTCAAGTCGATCTCGAAGGGCTACGCCTCGTTCGACTACCACCGCACGGGCTACCAGCCCTCGAAGCTGGCCAAGCTCGATATCCTGCTCAACGGCGAGCCGGTGGATGCCCTCTCGTCGCTGATCTATGCCGACCACGCCTACGACTTCGGGCGCAAGATGTGCGAGAAGCTCAAGGAGCTGATCCCGCGCCAGCAGTTCGACATCGCCATTCAGGCCGCCATCGGAGCGAAGATCATCGCCCGCGAGACGGTCAAGGCCGTGCGCAAGGATGTAACAGCCAAGTGCTACGGTGGCGATATTTCGCGTAAACGCAAGCTGCTCGAAAAGCAGAAAGCCGGTAAAAAACGTATGCGCCAAATCGGCTCGGTACAGGTGCCCCAATCGGCCTTCCTCGCCGTGCTGAAGATGGACTAAACATAGCAAACCAAGAATCAAAGATGAAGAAAACCCTGATTGATCTTTTCGAAGGCTCGGTAGCCAAGTATGGCCCGAAGACCTTTTTGTTGGAAAAGCGCACCACAAAGTTTGAGCCCACCACCTATGCCGAAACCCATGCCGAGGTGCTGAAGATCGGCGCCGGACTGGCCGCGATCGGCCTGAAGCCCAAGGAGATGGTCTCGATCCTCTCGGAGGGGTGCAATGCCTGGATCATGTCGGAGCTCGGATTGCTCTACGCCGGAGGCGTGAGCGTACCCCTCTCCATCAAGCTCGAGGAGGACCACGACCTGCTGTTCCGCCTCACGCATGCCGAAGTGAAATATATCTTCGTATCGAAGCACCAGCTGCCCAAGATTCGCCGCATTCGCGAAAAGCTCCCCTTGGTCGAGCAGGTGATCCTCTTCGATGATGGGGTAGAGCTCCAGGCGGGCGAGATGCTCCTCTCGGAGCTCAAGGCCCGTGGCGAGGAGTATCTCAAAGAGCACAAGGAGGAGTTCCTGGCCATCGGTCGCGCCATTCAGAACGATGACTACGCCACCATCACCTACACCTCGGGCACAACGGCCGACCCCAAGGGCGTGATCCTCACGCACCGCAACTACACGGCCAATGTCGAGCAGTCGCTGACCCGTATGACCATCCCCTCGGATTGGCGCACGCTGATCATCCTGCCGCTGGACCACTGCTTTGCCCACGTCGTAGGTTTCTATATTATGATTGAGTGTGGTGCTACGGTCGCTACGACCCAGGTAGGCCGCACCCCGATGGAGACGCTGAAGAATATCCCGCTCAACATCCGCGAGGTGAAGCCCCACTTCCTCCTATCGGTGCCGGCTCTGGCCAAGAACTTCCGCAAGTCGATCGAGAGCTCGATCCACCAGAAGGGGGCCGACAAACTCTTCCGTCTGGCCCTGAAGACCGCATACGCCTACAACCAGGATGGCTTCTCGAAGGGGAAGGGCTGGCGCTTTATCCTCAAGCCGGCTGTGGCCCTGTTCGATAAGATTCTCTTTTCGAAGGTACGCGAGGCCTTTGGTGGTTCGTTGCAGTTCTTCGTGGGTGGCGGCGCCCTCTTGGATAGCGAGTTGCAGCGCTTCTTCTACGCCATCGGCATTCCGATGTTCCAGGGCTACGGCCTCTCGGAGGCTACCCCCGTGATCTCGACCAACGCCAACCGTCCCAAGGAGCACCGTTTCGGCTCTTCGGGAATGCTCGTGCAGCCCCTCCAGATCCGCATCCTCGATGACGAGGGCCGCGAGCTGCCGGTAGGCCAGAAGGGTGAGATCGTCATCAAGGGCGAGAATGTGATGGCCGGCTACTGGAAGAACCCCACCTCGACGGCCGACACCATTCGCGACGGCTGGCTCCACACGGGCGATATGGGCTACATGACCAAGGACAACTTCCTCTATGTGCTGGGTCGCTTCAAGAGCCTGCTGATCTCGGCCGATGGCGAGAAGTACAGCCCCGAGGGTATGGAGGAGGCGATCGTCACCTCGCCGCTCATCGCCCAGATCGACATCTACAACAACCAGTGCCCCTACACGACGGCTATCGTCGTACCGAACAAGGAGGGGGTAAAGGCGCTCTGCCCCGACCCCACGAACGAGGAGCAGCTGCGTGCCGCAGCCAAGGCCATCCAGGCCTCGATCGACGAGTTCCGCATCTCGGCCGGAGGCGAGTTCCCCGACCGCTGGCTGCCCTCCTCGATTGCCATCGTTGGTGAGCCCTTCACGGAACAGAACGGACTGGTAAACAGCACGATGAAGGTCGTTCGCTCGAAAGTAGAGGAGCGCTACCGCGATCGCCTTGACCAGCTCTACACGCCGGAAGGCAAGAAGGTGGATAGTGCTGCCAACCTCGAGGCCCTGCGTCAGTTGCTGGCCTAACGGATTGTGACTCAAACAAAAAAGGTTTTGCCGAAAGGCAAAACCTTTTTTGTTTGAGCGGGAAACGGGGTTCGAACCCGCGACCCTTGGCTTGGGAAGCCAATGCTCTACCACTGAGCTACTCCCGCAAATCGACTACAAAGATACACAAAGTTTTTTAATTTTCGCAACCAATACCGACTCTTTTTTATCTTTTGTCCGATTCTACGACAATCAGCACCCAATAGCCAATTTTGCTCTCATGCAACATGTAATTCTGATTTTTCGTCAACGAAGATTGCCCCAATTTTTTGTCAGAAGGTGGTAGTTACAACGCTCGACCCTAAAAACAACAATGGGCTGTACCTGACGTACTGCCCATTGTTGATTTTAGGGTTAGCGGAAGCAAATGCCGCCTTTTCTTACTTGGTCTGCTTGATAATCTCCATACCATGCTTAATCGCCTCCTCGTTGGCGGGAAGCATCTTCCAAGCACGCTCGGGGAGCGATTTCTTCAAGCCGATCATCACCTTCTCCAGCTCAACGATCGGGCGTACCTTCAGGTAGCCACCCAGGATCATCGTGTTGAAGAGCTTGGCCTGACCCATACGGGCACACTCGGCCGTAGCATCGATCTGGTAAACCGAGATATCGGTGCGCACGGGGTGACGCGTAATACCGTTCGTGTCGTAGATCAGTACGCCACCGGGTTTTACCTTGGGCTCGAAGCTGTCGAGCGACTGCTGGTTGAGGATGATTGCGGTATCATACTCGTGCGAGATGGGCGACGAGATCTTCTTGTCGCTCAGGATCACCGTCACGTTAGCCGTACCACCACGCATCTCGGGACCATAGGAGGGCATCCACGTTACCTCATAATCCTGCATCATACCCGAGTAGGCGAGAATCTTACCCATCGAGAGGACACCCTGTCCTCCGAAGCCTGCAATAATTAAAGTCTCTTTCATGGTTTTGCTCTCCTAATTTATTTGGTTTCATTCTTGATGTCACCCAGCGGGTAGAAGGGCAACAGATTCTCCTCCAGCCACTTGTTGGCAGCCACAGGCGAGAGTTTCCAACCGCTGTTACAGGTCGAAACGATCTCCACCATGCTGAAGCCATTACCGGCCATGGCGTTCTCGAAAGCGGTGCGAATCGCCTTCTTGGCCTTGCGGATATTGGCGGGGGTGTGTACGCTCTGACGCGTGATGTAGGTGGCACCCGTGAGGTGGGCCATCATCTCGGCAATCTTGTAGGGATAGCCGTTCAGACGGGGATCACGACCATAAGGAGTCGTGGCGGTCTTCATACCCAGAAGGGTAGTGGGGGCCATCTGACCACCGGTCATACCGTAGATTGCGTTGTTGATGTAGATCGTCACCACGTTCTCACCACGAGCTGCGGCGTGAATCGTCTCGGCCGTACCGATGGCCGACATATCACCGTCGCCCTGATAGGTGAAGACCATATTGTTGGGGTGGAGACGCTTGATGGCCGTAGCCGCTGCGAGGGCGCGACCGTGAGCGGCCTGAACCCAATCCACTTTAATATAGTTGTAGGCGAATACCGAGCAACCTACGGGCGAAATGCCCACCGTCTTGCCTTCCAGGCCCATTTCGGCGATTACCTCGGCCACCAGATTGTGCACCGTACCGTGGCTACAGCCCGGGCAATAGTGCATCACGTTATCGGTCAGCAGGCAAGGTCTTGCATAGACCAAATTCTCCTGTTTGATTTCAACTTCTGCCATAGCCATTTCTTATTTAATCAGTTTCTCTTTTAATGCATTCAATACCTCATCCGGAGCGAAGATCATACCGCCCTGACGACCATAGTGCTCAACGGGAGCCTTGCCATTGACAGCCAGACGAACGTCCTCGACCATCTGACCGGCATTCAGCTCGGCCGACAGGAAGCCCTTCACACCGCGATCGGCCAATGCAGCAATCGCCTTCGAGGGGAACGGATAGAGGGTGATGGGACGCAACAGACCCACCTTCAAGCCCTGCTCACGAGCCATCTCCACCGTAGCGGCGCAGATGCGGGCCGACGAACCGAAGGCTACAATGATGTACTCGGCATCGTCGCAGAGGATCTCCTCGTAGCGAACCTCATTCTCCTCGATGGCGCGATACTTGGCCTGCAGGCGAATGTTGTTCTGCTCCATAACCTCCGACTTGAGCTCCAGCGAGGTGATGATGTTGTAGTTCTCGCGATCACCCTTACCGTGAGCAGCCCAACCGCCGCACTCCTGACGAATCTCCTCGTCGGTCTTGCGCGGGCGCTGGGGAGCCAGCTCCACCTTCTCCATCATCTGTCCGATCGTACCATCGGCCAGAATCATGGCGGGGTTACGATACTTGAAGGCCAGGTCGAAGCCCAGGGCCACATGGTCGTTCATCTCCTGCACCGAGTTGGGGGCCAAAACGATGAGGTGGTAGTCACCGTGACCACCGCCCTTGCAAGCCTGGAAGTAGTCGGCCTGCGAAGGCTGGATCGTACCCAGACCCGGACCGCCACGCTGGCAGTTCAGCACCAGACAGGGAAGCTCGGCACCGGCCAGGTAGCTCAAGCCCTCGGCCATGAGCGACAAACCGGGGCTCGACGACGAGGTCATCACGCGCTTACCGGTCGAAGCACCGCCATATACCATGTTGATCGAAGATACCTCACTCTCAGCCTGGAGTACCACCATACCGGTCGTCTCCCAAGGCTTCTCCTCCATGAGGGTCTCCATTACCTCCGACTGGGGAGTGATGGGGTAGCCGAAGTATCCGTCGCAACCGTAGCGAATTGCTGCATGAGCAATCACCTCGTTGCCTTTCATCAGTCTTACATCTTTCTCTGCCATATTGCTACTCAAATTTTTGTCTGTAAACTGTTATACAGGCATCGGGGCACGAGATACCGCACGACGCACAACCCGTACAGTTATCCGGATTGGCCATGTGAGCCACGGGATAACCCTTGCTGTTCACCTCTTTCGACAGGGCCAGCACTTCCATGGGGCAGGCTGCAACGCAGACACCGCAACCCTTACAGCGCTCTCTGTCAACGAGGATAGTTCCTTTGATTTTCGCCATAGTTTTAAGGTTTATAGTTAGTTAATGTTGTGTCTTTTTCGGGCAAAAACGATATTTTGCTCTACAATCCTTACAAAATTAACTATTTTTTCGTGAACCACCAAATAAAAATTCAAAATTAAGAAAAGAAAAAATTTCTTTTCTGCTGCGGTGCCTCGGCAAAACGCCCCCCAAGGGGATAACCAAAAAAGAAGATTGGCCTTGCAAGTAAATTTGCAGAACCAATCTTCTTTTTCAAGTTAGCTTTCAGCCTTACGCTTTGCGCTCGGCTGGGGACGCAGTTAGAGGAGCAGATTTTGTTCTTCGCAATAAGAAACCCGGACGGGTAGTACTTGACGTACGTCCCGTTCGGGTTTTGTTTGAGATGGGCAAAATATGCCCTATAAAATCAAAAATTACTCTTCGAAGGAGTGAATCACCACACCCGAACGAAGCTTAGGCTCAAACCACGTCGTCTTGGGAGGCATGATGTTGCCCGTGTCGGCGATGTTGATGAGCTGCTGCATCGATACGGGATAGAGAGCGAAGGCCACCTTCATCTCACCGCTGTCTACGCGCTTCGAGAGCTCGCCCAGACCGCGGATACCACCCACGAAATCGATACGCTTCGAGGTACGCAGATCCTTGATATCGAGGATCTTGTCGAGTACCAGGTTCGAGAGAACGGTAACATCCAGCACACCGATCGGGTCGTTGTCATCGTAGGTACCGGGCTTGGCGGTGAGCGAGTACCACTCACCCTCGAGGTACATAGCGAAGTTGTGCAGGCCGGCGGGGTTGTAGATCTCCTTGCCCTTCTTCTCCACCTCGAAATCCTTCTTCAGCGCCTCGATCAACTCGGCAGGGGTCAGGCCGTTGAGATCCTTCACCACGCGGTTGTAGTCGATGATGCGGAGCTGGCTGGCGGGGAAGGTAACGGCCAGGAAGAAGCAGTACTCCTCGTCACCCGTGTGGTTGGGGTTCTTCGACTGGCACTCGGCACCTACGCGGGCAGCGGCAGCCGTACGGTGGTGGCCATCAGCAACATAGAGAGCGGGAATACCGGCGAAGATCTCCGTCAGACGGTCGTTCAGGGCCTTCTCACGGATGACCCACATGTGGTGACCGAAGCCATCCTCGGCTACGAAGTCGTAGTCGGCGGGGTTGTTCTTCACAACGCTCTCCACGATAGCATCTACCTCGGCGTTGTCGGGATAGGCGAAGAATACGGGCTCGATGTTAGCCTTCTGGTTGCGGACGTGGATCATACGGTCCTCCTCCTTATCGGGGCGGGTGAGCTCATGCTTCTTGATGGCACCCGAGAGGTAGTCCTCGTAGTGGCAGCACATGGCCAAGCCATACTGCGTGCGGCCCTCCATGGTCTGGGCATAGACGTAGTAGTACTCCTCCTGGTCCTGCTGCAACCAGCCCTTCTCGCGCCACAGGCGGAAGTTCTCCATAGCCTTCTCATACACCTCCTGCGAGTGCTCGTCGGCAATGGGATCGAAGTCGATCTCGGGCTTAATGATGTGGAGCAACGAACGCTCGGTAGCCTCGGCCTTAGCCTCTACCGAGTTCAGCACGTCATAAGGACGCGAAGCGACCTCCGAAGCATACTCCTTCGGGGGGCGAATACCTTTGAACGGTTTAATTCGTACCATAATATATATAGGTATAGTTTTAAGGTTAATTCAGAATTCAAAATTCAAAATTCAAAAATTATCCGGTTGTCCGTTTAGCGGGAATTAAGGCATTAAGGAGATTCAGGGTTTACCCAAATATTACGAATTGCCCGCCCCTTTTGCGAATTCAAACAATTTTGAATTTTGAATTTTGAATTTGCTTTTCTATTTGTTTACCTGGAACTTGGTGATACCCTCCTTGAGGTAACCAACCGTCTGGCGAGCAGCGGCCAGACCGGCGTTGATGTTGGCCTCAGCGGTCTCGGCACCCATCTTCTTGGGCGTACCGAAGTAGCGCTTGCCAAACTTCTCGGCATAGGCATCCTTCATCTCGGGAGCCACATCGGTGATGTACTTCAGGTCCTCACGCTCCTCCATGGCCTTCATCAGACCCTCCTCGTTGATCACCTCCTTGCGGGCGGTGTTCACCAGCGTGGCACCCTTCGGCATCGACATGGCCAGCTCATAACCGATCGAACCCTTCGTCTCGGCCGTGGCGGGGATGTGCAGCGAGAGGTAGTCGGCAGCAGCGTAGAGCTCGGCAACCGAGTTCATCTTCTTCACGCCATCGCGCTCGAAGACAGCCTCGTCAGTGATGAAGGGATCGTAAGCGATCACGTTCATACCCAGTGCCTTACCCTTCAAACCAACCAGACGGCCTACGTTACCGTAAGCGTGAATGGCCAGCGTCTTGCCCTGCAGCTCCGAACCCGTTCCGGGGTTGAACTGATTGCGGGCCATATAGACCATCATGCCCAGCGCGAGCTCGGCAACGGCGTTCGAGTTCTGACCCGGGGTGTTCATCACCACCACACCGCGCTCCGTAGCGGCGGCTAGGTCTACGTTGTCGTAACCGGCACCGGCACGAACCACAATCTTGAGGTTCTTGGCAGCGGCGATAACCTCTGCCGTGATCTTATCCGAACGGATAATGATACCCTCTACATCGGCCACAGCCTCCAGGAGCTGAGCCTTGTCGGTGTACTTCTCCAGCAGCACCAGCTCCAGACCGGCACCCTCAATAATCTCTTTGATACCATCCACAGCCTTCTTTGCAAAGGGCTTCTCGGTAGCAACCAATACTTTCATTTTCTGTATAATAGTTTTAAGGTTTTCTATTTTTACGTTAGAAGAATCCCACACCGATGCCTCGTCCGTAGGGAAGGGGTAACCGGTGGGGATTCGTTGAATTAATGCCATTCAAGCCCGGGGACTACTTGTGAGCAGCCTCAAACTCCTGCATGCAGGCAACCAGAGCCTCTACCGACTCCTTCGGGCAGGCGTTGTAGATCGAAGCACGGAAACCACCTACCGAACGGTGACCCTTGATGCCGACCATACCCTTCGACTTGGCGAACTCCATGAACTCAGCCTCATACTGCTCCTTACCCTCGGCCATCACGAAGCATACGTTCATCAGCGAACGATCCTCCTTGGCAGCCGTACCTACGAACATCGAGTTGCGGTCGATCTCGTTGTAGAGCAACTCAGCCTTCTCCTTGTTGCGCTTGTACATAGCCTCAACACCACCGAGCTCCTTCACCCACTTCAGGGTCTGATACATCACGAAGATGGGGAATACGGGAGGCGTGTTGAACATCGAGTGGTTGCGCTGCTCCTCGGGGAAGTGGGTAGCGTAGTCCACCATGGTCTGCAGCTTGCGCTCCGACGAACCGATCAGATCCTTGCGAACGATTACGAAGGTAACACCGGCGGGGCCTACGTTCTTCTGGGCACCACCGTAGATCATACCATACTTCGTGACATCAACGGGACGCGACATGATATCCGACGACATATCGGCTACCAGCGTGATGGGGCTGTCGATATCCTCGTGGATCTCCGTACCGTAGATCGTGTTGTTGGTCGTGATGTGGAAGTAGTCGGCATCGGTGGGAATGGTGTAACCCTTCGGTACATACGAATAGGTCTTGTCCTCCGACGAAGCCACGATCTCTACCTCACCGTAGAACTTGGCCTCCTTGGCGGCCTTCTTGGCCCAAACACCGGTCTGCAGGTAAGCAGCCTTCTTCTTCAGCAGGTTGGCAGGAACCTCGAAGAACTGGGTCGAAGCACCACCGCCGAGGAAGAATACGGCGTAGTTGTCGGGAATGTTCAGCAGTTCGCGCCACAGCTGCTCAACCTCAGCCATTACACGCTCCCAGCCGGGGGTACGGTGCGAGATCTCCAAGATACCGATACCGGTGTTGTCGAAATCGCGAATGGCCTCGATGGCGGCCTCGATTGCCTGCTTAGGCAGCACGCAGGGTCCTGCGTTAAAATTGTGCTTTTGCATAGTAGTTTATTAAAAGGTTTTAGGTTTATAAAAAATTTGCATTTCTCTCTGTTTCGGCCGATAAAAGGGGACATTTTTCGAACTGCCCATTTATCATTACAAATATAGGTCTTTTTTTTCAATTGGCCAAGCATTCGGCGAAATAATTTTTCGTCTTGCCCCGACAGCGGGCCCTTAAAAGCAGAGAGCGACAAATTTTAGACGGCTTCTAAAAATAATTTTGAATTTTGAATTTTAGATTTTGATTTTTTTGTACCTTTGTAGGATGTAAAACGAACAAAACGAAACACAAGAATATGATCAAGTCGATGACGGGCTTCGGAAAGGGCGAAGCCGCAGTGGGGGAGAAGAAGTTCACCGTCGAGATGCGCTCGGTGAACTCCAAGCAGTTGGACCTGAGTCTGAAGGTTCCGGGGCGCTATCGGGCCGCAGAGGCTGAGATTCGGGCCGGGATCACCCGTCAGCTCAAGCGCGGCAAGGTGGAGTGTTTCGTCTCGGTAGAGAGCGCCACTGCCGTCACCTCGGCCCACATCAACCGCGAGGTCTTTGCGGCCTACGCCAAGCAGATCAAAGAGGCCTGCGAGGAGAGCGGATTGGGTGCCGTATCCGGGCTCTGGAACTTCGAGGGCCATCTGATCGAGGCCGTGCTGCGCATGCCCGACGTGGTCTCATACGAGGAGCAGCAGGTGAGCCCCCAAGAGCTCGAAGCGCTCCTTTCGGCCGCCGAGCAGGCCGCCCGAAATCTGAACGCCTTTCGCGAGCAGGAGGGGGAGATTCTCAAGAACGATCTGCTGCACCGCGTAGAGCTGATCGAAGGATACAAAAACGAGGTGGAGCCCTACGAGACGGCACGCGTGGAGGCGATCAAGGGTCGCATCCGCGAGCAGATCGAGAAGTTGGGCATTCCCGTAGATTCGGCCCGTCTGGAGCAGGAGATGATCTACTACCTCGAGAAGCTCGACATCACCGAGGAGAAGGTGCGCCTGAAGCAGCACTGCGACTACTTCCGCGAGGTGGCCGCCTCGGAGGAGGAGCCCGGCCGCAAATTGGGCTTCATTGCCCAGGAGATGGGGCGCGAGATCAACACCCTGGGCTCGAAATCCAACCAGGCCGACATGCAGATCCTGGTGGTGAAGATGAAGGACGAGCTGGAGAAGATCAAAGAGCAGGTGTTGAACGTATTATAGCGATCAGCAGCCGACTGCTTGTCGAAACAAACGACACCGACCACCGACCACTAACACCTACCGACTATGGGAAAAATCATCATATTTTCCGCGCCGAGCGGATCGGGCAAGACGACCATCGTCAGGGAGTTGCTGAAGAGTTTTCCGCAATTCGAGTTTTCAATTTCAGCCACCAGCCGCGCCCCTCGCGGACAGGAGCAGCACGGAGTGGACTACTACTTCCTCTCCAACGAGGAGTTCCGCCAAAAGGTGGACGAAGGGGCCTTTGTGGAGTGGGAGGAGGTCTACCAGGGCACCTGCTATGGTACGCTGAAGAGTGAGATGGAGCGCATCTGGTCGAAGGGCCATGTGATCCTCTTCGACGTGGATGTGATGGGGGGCATCAACCTCAAGCGCATCTTCGGCACCGAGGCCTGCTCGATCTTCATCATGCCCCCCTCGATGGAGGAGCTCGAGCGTCGCCTCCGCGGCCGCGGCACCGATGCCGAAGAGGTGATTCTCAAACGCCTCGGCAAGGCCGAATTCGAGTTGCAGAAGGCTCCCGAATTCGACCACACGGTGGTAAACGACAACCTCGCAGAGGCCATTCGCGAAACCACCCGACGAATTGAAGAGTTTTTGAAAAAATAGTTTTCGCGGTTCACGCAGCCACACAAATGAAAAACGTACTTTTATATTTCGGGTCGTTCAACCCCATTCACCGCGGGCACATCGCCCTGGCGGAGTATGCCGTCGAGCAGGGACTCTGCGACGAGGTGATCCTCATCGTCTCGCCCCAAAATCCGCACAAGGCGGTGGCCGACCTGGCTCCCGAGCTCCTGCGCTTCGAGATGGCCGAGATGGCCTGCGCCGCCTCACGATTCCCCGAAAAGATCAAACCATCGGTTATCGAGTTTATGCTCGAAAGACCCTCTTACACAGTAAATACCCTGCGTCACCTGAAGGAAAACTTCGGATCAGAGATGCGCTTCAAGATCCTCATGGGTTGCGATCTGATCAACACCCTTGACCGCTGGAAGGAGTACACCGAAATCCTCGACAACTACCCGATTTTGGTCTATCCGCGTCGGGGTTGCGAGGTCGAGAAGTTCCACGACCGCATCACCTATCTTCACGAAGCCCCCCTCTGCGACTACTCCTCGACCGAGGTGCGCGAGGCCGTGGAGCGCGGAGGCAACACCAGCGCAATGCTCCATCCTACGGTGGCCGAATACATCCGCGAGAAGCTGCTCTACTCCACCTCGTGGCGCATCCACTCGCTCAATGCCGCCCTGGAGCAGGAGCCGGAAAATGCACGGCTCTACCTCGAGCGCGGCTCGTGCCAATACCGATCGGGCAGTTGGGGCGATGCGATCAACGACTTCAACCGTTGCTTGGCCCTCGACCCCGAAAACCGCGAGGCTCAACAGCTCAAGGATATGGTCTATGAGATCCTGCAATACCGCTACACCGATATTTATAATCCGTGATTCACAATTCTCAATTTACGATTATTTTATTTTCACCCAGGAAAAATTATCCAATCCATATTCCGGTGTGCAAGCCCGATTGTGAATTGTGAATCGAAAATTGTGAATCGAAAACACCTTATTGATGAAAAGACTTAACATCGCCCTTTTGGCCGGAGGCAACTCCTCGGAGCGGGAGATTGCCCTCAACAGTGCCGCGCAGATTGCCGAGGCCCTCGATGCCGAAAAATATAATGTCCTGCTTATCGACCTCCACCACCGCGACTGGACCTACACGGCCCCCGACGGTAGCACCTGGCAGCTCGACAAGAACGACTTCTCGCTCACCGTACACGGCGTAAAGACCTCGTTCGACTACGCCTTAGTGATTATCCACGGCACCCCGGGCGAGAACGGCATGCTGCAGGGATACCTCGAGATGATGGGTATTCCGCACTCGTCGTGCTCCACCACCTCGTCGGCCATTACCTTCGACAAGATCTCCACAAAACGAGCCGTGCGCGATGCAGGCCTCAACCTGGCCCGCGAGATCTTCATCCGCCGCGGCGAGCAGGTCGATCCCGAGGCTGTAGCCCGAGAGTTGGGACTTCCGCTCTTCGTCAAGCCCAACGCCAGCGGTTCGTCGTTCGGCGTAACTCGCGTGGTGGAGGTGGGGGAGATTCTGCCCGCCATCGAGCTGGCGCTGACCGAGAGCGAGGAGGTCCTGATCGAGGAGTGCATCTCAGGCCGCGAAATGGGATGCGGCATTCTGATCACGCGCGAGGAGGAGCTGCTGCTGCCCATCACGGAGATCGTCTCCAAGAAGGCCTTCTTCGACTATGAGGCCAAATATGAGCAGGGGATGTCGGACGAGATCACCCCGGCCGATATCCCGGAGGAGGTTCGCCTGGAGCTCAACCGCGCCACCCGCCTGGCCTATAAGGCCTGCCGCTGCAAGGGCATCGTGCGTGTGGACTTCATCGTCACCCCCGAAGGCAAGCCCTACCTCATCGAGATCAACTCCATTCCGGGCATGAGCTCCGGAAGCATCGTCCCGAAGCAGGTCCGCGCCGCCGGCCTCAGCTTGGGCGAACTGTTCGACAAGGTAATACAAGACACCAAGTAACTCTCAATTGCGGGAATTGCAAATAGTGATATCATCGCGAATGGAAAGAACTTAGTTTATGATTGATATTGACGATAAGATTGTTTCGACCGATCTGCTGAAGGAGTGCTTTGCCTGCGATTTGGGGCAGTGCAAGGGAATCTGCTGTGTCGAGGGCAATGCCGGCGCTCCGCTCGAAATGGAGGAGGTCGATATCCTCGAGGAAGAGTTTTCCAATTATAGACCCTACATGACCGAGGCCGGCATTAAGGCGATCGAGGAGCAGGGCTTTATGGTCATCGACTGCGACGGGGACTACACCACACCGCTGATCGATGATGCCGAGTGCGCCTACTCTTTCGAGGAGAACGACATCACCTTCTGCGCCATCGAAAAGGCGTGGCGCGAGGGGAAATGCAGCTTCCAAAAACCCATCTCCTGCCACCTCTATCCCATTCGCGTGGCCCAATTCAGCAACGGCACCGTGGGGCTCAACTACCACCGCTGGTCCGTTTGCCGTTCGGCCGTGGAGTGCGGCAAAAAGTTGGGGATTCCGGTCTATAAGGCCCTCAAGGAGCCCATCATCCGCCGCTTCGGCGAGGCCTTTTACAACCAACTCGAAGAGGCAGCCCAACTGATCAACTCAAGCAAGAAATAAAACCTCATAAACCAATGAATAGTAAACATCTCTATTTTATGGCCTTGCTGCTCTTCGCTCTTTGGGGCGGCGAGGTTCATGCCCAGAATCTGAACCGTGCCAAGGAGTTGCTGCGCGAGATGCAGAGCGAACTGGACCTCCTTGAGGCTCGCCAGAAGGAGCTCGAGGCCAAGGAGCAGAAACGTCAGAACGACTCGATCGCCAACGCCAAGGCGGCAGACTACTTCCCCGACGAGGTCCTCGACCAGGAGGCCATCGACGAGATGCGCCAGCAGGAGCAGCACCGCGTAGCCTCGGTGGAGCCCGTCAAGGAGGGCGAAGCCATCGACACCCTCGCCTCGGCCAACGAGGCGATCCGCATCATCCTCTACAACGACAACACCTGGCGCTATGTGCGTGACCGCGAAATCTGTAAGGACAACGAGATCTTCTCGCGCTTCTGGGACACCGTGCAGCTCTTCCCCTACAAGGAGGTGTCGCTCGACAAGTTCCCCGCCTCGATGGCCATCGACCTGGTCGATTCACTGCGCTCATACCACTATCCCTACAAGGGCGAGATCAAGCCCTATGGCAAGTTCGGGCCGCGCCGCCGTCGTCCCCACCGCGGTATCGACCTCTCGCTCAAGACCGGCGACCCGATCTATGCCACCTTCAGCGGCCGTGTGCGCATCTCGCGCTACAACTCGGGCGGCTATGGCAACTTGGTGGTCATCCGCCACGACAACGGTTTGGAGACCTACTACGGCCACCTCTCGAAGCGCATGGTGGTTGCCGACCAATGGGTAGAGGCGGGTCAGGTGATCGGCCTCGGAGGCTCCACGGGCCGCTCCACGGGTCCCCACCTCCACTTCGAAACCCGCTACTACGGACAGACCTTCGACCCCGAACGCCTCATCGACTTCCAGACGGGCGACCTGCGCCGTGAGACCATCGTGCTGAAGAAGTTCTACTTCGACATCCACTCCAACGCCGGACAGGATTTCGAGGAGGAGATCGCCCTCGAGGAGGAGATCAAACGCGAGCAGGCCGAGCAGGCCGCCATGAAGTGGCACACGATCCGTTCGGGCGATACGCTCGGGGCCCTGGCCCGCAAATATGGCACCACGGTAACGAAGATCTGCCAGCTGAACGGCATCAAATCGACCACCACGCTGCGCATCGGCCGCAAACTAAGAGTAAGATAAGCCAACAGAGGCTGCCCATCGGGGCAGCCTCTGTTGGCTTATAATGAGCAATGAGTAATGAGAAATTATCTCCTGGAGATGATCACTAAAAAATATTCCGGCGCGTTAGCCCAATTGCTCATTCCTCATTCCTCATTACTCATTGCTTCTGGTACTCTCTTGCGCCGAAGATCTTGGAGCCGACACGGACCATGGTGGAGCCGCAGGCGATGGCAGCGGGGTAGTCGTCGGACATGCCCATCGAGAGGGTGTCGAAGGGTTCGCCAAACAAGGGTTTCAGGCGATCGAACCACCCTTTGAGGGCCTCGAAATCGCCCCTCACAACCGCCTCATCGTCGGTATTGGTGGCAATGCCCATCACGCCGCGCACACGCACATGCTCAAGCTCGCGCCACCGCTCGGTTCCGAGCCACGCCTCGAGCTCCTCGCCCGACCATCCCGTCTTCGACTCCTCGCGGGCCACATGCACCTCCAAGAGAATATCGACCACGCGGTCTATGCGTGCCGCCTCCTTCTCGATTTCGCACACCAGGCGCTCACTATCCACCGAGTGAATGAGTGCCACATAGGGCATCAGCATCCGCACCTTATTGGTCTGCAGGTGGCCGATCATGTGCCACTCGATATCGCGGGGCAGCGCTTCGGCCTTGGCCTTGAGCTCCTGGGGGCGGCTCTCGCCGAAGATCCGCTGACCGGCGGCATAGGCCTCCTCAACAGCCTCCATCGGATGGGTCTTCGAGACAGCCACCAAGGTTACGCCCGCAGGCAGCGAGGCTTTTATTTCGTTCAATTTCTCTGCTATTGCCATTTTATTTTTCTACTTTTATAAAAATATCGATCCAACCATAAGGCAAAGTTAGTTATTTTTTGTATATTTGTTCAATTTATACGAAGATAGTTGAAAACATTAAACCTAAAACCTGTAACATGAAACGAATCTCAAGATTATTCATTGCGGCTCTGCTCTCGCTCGGAGCCGTGAGTGCGGCCGATGCCTGCACCAATTTCATCATCACCAAGGGGGCCTCTTCGGATGGCTCGGCCATGGTGAGCTACGCCGCCGACTCGCACCAGCTGTACGGCGCCCTCTATTTCGTTCCGGGCGGTAAGTTCAAGGCCGGCGACCTGCTCCGCATCGAGGAGTGGGACTCGGGCAAGTACCTCGGCATGATCCCCCAGATTGCCCAGACCTACACCCGCATCGGTAATATGAACGAGCACTCGCTCATCATCGGTGAGACCACCTTCGGCGGCCGTCCCGAGTTGGAGGATCCCAACGGCAAGATCGACTACGGATCGCTGATCTACGTCACCCTGGAGCGTGCCAAGACCGCCCGCGAGGCGATCCAGTGCATCGTCGAGTTGGCCAATACGCACGGCTACATGTCCAGCGGCGAATCGTTCTCGATCGTCGATCAGCAGGAGGCCTGGATCATGGAGCTCATCGGCAAGGGTCCCGAGAACAAGGGTATCGTATGGGTGGCTCGTCGCATTCCCGACGGTTATGTATCGGCCCACGCCAACCAGGCCCGCATCACCACCTTCCCGCTGAATGATCCCGAAAACTGCCTCTACGCTCCCGACGTGATCACCTTCGCCCGCGAGAAGGGTTACTTCTCGGGCAAGGACGAGGAGTTCTCGTTTGCCGATGCCTATGCTCCGCTGGACTTCGGTGCCATGCGTGGCTGCGAGGCGCGTGTGTGGGCCTTCTTCCGCACCGTGGCCGACAATATGGATCAGTATGAGGACTACGCCATGGGCCACAACAAGCTGAACCGCATGCCCCTGTGGGTGAAGCCCGCGAAGCCCGTCAGCCCCAAGGTGGTCTTCGACTGCATGCGCGACCACTACGAGGGGACGAAGATGGATATGACCAAAGACCTGGGTGCCGGCAGCCACGGTTGCCCCTATCGCTGGCGCCCGATGTACTTTGAGGTGGACGGCGTGGAGTACTGCAACGAGCGCGCCACGGCCACCCAGCAGACCGGTTTCTGGTTTGTAGCCCAGGCCCGTCCCGAGAAGCAGGGTATCATCTGGTTCGGAACCGATGACGCTGCCACCTCGCCCCTGACCCCCATCTACGCCAATTCGACCGAGATTCCCTGGTGCTTCTCGATCGACAACGGCTCGATGCTCAACTATTCGGACGAGTCGATGTTCTGGATCACGAACCGCATCGCCCAGTTCGCCTACCTGCGCTACGATCTGATCGGCAAGAGCGTGCGCACGGCCATTGATTTGTGGGAGAATAAGATGCTCGAATTGGTTGAGAAGAAGGATGTACAGCTTGCCAATGTAGCCTACAAGCCCAAGAAGGCGGCCAAGCTGGCCACCGAATTCTCGCTCAATGCGGCACAAGAGTTGTTCAACAAATGGAAGGCGCTCGACAAATTCCTGATGGTAAAGTACATTGACGGTAACGTAAAGAGTCAGGACGAGCAGGGCCGCTTCATCGAGAACGGCAACGGCAAAGATATCCCCGCCCAGATTCAGCAGCCGGGCTACAGCGAGGCCTGGAAGCGTATGGTGGCCGAGGACAACGGTGAGGTCCTGAAGGTGGTTAAATAATTTTAGTAATCAGTTTTCAGTTGTCAGTAATCAGTTTTTTAGTCATTGCCACGGTCGCTGCGCTCCCTCGCAATGACTAAAAAAAGCTGAATGCTGAATGCTGAATGCTGAATGCTAAAAAATAATTACTAATTGCTAATTCCTAATTGAGTATGAAGTACGATATTATAGTTATTGGTTCGGGACCGGGCGGCTATGTGGCCGCCATCCGAGCCGCCCAGCTGGGTAAAAAGGTGGCCCTCGTGGAGAAGGCCGAGGCGGGCGGTGTCTGCCTGAATTGGGGTTGCATCCCCACCAAGGCCCTGCTGAAGAGTGCCCAGGTTTACACCTACTGCAAGAACGCCTCGCACTATGGCGTTGCATTGGAGGGTGAGGTAAAGCCCGATATGGCCGCCATCGTCGCCCGCTCGCGCGGCGTGGCCGAGACGATGTCGAAGGGTATTCAGTTCCTGCTGAAGAAGAATAACATCGAGCTTGTCCAAGGTTTCGGCAAACTCAAGAGCAACCATGAGGTGGAGGTCGAGGGTACCCTCTACGAGGCCGACCACATCATCCTCGCCACGGGAGCACGTCCTCGCGAGATGCCCTTCATGCCCATCGACGGCAAGCGGGTTATCTCCTCGAAGGAGGCTCTGGTACTGGATCGCATCCCCGAGTCGATTGTGGTGGTGGGTTCGGGTGCCATCGGCAGTGAGTTCGCCTTCCTCTACGCCTCGTTGGGCTCGAAAGTAACCATCGTGGAGTATGTCGATCGACTGATGCCCCTCGAGGACGAGGAGGTATCGAAGGCCATGGAGCGCTCGTTCCGCAAGCTGCGCGCCACGGTGCTGACCTCGACCACCGTCAAGGGGGTTCAGATCACCCCCGAGGGTCGTTGCGCCGTAACCGTGGAGGGCAAGAAGGGAGAACAGCTGCTCGACGCCGAGATGGTCCTCTCGGCCGTAGGTATCGCCGCCAACATCGAGGGCATCGGCCTCGAGAAGGTGGGTGTGAAGTGTGAGCGCGGCAAGGTGCTCGTAGACGAATACTACCGCACCAACATCCCCGGTATCTACGCCATTGGCGATATCGTTCCGGGGCCCGCCCTGGCCCATGTCGCCTCCACCGAGGCCATCTGCTGCGTGGAGAAGATCTGCGGCTTAGAGCCCAAGCCTGTGGACTACTCGACCATTCCGTCGTGCATCTTCACCTCGCCCGAGGTGGCCTCGGTAGGTCTTACCGAGCAGCAGGCACGCGACAAGGGTATCGACGTAAAGGTGGGTCGCTTCCCCTTCACCGCTTCGGGTAAGGCTACGGCGGCCGGCGACCGCGACGGCTTCGTAAAGCTGATCTTCGATGAGAAGGAGCAACTCCTGGGTGCCCACATGGTTGGCGCAAGCGTTACGGAGATGCTGGGCGAGCCCACTTTGGCCAAGCAACTCGGGGCCACGGCCCACCAGATCGCCCGCACGATCCACTCCCATCCGACGATGCATGAGGCCCTCATGGAGGCTTCGGAGGCGGCTTTGGGGTGTGCCATCCATCTCTAATTTCAATTTATAAGCGGCAAATTCCGCACCTCAATCATTGGGGCGAATGGGACGTACGGAGGTACTACCCATCCGCCCCAATTTCATGTCGGCACGGAATCTTCTCGCTTAAAATTGAAATTCAAACACCCCATCCAGGAATCGCTGCGTTAAGCCGAAATCTGCACCTCTAAATCAATAATTACGCGCTTGGGTAAGCATAAACGCGCCTTGGTAATAGAATTTCCTCACACAAATCGACATTACCGACCGACAGCAATGGCGAAGGTGCCCTATATAATCAAAAACAGGTTGAAGGCAGATGCGGTCAGGTGCCACGCTCGGCAAAAAAACGGCGATGGATGGCTCGTCTGCGAAACACCACTACCCAAAGAGAGCATCCTGATCCCTATTTTTTGATTTTAGAGGTGCAGATTTGCACTTAAAGAAGAGAGGCCCGGATGGGCTGTACTTGACGTACTGCCCATTCGAGCCGACCAACTGCAAGGGCAAAGGTGCCCTATAAAATCAAAAAATTACTTGAACCATTCAGTTACATGGTGGCGAGCCCACAGATAGTATACGATGATACCAATCCAGCTCGTCAGCAACACAGCCACAGCGGTCAGGACCTTACCGGGCAGGGTGATGGGCTTCTTCAAAATGTCGAATACGCACCAGAGGGCGCAAATCAAACCAGCTAAATAGATTAACATAACTTTAAATTTTTAAGTGAAACAAATAAGTATCTTGCTTGCTTTCATTCGTCCTTGCTCTTTGAGGCTGCAGCGGGATCCAGCCACAATGCCTCGTCGTACTTCACATCGCTCAGGTAGAGCCCTTGGGCCGGAGCTCCGGCACTCGAGCGCGAGAGGTCGCGGGCAGCAACGATCTGCTCGAACTCCTGGGGTGTATAACGGCCGCGCCCCACATCGACCAGGGTTCCGACAATCGAGCGCACCATATTACGCAGGAATCGGTCGGCACGGATCGTAAAGCAGAGCACCCCCTGCTCATCCTCCCTCCAAGAAGCGTGCTTGAGGTGACAGATGTTGGTCTTATTGTTGGAGTTGAGCTTGGCAAAAGAGGTGAAATCCTCGTAGCGCAAAAGGCTCTCGGCGGCGCTATTCATGCGCTCGACATCCAACGGGACATGGTACTGCCAGGTCAGGTCGCGCGTGAAGGGGTTCTTCTTCGGCTCGATGTAGTAACGATACTCGCGCTCGCGGGCATCGAAACGGGCATGGGCCTCGGCCCTCACGGCGCGGATGCGCTCCACGGCAATATCACCGGGCAGGGTGCGGTTGAGCTTATAGCAGAGTTGCGCACAGTCGGCGATGGGGGAGGAGCAGTCGAAATGGGCCACATAGTACGAGGCATTGACCCCCGTATCGGTACGGCCGGCCCCCACCACCTCGATCTTCTCGCGCAGCAGGGTAGAGAGCACCTGCTCAAGCGTCTGCTGCACGGTAGGCATTGCGGGCTGACGCTGCCAACCGCAATAGGCTTTCCCCAAGTAACTTAGCTCCAAAAAATAGCGCATGTGATCTCATTTAAACCCCACAAAGTTAAAAATTTTTGGCGAATTGGGCAACACTTTTTTCTTTTCATCACCCCCCAAGCGCCCATTCAGATGTTCTTTTTCTCCTAAAATTTAGCATTATATGCGGATATTTGAGGAGTTTTCTTATCTTTGCCGCCGCTAAAAGAGGAGCTATGCTCAATTACAAGGTGTTCGACAGAGGGGAGGACCGTCAATGGATCGTGATGATCCACGGCGCGGGAGGCAGTATCGAGGTGTGGTACCGCCAGATCACCGATTTTGCCCGCCACTTCAACCTGCTGCTCGTCGATCTGGCCGGCCACGGCGGCTCGGCCGAGGGCAAGGAGGCGCGTCATACCCTCTTCGACTTCGAGAGCCAGGCCGAGCAGGTGATGGAGGTGGTGGAGCATCTGCACCTCCCGAGGGCCCACTTCATGGGGCTTTCACTCGGCAGCATCGTCGTGCGCTTCATCGCCGACCGACACCCCGAGCAGGTAACCTCGATGGTGCTGGCCGGAGCCGTTACGGAGCTCTGCTGGGAGTCGCGCATGCTGCTGCGCATGGCCAATCTGGTGAAGCACTTCATCCCCTACAACCTCATGAAGCGGGTGATCGCCAAAGTGCTGATGCCCCAGGAGCGCTACAAGGGTTCGGCAGCGCTCTTCCTGCGCAGTGCCCGCCGACTCTCGTTCGAAAACTTCCTGAAGGTCTTTAAGATGGTGAGCCGCCTGAACGAGCAGGTCGGGTCGCTCTTCAAGGAGAAGCTCTCGATCCCCACGCTCTACCTGATGGGGGAGGACGACTACTTCTTCCTGCCCCAGGTTCACGAAGCCTTCCGCCAGGGAGGCGAGCAGGCCCACATGGTCATCGTCCCCGAGGCCGGCCACGTCTGCAATATCGACAACAAACAGTTCTTCAACGAGGCCTCTATCGCATTCCTGAAAGGGTGCGCATAGCAATTCGGAATTACTACTGGTGCAATAAATTTACGGATTTGATTTTCGCTACCCACGGGCAGCGAAAATCAACTTCGCAAATTAGGTTATTTTCAACTACTTCATAAAAAATATTGACATTCCCCCTAAATCCCCCTTTGACAAAGGGGGACTTGTCGTGGCGATAAACCGCCACTCCTAAAATACAAGCCCGAAGGGTGGTTTTTTATTCCACCCCTAAATCCCCCTTTACGACGATAAATCGTCGTTTCTGCTGCTACGCCTCGGCAAAGTCCGCAAGCGACCTCTGCCCTCGGCTGGCGCCGCGGTAGAAAAGAAAAAATTTTCTTTTCTTAATTCTGAATTTTGAATTATTTCGTATCTTTGTCTTTTCAATAGTACCGAACCAAAACAAAAAAGCAAACGAAGATGAAAGCTGCCATTATAGGATATGGAAAGATGGGGCGGGAGATCGAGAAGCTCCTGCTCGAAAGAGGGCACGAAGTGGCGCTCGTTATCGATCAGGAGAATTATCATGAACTGGATGCCGAGCACCTGCGAGGGGTAGATGTCGCCTTGGAGTTTACGACCCCCTCAACGGCCTATGAGAACCTCAAACGCTGCATCGCATGCCGCGTGCCTGTGGTCAGCGGCACTACGGGGTGGACCGAGCGCCTCGAAGAGTTGGAGCAATATTGCCGGGAGCAGGGCGGAGCCCTCTTCTACGCCTCGAACTTCTCGCTCGGGGTAAATCTGCTCTTCCGCCTGAACCGCCGCCTGGCCCAGCTGATGAACCGCTTCGACCACTACGAAGTGTCGATCGAGGAGGTGCACCACACCCAGAAGAAGGATGCCCCGAGCGGTACGGCCATCACCCTTGCGGAGGGGATCATTGCCGAGCTGGAGCGCAAAACGGGGTGGGTGAACGAAGCCGAAGCCGAGGGCAATAAGATTGCCATCACCTCCGTTCGTGAGGGGATGATTCCCGGAATTCACACGATCACCTACGAGTCGGCCGACGACAAGTTGGAGTTGCGCCACGAGATCAAGAACCGACGCACGCTGGCCGAGGGCGCGGTGGTTGCGGCCGAATTTTTGTGTGGCAAGAGAGGGGTTTACACCATGGAGGATCTGCTCAAATAGCAATTGAATAAGACGTTATGAATAAGATAAAACAGTTTCTGGGCAACAAGTGGGTGGGCTTTACCCTCATGTCGCTTCTCTACCTCTTTTGGTTTGTGATCTGGACGGGCAACTGGTGGCTGCTCCTGGGCGAGGTGGTGATCTTCGATCTCTACATCTCGCGCTATTTCTACCGCTTTGTCGGCCGCCACAACGAGGCCTGGTGCCAGAAGAGCAAAATCTACAAATTCATCTACGAATGGGTCAATGCCATTATCTTTGCCATGGTGGTGGCCTCGCTGATCCACATCTTCATCTTCCAGATGTATACCATCCCCACCTCCTCGATGGAGAAGTCGCTTCTGGTGGGCGACTACCTCTATGTGAGCAAGGTGGCCTATGGGCCCAAAATGCCCAATACCCCCCTCTCGTTCCCGCTGGTACACCACACCATGCCCGGATCGCAGACCACCAAATCCTACCTGGAGTGGATCAAGTGGCCCTACCACCGACTGAAGGGACTCGGAGAGGTGAAGCGCGGAGATGCCGTGGTCTTCAACTTCCCGGCAGGCGACACCGTGCTCCTGGAGCGCCAGAATGTCACCTACTACGATATTCTGCGCATGGGCGAGGAGCAGTATGGCAAAGAGGAGGCACGCCGCAGACTCTTCACCGACTATACGGTGGTGGCCCGCCCGGTGGATAAGCGCGAACACTACATCAAGCGTTGCATCGCCCTGCCGGGCGACACCCTCCGCATCGCCGACTCGGAGATCTACATCAACGGATTGAGACAGGAGCCCCCTGCCGAGCGCCAGTTCTTCCACACCGTGGCAGTCAATACCCCCTTATCGGAGTATGCGTTGCAGAATCTCGGCATCACGGAGTATCAGTACAACCCCACGGGCGGCCTCTACTACATGTCGCTGACCGACCGGGTGGCCGCCGAGCTGCGCAAGCTCAAGCAGGTGATCTCGGTGGAGCGTTACAGCGAGCAGGGGACCTCAACGGCGGTCTATCCCCACGACGGACGCGAGGGGTGGAATGCCGACAACTACGGCCCGATCTGGATCCCGAAACGGGGCGAGACGATTCTCCTCACGCCCGACAACCTCGCCCTCTACGGGCGCTGCATAGGGGTCTATGAGGGCAACGACCTTCGAATCGGGGAGGATGGCACGGTCTTCATCAACGGCGAAGCTGCGGACCGCTACACCTTTGGGATGGACTACTACTGGATGATGGGCGACAACCGCCACAACTCGGCCGACTCGCGCTACTGGGGCTTTGTTCCCGAAGACCACATCGTGGGTCGCGCGGCCGTGGTATGGCTTTCGCTCGACCCCGCAAAGAAGTTCCCGGAAAACATTCGCTGGGAGCGCATGTTCACCTCCGTAAAGTAGACTCAACGTGGAGAACGACAGCTACCTGACCCTCGCAGCACCGGCCGAGGCCTACAACCGCGAACGCAGCAGCAAGTTCCTCTCCTACGCCTATCCGGTGGAGAACGAGGAGCAGATTCGTGAGGCGTTGGAGGCCCTGCGCAAACGCTATTTCGATGCCACACACCACTGTTATGCCTGGCGCCTGGGGCCCCACGGCGAGCAGTTCCGGGCCAACGACGATGGTGAGCCCTCGGGAACGGCCGGACGACCCATCCTGGGGCAGATGCTCTCGGTGGGGGTGACCAACTGCCTGGTGGTGGTGGTCCGCTACTTCGGAGGCACGAAGCTGGGCGTTCCGGGACTCATTGCCGCCTACAAGGAGGCTACGCAGGAGGTACTTGCCGCAGCCGAGATCGTAGAGCGCACGGTGGACAACCGGATCACGATCCGCTTCCCCTACATCGCGATGAACGATGTGATGAAGGCCGTCAAGGAGGAGCAGCCCCGAATCGAAGAGCAACTCTTCGACAACCTCTGCACCATGCAGCTCAGGATTCGCCAATCGCAATCGGAGCGGCTGGAGGGCAAACTCCGCAAGGTCGAAGGGGCCGATGTGGAGGTGGAGCAGAATGTGTAATTCAGAATTCAAAATTCAAAATTATCTCCTTGTCGTTGGAATTGTTACGAATGATTATTTCGGTGCATAAGCCTTATGGTGAATTGCGAATGGTGAATTGCGAAAGTCGATTAGATAGAAATGGGAGAGATATACATTAAAGGGGCGAGGGTACACAACCTCAAGGATATTGAGGTGCATATTCCGCACAATACACTCACGGTAATCACCGGGCTTTCGGGGTCGGGAAAATCGACCCTGGCCTTCGACACGATCTTTGCCGAGGGGCAGCGCCGCTATGTGGAGAGCCTTTCGGCCTATGCCCGTCAGTTCCTGGGCCGTGTATCAAAACCCGATGTCGATCGCATAGAGGGCATCGCCCCGGCCATTGCCATCGAACAGAAGGTCAATACACGCAACCCTCGTTCGACGGTGGGAACCACAACCGAGATTTACGACTACCTGAAGTTGCTCTACGCCCGCATCGGCCACACCTTCTCACCCGTTTCAGGGCGTGAAGTGCGTTGCTACGAAGCGGACGATGTGGCGGCATGGATGGCCGACCACACGGAAGGGGAGCGCGTACACATCCTCTACCCGCTCAAGCTCCGCCACGGGCAGGGGCTCATCGAGGCGCTGACCCTCTGCATGAGCGAGGGCCTGATGCGTCTGTACGACGGAAAGCAGGTGCGCCTGATTGAGGATTTCATTCCCGAAGTGGAGGATACCACCCCCTCGGAGGGGATCTTCCCGGTGGTCGATCGACTGAAGTTCACCTCGGATGACGATACGATGAGCCGAGTGCGCTCCTCCGTTACCCGCGCCTACGAGTTTGGCAACGGCAACTGCGCCATCCTCTACGCAGAGCAACTCGAGCATTTCTCCCAGCGCTTCGAGGCCGACGGCATCACCTTCGAGCGGCCGACCGAGCACCTCTTCAGCTTCAACAACCCTCTGGGGGCATGCCCCTTGTGTGAGGGCTACGGCAAGGTGACGGGCATTGACGAGGACCTGGTGGTGCCCGACAAGTCGAAGACCATCTATGAGGATGCCATCGCCTGCTGGCGCGGCGAGACAATGCGCCGCTGGAAGGAGGCTCTAGTGGCTTCGGCCCACATATTCAACTTCCCGATCCACACCCCCTACCATGAGCTGACACACGAGCAGCGCCTGTTGCTGTGGCGCGGAAACGAATATTTCCACGGGCTGAACGACTTTTTCCACTACATCGACAAGGAGCGACACAAGATTCAGTTTCGCGTGATGAAGGCCCGCTACACGGGCAAGACCCTCTGTCCGGAGTGTGGGGGAGAGCGCCTGCGCAAGGAGGCTCTCTATGTCCGGGTAGGCGGGAAAAACATCGCCCAGCTGGTGCGTATGCCGGTGGAGGAGCTGATCCGCTTCTTCTCCGAGCTTCAGCTCGACGAGTTTGACCAAAAGCGGGGCGAGCGTATTCTGCTTGAGATCCGCAACCGCCTGCAATACCTGGCAGATGTGGGGTTGGGCTACCTGACCCCGGATCGTCTGGCCTCAACCCTTTCGGGTGGCGAGAGCCAGCGCATCAACCTCTCGACCTCACTGGGCAGCTCCCTGGTGGGTTCGCTCTACATCCTCGACGAGCCCTCGATCGGCCTCCATCCGCGCGACACGCACCGCCTGATCCGGGTCTTGCATCAGCTGCGCGATGTGGGCAACACGGTGATCGTGGTGGAGCACGAAGAGGAGGTGATCCGCGCCGCCGACCACCTGATCGACATCGGCCCCGAGGCCGGTGAGCATGGCGGTGAGGTGGTCTTCAGCGGACCGCTGAAGAGGTTGCTTGATCAGGGTGAGGGTCTCACGGCCGATTACCTGCGCGGCACGCGGCGCATCACCCCGCCGGAGCAGCCCAACGGCTGGAGCCACAAGCTGATCCTAAAGGGTGCCCGCGAGAACAACCTGAAGAATATCACCGTTGAGATCCCACTCGGGGTGATGACCTGCGTTACGGGAGTTTCGGGATCGGGCAAATCGTCCCTCGTAAAGGGGGTTCTCTACCCGGCCCTGAAGCGTCTGCTGACCGACACGGGAACCAAACCGGGCGATTTCGACGGCCTGGCAGGCGACCTGTCGCTCATCCGCTCGGTGGAGCTCGTGGATCAGAACCCGATCGGAAAATCCACGCGCTCCAACCCCGTAACCTACCTGAAGGCTTACGATGAAATTAGAAAACTCTACGCCGAGCAGCCCTATGCCCGCCACTCGGGTATCTCGCCGGCCCACTTCTCGTTCAACGTGGCGGGTGGTCGCTGCGAGGAGTGCCAGGGAGAGGGTACCATCAAGGTGGGCATGCAGTTCATGGCCGACGTAACGCTCGTGTGCGAGGCGTGCCACGGCAAACGCTTCAAGGAGGAGATCCTCGAGGTACGCTACCGCGGAAAGACGATCTGCGATGTGCTCGACATGAGTGTCAATGAGGCGATCGCCTTCTTTGGCGAAGAGCGAAAGGAGAGCCTCTGCCGCCGCATTGTGGAGCGCTTGCAGCCCCTGCAGGATGTGGGATTGGGCTATATCCGTCTGGGACAGAGCTCCTCGACCCTCTCGGGCGGCGAGAGCCAGCGCGTGAAGTTGGCCTCGTTCCTGAGCAAGGAGAGCTCGGGGGGCGGCATCCTCTTCCTCTTCGACGAACCCACCACGGGCCTGCACTTCCACGACATTCACAAGCTCCTGGGGGCCTTCCGCGCACTGGTAGAGAAGGGACACACTATTCTTATCGTGGAGCACAACCTGGAGGTGATCGGCTCGGCCGACTGGGTGATCGACCTTGGGCCCGAGGCCGGCGACCGAGGCGGCGAGGTGATCTTTGCCGGCACACCCGACAAGCTGATGGCCTGCCCCAGGAGTTACACGGGACAATTCCTCAAAAAACGCAACCAAAAGTAGAGCCATGGAGGAGTTTTATACCTACCGACTGCCCAACGGCATACGCGGCATTCACCGCCCGGTAAAGGGTGGGGTAGTCCGCTGTGCTCTCTGCATCAATGCCGGAAGTCGCGACGAGAGAGCCGACGAGTACGGATTGGCCCACTTCGTGGAGCACGGATTCTTCAAAGGCACACAACGGCGCAAGGCCTACCAGGTGAACTGCCGCCTCGAGAACCTCGGGGGCGAGCTCAACGCCTTCACCACCAAAGAGGATACCACGATTCACGCCACAACCCTGCGCGGCGACTTCCGCAAGGCTGCCGAGCTGATCTCGGACATCGCCTTCCACTCCACCTTTCCCGACCGCGAACTGGAGAAGGAGCGCGAGGTGATCTGCGACGAGATCAACACCTACAAGGATTCGCCGGCCGACCTGATCTACGACACTTTCGAGGATCTGCTCTTCGAGGGTTCGGAGTTGGGCCACAACATTCTGGGGCGCAAGCAGTCGCTCAAGCGTTTCGACAGCCGGCGCTGCCGGGAGTTTGTCGCACGCACCCACACCACCGACCAGCTGGTCTTCTCTACGATCGGCAACCTCTCGCCCAAGGCCGTGGAGGCCGTGGCCACCCGCTACTTCGGTGAGGTTCCGGCCTCCGAGCGCCCCTTCGACCGCAAGGCCCCCGCTCCCTACCGCCCCTTCGATCGCGAAGTGATAAAGCATACCCACCAGGCTCACTGCATCATCGGAGCCCGCGCCTACGGAATCAACGAGAAGAGGCGCCTTCCGTTGGGTCTGGCGGTCAATGTGTTGGGTGGTCCCTGTGCCAACTCGCGCCTCAATATGCTGGTGCGCGAAAAGTACGGCCTCAGCTACACCATCGAGGCCAACTACACCCCCTACGGCGACTCGGGCCAGGTGGCCATCTACTTCAGCTCGGACCACGACAATGCCGAGCGCTGCTGCGAACTGATCCGCAGCGAGGTGGATCGGCTGCGCACCACACGCCTGACAACACGTCAGCTCTCGATGGCCAAAAAGCAGTTTATTGCCCAGCTGGCCATCTCGATGGAGGGCAGCGAGGGCTACATGCTCGGAGTGGGCAAGAGTTTTCTGTGCCACCCCGAGGTGGACACCATGGAGGCGGTCTATCGCAAGGTGGAGGCCCTCACGGCAAGCGATTTGATGGAGGCCTCGGAGGAGGTCTTCTCCCAAACCTCAAGGCTGATATACAAGTAGCAGGAGGGGAGAATTTCAGAATTCAAAATATGGATCCGATTGAAAAATACATACACGACCACTCCTCACCCGAGGAGGCGCTATTGGAGGAGTTGGACCGCGCGACACACCATCGCATGGTGGCTCCGCGGATGATCTCGGGCCACATACAAGGCAAGTTTCTCGAACTGCTGACCGCCTCATTGCGCCCTCGGCGGGTGCTCGAAATCGGCACCTTCACCGGCTACTCGGCCCTCTGCATCGCGGCAGGGCTCGACGAAGGGGCGCACCTGGACACCTTCGAGGTGGATGACGAGCAACAGGAGTTCATCCAAGGCTTCTTCGACCGTTCGCCCCACGGCCACAAAATCCGGCTCCACATCGGATCGGCCTTGGAGGGGGCACCACGGCTCGGCGAGGTGTATGATCTGGTCTTTATGGATGGCGACAAGCGCGAATACCCGGCCTACTACCGGATGCTGATGGGCGATGATGGGGGAGTGCCCTTAGTGCGCGAAGGGTCGCTTATCATTGCCGACAACATCCTCTGGTACGGCAAGGTGACCGAGCCCGCTCGTCACGGCGACCACCACACCGAGGCGTTGCAGGAGTTCAACCGCCTGGTGCGCGACGACGAGCGCGTGCAGAGCGTGATCCTGCCCCTGCGCGACGGACTGAATGTGATTCGGGTAAGCAAATTTAAAATTGGAGAGAAGTAGTCAGCGTTAAAAAATCTCCACACGATTCGTCCTGGCGAGAAGCCGCAGGCGACATGGCCATAGTCCTCCTTGGGACGACGTTACAAGGAATTTAAATTCTTAATTTAGAATAGAAATGTTCACGTTTATCTGTTTTACGGTGCTTGCCTACCTGATTCTGGGCAAGGACATTGAGGAGCAGCTGCAGAAGCTCTCCGGAGTGAATTGGGGCGAGAAGAGCGCCCGCCTGCAACAGAAGATCAAGGTGTGGGCCAACCGCGCCGGCAGGGTAGCGGCCAAACCCGTGTTGCAGTTCTACTATGTGCTCACCGACAGCAAGACCTCAACAGCCGAGAAGGCGATGCTCTACGCCGCCATCCTCTATACGGTGCTGCCCGTGAGCGCCCTGCCACGCCGTGTCTTCAAACTCCTGGGCATTCTGGACGAGGGAGCCGCCATCTTCTACGTCTACCAGAAGGTGCGCGAAAAGATCACCCCCGAGATCAACGCCAAGGCCGATGCCACCATCCACGAGTGGTTCGGCTACGAGTATGCCTACATCGTCGAGGAGCGCAAAGAGAGAAAGAAAAAAGAGTAAGCATACAAGAGAAATTTATTCGCAACGCTTTGATTTTGATAAAAAAATTGCTACATTTGTAGAAGTGAAACCTAAAAATTGACAGCCTATGAAACATTGCGTATAGTTTAATACGCACATTTTAGACATATTTGGAAAAGCGTTTTAGCATTATTCTTTCATTTCGGAAGTTTGGCGACTAATAGGATAGAAAGGTATAATCGTTGAAATGCCTGCGCGTATGCGTGGGCTTTTGGTTATATTCTTCTATCCGGGTTACGCCAAACACCTCGAAATGGGAATATACTGAGAGTACCGCGCTTTTTTTTGTGCGTATATCATCTGGTACAATTAATTAAATAAATAGAAAACCTAAAATTTAAGAAAATGAAAAAATTTTTATTCCTTTCGACAATTGTATTAGCAACCATTTTTTCAGGACAGAAAGCAGAGGCTCAGAACAAGTTGGAGGCACCCACTTATGTAGAAGCGTTCTATTTTGCCGGTGACTTTGAAGAGGCAAAATACTCAGGTTCGTATGGTTTCGGATTTCAAGCCTCAAGCAACATCAACCTTGGTTTCAGCTTTAGAATGCGATTCAACTATGGTTTGGGAATTGTAAGTGCTGCAGAGGGCCTTACTTTTGATTTAGGCCCACAATATACTCTTTGTTTCACCGAAAATTTTCATCTGAATATTCCCCTACATGTTTCGATTGGATTGCTTGGTGCTGGTAGTACCGGCGAACAAACAACCGTTTGGGGATTCAATGCCACACCTGCCCTACAGTATAAAATTGGCAGAGTATTACTGAAAGCCGGACCAACTGTTGCACTATCCTTCAGCGGTGGAGATCCCTCCTTTGGCTTTATTGCCGGTCTAGGTTTTGCTTTTTAATGAATATATAGTTCCATTAAACGAAAACTGACCGCTTATTTGGCGGTCAGTTTTTCGTTTTGGAGGTGGCGCAGGCGGTCGCGCTCAGTTTTCTTTCTAAAGGTTGCCTCCATGGCCTCCTCCAGATCGACTCCCGTCTGGTTGGCCAGGCAGACCAAGACCCACAGCACATCGGCCATCTCTTCGGCAAGGTTCTCCTTTTCACCCGCCTTGAAGCTCTGATCGCCATATTTGCGGGCCATCACGCGGGCCAGTTCGCCCACCTCCTCGGTAAGCACAGCCATATTGGTCAGTTCACTAAAGTAGCGGACGCCGATGGTCTTGATCCAGGTATCGACCCGCTGTTGCAACTCTTTTAGTTCCATAAATTTTTAGGTGTTTAGGTTCCGGCCAGCTGTTGAGTCGAGATAACAAGTACTCCCCAAAAGGTTCTGTCCGGCAGTGGGATTTCAAGGCTTGCGAAGAAGGGCAACGCGCAGCATACTTAGCGTATGTGAGCAGTTGCCCTTCAAGCGTAACGCAGAAATTACCTGCCGGACGGGTTCTTATTTAAGGTTGAGTTCCTGCTTAATCGCCTCAATCTTCCCATCCAACTCAGCCAACACCTTGTCGTAGTCGGCTACCGACTTCAGCTCAGCCTTCACGCCGAAGTAGAACTTGATCTTGGGCTCCGTACCCGAGGGGCGTACCGAAACCTTCGTGCCATCGGCCGTGAACCACTGCAGCACGTTGCTCGACTCCTCCTGGATCGGCTCCTTCTTACCGGTCGTAAGGTCGGTGGTCTCCAAGAGTTTAAAATCGTTGATTCTCACCACGGGCGATCCCAGGATCGACTTGGGCGGGTTGGCGCGGAAGTCCACCATCATCTGCTGGATCAGCTCGGCACCCTCCTTGCCCTTACGAACCACCGAAACCAGGCCCTCGCGGTAGAAGCCATACTTCACATAGAGCTCCTGCAGCCACTCGTAGAGCGTCAGGCCCATCGTATCCTTGGCCCAGGCGGCAGCCTCGGCAGCCAGCGCGCAGGCAGCAACAGCATCCTTATCGCGCACGAAATCACCGGGCAAGTAGCCGAACGACTCCTCACCGCCACCGATATACTTCGTCTTGCCCTCGTTGTCGCGGATGATGCGGGCGATATACTTGAAGCCCGTGAGGCAGTCGTAGCACTTCACACCGAAGTGGTCGGCCACGGCATTGGCCATCTGCGAGGTAACGATGGTCTTCACGACATACTGCTTGCCGTCCAACTTGCCCAACTCGGCCCAGCGCGTGAGCTGGTAGCTCATCAGCAGCACCAGGGTCTGGTTACCGTTCAGCAGGATGTACTCACCCTTTTGGTTGCGCAATGCGAGGCCGATACGGTCGCTGTCGGGGTCGGTGGCCATCACCAGGTCGGCACCCTCCTTGGCGCCCAGCTCAATGGCCATGGCCATCGTCTTGCGCTCCTCGGGATTGGGCGACTCCACGGTGGGGAAGTTGCCATCCACCACAGCCTGCTCGGACACGAGCGACACGTTCTTGAAGCCGAAGTTTCGGAGCGAGGCGGGCACGAGCTTCACACCCGATCCGTGCAGCGGCGTATAGATGATCTTCATGTCGGCATGGCGTGCCACACACTCGGGCGAGAGCGAGATTTCGTTCTGAATCGTATCGAGGTAGAGCTTATCGAACTCCTCACCCAGGATGGTGATGTTCTCGGGGTTCTTGCCCATCAGCACCTGATCCACCTCGGTGATCTTGTTCACCTCGGCGATGATGTTCTTGTCGTGGGGAGCCGTCACCTGCGAACCATCGGTCCAATAAGCCTTGTAGCCGTTATACTCCTTGGGGTTGTGCGATGCCGTAACCACCACACCCGAGTGGCACTTGAGCTGGCGAATCGCAAAACTCAATTCGGGGGTGGGGCGGAGGTCGTCGAAGAGGAAGACCTCAAAATCGTTCGAGGCGAAGATGTCGGCCACACGCTCGGCAAACAGACGCGAGTTGTTGCGGCTGTCGTGACCGATGGCCACGCGGATCTTCTCGCCCTCAAAGTTCTTCTTCAGGTAGTTGGCCAGGCCCTGCGTGGCGGCTCCCACCGTGTAGACGTTCATGCGGTTCGTACCCACGCCCATGATGCCGCGCAAGCCGCCCGTACCAAACTCCAAATCCTTGTAGAAGCTCTCTACAAGCTCATTCATGTCGTTCTGAATCAACCACTTCACGCGCTCTTTCGTCTCGGCGTCGTAGTTGCCATCCAGCCAAAGCTGCGCCTTGGCCAATACCTGCTGTTCCAATTCGTTTGCCATAACTTATAGGTTTTATTTATAACTATTCGCTTCCGTCTTCTAAAAATTTTATATGCAAATATACAAAAATTATTTCAAATATTCACTATCAATGCGTTAAATTTCACTCTGCAAAAAATCGTTGGTTTTCTATATATAAAAAAAGTTATTTTGCAACTAAAAAACAAAAATATTTTTAGAAATTTATTTACAACTTTGCCGTGTCAAAAGAGAACTTTTCCTCTTGCACAAAGAGAACATTCCCTCTGGCACAATTTTAAAATGAATACGAACACGCAGACATACAACGATATGTGGCAGCAATGCCTTGCCCATTTGCGAACGCAGACCTCTGAGGAGGAGTTCGTCAAGTGGTTTCAGCCCATCGAACCCTTGGAGTTCGACGGACAGACGTTGCGTCTGCGCGTACCCAACGCCAGCTACGTCTATCAGATCGAGAAGAACTACCTGAAGTTCCTCCGTCCGATCATCTCGCAGCTCTACGGCCAGCAGACCAAACTCTTCTACGCCGTACCCAAACCCCAGCCACAGCCCCAACCCGAGGTCGATACCACGGGTATCCGGCGCATTGTGGCCCAGACCGACACCGCAAATATACAAAATTATAATCCGATTGCCATACCCGGACTCAAGAGATTGAAGATTGACCCCAATCTGAACCCCTCTCTCAAGTTCTCCTCCTTTATCGAGGGCGACTGCAACCGCCTGGCCCGCTCGGCCGGTATGGCGGTGGCCGTGAACCCGGGAAACAACCCCTTCAACCCCTTATATATATATGGAGACTCGGGGCTCGGCAAGACCCATGTCGTACAGGCCATCGGACACGAGATCGGCGAGCGCCATCCCGAACTGCAGGTGCTCTACGTCTCGATGAACAAATTCCAGGCCCAATTCCAGCGTGCCTACCTGAGCGACAAGAAGGGGGAGTTGAACGACTTCATCCACTTCTACCAGATGGTCGATGTGCTCATCATCGATGATATTCAGGAGCTCACCGGAAAGCCCGGAACGCAGAACGTATTCTTCAACATCTTCAACCACCTGCACCTCTCGGGCAAGCAGCTGATCCTCACATCGGATAAGCCCCCCGTGGAGCTCAAGGATATTGAAGAGCGCCTGCTGACCCGATTCAAGTGGGGCCTTACGACCCAGATCCAGACCCCCGACTATCAGACCAAGATCAAGATCATCCGCTCCAAGATGGAGAAATTGGGAGTACCCATTTCGGATGAGGTGGTGAACTTCCTGGCGGAAAACATCTCGGCCAACGTGCGCGAGATCGAAGGAGCCCTCTCGTCGTTGGTGGCCAATGCCTCGTTCATGGGACGTCGCATCACCACGTCGCTCGCCAAGGAGATTCTGAAGGTCTATGTACGCCTGACCCAGAAGGAGATCACCATCGACCACATCATCGAGACCGTCTGCCGCTACTTGAACATCGATTCAGAGCGATTCAACTCCACGGAGCGCACACGCGAGATTGCCCAGGCCCGACAAGTGGCCATGTACCTGGCAAAACAGCACACCAAAGCCCCGCTCACGGCCATCGGCTCGGCCATCGGAGGTCGCAACCACGCCACGGTGCTCCACTCCTGCAAGGCTGTATCGAATCTGATCGACACCGACAAGCAGTTCCGCCACCAGGTGGAGGAGATCGAAAAGCTGGTTTTAGCATAAGAGGGTGAAGTTGTCTAGCCAGGTGATTTCTGCGTTACGCTCGCGCTCAAAATGCTCATTTACCCTAAGTAAACTCCGCTTTTGAGCGCTTCGCAAGCCTTGAAATCCCACTTGTTATACAACTTCTACGGTAAGGGGCTGTCGCAACACTACTTGCTGAACAGCCCCATTTTCTAATCCCCCGCGGGGGGCAATACCCGGCACCCAACGCCTAATTGTTCATTACTCATTACTCATTAATAAGGTATGGATCAGCCCAAAATCGAACGTCTGCTGCGCCTGATGAAGCTCCTGACGGCCAATACGACCTACACGGTCGATGAGTTGGCCGAGCGGCTGAAGATGTCGCGCCGCACGGTCTATCGCTACATCGACACCTTTCGTGAGGCAGGATTCGTGATCAAGAAGACGGGCGACTGCATCCGCTTGGACAAGACGTCGCCCCACTTCAAGGAGATTTCGCAATTGGTCCACTTTACGGAGGAGGAGGCGGTGATCCTGAAGCGAGCGATCGAGAGCGTAGACGATACCAATGTGCTGAAGCAAAACCTCAAGCGCAAGCTCTACTCCATTTACGACAATAAGACACTGGCCGACACAGTCGTCAAGGGTCCCCTGGCCGGGGTGGTGCATACGCTGATCGAGGCCATCGAAGAGGGGCGACAGGTGGTGTTGAAGGGGTATCGGTCGGCCCACGGCAGCCGGGTCAGCGACCGCAGGGTAGAGCCCTTCAGCTTTACGACCAACTATGTGCAGGTGTGGTGCTACGAACCCGAAAGCGACTCCTGCAAATCCTTCAAGACGGCCCGCATCGGCTCCGTTGAGCTGCTCGACACTCCGTGGCAGCACGCCACAAAACACCGTGAAGGCTTCACCGACCTCTTCCGCATGAATAGCCAAGAGCGCACCCGTGTTCGTTTGGAGCTTGGACTTCGCGCTTACAACCTGCTTCTGGAGGAGTTTCCACTCGCCGAACGCTGCCTCACCCAACTATCGGACGGCCGGTGGTTACTCGACACCGAGGTCGCCGACTTTGCCGGTGTGGGGCGCTTCGTGGTGGGGCTATTGGATGATATTCGCATCCTTGAACCCCTCGCGCTGAAAGAGTACCTGCACCAATACATCGAACGCCATTTTCACTTAGAGTAGCCCTCAAAAAAATCGAAAACAGCCCAAGAGAGCCCCTGCAAACGCAAGGGCTCTCTTGCTATAACAGAGCACTCCTCGAGATAAAAAAGAGAAAAAAAATCGAAGAAAACAAATTGTGTCATAAGTTGTCACAAACAGCCCTTACCTTTGCACTACGATTGATGGATAACAACACCCGAAAGGGGATAAAACGAAGAACGATGGGACAAGATTACAAAGTACGATGCCAGCGATGTGGCACAACAACCGAGCTGCCCAGAAGGGGCGGATATGGAAAGTTTGGCAAGCAGAGCAGATGGGAGTGTATCGAGACCGAGATACCCATTCGCTGCCCGCACTGTCTGGGACGATTGAACGAGACGGCTGAAGGGTTTCGAGAACAGGTCTTCTGCGCCGCAATTTGCGGCTAAAGGGGGTAAAAGCAGATTTTTCTGCACTCTCAAAGCACAATTTCAAGCTGAAAATTGCGAAAATGGCAACATTTTCTTAACTTTGAGGGAAAATTTTCCTCCGCCAAAAGCGGCAAGCGGAAAGCAACGCATCGAACCATGAACAAAAAAGGGTTGATAACCATGATCATGCTACTTGTAGCGGGCGCTTCGGCCACACTTCGGGCTCAGGAGTTGCCCCTCTGGCTTCGGTTTCACCTGGGCCGCAAGCTCATGACGCCGATGCCGACACGCGATGAAGAGATGCTCTTCGACCCCTCAGCTCCCTTCAGCTGGGAGCAACAACAGGAGCGCCGAAAGATGCTCCTGTGCATGAAACGCGAGGAGCAGGCCCGGAAAACGTTGAAACCCGTGAAGAACCACTTTCGCAAGCCGGCCGTGAAGGCCACATTCAGGCTCCGCGGAGGAAACAGACTCAGCAACATGAGCCCCTATCCGGACCGCGCACTCGATGCCCGGGTGATCCGCTATCCGATGCCCCAACCCAACTTCAAGGCGGCACCGCGAGGACCCAAGGGCGCACCTCGAAGATAGCAAAGTTGGCAAGATGCAAACCATTGATAATTAGAAAAACAAAAAAAATAGAAACCATTATGGCAGAAAAAGTACAGGTAAACGCAGACAAGCTCAAGGTCTTGAATGCGGTGATGGAGAAGATCGAGAAGGATTTCGGCAAGGGCTCCATCATGCGAATGAACAGCAACGAAGTGACCGACGTTCCGGTAATCTCGACCGGTTCGATTACGCTCGACATGGCCCTCGGCGTGGGCGGCTACCCCAAAGGGCGCGTCATCGAGATCTACGGCCCCGAGTCGTCGGGTAAGACCACGCTGGCCATACACGCCATTGCCGAGGCGCAGAAGCAGGGGGGCATTGCCGCCTTCATCGATGCCGAGCACGCCTTCGACAGCTTCTATGCCCAGAAACTGGGTGTGGATGTGGACAACCTGCTGATCTCACAGCCCGACAACGGTGAGCAGGCCCTCGAGATTGCCGACTCGCTGATTCGTTCGTCGGCCATCGACATCATTATTATCGACTCGGTGGCGGCCCTTACCCCCAAAGCCGAGATCGAGGGTGAGATGGGCGACTCGAAGATGGGTCTTCAGGCCCGCCTCATGTCGCAGGCCCTGCGCAAGCTCACCTCGAGCATCTCGAAGACCAAGACCGTCTGCATCTTCATCAACCAGCTGCGCGACAAGATCGGCGTAGTGTACGGCAACCCCGAGACCACCACAGGCGGTAACGCCCTGAAGTTCTACTCGTCGGTACGTCTCGACATCCGCCGCGTGTCGGTGATCAAGGATGGCGATGAGCAGCTCGGCACCCGCACCCGCGTGAAGGTCGTGAAGAACAAGGTGGCCCCTCCGTTCAAAAAGGCCGAGTTCGACATCCTCTTTGGCGAGGGTATCTCGAAGATTGGCGAGATCATTGACCTGGGAGTCGATTACGGCATCATCAAGAAGGCCGGATCGTGGTTCTCCTATGGCGACCAGAAGATCGGCCAGGGCCGCGATGCCGTGAAGGATCGCCTGATGAGCGACGAGGCCATGCGCGAAGAGGTGGAGGCCAAGGTGCGCGAGGCGATGAAACAACCCCAAGAGCAGTAGGGCAGATAAAGGTTTACATAAAGGGCCAAAACCTCTTTTAAACCAATCGGATAAGATCCGACACATAACTACAAACCACACCGCAAGGGCAACCCCAAAACAAGGGTTGCCCCTTGGCGGTTAAAAACCAAAAGCCTATGAATTACTCGGCTGAAGACGAAAAATTGATCCAACAGAAGTGGGAAGAGCTGCTTCGCTCGTGCGAGAACATCTGCCGTGGCGAGGAGGATTGGAACTTCATCAAACGCGCCTTTTTCTTAGCCAAAGAGGCCCATGCCGGCATTCGCCGCCGCTCGGGAGAGCCCTACCTGCTCCACCCGATCGCCGTGGCCCAGATTGCCGTGGATGAGATCGGCCTCGGCGTGAAGTCTGTTGTAGCCTCCCTGCTGCACGATGTCGTGGAGGATACGGACTACACGGTGGAGGATATGGAGCGCATCTTCGGCCCCAAGATCGCCTCGATGGTCGATGGCCTGACAAAGATGTCGGGCGTCTTCAATGCCGACACCTCGGAGCAGGCCGAGTATTTCCGTAAGGTGCTGCTGACCCTCTCGGACGACGTGCGCGTGATCCTGATCAAGATCGCCGACCGCCTGCACAACATGCGCACCTTAGGCTCCATGCCCCTGAACAAGCAGATCAAGATCACCGGCGAGACGATCTACCTCTTCGCTCCGTTGGCCTACCGTCTGGGCCTCTACGCCATCAAGAGCGAACTGGAGAATCTCTGCATGAAGTACCGCTTCCCGGAGCAGTATGCCGAGATTAGCAAGAAGCTCCGCGACACGGAGGCCGTGCGCAAAGAGTATATCGACAAGTTCTGCGCCCCGATCATCGAAGCCCTGGATCGCGACCACATCAACTACGAAATCTCCGGCCGCGTAAAGAGCGTCTACTCGATCTGGACCAAAATGCAACGCAAGCAGATCCCCTTTGAGGAGATCTACGACCTGTTTGCCATCCGCATTGTCTTCAAACCACTGCCCTTCCCCTCGGAGAAGACCCAGTGCTGGCAGATCTACTCCTCGATCACCGACCTCTACACCCCCAAACCCGACCGCCTGCGCGACTGGATCTCAATGCCGAAGGACAACGGCTACGAGGCCCTACATTCGACCGTCATGGGCCCCAACGGCGCCTGGGTCGAGGTTCAGATCCGCACTCAGCGCATGGAGGAGATCGCCGAACGCGGTTTTGCCGCCCACTGGAAGTACAAGAAGGCAACCATCTCGCAGAATGAAGATGAGTTTGACCGCTGGCTGAAGAAGATCCGAACGGCGCTGAACTCTCCGACGGAGAGCGCCATAGACTTCTTGGACAACTTTAAGTTATCGCTATACACCTCTGAGATTGTGGTGTTTACACCAAAAGGAGAGTCCAAAAAACTACCCTTTGGTGCCACCGCCCTCGACTTCGCCTACGACATCCACTCGAAGATTGGCAACAACGCCATCGGCGCCAAGATCAACCACAAGATCGAACCCCTGACCAAGCAGCTCAACAGCGGCGACCAGATCGAGATCATCACAGCCGAGAATGCCCATCCGCACCCCGAGTGGCTGAACGTCGTAACCACCACACGCGCCAAGCAGGCGATCAAGAGCTACCTGAAGCGCGAGCAACAGAACAACCTGGAGCGCGGCATGAAGATCTTCGAGGAGGAGATGCAGCGCCTGAAGGTAAACCTCAGCGGCCGCGTACTCAGAAAGGTAATTCCGGCTTACGGGTGTTCGTACAAGGAGGAGTTCTACAGCAAGGTGGGATCAGGCATCATAGAACTCACTGATCTTGAGAAGATTCTGAAGAGCAGCTCAACCAAAAAGTTACTTAAATTCTGGACCCTCTTCATCAACGACAAACAGGAGGACGAACTGCCCGACGAGACTTCGGAGAACATCGACGAAACAGCCCTCAAGCAGAGCCATGAGAACGAATTCGTCATTGCCGAGTGCTGCAAACCCATTCCGGGTGACAGCGTGGTGGGCTTCCGCGACCCCAAGACAGGCAAAATCGAGGTACACAAAGCCTCGTGCAACGAACTGAACCGCCTGGCAGCCCAATTTGGCAAAAATATTGTCAAAGAGGAGATCAAATGGTCGCAACACAAGGCCATGCACTACCTCTCGTCGATCTCGTTGCGCGGCATAGACCGCATGGGTATCCTGCTCGACCTGGCCACGGTCGTGAGTGGCGACTTCAGCATCAACATGCGTTCGATCGACGTGCAGAGCCACGACGGCATCTTCGAGGGGAGCCTGAGCCTCTATGTGAAGGATGCCGAGAGCCTGAACAACGTCATGGACCGTCTGCGCAAGATCAAGGGAATAGAGACCGTCAAGCGACTGGTTAACAACTAACAACAAAGATTTATATGGACGAACTCATACAGATACTTTTCACCATCGGCATCATCCTCTTCGCCACAATATCGGGCATAAAAAAAAGAGCCCGCCAGACCATGAGCGAGAGCGAGGAGGGGAGTCCGGAAGAGCAGCTTCCCGAGGGATGGCCGATGCAAGGCCCCGCCCAAGAGTTTCCCCCCGCGACAGCCCCGGCCAAGCCGAAACGGATGCCACAGCAAAGCGCCATGCACCCTGACAGCCGCGAACAACTGATCTCGGAAATCGATGCGCTGAAACGCGAAAAAGAGGCAAGAAGAAAGAGTGCTCTGCACCCCGCGCCACACAAACCGATCGGCACACGGGAGGAGAGTTCGTCCAAGGAGGAGTTGCAGGCCGAAAAACACCCGCTAACAGCCGATTTCGAGCTCCGCAAGGCGGTGATCTGGTCGGAGATCCTAAAACCCAAATTCGACGAATAAATCCCGCCCCAAAAAAACGCCTTCAGATGGATAAACACCCAAACCCCTCGAAGTCGGGCAGGCTCCCGGTACGACCCAGCCCCGAAAGGTTGCACAAAAACCTACGGCGCCTCCGACTCATGATTCCAATTGATGCCGTCGGGCTGGCACTCTGCATCGGTTCGCTGATCATAGAGGGCTACGATACGCTCCTCTGCGCCCTCGCAGGCCTGCTGGGCACCCAGCTTCTCTTCTTCATCCTCCTTCGGCGCGACCTGCTGCAACAACTCGCAACCGCCGAAGAGTTCATCGACGAAAACGACCTATAGAGACAAAGAAGCACAAAGGGCAGCGCGAGGGCCGGAAAGGGTAGCAGAGCACGAACCAACCAGAGACCCGAGAAAGAATGAGCACAATTAACTCCTAAACCCCCAATAATAAAGGTATGGCAACGATTTTTTCACGCATCATCGCAGGGGAGATTCCCTGCTACAAAGTGGCCGAAAACGACCGCTTCTTCGCATTTTTAGACATCAACCCCCTGAAGGAGGGACACACCCTGGTCGTTCCGAAGCAGGAGACCGACTACCTGTTCGATCTCGACGACGAGCAATTGGGCCAGATGATGATCTTCGCCAAGGAGGTAGCCGCAAAAATCAAGCGCGAAATACCATGTAATAGGGTAGCCGTGGTTGTTTTAGGCCTCGAAGTTCCCCATGCACACATCCATTTGATCCCCATCGAGAGCGAAAACGACGTCGATTTCCACCGCGAAAAGGTAAAATTAACGCCGGAAGAGTTCAAAAATATTGCCAAAAAACTGAGCCGATAGGTGAGCATTTACAAAACTACAATTCAAATAACCACAATAACTTAGCCGCTCACAGCGGCTATTTTTATGATCGGAATTTAACATAATATACCCCAAAATTGGAGTGTTTATAAGTTTTTATGAGCAATAATCCGAAATTCCAACTTTTTCGTAAAAAATCGAGCAAAAGGGTAGAGGGGTTTACATTTGTAAATTCAATTCCGAGGTTCAATCTTGTAAATATTTACTTTCGTAAACCCAGGTAGGGCTTAAACAATTGTTAATATTTCACATTTGTAAATCTCACACACATCGACCGCAATCCCGAAAAATCAATGGGCATCCACAAGTTTACGGATTGAATTTTAAATTCATATATTACGAATATTCGTATAGTTACGGAGTTTATCGAAAATTAAGATCAGCGTGATCACGGACTTTGGGCGCTTTTTTACGAAAAGGGTATAATTGAGCGTTAAATTAGGAATTAACGCTCGATTATTCGTATAGTTACACGTTTTATCACCGTTTTAGATCACATGGATCCGAGGAGACAGATTTAACCATATTGAATCGTTTACAGTTGTAAACATTTTGGCAAGTTGTAAACATTTTACAAAACAACAATTTTCTTGTTTTACAAAAGAAAAATGTTTATATTTGTAAAAAATTAGCTATTTTTGCACCGATGAAGGAGAAGATACAACTTTTGATCAAAAACGAGGGACTCACGCAGAGTCGCCTGGCGGAGATGCTGGAGATCCAGCCAGCCAACGTGTCGCACATTCTGGCGGGTCGCAGCAAGCCGGGCTTCGAGCTGTTGCAAAAAATCCTGCGCCGCTTTCCGCGTATCAACCCCGACTGGCTGTTGCTCGATGCCGCCGAGATGTACCGCCCCGAGGCTGAGCCCGCAACTGCCGATCACGACACGGGCCGCCCCTTGAGCGAACGACCCGCCCCGAACTTCGACGGCCTCTTCCCGGGCGCCGCCCTCAACCCCTCGTCACCCGATGGCATGCCGAGGAGTACCGGCGCGGAACCACAGACCGGCAGCCCGTCCGCCACTCTTCCGGTGACGACCTCCACGCGGGGTACCGTCGCCCGAGTCGTGGTCTTCTATACCGACCACACCTTCGAGAGCTTCGAACCCAAATCCTGATTTCAGCACCCCCCGCGGAAATTTCAACAACCTTCGGCGACCCCGCCAAGGGTGCTCTTCGCGCGCGTATATATATAAGGTATCCTCAAAAAGACCGATTTTGCGGAGAATCTTCTTCTTCCTGAGAATCGCACGAAACGTCCAACGGCCCACAAAAAATATTTCACGCGATTCTCAGCAACTTAAAATTCGTCTAACTCTCAACCCATTTCCACATTTCAAAGAACTTTTTTAACATCTCCATGACCTTTCACTCACCTATAAATCGACATATCAAAGAACTTTAACCACCAATATCCTATAGTTTAACCCCTCTCCCCCACCTCTTATATTCAATGAAATAATACTAACATTATGTTAAATCGCAGGGGGGGGGTAACGGGGAGAGAGGGGGTTGTATCTGGTCGCGGGCTTTATCTTCCGCCATCGGATATTCCGATTCAACGGATAGTTTGAGAACGGAATATCCGATGAGGGCTGAGTACTAGCAATAAATTACTAGTAAGTAAGTTAGATAGCTGATGTTGTAATCAAAGAAATTTTTATCAGGCCTATATGGAGTTCCTAATAAAACGTGACAAAAAAACCGCCCGGGCCCCTTTCGGAACCCAGGCGGCAAGAAAGTTAATCGCGTGGAATATCATAAAAATCTGCAATAGCTTCTCCTGTTCGAACTATAGTATTACCACCTACGCCACGAAACTTAAGAGTTTCTAATCTTTCACAAATTTCGTCTAAATCACGCGATTGTCTCAGCCATGGAAGATTTTCTCTTACAATTACTTCCCACTCATTCTTTACGGATACGCTGATTTTAACCGAAATATTTTTCAAGAACATTACTAATCTTTTGTTTCATCGTAAATTATTGTTTGTGTCAGCTCATCATAAACGCCAAGATTTTTAAGATCTGTAATAGCCATGTTTAATTTTTCAATATTTATTTTCAGAAAGTCAACCGAAAGTTTTATAGTCTTCATATCTCTATTACTTATTTATCAAAATTATACCCTACAATCGCATCAGCATACGCGTTCCACTCCCCAGTAGTCTTATAGGCATTAACCGACGCATTTGGCACATAAATCTTACGGTCGGAAGCGTTGTTGTAGAACATAGAGAAGCCCCCTGAAGGCGGTGTAGTTGGCTTGCAATAAACACTTGTCAGCGAGGTGCAACCATCGAATGCACAATATCCAATCGAAGTCACGCCATTGCCAATGGTTACACTCGTCAGGCCGGTGCAACCAACGAATGCACAATATCCAATCGAAGTCACGCTATCGGGAATAGTAATACTTGTCAGCGACTCGCAATTCAAGAATGCATAAACTCCAATCGAAGTAACGCCATTGCCAATAGTTACACTTGCCAGCGAGGTGCAACCATCGAATGCACCATATTCAATCGAAGTAACGCTATCAGGAATTGTAACACTTGTCAGCGAGGTGCAATCTTCGAATGCGCTTTCTCCAATCGAAGTAACGCTATCGGGAATGGTAACGCTCGTCAGGCCGGTGCAACCATAGAATGCAGAATCTCCAATAGAAGTAACGCCATTGCCAATGGTTACACTTGTCAGGCTACTGCAATAAGAGAATGCTCTATTTCCAATCGAAGTAACGCCATTGCCGATTGTAACACTTGTCAGCGAGGTGCAACCATCGAATGCACAATATCCAATCGAAGTCACTCTATCGGGAATAGTAATACTTGTCAGCGACTCGCAATTCAAGAATGCATAAACTCCAATCGAAGTAACGCCATTGCCAATAGTTACACTTGCCAGCGAGGTGCAACCATCGAATGCACCATTTTCAATCGAAGTAACGCCATTGCCGATTGTAACACTTGTCAGCGAGGTGCAACCATCGAATGCACCATATTCAATCGAAGTAACGCTATCGGGGATTGTTATACTTGTCAGCGAGGTGCAACCAGAGAATGCTCTATCTCCAATCGAAGTAACGCCATTGCCGATTGTAACACTTGTCAGCGAGGTGCAACCATCGAATGCACCCCCTCCAATCAAAGTCACACTATCGGGAATGTTTACACTTGTCAGCGAGGTGCAACCATAGAATGCAGAATCTCCAATCGAAGTAACGCCATTGCCGATTGTAACACTTGTCAGCGAGGTGCAACCATCGAATGCACAATATCCAATCGAAGTAACGCCATTGCCGATTGTAACACTTGTCAGCGAGGTGCAACCATCGAATGCACCCCCTCCAATCGAAGTCACACTATCGGGAATGGTTACACTTGTCAGACCTGTGCAACCATAGAATGCATAATCTCCAATCGAAGTAACGCCATTGCCAATAGTTGCACTTGTCAGACCGGTGCAACCATAGAATGCAGAATCTCCAATAGAAGTAACGCCATTGCCAATGGTTACACTTGTCAGGCCGGTGCAACCATTGAATGTATACTCTCCAATAGAAGTAACGCTACCGGGAATGGTAATATTTGTCAGATCGGTACAACCAGAGAATGCATGCCCTCCAATCTCAATAACACTATCGGGGATGGTTACACTTGTCAGCGAGGTGCAATGAGAGAATGCATAACCTCCAATAGAAGTAACGCTACCGGGAATGATAATATTTGTCAGATCGGTACAACCAGAGAATGCATGCCCTCCAATCTCAATAACACTATCGGGGATGGTAATACTTGTCAGGCCATCACAATCCCTGAATGCAGAATCTCCAATCAAAGTCACACTATTGGGAATGGTAATGCTTGTTATTTTACTATCAGCAAATACGCTATCCCCTATTTTCTCAATATTATCACCAAGAATAATTGTTGAACTACCCCAGTATGAGGGTGCATCCTCGTAATCTTTTTCAATTATAGCTCTGCTATTTACTGTCAGCGTACAAAAGCATCCCTCAAATACAAAACTTCCAATCGAAGTCACGCTATCAGGAATAGTTACACTTGTCAGGCCGGTGCAACCAGAGAATGCAGATTGTCCAATCGAAGCAACACTGCTGGGAATGGTTACACTTGTCAGGCCGGTGCAACCATAGAACGCATCTTCTCCAATCGAAGTCACATTATTGCCAATGGCCACACTTGTCAGACTGGTGCAATTATAGAATGCGGACCCTCCAATCGAAGTCACGCTGTCGGGAATAGTAATACTTGTCAGGCCGGTGCAACCAGAGAATGCAGATTGTCCAATCGAAGCAACACTGCTAGGAATGGTTACACTTGTCAGGCCGACACAACCAGAAAATGCACGATTTTCGATCTTTTTAAGTGTTTGTGGAAACTTAATTTGGGTAATAGATTTTTGGCCCATAAATGCAACCTCAGGGATAACTGTCACATCATAGTCGAATTTGATTCGCCCCACCCCATTTTCATAGGTATTGGATTGACAGGTTGCTCCAAAACCATCTGTTATTGCCAACTCGATCGGATAGTCGTATTTGGTAGTATATAATATCTCATTATCAGCACACGTCACATGTTCTATTGAGTTGTTGCCATCGGGGATATCCCCTCCAGGATTCTCATCGCTTCCCCCATTCTTAGGGATAGCAATGGTGGTGCCATCGTTCAGATGGAAATAGACATATTCATCATCTTGTGTTACACTAGTGAATATATTATCTCCATCTTGGCCGTCAGAACCGTCTGTTCCATCCTCTCCGGTCGCCTTTCCAAGTTCAGTCCAGGTTGTGCCTTCGTCGTAGGAGATATACCAGTAACCCTCTTCAATCTTTAAGCGTGGAGTGATGCCATCTTTTCCGTCAACTCCGTCTTTTCCATCTTCACCATTTTGGCCATCCTTGCCGTCTTCACCATCTTTTCCAGGGACTCCATCTTGGCCATCCTTTCCGTCTTCTCCAACAGCTTTAATTTTATTGCCATTTTCATCCAGAAGCCATTTGCCATCGACAATCCAATAATAGATGCCATCCACATCCTGCTTGACACCAATTTGGGGCATATAGCCGTCTTTTCCATCCTTGCCATCAGCACCATCAACACCATCTTTTCCGTTTGTTCCATGGTAAATGGTAACAGGATTGCTCTTCGCAAATGCAATCGTATAACCAACCTCCACACCATCTTTTGTAATGGGCGTTATCGAAGTAATGTAATCATTCTTCTGCAATGCCTCAACAAGGGTTTGCAGAGCAGAGATGTTGGTGTTCATCTGCTTGCAAAGCTCCTCAAGAGCAGAGATGCGTTGTTCATGGTCTTTGATCGATTCGCTGTGCTCATTCAGTTTATTCCAAATACCGGAATCATCGAATGATTCACTACATCCGACAGCCAATACAACGATTGCTACGGTCAGCCAAGAAAATAGTTTTTTCATAAGCAATTAAATTTTAAGAGGTTCCTATTCTTTTCAAATCAAATTGCCTTTCAACTCCCTAAAGGCGGATTATCACAGAGGGCTACCCCACTGCTACAATCGGGTTGTTTCCAAGTTGCTAAAACATAAAAATAGAAAAGTGTGGAGTTGGTCGTTTATCTGACGATAGGCATTTGGCGTGGCCCGGATACAAATAAACAATACCCCACACCGAATAGGAACATGCAGAATACATGCCTATACACGGTGACTGAGCGTTTATTGCTTCCCTTGTATCCTAAAATCGCCAAATTTTATCGTCAAGGATTAGCGAAACACTTTCACTAAAATTATGTTGTCGCCCATCGCAGACGACACCACAAAAGTAGAAAAAGTTTTCGCAAAAAGCAACACTCATGGGGTATTGTCGACTCTTTTTTCGGATGCAAAGTTCCGAAAAACAAACTTTTTTCACAAGAGAATTGGCTCTTGAGATAAAAATTTGTTCTTCGCAGATTGGGGGATTGGCTGTTCGGGAAAAAGTTTCGAGGGGGGCTACCCTACCGGCAAAAACGGCTAAAGGCGCTACACAAAAGGCCATTGCCCCGGCATCGGAAGAGGCTGCCGCCAGAAGAGGGAGCTATGCGCAAAAACCGCCCGGGATCATAGCGACCCCGGGCGGCGGAATGATGCAAAAAATTGAGGCGTCAACGGTACATCATTCTCCTTGAATCAAACACAATTAAAAGCGGTTAAGGCGTTTTAATGCAGAGCTTTCCCTATAAATAAAAGTTTAGCTGTCGGCTTTTTGGCTCGCAAAAGCAAGACAAAAAAACAGAAAAGTGTGGAGCCGAGAATCTATCTGATACGAGGTTCTGGAATACCCATGCGCAAATAGACAATACTCCACACACCACAACACATATCGAGAATATGTGTCAATCGCGGTGTCGAGCGTTGCGTTACCTTGCGCTTGTGAAATTTTCCAGATTTCGTATCAAGGTCAGCGAAACACTTTTCACTTTATACCATTGCCATCCGGGTGGAATGACAGGACAAAAGTAGAAAAAGTTTCTCCATTTCGCAACTCTCAGTGGAGTATTGTCGTCTTTTTAGGGTAAATATATGCCATCTTTGCGCCAATAAAGCGCCACAAAGATCCGAAAAACAAAATTTTTCTGCAAGGGGCGGAACTCTTGATGCAAAAAATTGTTCTTCTTTGCGTGGAGTGATGTTTCATTTTCGAAAATTTCGTACATTTGCCCCTACAAACCGAGCGCATATGAGAAACAAAATGATGCTACATACTACCCTACTGCTCCTGATCGCCACCCTCGCCACGGCCTGCGGCGGCGGCAGAAAAGCCTCACAAGAGACTCAGCGTGAGGAGATTTGGGTATCTATTCTCCCCCTCAAGGGGATCGTATCGGCCATCGTTGGCGAAGAGTATCCGATTCGGGTGCTGGTACCCGCAGGGGCATCGCCCGAGAGCTTCGAGCCCTCGGCGCGCCAGCTTGCGGAGATTGATCGGGCACGCCTGGTGCTGGGGGTCGGCCTCCTGGATTTTGAGCAGAACCTCCTCGAGAAGCTTGGCCGTCAGCGGCCGATCATCAACCTCTCGGAGGGCATCGACCTCGAGAGAGGCTGCTGCGCTCATGCCGGCCATGCACACCACCACGCCCACGGCATCGACCCCCACGTCTGGACCTCGCCCCGCGAGTTGCAGCTCCTGGCCCGAAATGCCTACGAAGCAATTCGGGTCGCCTACCCCGATTCGGCACACTATCGCACCCGCTATGAGGCGTTGGATAACCGGCTGAAAGCCCTCGACGAGGCGTGTGCCAAGCAACTGCAGGAGGCCGGCATCAAGGAGTTTATGATCTACCACCCCGCCCTGAGCTACTACGCCCGCACCTACGGCATCACGCAGCGCGCCATCGAGCATGAGGGCAAGGAGCCCTCGGCCAAGCGCATCGCCGAGCTCATCGATGAGGGGCACCGCATGGGGTGCCGCAACATCCTCTACCAAAGTCAGTTCCCCGCCTCGAGCGTAGAGATCATCGCCACCGATTTAGGGGGGAAGGCTTTAGCCTTCGATCCGCTGGCCGAGGATATCATCAGCGAAATTGAGCGGATCACAAACCTTATTGCCAACCCCTGATGGAGCTGATCGGACTACATAACGTATCGGTTGACTACGACAACTACCGCGCACTCGAAGGGGTGAACCTCTCGATTGGCGACCGAGATTTTCTGGGCATCATCGGCCCCAACGGAGGGGGCAAGACCACCCTGGTCAAAGCGATCCTGGGGGCACTCCCCTACTCGGGCCGCATCACCTACGCCTCCGAGCTCTCGGCCCACACCCCACGCCCCCTGATCGGCTACCTGCCCCAGCAGACACTCTTCGACCGCTCGTTCCCCATCTCGGTCGAGGAGGTGGTCCTCTCCGGATTGCAGGCCCTAAGAGGCTTCACCCGCCGCTACTCGACCGCCGACCGCCAAAAGGCGCGTGAGCTGCTCGATCTGGCCGGCATTGCCCACCTGGCGAGCCACCCTGTGGGCGAGATCTCGGGCGGACAGATGCAACGCACACTCCTCTGCCGCGCCATCATCGCAGAGCCACGGCTGCTGATCCTCGATGAGCCGACCAACTTTGTCGATAACCGCTTCGAGAACGAGCTCTACCGTCTCTTGCAACGCCTGAACGAGCAGATGGCCGTTGTGATGGTCTCGCACGACCTGGGTACCATTACTAGCGTGGTGAAGGAGATTGTCTGCGTGAACCGCACCGTACACCGCCACCACTCGAACCAGATCACCGAGGAGCAACTGCTGAACTACGGCTGCCCGATCCAGATCATCTCGCATGGCCATATCCCCCACACCGTACTCGGCCACCACGGCGACGGCGACTGCCACTGCTCGTGCTCTCATGAGCACAATGAGTAATCCCTAAAAAATTGCTCATTACTCATTGCTCATTGCTCATTATTTTGTATCTTTGTCCTCGCAAACAAGTAGCTACTTTTGCAAACCTCGAAGGGGTGCCTTACTATCAGGCTGAGATCATACCCATTGTACCGGATACGGATAATGCCGAGACCGGGATGCGTAATCGACACGGTTAATAGTTTTCCCCCTTTTCGATAAATTTTAAAAACTTTATGAAAAGGAAATTTCTAACTTTGGTTTCGGTGCTTGCAGCCGTCGGTGTGGTGAGCACAAACGGAACAAATCTGTGCGACAACCGGGTCGCAGGAAATCTTGAAGAGCCGCAACAAGACTCCATGCGTCTCTATGAATTGCAAACCATTGAGGTGACGGCCACACGCGCCGGAGAGCAAACCCCCATCGCCTTCACCAACCTCTCGAAAGAGGAGATTGCCGATCGCAACTACGGTCTGGACATCCCCTCGCTACTGGCCCTGACCCCCTCGATGGTGGCCACCAATGAGACCGGAATCGGAATCGGAGGCACCTCGATGCGCCTGCGCGGCACAGATGCCACACGACTCAATGTAACGATGAATGGTGTGGCGATGAACAACCCCGACTCCCATGCGATGTATTGGTACGACACCCCCGACGTGGCCTCAGCCGTAGGGGATATGCAAATTCAGCGTGGCGCGGGTACCTCGACCCACGGCACGGGAGCCTTCGGCGGAGCGATCAGCATGACCTCCTCGTCGCCGGCCACCGACTTCGGCGGAGACGTTTCGATGAGCTACGGCTCCTACAACACCCAGAAGCAGGCCGTACACCTCTCTTCAGGGTTGTTGGGCGACCACTGGATGGTCGATGCCCGCCTCACCCACATCGGCTCGGAGGGCTATGTGGATCGCGGAGCCACCGACCTGAAGTCCTACTTCCTGCAAGGGGCCTACTACGACGGCCGCACGGTGGTAAAGCTCCTCTCCTTCGGCGGTAAGGCGAAGACCTACCTCACCTACGACGGTGTCTCGCGGGCCGACATGGAGCGCTACGGCCGCCGCTACCACACCGGAGGTCAATATACGACCGAATACGGTCCCCACATGCTGGCCGACGGCACGCGTGTGGACTACTACGACGATCAGACGGACAATTACCTGCAGTTGAACAACCAGCTCCTGATAAGCCACCAGTTTGGTGAGCGCTGGGCCATGAACCTCACCGGATTCTACACCTACGGCTACGGTTACTACAAGCAGTATAAGGACGATGCCTGGCTGATGGGTTACAACAACCTGCCCACCGAGATTGAGACGGCCGACCTGATCCGACAGAAGAAGATGGAGAACCACTTCGGAGGGTTGAATGCTACCTTCAACTACACGGCCCGTAACCTCGAACTCCTCTTCGGCGGCTCCTACAGCTTCTACAACTCGCCCCACTGGGGTACGCTCGACTGGGTGGAGGGGATGACCCCTGCGGAGCACGCCGGCCGCTGGTACGACAACAATGTCGAGAAGCACGACGCCAATCTATTTGCTAAAGTTAATTGGAAATTCACCCAAAAACTAAACCTCTTCGCCGATCTGCAATATCGCTTTGTGAACTACCATGCCTGGGGCACGAACGACAACTACGACTGGACGACCTACGAGATGCAACCCGTGGCGGTCGATAAGCAGTACCACTTCCTAAACCCGCACATCGGCCTGAGCTACACCCCCTCGGAGCGCCACAACCTCTACTTCTCGTTTGCCATCGCACAGAAGGAGCCCACGCGAGCCGACTTCACCGACCGCTACCTCTTCTCGTCGGATCGCGAGATGCAGCCCTCCCCCGAGCTCCTCTTCGACTACGAATTGGGTTACCGTTATACGGCTCCCCGACTGCAACTCGCAGCCAACCTCTACTACATGTCCTACCGCGATCAGCTGATCCACACGGGTATGGTCAACGACAGCTCGGATGCGCTGAATGTGAACGTCCCGGAGAGCTACCGCTGCGGCATCGAGCTTTCGGCCGCCTGGCAGGCCACCAAGTGGTTTACCTTAGGGGCCAACACCACCTTGAGCCGCAACATGATCCGCGACTATGTTGATCTCTTATCCGAGAGCCCGACCTATGGGCAGAACCTGGGCGACAAGCGGATCTCCTATTCGCCCGAGGTGCTGGCCGGAGGATTTTTAGATTTTCACATCAAGGGTTTTGAGGCAGTCGTAAGAACGACCTATGTGGGCGAGCAATACTTCACCAATACCGAGAACGAAGCCCTGATGCTCGATGCCTACTGCGTAACAAACCTCGATCTGAGCTATACGCTCAGGAGCAAGGCCCTGAAGAGCGTGCGTTTCGGCCTCACGCTCTACAACCTCTTCAACGCCACCTACGAAAGCAACGGCTACGGTTACTCCTACATGTATGAGGGCAAGCGCTACGACGAAGCCTTCTACTTCCCGCAGGCCCCGCTGCACGCATTGGCAAATGTAACGGTAAAATTCTAACGACAGATCGCAAAAATGGACTGGAAACTCATTCTTCAGCTTGTGGGTGTAGCGCTCGGCCTCTTGTACCTCTACCTGGAGTACAAGGCCAACATCTGGCTCTGGGTCGTGGGACTCATCATGCCCATCGTACACGGCACGCTCTACTTCCGCTCGGGGCTCTATGCCGACTGCTCCATGCAACTCTACTACATCCTGGCCGGTCTCTACGGCCTCACGGTTTGGAGCCGCGGCAAGCGCAAAGGAGCTGCCCGAGAGCCCGAAATCGGCCATACACCTCTTGTGATGTGGATGCAGATTATGGTCTTCTATGTGGCGATCCACGCCACGCTCTATGTGCTGCTTACGACCTTTACCGACAGCACGGTGCCCATCCTGGACAGCTTCACCACCGCTCTCTGCATCATAGCCTACTGGATGCTCTCGCGCAAGTATGTCGAGCAGTGGCTCGTCTGGCTGGTGGTCGATGCCGTTACCGTGGGCCTCTACCTCTACAAGGGAATCCCCCTCACGGCCGCCCTCTACGGGCTCTACACCATTTTGGCCGTGGTGGGCTACCGCCGTTGGCTGAAGATGATGCCCCAGAGGGCATAGGAGCTCAAATTTCACATCAAAAGCGGGGAAAAATTGAAATTTTCCCCGCTTTTTGTTATCTTTACACAATCAAACAAAAGCTATTTAAGTATGAATTTCCTCGAATTGGTCAAGAATCGTTACTCGGTGCGCAGCTTTCAGGAGCGCAGTGTGGAGCCCGAGAAATTGGAATATCTGTTGGAGTGTGCCCGCCTGGCCCCCTCGGCCTGCAATCGCCAGCCGTGGCGCTACATCGTAGTGCGCGACAAGGCCCGCCGCGAAGCCCTCTGCGGAGCCGCTGCCCGCTTCGAGTGGATGCAGACGGCCCCCCTGTTCGTGGTGATCTGCACCAACGACAGCGAGGCCTGGGTACGCAGCTCGGATGGCCGCAACCATAGCGATGTCGATGCCGCCATCACCACCGAACACCTCTGCCTGGCGGCCGTGGAGCAGGGGCTGGGCACTTGCTGGATCTGCGCCTTCAATGTCGAGAAGTGCCGCCAAGCCCTCGACCTCGACCCCGCCCTGCGCCCCGTGGTGATCCTGCCGATCGGCTACCCCGCCGTAGAGCCACACCGCAAGGTCCGCAAAGAACTCGCCGAAATCAAGACCGAAAAATAGTCGTTTATGAACGGAATAGACCGCATTGTACAGGGATGGATCGACAAGATCCTCACCGCGCTGGGTTGCTCGAACGACCTGGCCGACACGGCCGACCGCTGGGTGATCCTGCTCTTCATCGTCCTGCTGGCCATAGCCGTGGACTACACCATCCGCCACATCATCCTGCGCGTTGTGCGCAAGATCGTTGCCAAGACCCGCGCTTCATGGGACGACATCATCTTCAAGGATGTGGTGATGCGCCGCTTGTGCAACATCGTTACCCCGATCCTGATCTACACGCTGCTGCCCATCGCCTTCTCGCCGAACGATGGGGGTTCTATCGAGCTCCACACCCTGATCAAACGCATCGTCGAGATCTATATGATCGTCGCCGTAGTGCGCTTCATCAACAGCTTCCTCAAGGCCCTCTTCGAGCTTTTGGAGCATCGCCCCGAGTGGCAGGGCAAACCCATCAAGGGGCTGATGCAGACCGGCCAGGTGATCGCCTCGAGCATTGCCGCCATCCTGATCATCTCCATCCTGATCAACCGCTCGCCCGCCATCCTGCTTACGGGTATCGGTGCTTCGGCCGCCGTGATGATGCTGATCTTCAAGGACAGCATCCTGGGCCTGGTGGCCGGAGTGCAACTCTCGGTGAATAACATGCTCAAGGTGGGCGACTGGATCTCTATGCCCTCGCGCGGGGTGGATGGCGTGGTCGAGGAGGTGGCCCTTACGATCGTCAAGGTGCGCGGCTGGGATAATACGCTCCAGATGCTTCCCCCCTATGTGCTGATCAGCGAGAGCTTTGACAACTGGCAGGCCATGCGCGACTCGGGCGGCCGCCGCATCAAGCGCTCCGTGAATTTCGACCTGACGAGCATCTCATTCCTGAAGCCCGAACTCGAGAGCCGTCTGCGCGGGGCAGAGCAGACTGCCGAGCTGATGCAGACGGTCGAGAGCCTGACGGCCGAGGGCAAGCCCATCACCAACCTCGACCTCTTCATCCGCTACATGACCCGCTACCTGGAGCAACACCCGCGCGTGAGCCACGACCTGCTGATCTTAGTGCGCCAGCTACAACCGACCGAGTGGGGCCTCCCGGTGGAGTTCTACTGCTTCTCGGCAAACGTCAATTGGGTCCCCTACGAACAGCTGCAGGCCGAGATCATCTCCCATGTCGCCGCCCTCGCCCCCCAATTCGACCTGCGCCTGTTCCAATACCCCCTGAGCCAGGACCTGAAGCAATGAGTAATGAGCAATGAGTAATGAGCAATGAGTAATTGCTCTATGTGCGTCATTGCGAGGAAATTCCGTGCATGGCAATAAGAAACCCAGACGGGTAGTACTTGGCGTACGTCCCGTTCGGGTTTTGTTTGGAATGTGCGGAATATACCGCTTACAAATCGAAAATTAAATTTCGTGTCAGAAGGTGGTAGTTGCAATGCTCGGCCATGCACAACCCAATTTTTGATTTTAGAGGAGCAGATTTTGTGCCGACATGAAAATTCCCCGGAAGGGTTGTACTTGGTGTACTACCCTTTCGGGGATTTGATTGAGGTGCAAAATATGCCCTATAAAATCGAAAATTAAATTTCGTGTCAGAAGGCGGCAGTTGCAACGCTCGGCCATAAAAACAACGATGGGCTGTACTCTCGTACTGCCCATTGTTGCTTTTTATGGTTAGCGGCCACAAATGCCACCTTATCACACGAAATTATTACTCCTCGAGGCGATAAGTATGCTGCACATAAATAGCGTGCTGCATGGCCTCGCGCTTGGCGATCGAGGGCTTGGTGAAGTACTGACGACGACGCAGCTCCTTCAGAACGCCCGTGCGCTCGTACTTACGCTTAAACTTCTTCAGGGCGCGCTCGATGTTCTCGCCCTCCTTAACCGGCATGATAATCATAGTTGTATTCTTTTTTTGTTTGTTATTTTTTCTGTTTTTTATGTGGCTGGATTCACATTTTGGCGGGTTACCACCCTCCTACTTTGCAGGCTCCGGCCGAGCCTTTTGGGGTATTTTTGATGTTCTACTCGGATTCTTGTGTACCGAAACGAAGATAAGGACGCAGCCTTTTGGCCTCGTCGGGTGTCAGTATGTTCTCTTCAACCATCTCTTCTACGGTACTCCAACCTCCTTTCGATTTGCGCTGTTGTCGCTTGCTTATCAGTTTTCTAAATGTGCGTGGCGCCACATAGGGATGTTCCTTTATGCGCTCAGCGGGCGCAAAGTTAATATCAATTTTTTGAATTTGAAAGGAATCGCACCAAATTTGTTGCAAAATTTTCTCATAATTGGCCTCGGTAACCCCTCTGACCTCCGCAAGTTGCTCCACGCGGTGGAATCCGCCAAGCCTTTCGCGGTAGCGGATGATCTCCATGACGCTCTTTTCGCCGATGCCATAGACCGATCGGAGGGCGGCCGAATCGGCCCGGTTGAGCTCCAAGGGCTCATCGAAGGGATCGGCCTCGGGGACGGGGAAGAGAATCCAGGGAGCCAGAAGATCGGTGATCGAATCCCCGATAAAGTTCAGCTCGCGCATCTCTTCCAGGGAGCGGATGCCGCGGCGGCGATGGCAATCGACGAAGGCCTTGCTCCAACGCACCGAAAAGCCCATGGCGCGGAGCCGATCCTCGCTCAGGCTGTCGATCGGGATCGGGGAGTCGGGAGCCCGAAAGCTGCGACGGGGAGCTGCCGGAAAGTCGTGCCAAGAGGCCCGGGAGCGGGGCTGAAAGGCATACTCCGCCCCGATACGCACATAGGGACGGATGCGCTGAAAGAGGGAATCGGTCATGCCGTAGATGCCGTCCAGATCCTCGGCCATGCGGTAGACCTTACCCGCCGAGCGGTAGTGCAGGAGCTGCCGCGCCTGGGTCTTCGAGAAGCCGAGGAGCTTCAACGAATCGTAGGAGATGGTATTGGGATCGAAGAAGAAGAGCTCCACGGAGTCAGCCGGCAGCAACTCCTCCTGGCGCTGCAGCTCCCCGGCCCGATGGTCCATGCGGCGCACCTCGACCACAAACCACCCCACCCCGACCAAGAGCATCAGGGGAATGAAGAGGCCGAGGGCCCGAATCTCTCTGTTATCAAACCAACTCATCAGAAGCAAACTTTACCACTGCGCCTCATCCGAGAGCCACAGCTTACGGTAGCGACGCGACGGCGAGGGGAGAAGCTCCCCAAGGCCATACTCCGCCCAGCGTTCATCGACCCGGTGAATCGTATCGGGATGCGAGGTGGCCACATTCGGAAAGCGTGCGGGGTTCTCCCCCACCCCGGGCCGCTTGCTGCGGGCATCGAGAATCAACACTCCTTCATGGTACTTTGCATCGCGGCGCGGGTCGGTATTGGCTGCCGCCAGCCACAAGAGGTCGGCATCGTTCATCGCACCCGCCGCAGCGTAGTCGAACAACAGCACGAAATTAACACCCCGGATCTTGTTGTGGTCCAGGTAGGCCGCCACATCCACCTCATCGGGTCGCGAGCGATCGGCATAGAGCACCAGCGTACTCCAGCGCTCCACAAAGGCTGTATTGACAAGTTGCACGCCCCCCACAGGCTCGAAGCTGCGCGGGATGGAGATCGCCTTCTCGGGACTCAGGGGGTCGATGCGTGTGGCATCGAGCAGCGCCTTTCCGCCATAGCCCGTCGTAGCGGTGGCATGGTCGAGCACATCGAGGATTCCCTCGCTGAACTGAATATCGCGCACGGGATCGACCCGACGCAAGAGGGCTGCCAACTGATCGCGCGAACGGATATCGCAGGCCGCAGGGGCAACCATCAGGTACTTGTTGAACATCATCTGCCCGGCCCCCCAAAGACCCTGTGCCACCTTGCGGGGTTGTCCTTCGTAGCGGTGGTCGATCGAGACCACGGCCAGGTTGTGGGCCGTCCCCTCGGTGGGCATCCACAGATCGCGCACCTCGGGTTGCACGGCCAGGCGGATCGGAGCCAGGAAGATCGTCTCCGTAGCCTTGGCGATGTAGGCATCCTCCTGAGGCGGCACCCCCACCACCGTGGCCGGCCAGATGGCTCCGCGACGATGCGTAATGGCCGTTACATGGAAGCGCGGGTAGCGATCGGTGAGCGAATAGAAGCCCGTATGGTCCCCAAAGGGGCCCTCCACCACCTTCTCCTCCGCGGGATCGACATAACCCTCGATCACAAAATCGCAATCCTCGGGAATATAGATCTCATTCGTCAGCGACTTGACGAGCGTCACCGGCCGGCGGCGCAGGAAGCCCGCCAGAAGGTACTCGTCCAGGTTGTCGGGCATGGGAGCCGTGGCGGCATAGGTATAGGCCGGATCACCTCCCAGGGCCACCGTGACGGGCATCTTACGTCCCAGGCGCTTGTAGGCATCGTAGTGGCGGGCTCCGGTCTTATGCAGATGCCAGTGCATGCCCGTTGTCGAGCGATCGAAGATCTGCATGCGATACATGCCCACGTTGCGGATCCCCGTCTCGGGGTCCAGCGTATTGACCATGGGAAGGGTTACGAAACGGCCACCGTCACAAGCCCAGCACTTGAGCACAGGCAGGCGACCGAGATCTACCTCATCGCCCTGCCAGACAACCTCCTGCACCGCGCCCCGCCCCGAACGTGTGCGAGGCATCCAGCGCGACACCTCGCCCAAAAGAGGAAGCATGCGGAGCTTGCCCCACAGACCGTCCGGAGGCGTGGTGGCCTGCTTAAGGAGCTCCTCCAGGCGCTCCGAGATCTCCTCCAGGCGCTCTACGCCCAACGCTAAGGCAATGCGGCGATCCGAGCCCATCAGATTGGTCAGGACCGGGAAATCGGTTCCGGTCCTCTCAAACAAGAGCGCAGGACCGCCCCCCTTGGTTTTGGAGAGGCGGTCGGTAATTTCGGCGATCTCATATTCGGTCGATACGGGGACCTTGACCCGCATCAGCTCCCCTTCGCGCTCCAAGCGTTCGAGGTATTGTGTGAGTGAACGATACATAGGTCTTAACGTCTGAAAATATTGAGGTGCGACAAGAGCGGATTGCGGCGATCCAGGAGAGCGAACTCCATGAGCAGAAGCACCAGCGCCACAACCAGCGCATAGGCATACTGCTCGTTGAACTCCTCGAAACGCAGGGTCTCCAACTCGCTCCGTTCGAGCTCGTTGATCTCACGCACCACCTCATCCAAGCCCAAGTCCTGCTTCGAGGCTCGGACGTAGAGGCCTCCGGTGGTCTGGGCCAGCGCCTCAAGGGTCTGCTCATCGAGCTTCGTCACGACCATATCGCCCTTTTCGTCCTTGAGGAATTCACCGTCGATCTGAATCGGAGCTCCCTCGGGGGTTCCGATACCGATCGTATAGATGCGGATTCCCTCGGCCGCGGCCTGCTCGGCGGCGGCCATCACATCGCCCTCATGGCCCTCGCCGTCAGTGATCAGAATGATGGCGCGACTGCGATTCTCGCCCGTATGGCTCGAGAAGGAGATCGTGGCCAGCGACAGGGCCTGGGCCAGGTCGGTGCCCTGCACCGAGACCAAACCGGGCGATATGCGTTTGGCAAAGGCCCGGGCCATGCGGTAGTCGGTCGTAATGGGGAGCTGAACCTTGGCCTCACCGGCAAAGACCACCAACCCCACGCGATCCTGACGAAGTCCCTCGAAGAGTTTTCCAATGGCATATTTGGTGCGCTCCAGACGCGAGGGCTCGAAATCCTCGGCCAACATCGAGTTCGAGACATCGACCACCAGCATCATCTCGATCCCCTCGGTCTTCTCCTCCTTGAGTTTCGATCCGAATTGCGGGCGTGCCACGGCAAGGACCAAAAAGAAGAGGGACGAAAGCAAGAGAATGAGCTTCAGCACTCCGCGTCCGCGTGAGTAGTCGGGCATCAGCTCTCGCAGCGTATCGGGCTCCCCGAAACGGGCCAGACGACGCCGGCAACGGATCGCAGCCACGCTGTAAAGGGCCACAACCAGGGGGATGAGCAGCAGAAGCCACAAGGCTGAAGGATAGGCAAAGCGAAACATAACTTACGATTAGGGAAGTCGGTTAAACAAAAGTTTGGCAAGCAGGATCTCCACAACCAAGAGCAGCAAGGCCAACAGCAGCAGGGGCATGAACTTCTCGTGGTAGGTCGTATACTCCAAGACCTCAACCTTGCTCTTTTCGAGTTGGTTGATCTCTTCATAGATGGCCCGCAGCGCCTCGTTGTTCGTGGCGCGGAAGTAGCGGCCTCCGGTCTGCTCGGCGATCTTCTCGAGGGTCTTCTCATCGATCTCCACGGGCTGCTTGATGAAGGTCAGCTTACCGAACATATCGTAGGCCGGATAGGGGGCCTCGCCCCGCGTTCCGACGCCGATCGTATAGACACGAATTCCCGTCTCGCGAGCGATCTCGGCAGCCATCAGGGGGGCTATCTGCCCACGGTTGTTCACACCATCGGTCAGCAGAATCACCACCTTCGACTTGGCCTCGCTCTCGCGCAGACGGTTGATGGCCGTCGCCAAACCGTTACCAATGGCCGTACCATCCTCAATGATCCCGCTGCGCAGACGGGCCAGCAGGGTCTGCAGGGTGGCGTAGTCGGTCGTCAGCGGGCTCTGGGTGAAGGCCTCACCGGCAAAGACCGTAAGGCCGATACGGTCACCCGCACGATCGGCGATAAACTCTCCGGCCATCTGCTTGGCCGCCTCCAGGCGGTCAGGCTTGAAGTCCCGGGCCAACATCGAACCCGAGATATCGAGAGCCAACACGATGTCAATACCCTCAGTCGAGGTGTTGGTGTTGTGCTCCGAGGTGCGCGGACGGGCCAAAGCCACGATCATGAGCGCCACAGCCAGGCATCGCAGGACAAAGGGTAGATGGCGCAGGTAGTAACGCCAGGTGCGAGGCGCACGCTTCAGCCCATCGAGGGTCGAGAGCTGAAGGGTCGCTCCCCCCTTGAAGGTGCGGTAGAGATACCAACCCACCATCGGCACCAGAATCAACAAGGCCCACAACCAATGGGGCGAATGAAAAGTATATTCCATTTTGTAAATCTCAAAAATTCTTTTTTAACACCCTGCTTATTAGCACCTTGCATACTGCCCGTTCCCGCCAAGCAAGGAGAAGGAAAAGATACCCTATAAAATCAAAATCTATTTTTTGGATTTTAGAGGCGCATATATTTCTTCGATCGCAGGTTGGTGAGGATGGGCTGTACTTGTCGTACTGCCCACTCTCGCCAGACAAGCAGAGAAGGAAAATGTCGCATTTCTCCAACCCATTTTTGCATTTTAGGCGAGGAAATTTTGTGCCGACCGATATTTGACACGGATGGGCTGTACTTGTCGTACTGCCCATTCGGGGCAAATGAGAAGGTGCAAAATTTACCGCATAAAATCAAAAAATTACCAGTTCTTGGTTCCTCGCACCAATACCCCCTGTTTCTCCTTGAGCTTCTCCTGGGTCTCATCCTCCTGCGCCTGGATGGCATCAAGCATCTGCTCGAGTTCCTGGTCGGAGAGAGATCCCTCTTGGGGTTGAGGCTCAGCCTGCTCGGGCTGCTCCTGAGGTTCCTGGGGCTCTTGAGGTTCCTGCTTCTGCTCCTCCTGGTCACCCTTCTGATCCTCGTTCTGGGGCTGGGGCTGCTGTTGCTGCTCCTGGTTCTGCTCTTGGTTCTGGTCCTGATTTTGGTCCTGGTTCTGCTCCTGCTGCATGCGGCGCTTGATGAGGGTGTAGTTGAACTTGGCATCCTCATCGTCAGGATTCAGGCGCAGGGAGGATTTCAGGCTCTCCAAGGCTTCGGGCAGCTTCTCCTGCCGATACTGCACATCGGCCAGGTTGTAGTAGGCCTCGGCACGCTCCTCGGCCGAGCGAAGGGAGTCGGAGGCGGCACGGCGCAGGCTCTCGGCCGCCTTGTCGTACTGCTCCGTGCGGTAGAGGGCATTACCGAGATTGTAGGTCGCCTCCCAATTTTCGGGGGCAGCCTCCAGGGCCTCGCGGTAGTTATCGATACTGCGGTCGAACTTCTCCTTCTCGAAGGCACGATTTCCCTTGCGCACCATGCCGCGCTCGGGGTACTTCTGCGCCTGTGCGGGCAGGCTCAGGCCAAGCATCAGAAGCAGGCATCCCAACTGGAGACTCAGCGCTACGATTCTATGGTTTGTCTTCTCTGTTTTCATCACGCTTAAGCATTTTCTATTCCCTCACCCTCCGAGGGCTCCTCATCCTGGAGTTTGGTCTCCTCGACAAAGTAGTAAGCCTTCGTATAGTCGTTCTCATTCTGCTCGGAGGCGGGCTCGAACTTGGCAAACTTCACCAGGTCGCCATCCCGAAGGATCGAGGTCAGATCCATCGAAGACTTCTTGGGCAGCTCCTCCTCCGAAAGCGAACGCAGGGCCTCGATGATCTCGTCCGAGGTCATCTCCATGGCCCCAATGCCATAGCGGCCCAACAAGTAGGTGCGCAGAATATCGGTCAGGCCCGAATAGTAGGCCTTATAGTCTCCGTTCTGCCAGAGCTTGCGGTGGTGCAAGGCCTCGAGGGCCCGGATGGCCACCACATGAGGCGGGAGCGGAGGAGCCGGTTTGAAGAGGTCGCCGAGCTTTTTGCCGCGGCGGGCCAACTCCCGACGGATGAACCACCAGGCGGCGGCCAGCACCAGAAGTGCGATCACCCCCCAGAGGGCATAGCCGCTCACCTCACCAAATTTGAAGTCGAGGCTCTTCTGCGGCTTGATGTCGCGCACCCCGGCAGCCATGGCCGCCGAGTCGATCTCGATGGGAGCCACCACCAGGCGTACCGAGTCCCCGCCATAGAGGGTATCGACAATATTTTTGTCGGCATAGAGCACCGTGCCCCGTCCCAGATGGATCACCCCCTCGTCGAAGGCCTGCATGCGATAGCGCTTTCTGAGGTGCAGGATGCGCCCCTCGCGCTTGAGCGTATCGACAGGCAACGCCTCCACGAGCTCGATATCGGCCTCTCCCTCACGTTTTTCGTGGCGGAATTGGGGGAAATTGGCCACCTGCGCCATGTCGCGCTCCACCTCGATCGAGAAGGTGAAACGATCACCGATGCGGATCGTGTCGGGCTCCACCGAGGCCCACACGCGCGGGGGCTGCGACTGTGCAAAGGTGTCTGCACCGAGAGCCGCAAGAGCGATCAGCGAAAGGATTATCAGGCGTTTCATCGTTTTTTGAAGAGTTTGATCAGTTCGACCACATAGTCCCCGTTTGTGGGGATCGTGGCCACATCTATTCGGTTGTGTTTCAACAGGGAGTCCATCTGTTCAAGGCGCCTGAGGGCCGCTTCGGCATAGTGGTCGCGCACGGCCCGCGAAGAGGTATCAACCCAGCACTTCTCCCCCGTCTCTGCATCGCGAAGCTCTACAATCCCCACATCGGGCAGCTCCTGTTCGCGAGGATCGACCACGCGCACCGCCACCAGATCGTGCTTCCCGGAGGCGATTTTCAGGGCATCGGAGAGCTCCTCCCGGTCGGTCTCGGGGTCGATAAAGTCCGAGAGCATGAAGCAGGTACAGCGCTTCTTGATGACGTTTGTCAGGTAGCGCACCGCCTCCGAGAGCTTCGTCTCGCGATGCTCGGGCTCGAACCCGATAAGTTCACGGATGATCATCAGAATATGGCTGCGCCCCTTCTTCGGGGGGATAAACTTCTCAACACGATCCGAGAAGAAGATACAGCCCACCTTATCGTTGTTCTGTGCCGCCGAGAAGGCCAATACGGCAGCAATCTCGGTGATGACCGCCTTCTTCATGCGCTCCGTAGAGCCGAAGATCCGCGACGAGGAGACGTCCACAAGGAGCATCATCGTCAGCTCGCGCTCCTCCTCATAGACCTTGATGTGGGGGGTGCGCGAACGAGCCGTCACATTCCAATCAATATCACGCACATCGTCCCCGGCACGGTACTCACGCACCTCCGAGAAGGACATACCGCGTCCACGGAAGGCCGTGTGGTACTTTCCGGCAAAGATCTCGTTCGAGAGCCCGCGTGTCTTGATCTCGATTTTTCGGACTCGCTTCAGAATGTCGTTTTCGTTCTCCTGCATGTTTCTATCCAAGTGATGCAAATATCATTTCTCGTTTCGTTGGATTGTTACCTCCTCTACGGCTCAATTACGGTGCATCGGTTCGCAATGAGTGAAAGAGCATTGCTCATTACTCATTACTCATTGCTCATTGCTCATTGGGTTCAGATTCCCGTAACGCCGAAAACACCTCATTTCCCACGGCGCCTTAATCATTTTGAGGCGGGGTTTTCAAGGCTTGGGAATTTGGTGTGGAGGGAGCATACTTTTTGTATGTGACCTTCACACCAGATTTCCGTAACGCCAAAAACACCCCATTTCCCACAGCACCTTAATCATTTTGAGGCGGGGTTTTCAAGGCTTGGGAATTTGGTGTGGAGGGAGCATACTTTTTGTATGTGACCTTCACACCAGATTTCCGTAACGCCAAAAACACCCCATTTCCCACAGCGCCTTAATCATTTTGAGGCGGGGTTTTCAAGGCTTGGGAATTTGGTGTGGAGGGAGCATACTTTTTGTTGTGACCTTCACACCAGATTTCCGTAACGCCGAAAACACCCCATTTCCCACAGCGCCTTAATCATTTTGAGGCGGGGTTTTCAAGGCTTGGGAATTTGGTGTGGAGGGAGCATACTTTTTGTATGTGACCTTCACACCAGATTCTCGTAACGCCGAAAACACCCCTCAAAATGGTTAAGGAACGATGACGTTATTAAGAATCTCTGTAATAATCTCCTCCGAGGTAATATTCTCGGCCTCAGCCTCATAGGTCAGGCCAATACGGTGGCGCAGCACATCGTGGCAGACGGCTCGCACATCCTCGGGGATGACGTAGCCACGGCGACGGATGAAGGCGTAGGCTCGGGCGGCCTTGGCCAGCGAGATCGAGGCACGGGGCGAGCCACCGTAGGCGATCAACGACTGCAACTTCTGGAGGTTGTACTCCGCGGGCTCGCGCGTAGCGAAGATGATGTCGATGATATACTTTTCGATCTTCTCATCCATGTAGACCTCCTCAACCACCTTGCGGGCCTTGATGATATCCTCGGGGGAGATCACCTTATTGACCTGGGGCATACCGCTGCCCGAAAGGTTCATGCGCACGATGTCGCGCTCCTCCTGCTTCTTGGGATAGGAGATTTTGGCTTTGAGCATGAAGCGGTCCACCTGGGCCTCGGGGAGCGGATAGGTACCCTCCTGTTCGAGGGGGTTTTGGGTGGCCAACACCAGGAAGGGCTGCGGCAGCGGGTAGGTCTCATCGCCAATGGTCACCTGGCGCTCCTGCATCGCCTCCAGAAGGGCCGACTGCACCTTGGCCGGCGAGCGGTTGATCTCATCGGCCAGCACGAAGTTGGCAAATACGGGGCCCTTCTTCACGACGAACTCCTCGCTCTTCTGCGAGTAGATCAGCGTACCGAGCAGGTCGGCCGGCAGGAGGTCGGGGGTAAACTGTATGCGCGAGAAATCGGCATCAACAGCCTTGGCCAGGGTGGTGATGGCCAGGGTCTTGGCCAGACCCGGCACACCCTCCAGCAGGATGTGTCCGTTGGACAAAAGACCGATCAGCAGGGTATCGACCAGGTGGCTCTGGCCCACAATCACCTTGCTCATCTCCGTGCGCAACGTATCGACGAAGACCGACTCACGCTCAATACGTTCGCTGAGTTCCTTAATGTTGATTACTTCACTCATAATTTTATGTTATCTTGTTTTATTTTCTTGTTTCTCTTAACGATCAATTTGCCGCTTTAGTATTTCTCCTCTGCGCAAAATGAGAAAATGTGGCTTGGGCGGGGTTAGAAGTTGGCTATCGGACGCACCGGCTGCGCCACGTCCTTCATCTTCGGATAGGATTGACCTCCGTAGAACTCCATGCACCAAGCCTGATCGGAATCGCGCTCCGTAGAGCTCCAGTACCACTGCGAAAGGAACTTCTGGTTCATCTTCTTGAGGGTGGCATTGATTTTGGCCTTGGCGCGGAAGATCTGCATGAGCTCCTCCTTGGAGGGCATGTACCACTCCACCCCCTGCGACTTGCAGTAGAGGAACGAAGGGGCAGAGAGAGACTCTCCCTTCGTCTGGTTCTGCGTGCCGTCCTTCAGGTTGGAGGCCCCGCAAAGGCGATTCATTCCCGGTTGGTCCCAGGTAAACTTCTCTTCGGCCATGGAGAGGATCTTTCCATGGCGACCCGAGGCATCGACCCAGAAGACAATACCGCGCAGATTGCCGCGGTTGTAGTAGTCGCCCACCTTATAGACCTCCCCCGAGGCTTCGGCTGTCGTGGTCGCAGGAGTCGTGGTCGCAGGCGTTGCCGGCGAGGCGGTCGCCGGGGATTGGGTTGGCAGGCGAGACTCTCCGGCCGTCATCTTCACCACCAGATTGGTCATCTCTCCCCGCTTGATCTCCACCTCGCGAAGTTCGGTGTTGTAGCCCTGCTTCACCACCCAAAGGGTATGGCGGCCGATCAACACACGGCTGTCGGCGTAGGGAGTCTGTTGTCCGATCTTTCGGCCATCGAGGTAGATATCGGCCCCCATGGGCTGCGAGGCTACCTTCAGCATACCGTAGACGGGCACCTGTTCCGAGAGGTTAAAGGTACGCTCGCCATCGGGGCGCACCTCGATCGGATCGATCATATCCTCATAGCCCGCACAACGGCTCGTGACGGAGTAGGTTCCCGCATCGAGCGGTCCGGCCCAGGTTCCCACACCCACCTTCTGACCGCTGACCCAGATCTCGGCCTTGGGGTTGGCCGCCTTCAGCACCACCTCCGAGGAGTTGATCTTGAGGCTGCGCTGCAGCTTGAGCGTCTGGCCATCAACCACCGAGATCTTCTCCGTATGGGAGAGGTAGCCGGGCTTCAGCAGCTGCAACATGTGCTCCCCACCCGAGAGCTGCAGGCGGCAGGGCGTAGTCCCCACGCCATTGCCATCGATGAGCACCTGAACCCCATCGGCCGGCACCGAACTCAGCTCGAGCCAACCCGTGGCGGGTGCCAGCTTGAGGTTGAGCTGTGTCTTCTCGGTATCGATCAGCGGGAAGGTTCCCTGCTGTGTGCGATAGCCCGAAGCCAAGACCTGATAGGAGTGCTCGCCAAGCGATAACTCCAGGAAGAGCATACCGTTTTCATCGAGCTGACGCGGCATGTTGTCGATCACCACCATGGCATTCTTGGGTTCAACCTGCATCACCACATATTGTGCCGTAGGACGCGGCAACTCACCCGCATCGGGGACACCGGGCAGCAGGATGCGCATGCCGTAAGTGTGTTTGCCGATCAGCTTCTCGGGGAAGACATACTCGAGCGGCAGATAACCCTCGGCCTTGATCTTCAGCGAGGAGGCCAACGTCGGCACATAGACGAAATACTCACCCGTCTTCTCGATGGGCTCCCCCATCACCATTCCCTCAAACTTCACGTCGCTGAGCGCAACCTCGACACGGATCAGGGCACAAGCCTGCTCGTTGTTATCGTATCTCGGCTTCACCTTACCGGTAATATCGGTCGTTCGATGTTCAAAAGATTTCACCTTCATCTCCTGGCCGGCAAGAGGCAGGACGGCCAACGAGAAGAGGATCGAAAGGAGCATATAACCCAAGTTTCTCATAATCTGTTCCATTTATCTTACAAAGATAAGAAAAAGTACGGAGTTCCCACCACTTTCTCCCCTACTTTTATTCGGAAAAGTGTTGTGATGATACTATCGCTACGATAGCAAAGATACGAATAAATTGGGAATTAACCATTTGGCACGAGGATTTATTTTACTCTTCAGCCATTGAATTGTATCCGTGATCGGCCATAAAGGGTGGTAAGGAGCAGATTTCGACATAACATAACACGCCGGACGGGGTGGCGTAACGCTACTTTTAAGATTCATCAGCACCACAAATTTTTGATTTTACGGCGCGTTGCCGTTGGCAACTTTTTGCGCCAACGAAGATTGGGCCGGATGGGCTGTACTTGAGGTACTACCCTTTCGGGGCGAGCAAGGCAAGGGGAAAGATGCCCGATAAGATCGGAAATGAATTTTTGTATTTTAGAGGAGCAGATTTTGTACCAACGAAGATTGGGCCGGATGGGCTGTACTTAGCGTACTGCCCATTCAAGCCGACCGACGGCAAGGAGTAATATGCCCTATAAGATCGAAAATTAATTTTTGCATTTTAGAGGAGCAGATTTTGTGCATCGCAATAAGAAACCCGGACGGGTAGTACTTAATGTACGTCCCGTTCGGGTTTTGTTTGGGATGGGCAAAAGATGCCCTATAAAATCAAAAATTACATTTGTTTGAGCAACTCATTGTACTTGTTATACTTGTCCATCATACCGGCCTCATCACGCAGACGGAAGCAGATCACCTTGAGGGTCTCGACTACCGAACGGTTGGAGGGGTCGATCTCGAAGGCCTTCTCGAGCCAGGGCACGGCACCGCGATAGGCATCATTGGACTCAGCCAGGTCGGCATCGTAGTCCGACTGACGGGTGTAGTTGCGCTTGTTGAGCTCCTCGAGGAGCCAATCGCCGTGGGCAGCGTAGAAGATACCCTGGCGGTAGTTGCTGTCGAAGCTGTCGGGAGCGAGCTCGGCGGCCTTCTGACCGGCAACGATGGCGGCGGGGAAATCCTTCATCTGATAGTTGGCCAGGGCGAGGCTCGACCACATCTCTACACTCTGGGGATCGCGCTCCACGGCAGCGGTGATCATACCGATAAGCTCCGAGGCATCACCCACCGTAGGCTCCTCCATGTAGAGACCCAGGAACGAGCTGATGATGTTCTCGTTGGTGGGATACTTCTCGATACCCTCCGTCAGGGCAGCCTTGGCCTCCTGCAGCAGGGCAGCCTTGGCCTCAGCCTGCTGCTGCTGAGCCTGGCCGTAGCAGCTGTGGAAGAGGTAGTAGTAGGCACCACCCTGCTCATCGGTGTAGCCGTCTGCGAGGGCCTTGCGCAGCACCTCTTCGGCCACAGCAAACGATGCGGGGTTGGTGTTGCCATCCACAACGAGCAGATAGCCGGCATTGTAGAGCAGAGCCGGATCCTTCTGGCCGGCGTAGGCGGGATTCTCCATCAGCTCATAGGCACGCATGTAGCCCTCGGCAGCCTTGCCATACTGGGCAGCATCGTAGCAGGTGTTACCCTCCTGCTTGTAGAAGTTGATGGCCGAATCCATCACATCCTTGAGTTTACCGGCAGCCTTGGGATCGAGCTCCTGGGCCTTGTTTACGGCAGCCACGAAGTCGGCATAGAGCTCGGGGCGCACCTCTTTGGTCTGGAACCAGGTAACCACCTGACCACCCTGGAGGTAGACATCCACCCAGTCGTAGTTGTAAACCACGGCTGCACCCGTGCGGATCTCAGCCTCACCCTGAGCCTTGGCATCACCCATGGCGGGCTTGAGCAGCGACTCGAGCATACCGGGCGTATAGAGCCCCTTGGTCGGAGCGGCAATAGCCTCATAGATCGTCTGAGCACGCTTTACCCAGGTGGCCGACTTGCCGTTCTTCTTCACATCCTGAATCTCGGCATCACTCTTGGCAAGAGCTGCATTCTGCGCCTCACCACTGATCTTCTGTGCCTGCGTTGCAGGAGCAGCGAGCAGCATGGCTGCCACTGCCATCAAAAAAATCTTTTTCATTTTTTTTGTTATTTGGTTTGTTATCTGTTTACTCTTCTGCTGTTGTGGTCTGGGTGGAGTCCATCACCTCCGCATCCTCAGCCTCTTGGGCCTCTGCGGGCAGAACCACCGACTCGTCGAGCTGCTCCTCATCCGAAGCCGGTACGGCCATCACCGAAGCGATGGCATCGCCCTCACGGAGGTTGATGATGCGCACACCCTGCGTGGCTCGTCCCGCCACACGGATCTGCTCCACGGCCGTTCGGATCGTCAGACCCGAGCGGTTGATGATCATCAGATCGTTCTCGTCCGTCACGGCCTGGATCGAGATCAGCTTGCCGGTCTTCTCCGTCACGTTGATCGTCTTCACACCCTTGCCACCACGATTCGTAATGCGGTACTCCTCCAGGTCGGTACGCTTGCCGTAGCCGTTTTCACTGAGAACGAGCACATCCTGCTTCGAATCGGGCTCGATGCAGATCATGCCGATCACCTCATCGCTCTCCTCGATCGAGATACCGCGCACACCCATCGAGGTTCTGCCCACGGGACGTACCGTATCTTCACCAAAGCGAATCGCCTTACCCTCGCGGGCCGCAATCATGATCTGGGCATTTCCACTGGTCAGCTTGGCCTCGATCAGTTCATCGCCCTCGCGGATCACGATGGCATTCACACCGTTCTGACGCGGACGCGAGTAGGCTTCGAGCTTCGTCTTCTTGATCGTACCATCCTTCGTACACATCACAATGTAGTTATTGTTGATGTACTCTTCGTCGGTGAGCTTCTTGACGTTGATATAGGCTCTCACCTTATCGTCGGGCTCGATCTGGATCACGTTCTGAATGGCTCGTCCCTTAGAAGAACGTGTTCCCTCGGGAATTTCGTATACCTTGAGCCAATAACAACGTCCCTTCTCGGTAAAGAAGAGCATCGTATTGTGCATCGAGGCAACGTAGATATGTTCAATAAAGTCCTCGTCGCGCGTGGCACTGCCCTTGGCCCCCACACCTCCGCGGTTCTGGGTGCGATACTCGGTCAGCGGCGTGCGCTTGATGTAACCCATGTGCGAGATGGTGATCACCATGTCGTCATCGGCATAGAAATCCTCGGGATTGAACTCCTCGGAGGCGTAGATAATCTCCGTGCGGCGCTCATCGCCATACTTCTCCTTGATCTCCAGAAGTTCGTCCTTGATGATTCCCATCTGCTTCTCCACGCTCGAGAGCACCTCTTTAAAGTAGGCAATCTGACGCTCCAGTTCATCACGCTCGGCCACCAGTTTGCCGTGCTCCAGACCCGTCAGGGCACGCAGACGCATCTCGATGATGGCCGAAGCCTGAATCTCCGAGAGGCCAAACTTCTCGATCAGGGCCTGCTTGGCCTCCTCGGGATTCTTCGCCGCACGAATCGTGTGGATCACCTCGTCGATATTGTCCTGAGCGATCAACAGACCCTGCACGATATGCAGACGATCCTCGGCCTTCTTCAGGTCGTAGCGCGTGCGGCGAACCACCACGTCGTGACGGTGCTCGACAAAGTTCCGAACCAGATCTTTGAGATTCAAGAGCTGCGGACGGCCATTAACCAGGGCGATGTTGTTTACCGAGAACGAGGTCTGCAACTCCGTATTCTTATATAAGGTATTGAGCACCACGCTGGCCACGGCATCCTGTTTGAGGATGATAATGATACGCAGTCCGTTGCGGTCCGACTCGTCATTGATATACGAGATGCCCTCGATCTTCTTCTCATTGACCATGGCAGCGATCTTCTTGATCATCTGCTCCTTATTGACCTGATAAGGGATCTCGGTCACCACGATGCACTCTCGGCCCGAGGGCGTGTGCTCAATCTCGGTGCGGGCACGCATCACCACACGTCCGCGACCCGTCAGTAGCGCCTCCTTCACCCCCTCGTAGCCGTAGATCATCGCTCCGGTCGGGAAGTCGGGGCCCTTGACATACTTCAGCAGATCCTCACACGGCAGATCGGGGTTGTCGATGTAGGCACAGCAGGCATCGATCACCTCCGAGAGGTTGTGGGGAGCCATGTTGGTCGCCATACCGACAGCGATACCGCTCGAACCATTGACCAACAGCAACGGAATTCGGGTCGGCAGAACCGTGGGCTCCAACATCGTATCATCGAAGTTCGCCGTCCAGTCAATGGTCTCCTTCTCGATATCGGCCAACACCTCATCGGTGATCTTCTTCATGCGGGCCTCCGTATAACGCATGGCCGCCGCCGAATCACCGTCCATCGAACCGAAGTTACCCTGACCATCGACCAGCGGATAGCGCATCGCCCACTCCTGAGCCATGCGGACCATCGCCTCATAGACCGAAGAGTCGCCGTGGGGGTGGAACTTACCCAACACGTCACCCACAATACGGGCCGACTTACGGGTGGGCTTGTCCGATGAGAGGCCCAACTCGGCACTCATATCGTAGAGAATACGACGGTGCACGGGCTTCAAGCCATCGCGCACGTCGGGCAGAGCACGCGAAACGATCACCGACATCGAATAGTTGATGTAGGCCGACTTCATGTGCTCTTCGATATTAACGGGAATAATTCTTCCTCCCGTCATACCCTCTTGCAGGTTTTCTTCCATGAAATATTTTTGCTAAAAATTATCCTTTTCCAACCCACAAAATTAGCGTTTTTTTTCGATTTTGGCAATTTTTCCACCTTAAAAACACGTTTTTCTCCTCTTAAAGAGGAGCATTACGCCATTTTTACCCCTTTTCAGGCGATTTGAGCGCCTCCCCGAAACCTCTCCGACCCTCCCCCGAGAGAGAAGAGCAATGAGCAATGAGTAATGAGCGACTGCGGCCACAGCCTTTCGCTTTGCGCTCGGCTGGGGACGCAGTTACGGCGCGTTGCCGTTGGCAACTTTTTGCGCCGTTTCTACTCTGGCGCCTCGGCAAAGCGACCCTCAAGGGGTAATGAACAAAAGGGATTGACCTTGGCAAATAAATTTGCCGCTCATCCCTTTTGTTCATTCGGCTTTCGCCTTACGCTTTGCGCTCGGCTGGGGACGCAGTTAGAGGAGTAGATTTGTTCTTAAAGAAGGACGGCAAGGACAAAGATGCCCTATAAGATCGAAAATGAATTTTTGTATTTTAGAGGAGCAGATTTTGTGCCAACGAAGATTGGGCCGGATGGGCTGTACTTAGCGTACTGCCCATTCGGCCCAAGCAAGGCGGTGCAAAAGATGCCCTATAAAATCAAAAATTATTAATTTTGGAAGCGATTCGACGCACGCATCAACTTCATGGTCGAGGCCAGGAGCTCCTGCGATTCGGCCAGAAGGGTGAGGTAGATAAGACCGGCTTTGATATTGGTCTCGGAGTCGTGGATTCGGAACTCCTGGGCCGTGCGCAGGGCCTGAATATTGGAGCGCAGGCTGTCAGCGGTCTCCGTCATGGCCTGGGCATTGGAGTAGTCGCCGCTCTCGATCATGCGTCTCACGCGATTGATGAGGTGGTCGAGCAGGTTGCGAACGGGAACGAACTCCTCGGCATAGCTCTTCGGCAGGGGCGAAAAGTTATTCTCCAAATGCTCCACACAGGGCTCGGTGGCACGTTTGAGCGTGTAGTAGAACTGCTCGCAGCAGTTGCTCTGCACATGGAACCAGGTATTCTTCTCCATAGCCAGGCTGAGGTCGATACGGCGCAGGGCCACAAGCTCCTTGCGGCGCAGGCGCTTGAGCTTCTCCTTCTGATCTTTGGTCAGGGCGGCCGACTTGCGCACCTGCTTCAGATCCTCGTTCAAGACTCCGTTCGTAAGGCGCATATAGGCATTCGAGGCATAGTCGAGGGATTCGGAGAGCGACTTGACACTATGCTCGCGCAGCAGTGCCCAAGCCTCGGCCTTATCCTCACAGGAGAGGATGCGACGGAAGAGATCATCCTCATGCTCCACAAGCATCTTGGCACGGTAGCGGCGGTTGGAGCGGATCAGCAGGAAGATGACCAGTGCAATCATCAGCACCATACCCACAGCGCCAGTATGGTACATCAGGAGGGCCACCAGGAAGCAGGCCGTAAAGGCGGCACCGGCCGTCAGGAACCATCCGCCCACCACCGACATCACACCCGTGATGCGGAAGACGGCACTCTCACGTCCCCAGGCACGGTCGGCCAACGAGGTACCCATGGCAACCATAAAGGTAACATAGGTCGTCGAGAGGGGCAACTTAAGCGAGGTACCCAGGGCGATCAGCAGACTGGCCAGCAAGAGGTTCACCGAAGCACGCACCAAGTCGAAGGCAGCGCCATTTTCGAGCACCATCTCATCCTGGCTGAATCGCTTATCCACCCAACGGCGTACCGGCTCGGGGGTATAGCGCACTACGGCATTGGAGAGATTCATGGCACCGCGCACCAGGCTGCGGGCCGCCATCGACGAGCCGAACATCTCATCGCCCTCATCCTGACGAGAGAGGTCCACCGAGGTCTTGATCACATTCTGAGCCTTCTTCGAGGTTACCAGGGCAATGATCATCACCACACCCGCAGCAAAGAGGAAGAAGAAGGGGGTCTTAGCCGGTGAGTTGAGCGCGGTCATCAGGAAATCGGGATTGCCGCCACCCATCGTGGCGTACTCCGTATAGGCAGCATAGCCTGCCAAAGGCACACCCACGAAGTTCACCAGGTCGTTACCGGCAAAGGCCATGGCCAGGGCAAAGGTACCCAGCAGAACAATCACCTTGAAGACATTAATCTTCAGCCAGTGCAACACCTGCATCAGCAGTGTGAAGCCCACCATGCAACAGGCCAGAATCATGAGGGTATGCTGCTGCACCCAGGCCTTGTTGTCGGCCGTCATGAAGGCCGAATCCTTCAGACCCTTGATCAGAATGAAGTAGACAATCGAGGTGGCAGCGATTCCGCCGAAGATACCGATCAGGTACTTCATGCGCGGCTTATAATTAAAGGTAAAGATCAGACGCGAGATCCACTGCACCACCGCACCAAAGAAGAAGGCGATGGCCACCGAGACAAAGATTCCCATGATTACCGAGAGGGCTTTACTTGTATTGAGCAGATCGCCCATGGCCAGCGAATCGTCGCCCAACGTCTTGATGAGCGCAATGGCAAAGGCACCACCCAAAAGCTCGAAGACCATCGAGACGGTCGTTGAGGTGGGGAGACCCAGCGAGTTGAAGATATCCAGCAGAATCACATCCGTCACCATCACCGCCAAGCAGATCGTCAGCACATCAATAAATCCGAAGTACTCGGGGTGATAGATACCATTTCGGGCGATGGTCATCATACCATTCGAGAACATCGCACCGCAGAGCACACCCACGGCCGCCACGATGATGATGGTACGAAATTTTGCCACCTTGGCACCCACAGCCGAGCCCAGGAAGTTCACGGCATCATTGCTCACACCGACCATCAGGTCGAAAATGGCGAGCAGGAAGAGGAATCCGACGATTCCCATGTAAAAAATCTCCATAACAGTGTTGTTTAAAGTTTGGTGCAAAAATAGCACCATGCTGTTACCGGGATTTTACAACCCTGTTACAAAAGTGTTACAAAGAGTCCTTTTTCGGAGATAAAAAGGGCGGGGAAAGTCGAAAAAAAACTCGGACAGAGAGGTGCTGTCCGAGGTACTCTTCCACGACCCGAAGGCGCGGCCTGCCGATAAGAGGCTATTCGGCGACTTCGTTCTTCCGCGACTGCCTCCGGCTGATGTTCAGGTAACGCTGCAACACCTGCTGGAGCATCTGGGGCTCGATATTACGACGGATGCTTCCGCCCTGGGCGATGGAGATGGCGCCGGTCTCCTCCGAGACCACGACCACGATGGCATCCGAAATCTCGCTGAGGCCGATAGCTGCACGATGGCGCGTGCCGTAATGCTTGGGGACATCGGTCTGCGTCACGGGGAGGATGCACTTGGCCGCCACCACCCTGTCACCCTCGATCACCACGGCACCATCGTGCAACGGGGCATTCTTGAAGAAGATGTTCTTCAACAACGAGGTCGAGACACGGGCATCAATGGCAATACCCCCTTCGGTGATGAGCTTCAGGTCGCTCTGCTGACCAATCACAATCAGGGCTCCGGTCTTGGTCTCGGCCATCTCACAGCAGGCCGTAACGATGGGCTGCGTATGCGTGGTGGCAATATCCTCGCCCATGGAGAAGATTCGCGAGATGAAGCCCAACGACTTCTGTCGCATGCCGATCATCTGAAGGAATCGTCGGATTTCGGGTTGGAAAATAATCACCAGAGCGATGACTCCGACGCTGATGATTTGTCCGAGAATGGAACTCAGCAGCTCCATATTGAGGGTGCGCACAACGACCCACACGAAGTAGATGATGATGATACCCGTGAGGATGTAGGGGGCATTGGTCCCCTTGGTGGTGCGATAGATCCAATACATGACGGTCGCTACCAGGAAGATATCGACCAGATCAATAAAGGTAAACGGAACAAATCCCATAACACTAAGCAGTTAAACGGGCATAGGGCCCCATCCGCTCCGGAGCGGCCCCTCAGCAACCTTGCAACCCAATTATTTTGCCTCCTTCTCCTCGGCGTAGAGTTTATTTACGGTCTCCAGCACCGTGGCAGTAATGTCGAGCGTAGAGTCGGCATCGATCAGCGCCGAGGCATTGACAATCATCTTGTACTTCTTGTCGCTGTTGATCTGCTCCACAGCACGCATCAAAAGGTCACGGTTGCGGTTGAGCATCACCATATTCTCCTCCTCCAGCGAAGCCCCCTCCTTCTGCATCGTGTTCTCGAGATTGGCGGCACGCTTCTGCAACGACTCCTGCTGCTTCTGGGCATCGAACGAGGTGATCAACCCCTTCTGATACTTCTCCTGAAGCTGGTTGGCCTCCCACTGCAGGTTCTGCTGCTTCTTGGCCCAGCTCTCCTGAGCCTTGCGGGTCTTCTCCTCCAGGGGCAGACCCTCCTGCTGGTAGAGGTCGTTCTCGACCATCACCTTCTCCACCTGAATGTAGGCCAGGTCACTTCCGGCCACCGAATTCACCTCTCCGGCCACCGTCTCGGTCTCCGTCTTGGGGCTGCAGGCAGCAAAGAAGAGTGCGGCAGCCACTGCGCTAAAAAGAATCTTTTTCATGGTAGTTATCTGTTTTTAGTTTATAATTCTTACATCAAATGGCAAAGGTATGAAAAATTTTCGTACCTTTGTTACACTTAGGAATAAATTTTTAAGCACCCATGTACGAATATATATATGGTAAGGTGGCCGAACTGGCTCCGACCTACGCCGTAATCGAGGCCGCAGGGGTGGGTTACTACCTCCACATCTCGTTACAAAGCTACTCGGCCATCGAAGGAGCCGAGCAGGCAAAACTCTACACCCACTATGTCGTGCGCGAAGATGCACAACTGCTCTACGGATTCGCCTCGAAGGGCGAACGCGAGCTCTTCCGCCACCTGATCAGCGTTTCGGGAGTCGGCGGCAACACAGCCCGCATGATCCTCTCGACCTACTCGCCACGCGAATTGAGAAATATTATTCAAAGCGAGAATGCCGTACTGCTGAAGAATGTGAAGGGGCTCGGACTGAAGACTGCCCAGAAGATCATCGTAGAACTCAGTGGCAAGCTCCTGAACCTGGGACTCGAGGAGAGCGAATCGAGCACAAATACCCCGCTAAGTGCACCCGCCGCAGGCAATCCCGACTACGACGAGACGTTGGCCGCCTTGGTCATGCTGGGATTCTCGAAAGCCCCGGCCGAGAAGGTGGTGAAGGCCCTCTTCAAGGAGGATCCCGCGTTGAGTGTCGAGCAGGCTGTCCGTGCCGCCCTCAAACGCTTGTAACAGATCCCTTTACACAAGAGTCGAAGATAGCACAAAAAGTCCGGAGCGCGTAATTATTAAGTTTTTTTGCTAATTGATGGGGGATAAAACCGATTTTTAGAAAAGTTTTTACTACATTTGCGCTCGTTATTTGCTTAAACGACTTATGGATATTATCAACTTTGTTATCATTATGGTTGCTGTGGCCCTTGTTGCATTGGGCCTTGCCCTATACATCCACAATCGTAAAAGCAACATTCGACGGGACATCACCGACCCCAAGCGCGACCACGTCTATCGCCGCTATAACCGTCGAAAGCAGGTCATCAAAACGGAGAACGAAGAGCCTTTCGAGTTTTAGGAGTTCCTCCCCAAAAAATAGATCAGAAGCTGTCTGCCCGGACAGCTTCTTTCGTCTCTACCCCTTTGAGAGGGGGGCATCGGAAATTTTCAGCGATTCAAAAGAGGTCAAAAGAGCTCTTCTCGCTGGGCAATAAGAGACCCGGACGATCGTATGAAATACGTCTCGTCCGGGTGATTTGTTTTGAATTGTACGGCTCGGTCGCCAAAGAGCAAACTTACTCGGCGGGAGTCTCCTCGACGGTCTCAGCGGTCTCGGTGGTCTCCACCTCGGCCTGAGGCATGGCGGGCAGCTCCTCAGCCTGCTTCTCGATCAAGGTGTTGGCATCCTTGAGCACATCAGTGGGAACGCCCGTACCGGGGGCCTCCATCACCAACGTAGCGGTGAGGCTCAAGACAACAATGGCGATGGCCATCGTCCAGGTGAACTTCTCCAGGAAGTTCGACGACTCACGAACACCCATAACCTGATTGGCAGCGCCGAAGTTGGCAGCCATACCGCTCTTGGGGCTCTGAACTAATACAGCGAGGATAATAAAGATGCTCGCTACGAGGATTGCTCCAATGCAAAAAGTATACAACATAGTCTATAAATTTTAATTATTTGTTTCTATTCGTTGAATAATCTCGGCAAAGTAAACACTTTTTTCCGGATTTAGCAAACATAATCGACGATAAATTGTCAAAGCCTCCTCTTTAAGGCCCTGACGGAGGTAAACTTCGGCCAAATCTTCACTCACCAGGTCGTCTTCATCGTCCAAAGAGGCCTCGGTTATGATCTCCTCGGTAACCTCACCCTCCTCGGCCACGATGCGCAGCTCCTTCTCCTTGAGGAAGCGGTCGATCAGGTCTTCGGACGAGAGGTGAAGCAGTGCCTCGGCATCGATCGGGCTCTCGGTCTCGGGAAGGTGTCGGTCGGCAACGAGCCATCCGAGCAGGGGGTCGGCCTCGGAACTCAGGCTTTGGCGGCAGATACGGGCGGCCGTGAACCAGGGGTGGCGGTTCAGCAACTGCTCCACCTGCTGCAGGTCGAGCGCCGCAAGCGAGACAGCGGGGGCAGATTCTCTCTTCATCTCACTACCAGTTACCGGCCGCAGCCTGGAAAATATCGGTTACAATCTGATCGACAATCTCGGGGATGAGTTCACCCTCGACCTCGGTCAGCAGATTCGTGGAGTCGTAGTCGGCAAAGGCCGAGAAGGTCTTGTTCGAGAAGCTCTCGGACTCGTTGATGGCGTTGGTAAAACGCACACGCACGGTGATGGTCAGGCGGTTCTGCAAGGCATAATCCTCCGACGAAACAGAGGATGTAACCGAGGTGTAGTTCGTAATCTCGCCCTCGAAGGCAAAGTCGCCCCCCTCGGGGACCTGCTGCAGACGGGTCTGGCGCGTGAACTTATCGACCAGGGCATCCGTCAGTGTCGAGCTCAGAATAGGCGAGACCATCGAGGCGTTGTTGGGGAAGTAGGCCACCGAGAAGGTCTGCGCCTCGGGGGGAATGGAGGCTCCCGAGAGCGAATAGCTCACCTTATAGCCACAGCCGGCAAGCAAAATCACCGCCATGGCGGCCATGAGAAATTTGATCCGTTTCATATTTCTTCTCTCTCTTTTTTTCGTTTTCGACAAGTGCCGAGCGTGTGCGAGGCTAAAACTCCTCGATGCCCAGCTCTTTGATTTTCCGGTAAAGGGTACGCTCCGACATGAAGAGTTCGGCAGCCGTCTCCTTGCGACGGCCGTTGTTGCGGCGCAGAGCCTCCTCGATCTGTCGGCGCTGCACATCGGCCTTTGTCAGGGCGCGTGCCGGCTCCTCAACCACCTCCTCGCTCTCGGCAAAGTCTGCCGCCAGGGAGCTTGCGGGCGATGGGGGCAACAGGCGCATGGGCTCCTGCGATGCGGTGTGCGCTGGCTGCGCGGAGCCTCCACGCATCGCCTCCTGCATCATCCGCTTCAGGTCGTTGATATCGGCCCGCATATCGAAGAGAATCTTGTAGAGCAGTTCTCGCTCCGTAGAGAATCCCTCGTCAGACCCGGAGCGCGAGGCAGCAGGCCGCATCGGAGCCTCACCGGTCTGCGACGGGAGATAGCGGCGCAGGATCTCGGCCGTAATCAGACGGGCCTCCTCGATGGCCGAGATCTGCTCGGCCACGTTCTTGAGCTGGCGGATGTTTCCGCGCCAGGGATAGCTCTCCAGCAGGATTCGGGCCTCGGGGTCGAGCGAGATGGCGGGCATGCGATACTGTACCGCAACATCCGAGGCGAATTTGCGGAACAGCAGGAAAATATCCTCACGTCGCTCGCGCAGTGCCGGCACGGGAATGGGCACCGTATTGAGACGATAGTAGAGGTCTTCGCGGAAACGGCCCGCCGAGATCGCCTCCTGAATATTGATGTTGGTGGCGGCCACCACCCTGACGTTGGTCTTCTGCACCTTGGCCGAACCAACGCGGATAAACTCACCCGACTGCAACACACGCAACAGGCGCACCTGGGTCGAGAGGGGGAGCTCGGCCACCTCATCCAAAAAGATCGTACCGCCGTCGGCCTCCTCGAAGTATCCCTTACGCGCCTCAACAGCTCCGGTAAAGGCCCCCTTCTCGTGGCCAAAGAGCTCCGAGTCGATCGTTCCCTCGGGGATGGCGCCGCAGTTTACGGCAATATATTTATTGTGCTTGCGGGCCGAGAAGGCGTGGATCACCTGCGGAAAGAACTCCTTACCCACTCCACTCTCGCCGGTCACCAATACCGAGAGGTCGGTCGAGGCGACGCGTACCGCCACCTCCAAAGCCCGATTCAGGAGCATGGAGTTTCCGATGATGCCGAAGCGTTGCTTGACGGCTAACAATTCGTTCTCTGTCATAGGGGTTTCGGATTATCTACTCTTGGGTCTCAAATTCGGTGGGGAGAAAAGTCTGCTCCACATACTCCTGCTCAAGGCGCTCCTTGCGACGATCGTTCCAATAGCCGTAGAGGATGGCTCCCAGAGCAATGACCACCGCCAACACGGCCAGGATAATAAAGGTATCGGGGCGACGTGAGGGGGCGGAATTTACATAGGTATAGGCATCGGTCGATTTCTGGGGCTTGCCGTAACGAAGTCCGCGCACCGAGGGGTCCTGACGACGGGGCTGCGAGGAGCTGCGGTGCTCTCGGGGGTGCTCGTCCGAGAAGCGCAGCAACTGCTTGATGCGGCTCCGCTTCTCATCGACCGACTGCACAGCCTCCGGCACCCGGTCTGCGGGCAGGGTCGCCTCCTCTGCGATTGCCGGGCTCTCCTCCTCATTCGTCTCGGAGGGGTCAACAGAATGAGCCGTTTCAGCCGTCAGAGTCGTCTCCACAGAGGCGATCTCGGTTTCGGCCGGCTGAGCGATCTCCGAATTCGATGGCTGCTCAGGCGCTTCGGGCTCGTGGAGCGGCACCGGCTCCTCGGCCGCCGGATCCGCCAAGGGCAGGTAACGGAAGCGAATCGTGCCATTCTCACCGCGGGCAAAGAGTCCCAGCCCCTCGGCCCGGTAGACCGATCCGTCGGCCACCGTGTGGCGCAAATCGAAGATAAAGCGGTCGATCTGCCCCGCAGCCTCAATCTCCCCCAGGCCATGCTCGATCAGCAGCGCACGCAGTACGCCGTCATCGCGCTTGAGCATCTCGGAAAAGACCACCTCATCGCCCTCGCTCTTGCGGATGAAGGCCCCGAGTTGGGGGATCACCAGGCGGCGATGCGCTTTCAGGTAGTCGGTTATGATGGGTATCAAATTCATTGCTACGTTCAAAAAACAGGTCAAATTTGGGCTCAAAATTACGATTTTTCTTTCAGAAAAAGAAAAATATGCCCGATTATTTGAAATAACGGCCCGAATAGTTGCCTTTTTCAAAAATATTTAGTTGCTTTGCATCTTGAAAAAGAAAAAAATCCGATCGAGTTACTTTGGCAAAAAATTTTCAATGTAGCAAAGACGGATTTCAAAACCGGGTAAAATTCGCACAAGGCGCATAAGACCACTGCCCGCCAAGAGCGAATCCGGCCCCCGAAAAGAACCCGAACTTTAAACGCGAAAAAAGCCGACTTATGAAAAACAAGTACATCGACCTCATTGAGCAGACTTTCGATTTTCCGCAGGACGAGTTCTCCGTTACGGACAACGAACTCAACCTCTACGACATTCCGCTCATGGAGATCATCAAGCAGTACGGCACCCCCCTGAAGGTGACCTACCTCCCGAAGATCTCTTCGCAAATCAACCGCGCCAAGCGCATGTTCAACGTCGCCATGGCCAAGGTGGACTACAAAGGTTCGTACAACTACTGCTACTGCACCAAGTCCAACCACTTTTCGTTTGTGCTGGAGGAGGCGCTCAAAAACGACATTCACCTCGAGACCTCGTCGGCCTACGATATTCACATCATCAACGCCCTCTACGACGGCGGAATCATCGACAAAGACCGTTACATCATCTGCAACGGTTTCAAACGTCCGCAGTATGTGGAAAACATCGCCCAGCTGCTCAACGACGGCTTCGAGAATACGATTCCGGTGATCGACAACAAGGAGGAGATCGACCTCTTCGATGAGACGATCACCAAGAAGTGCAAGGTCGGTATCCGCATCGCCTGCGAGGAGGAGCCCAAGTTCGACTTCTACACCTCGCGCCTGGGTATTCGCTACAACGACATCATCGACTTCTACAAGGCCAAGATTCAGAAGAGCAAGAAGTTCCAGCTCAAGATGCTCCACTTCTTCATCAATACCGGTATCAAGGACACCTCCTACTACTGGAACGAGTTGTCGAAGTGTCTGAACGTCTATTGCGAGCTCAAGAAGATCTGCCCCGAGCTCGACAGCCTCAACATCGGTGGCGGCTTCCCGATCAAAACGTCGCTTAATTTCGACTACGACTACGAATACATGACCGAGGAGATCGTATCGCAGATCAAGAACATCTGCCACCACAACGACGTCGAAGAGCCCAATATCTTCACCGAGTTCGGTTCATTCACCGTAGGCGAGAGCGGCGCATCGCTCTACTCGATCGTGAACCAGAAGCAACAGAACGACCGTGAGAACTGGTACATGATCGACTCGTCGTTCATCACCACCCTGCCCGACACCTGGGGTATCAACCAGCGCTACATCATGCTGGCGATCAACAACTGGGACAAGGAGTACCAGCGAGTCTTCCTTGGCGGTCTGACGTGCGATAGCGAGGACTACTACAACTCCGAGATTCACACGAACGCCATCTTCCTCCCCAAATTGGAGAAGGGCAACACGCAGTATATCGGATTTTTCCACACGGGCGCCTATCAGGAGTCGCTCGGTGGCTTCGGCGGCATCCAGCACTGCCTGATCCCCGCACCGAAACACATCATTATCGACCGCGACAAGGACGACAACGAGTACTACACCCGTCTTTTCGCCAAAGAGCAATCCTACCGCTCAATGATGCGCATCTTAGGCTACTAACAAAAAACTGCGAGCCTTTACGGGCTGTCTTTTTCGGCGGTGAATTAATTTCACTGCCGATTTTGTTTATTTACAATAGGTTAGGCTGTTGGGTCATGAAACGACTTTTTATGCAAACAACCGCTTAAACTCCAATCTTGCTCTTGGCGTGTGGTCTTCTATGTAGTCTATATTAAGTACAAATAATCGTACCCATATTTAATCACCTTTTGCAGATAGGCTACAGGTGATTTTTTATTTTATCCGAACAAGACACCGAAAGAGTGTTGTCATTTACGAAAATTTTACTAATTTTGTGGTGTCGTGGGTGTTATACCTTCGGCATTACATATTTGATGAAAGTGTTTTCGCTTTTATCCTTAACGAGAAATCTGGAAAATTTCACAACTAAAAGGATAACGACAGCACTCATTTCTTGTATAGCTATGTGGCTATGCACACTCTGTGCATATACCTCATACTATCCAAGTGTGGGGTCTTGTAATCGTTTATTTTTAGTTGGGCATTCCAGAGCCTCTCGTTAGATAAACGGAAATCTGCTCCACACTTTCTTTTTTTATTAACCCACCATAGAGGAGCGTATGGTTTTGAGCGGATATTTTATTAACTCAAAACATAAAAGCGTATGGAAAAAATTGAACAGAGATGCTACCTCGCCCCCGAAATCGAGGTAAGTGAAATGATGGTCGAACAGGGCTTTGCTGCAAGCGACCCAAGCTCAGAAACGATGCCCGAGATTGGCGAAGAAAAAGATGAAATTGGTTGGTAAAACTCCAAAAAACAGAAGACGATGAAGAAATTTGCAATCTTGGCGGCAGTCGTTGCGCTTATCGGCTGTACGCAAAATGATGAGGCATTGGATAACATTCCCAACCTGCCCGCGAAGAATCACACGGAGTTCTACGCCTCGATGCCCGAGTGCGACACGCGCACCTATGTGGAGGATAACAAATATCTGCGCTGGAATGCCGGCGATGAAATCACCGTATTTGCAGGCAATAGTTACAACAGCCATTGGCAGTTTGCGGGCGAGGATGGTGCTAATAGTGGCAAGTTCAACGAGGTTGAAGAGGGCGGTTTTATTACGGGCACACCCCTCGACCTCACTGCAAACTACGCCATCTACCCCTACGATGAAAACATCTCCATCAGCGAGGCGGGAGTTGTTTCGCTCACCCTGCCCGCCGTGCAGGAGTATAACCACGCCTACGAAAACTCATTTGGCGCAGGTGCAAATACGATGATGGCTGTAACTAAAAGCACATCGGACAACTTTTTGTCATTCAAAAACTTGTGCGGTTACCTGAAGCTCAAATTCTATGGCGAGGATGTAACCGTCAAGAGCATTACCGTTAAGGGTAACAATGGCGAGAAGATTGCAGGCCCTGCAACCGTTTCGATGGCATACGGCAGCGAGCCTACTATCACTATGGGCGATGATGCCACCGACACTATCACCGTTGATTGTGGCGAGGGCGTAACGCTGAGCAACGACTCGGAGACCCCCACCACCTTTTGGGTAGTTATCCCCGAAACTTCCTTCGAGGGCGGTATCACCATCGAGGTTACCGACATCAACGACCAAACCTTCTCAAAGCAGACAACCAATGCCGTACCTATCGAAAACAACCTGATTCAGCCGATGGCAACGCTCGGGGTGGAGGTTGCTCCCGCAGGCCCTGCTAATAATAAGATTTGGTATACAGCAACAGAGAAGGTGGAGCCTTACGACAAAACCGTTTTTGGTGCAAACTACGTGTCGAATGAGTGGGATTCTGAAACGGGCGAGGGTGTCATCACCTTTGATGGCAAGGTAACTTCGATTGGAGATAATGCATTCTATGATTGCAGAAGCCTCACAAGTATAACTATTCCCGATAGCGTAACTTCGATTGGAGAGAAAGCATTCTACATTTGCTGGTGGATAGAAAGCATAACTATTCCTGATAGTGTAATTTCGCTTGGATTTTCTGCATTCGCATATTGTCAGAAATTAACAAATGTAACTATTGGCAATGGTCTAACTACGATTGGAAGGTCTGCATTCTATGGTTGCAGCCTTTTAACAACAGTAAACATTCCTGATAGTGTAACGGAAATTGGATATAATGTATTCGCGGCTTGCAGTAGCTTACAAGAATTTAGTGGAAAGTTTGCATCAGAGGATGGCAGATGCCTGATTATTGACGGTGAACTTAACTCATTTGCGTCTGCGGGTCTTGCCGAATATGCTATTCCTGATAATGTAACAAAGATTGGAGAGGGAGCATTTCATGATTGCCAGAGCCTAACAAGTGTAATTATTGGTAATAGTGTAGCTACTATTGGATGGGGTGCATTCAATAATTGCGATAACCTAACAAGTGCGACTATTGGAGATAATGTAATAGAGATTGGAGAGAAAGCATTCAATAATTGCGATACCCTAACAAGTGTAATTATTGGAGATAGCATAACTACTATTGGGGTTGATGCATTTTGGGCTTGTACCACCCTAACAAGTGTATATTGCAAAGCTACAACACCCCCAAGTTTGGGTAGTCGTGTGTTCCAATACTATGACTCTAATGTTGGTGGTTATTGCAATCTAAACTGTAGAATATATGTACCTACGGAGTCGGTAGATGCGTATAAGAGTGCATCGTCTTGGGGTGAGTATGCTGATGCAATTGTCGGCTATACCTTTGAGACAGGGGAGGTTTTTGATCCCACGAAACCAGCAAAAAGTGAGATTTGGTATACCAACGGCTCTACAACTGAGGCAACTACTCCATACAAAACAAATGTATTCGGTGCAAATATCGTATCTAATACCTACAACACAGAGAAAGAGTGTTGGGTAATTAAGTTTGATGGTGAGGTGACTTCGATTGGAGATCTTGCATTCTATTATTGCGGCAGTAAACTAACAAGTGTAACTATTCCCAATAGCGTAACTGAGATTGGTGACAGTGCATTCGAGCATTGCTATAGGCTACCAAGTGTAACTATTCCTAATAGCGTTACTGAGATTGGAGATAGGGCATTCTTTGAATGCATTAACCTAACAAGTGTATATTGCAAAGCTACAACACCGCCAAGTATAGCAAGTTGCGTATTCTACTATGAGGACGACGAGACTTATGAATATTTAACTATAAATTGTAGGATTTATGTGCCTACTGAGTCTTTAAGTGCATACAGAAACAAATGGGAGAAAGAAGGAGAAGATCCCTACAACATTGTCGGCTACGACTTCGAGAATGGTGGCAACGAAAATCCACAAAACAGCAGTTACACCATAACCCTTAACAACGCTTGGCGAAAGTCAACATCTGTATCAAACCCAAATTCATCGCTTTACGATGGCGTATATGAGAGTTACAGCAACTATAATCTACATGATGCGTCAGCGTGGATGTATATTGATATTGAGGGTTATACAGAGTTTACTATCTATGTGCGTAGCTACGCAGAGTCAAACTACGATTATGTTACGGTTTATGATCTTGATAGTACATCATCTGCTAAAATGACAACAAAAGGTAATCAGCAGGATGGCACATCTATATCAAGTTATACACCGGTTACATTTAGCAATATCGGTGGAGGCTCACATCGTATAGCTATTGAGTATAAGAAAGATGGTTCACAAAATAGCAACAGCGACCGAGGCTATGTTATAATTCCTAAAAATCAGTAAACACTGATAATGCTAAAAAATCAGTCACCCACGAGCACAAAACTCGTGGGTGTTTTTATGCCTTACTTTCAAAAGTTTTATTTACCCTTGTACCCGTAGTTTTTGGGGTTAATTACGACCTCCATGTAGCCTTCTATGTAGGATTTCGCTTGTTTTCGTAAAACCTAACACTGAAAATCAATCAGTTAAAAATTAAAAGACCTATCCAATGGGGCTCGCAGTTTTTTGTTGGCAGCAATGAGTGTTATTATAAAAGGAGCTTAGAGAGTTTAGGGAATTTAAGGTTTTAGCACACGGTCTTCCTTAAATTCATCTATTTCATTATTTACCAATAGGTGCACGCTTAGCCTTTGAAACAATGGTGGGCCAGGGTCGTTACGACGGTTTGTCGTCAGAGGAGAGCAACGCTCGGCCTTAAAAACAACAACGGATCAAAGGCGTTAGACGGTTTGACGTCAGAAGCGGTTAGATGCAACGCTCGGGTAAAAAAGCGCGGATGGGGCATACTCAGCGTATGTTCCATTCGCGCTTTTTTAACTAACGGCCGCAGATGACCGCTTATCACGTCAAACCTATTATTCCCACTCGATCGTAGCCGACGGCTTCGGCGACATATCGTAGCATACACGATTGACGTTCTTCACCTCCTTCAGGATGCGGTCGGTGATCTTCTGCAGGATGGGCCAGTCGATGGTCTCGATGGTGGCAGTCATGGCATCCACGGTATTGACGGCACGGATGATCACAGGCCAATCGTATGAGCGGGCATTGTCGCGCACACCCACCGACTTGAAGTCGGGAACGATGGTGAAGTACTGCCAAACCTTCTTATCCAGGCCGGCGAGTTTGAACTCCTCGCGCAGGATGGCATCCGACTCACGCACCGCCTCCAGGCGATCGCGGGTGATGGCGCCCAGGCAACGTACACCGAGGCCGGGGCCGGGGAACGGCTGGCGATAGACCATATCGTAAGGCAGGCCGAGCTCCAGACCGCAGGCACGCACCTCGTCCTTGAAGAGCTGGCGCAGGGGCTCAACGAGCTCAAACTGCAAATCCTCGGGGAGACCGCCCACGTTGTGGTGCGACTTCACCATCTTGGCAGTCTTCGTACCGCTCTCCACGATATCGGGATAGATCGTACCCTGACCCAAGAAGTCGATGCCATCGAGCTTGCGGGCCTCCTCCTCGAAGACGCGGATAAACTCACCACCGATGATCTTACGCTTCTGCTCGGGATCCGCCACACCCTCCAGCTTGCCGAGGAAACGATCCGTGGCATCCACATAGATAAGGTTGGCATTCAGCTGATTGCGGAATACCTCGACCACATCCTCCGACTCGCCCTTGCGCATCAGGCCGTGATTTACATGCACGCAGACCAGCTTATCGCCGATGGCCTTGAGCAGCAGCGCAGCCACCACCGACGAATCGACACCGCCCGAGAGGGCCAGCAGCACCTTTCTGTCGCCCACCTGACGGCGCACGAGCTCGATCTGGTCGGCCACAAAGTTCTTCATGTTCCAGTTGGCCTCGGCCTTGCAGGTCTCGAAGACGAACGACTTGACAGCGGCCTTGATCGCCTCTACATCACCACCAAACTGCGGCAGCTTGACGGCGCAGCAGGCCTTGTCGTGGCCGGCAGCCATCACGGGGAAGCCCGCCTCGTAGATCTCGGGCAGGACGTCGATCTCGACACCGTCGATGACGTTGTTGGGGCCGCCGTTGATGATTACGCCCTTCACGTTGGGGAGCGCCTTGAGCTCTTGGGCCGTAATGTCGTGGGGATAGATCTCACTATAGACACCCAGGTCGCGGATGGCACGTGCCAACACCGTATTCTCATGGCTGCCCAAGTCGAGGATTACAATCATGTCTTGTTTCATCTTGGTAATTTTTTTATGTTATTGATTTTTTGATCTTCTGAAATTTGGAGATAAAAAACCGCACTCAACCCACGGTGTACCCTACGCGAGGCAGAACCGGGAGGTTGAGTGCAGCATTCATGGCTTAACTACTTTTTATCGTTCGCTCGAATAGTTAGGAGCCTCACGCGTGATGGCCACATCGTGGGGGTGGCTCTCGTTCATACCCGAGGTGGTGATGCGCGTAAACTTGGCCTGCTGGAGGGTCGGAATATCCTTGGCTCCGCAGTAGCCCATACCCGAGCGGATACCGCCGACAAGTTGGAAGACCGTCTCGCTCAACGTACCCTTGAAGGGGACACGAGCCACGATACCTTCGGGCACCAGTTTGTTGATATTGCCCTCACAACCCTTCTGGAAGTAGCGGTCGGCCGATCCGGCCTTCATGGCATCGATCGAACCCATGCCGCGATAGCTCTTGAACTTACGGCCGTTGTAGATGATCGTCTCGCCCGGAGCCTCCTCCGTACCGGCGAACATCGAACCGATCATCACGCAGTCGCCACCGGCAGCCAGAGCCTTGACCAGGTCACCCGAGTAGCGCAGACCACCGTCGGCGATCACGGGAACCCCCGAGCCCTTGATGGCGTTGGCCGCATCGTAGATGGCCGTCAGCTGGGGCACACCCACACCGGCGATGATACGCGTGGTGCAGATCGAGCCGGGGCCGATACCCACCTTCACACCGTCGGCCCCATTCTCCACCAGGTATTTGGCGGCCTCGGCCGTAGCGATATTTCCTACCACCACATCCAGCGAGGGATAGGTGGCCTTGATCTTCTTCAAGAGCTCCACGATGTTGCGCGAGTGTCCGTGGGCCGAATCCAGCACTACGGCATCGACGTCCTCGTCCACCAGCGCCTTGACACGCTCCATGGCATCGGGCGTAACACCCACACCGGCCGCTACACGCAGACGACCCTTCTCGTCCTTGCAGGCGTTGGGGTGATCCTGCACCTTGGTAATATCCTTATAGGTGATCAGACCCAGCAGGTGGTTCTCCTCATCCACGACGGGCAGCTTCTCGATCTTGTTGTTCAAGAGCACCTCGGCGGCGTGGGCCAACTCGGGGTTGTGGGTCGTGATGAGGCGATCGCCGGGGGTCATCACCTCCTCGATCTTGCGGTTCATGTCACGCTGGAAGCGCAGGTCGCGGTTCGTCACGATACCGATCAGGTGCTTCTCGCCATCCACTACGGGGATACCGCCGATCTTGTTCTCGCGCATCAGATCCAGGGCATCGGCCACGGTGTTGAGCTTCGAGATGGTCACGGGGTCGTAGATCATGCCGTTCTCGGCACGCTTCACCTTGCGCACATGAGCGGCCTGCTCGGCAATGGTCATATTCTTGTGAATCACGCCGATACCTCCCTCACGAGCGAGGGCGATGGCCAGGGGAGCCTCCGTAACGGTATCCATGGCCGCGGAGACGATGGGCACATTGAGGCAGATGTTTCTGGAGAAACGGGAACGGAGAGAAACCTCTCGCGGCAACACTTCCGAATAGGCGGGTACGAGGAGGACGTCATCAAAGGTCAATCCTTCCGTCTGCACCCTTTCATTGATAAACGACATAGAATCTAAAAGGGTTTTTGTTGCCCGCAAAAGTAGTGAAAATTTTCGAGATTTCCGCCATTTCTCTGCGGAAAGTAGCGATTTTTTTTGCAGTGGCAATTTTTCGCCCTCTGCAGAGAGGAACAATTCGGGCAATCAGACTGCGGGGCTGGGGATGCTGGAGATCTTTTATGGACGACTATTTGCCGGGATGGTTCTCCGATAAAAAGATGGCCACGTCGGGCAAGCCCTCCTCGCCATGACGCAGAAAAAGGGCTCATTACTCATTGCTCACTGCTCATTGCTCATTACTCACTGCTCATTCTCGCCTCGTCATCCCAAGGAGCCGCAGGCGACGTGGGGATCTTTTTATGGGCGTAATATTTTACACGATAAGTCGCTGATAAAAAGATGGCCACGTCGGGCAAGCCCTCCTCGCCATGACGCAGAAAAAGGACTCATTACTCATTACTCATTGCTCATTATTAAGCACACGCCCCCGGTGCTCCGCACCACCCCCTCTACCTTAGAGGGGGAGTATAAGGAATTTAGTGTTTTGGGGGAATCTCCCTAACCTCCCTAACCTCCCTACCCCCCCAAAAAAACCACGCCCTGCTTTTCGGCAGGGCGTGAAAGCACAAAGGTTCGGGCTGCGCCCTCACCAAAAGCCTAAATGTTAAAAAGCGGAGACAGCGCGCACATAGGCAGGATAATTTTTCAAACCATATCCCCATTCCTCTATTTCTAAATTATATAACCAAGCAGATTCCGAATCACGTTCAGTAGAAGACCAAATTTCAATATTTCTACCCCATAATCCTGACCCTCCATATTGAATTAGAGTATCATCAACTGCGGCCAGCACTTCTCCAATACCAAGAAAAATATCAATCTCTTTTTTTGCAGGGAGATACCATCCTTCACCTAAGTTTTCACACCACTTGAAAGCTGGATAAGCAGAAGATTTTTGAGCACTTATTGTTTTATACACGGACATATTTATGTCTCCATGTGATCCACTACTAGCTCCTAATAATTCTTCAAAATTATATGAATAGGCCAGCTGCTCGGACTCCGTCATGCTGACAATCTTGCCGTGCTTGCCGGTTTCATCCACCCAGAAGACCACCCCCTCTTTGCCGTTCACGTTATAGTAATCGCCCACCTGCCACACTTTCGATTGCGACACCGGTGTAGTCGAAACGGTTCGTGTCGTCGAACGCTGCGGTTGTTGGCTCTGCTGTTCGACAATCTCGGCGTAGTGGGTATAGATGGGCACCTCCAGGATCAGGGCGTAGGTACGGTAGGACTCTAAGGCCTCGGGGAACTCGTAGTCGAGGGGCGTAAAGAGGAAATCGGGGTGTGCGACACGCAGGCGGCGGGCCCCCTTGGCCATATAGACCAGGTATTCGCCGAAGCCCTGCTCCACATCGCCCACGATATAGCTGTCCGAGAAGATGCAGTTCGGAGCGGCCACCTGGACACGCACCAGGGCGCAGGCATCCTCGTTATTATCGAAGCGCGGCTTCTGCTTGGCCCTCAGGTCGCGGTCGCGCAGCTCGAAGGTCTTGACCGTCAGTTCTTGGGCCAAGAGCGTGGCTCCTCCAAAGAGGAGCAACGAGAGGAGAAAGAGGATTCTTCGCATGGGGAATTCAAATTTCGGGGTTCGATTCGTTTTGCTCTTATATATAATATAGGTATCCCCTACTCCTTCTCCTCGATATAGATCTGGAACAGGAGCGGCGTATAGGACTGGATCTCGGTCGAGATCGTGGTGGTCGTCGTGGTTGTTACGTTCGAGTTGTCGTAGTAGAAGTTATCGTAGTAACCGTAGTTGTAGTAGTCGTAGTAGTTGCCATAATAGCCCCCATAGTAGGAGTTCCCGTAGTAGGAGTTCATGTAGTTGTAGTAGTTGATCATGTCGTAGTAACTCTGATCATAGCCCGAGGTGGTGGTATTGGTGATCGTCTCACCCTCCTGGCCCGTAGCGCCGTAGTTGTAGGTCGAGGTGCCGACCACGGCGGCCCACTGACCATAGCGCAGCTGCGGGATGCAGTAGTACCACGAGCTCACATAGTTCTTGCCGTTGCTCTCGGGGGTGATCGTGATCACCTCGCCGGCACTCTCCACCTTGCCATAGATCAGCTCCTTCACCTCGTCGATGTTCGTATCGAAGATGAAGCCGTCGAGGAAGCGGCCGATATACCAGATCTTGGCCGTGCCCGAGAGTTTCACCGAGTCGCCCTCCAAAGTTCCCTCGCCGAAACGCTCCACCAGGGCCTCGTTGATCCGCTCGTCCAAGGTTGCCAGGTCGTTGTAGGGGGCCACCGTCGAGCGGTAGGCATTGCGGTAGTTGAGCAGCTTCGAACGGTCGGCGGTCGGGCGCCAGGTGTGGTTGATGTAGAGCTGCGGGATGGTATCGTTGGCCGTGCGCCAGGCGTAGCCATCGTTATACTGCGGCTCCTCGGCACCGCGTGTCGTCGAGGCCGTACCCTCGCTCTTCTCCTCCACGGGCTTCAGTGTGCCGTTCTCGGCCGCAAAGGCATCAACCTCCTCGCCCTCATACTCCAGCGGGTTCTTGATCAGATCGACCACCTTCATCTGAACGATCAGCGGGCGCGAGGCCGAGAGCGAATAGGCCTCCTGGCCCTCATAACCACCACTGCCGCTCAGGCCGCCCACAATCGACGAAGGCATATAGAGCACCACCTCGGCACCCAGACCCAAGACAACCTCCGTGGGGAGGTCGCGCGCAGCGGCATAGTCGGCATCGAGCTCAAGGGTATTGCGCAGTGCGCGGTGCATGCCGTCCAGCAGATTGGCCGACTCCTCGCCGCAGTAGCGGTAGAAGGGGACGTAGTGGGTATACTTCGTGAAGCTGCCGATCTGGCGGGCCGTCAGCTCGTCGCGCGTGAGGCAGACATTGCCCTTCAGGTCGCGACCCGTGAAGGCCAACTTCACCCAATAGATCGTATCATTGACCGGCCGCGCGGGATCGCCCGCATCGAGAATATCGACATAGTAACCGCCCGAGGTCTGCTTGTTGTTCAGCAACTCGGGGTGGTACTTCTCCATCCACTTGCCGAGCGACTGCGCCTCCATGCCGTCGTAAAGGCGATCCTGGGGATCGGCACAAGCCACAAAGAGCATCACAAGGGCCGACCAGAGGGCGACCTTAATCGAAACCTTTATCTTCATTGCATTTTGCATTATTGAACACTTTCTACCGTATAAAAGACGATCAGCCCGCTCTCGGGGGCCACCGTCAGGAGCCAATCACCGCCATAGGCCTCCGAGAAGGTCATATAGACCTCCACCTGATCGTGAAGGCGGCATCCGTCCAACGCAAGCTCCAGGCCGCTTATTGTATCGCCGGCCCCAACCTCCACATAATAGGGCTCGAAACTCCAATATTCGAGGTTCAGGCCCGCCGTCTGAAGGCGCTCACGCAACTCCTCGTCATTCGTATAGAGGGGTAACGTACTGTCGCTGACCTTGCTGCCGGTATAGGGGTAGATGCTCAGCGTGAGCCCCACCACACTACCCTGTCGCACCTGCGGCTGCTCATGGCGCCCCAGGTCGTAGTAGTTCTTGATCCAACGGAAAGCCCACTCGCCATGCACCGTATAAAAGGGCGTGTTCTCCTCGGCCGCAGGATCCATCGCCTCCTCGTAGGTCTTGAGCTTAAGCGTATTCTTCAGGAAGGTGGTCATCTTATCCTTCTGCGAGGTTATGCGCTCCTCCTCTTCATCGGTGCAAGAGGCAAAGCCCACCGCCGTCAGGCAGATCATTGCTATGTATAAAATCCTTTTCATAACCATACAAACATGCAAATGTAGTAAAAATTATGGAATATCAACGAAAAAAGGCGGCTTTTCCGGCCACCTTCTCCCCTTTTTCGTCCCAACGGACTACTTTTCGCCCCCCTTCGAGGCGATCACCCCATCAATATAGGCGCGAATCTTCGGCGCCGGGTCCTCCCACCCCTCGGGCTTGATCACCTTGCCATCCTTGGGGTTATAGTGAGGCTTGCCATCGGGCCAGAGCTTGGCCATGTTGGCCTGCTGCACGATCTCAAACAACTCATCGGCCTCGAGACCCATCTCCACCAGCGTACCCAACGCAAAGTAGATCAGGTCGATCATCGCATCGGCCTGCTCATAGATATCCTCGGCAACCAAAAATTCGGCAACCTCTTCGTTCATCCATTTCGCACGACTCAAAGCTCGCTTCTTGGCCACCATGCCGGGCTTGGCGGCTACCGGATGGCCGAACTTCTCATGAAACTCGCGCACATCGTTCCACTCTTTCTTCATCTGCTTCTGCTCTTTAGAAGGGGTTAGTACTGCTCCTTTTCGTTGGGAAAGTCGCACTCCTTGACATCGCGCACATAGTCGCTCACAGCATCGGTCATCACGCTGTGCAGGTCGGCATAGCGGCGCAGGAAACGGGGCGAAAAGCCCTTATTGATGCCCAGCATATCGTGGGCAACGAGCACCTGACCATCCGTGGCTCCGCCGGCACCGATGCCGATGGTGGGCATCGAGACCTCACGGGTAACGCGCTCGGCCAGCACCGCAGGGATCTTCTCCAGCACACAGGCGAAGCAACCCGCACGATCAAGCAACTGTGCATCGCGCACCAGCTTTTCGGCCTCAGCCTCCTCACGGGCACGCACCGTATAGGTGCCAAACTTATGGATCGACTGGGGCGTGAGGCCCAGGTGGCCCATAACGGGGATTCCGCAGGCCAGGATGCGCTGCACCGATTCGAGGACCTCCTCACCACCTTCGAGCTTCACGGCATCGGCCTCGGTCTCCTTCATGATGCGGATGGCCGAATCGACAGCCACCTTCGAATTACCCTGATAGGTACCGAAGGGCAGATCGACGACCACAAGGGCGCGATTTACGGCGCGCACCACCGACTTGGCGTGGTAGATCATCATATCGAGGGTGATCGGCAGGGTGGTTTCATAGCCGTGCATCACATTGGCGGCCGAGTCGCCCACCAGGATCACATCAACACCGGCGGCATCGACGATCTTGGCCATCGAATAGTCGTAGGAGGTGAGCATGGCGATCTTCTCGCCGCGCTGTTTCATCTCGGTCAGGCGGTAGGTGGTTACCGCACGAAGCGTAGATTCTACGGACATATTTTTCTCTTTTTTAGTTGATTTATTGCGGTTGGTTCCCAGTTTCGATCGCCACTTAAGGCGGAAACATCATTCAAAGATAAGGCTATTTTTTGAGTTGCGCAAAAAAATGCCACAAAACTACGCCGCCCGAAACCGAAACATTGAGCGAATGTTTCGTGCCGAGCTGCGGGATCTCAATGGCGCCATCACACCCATCGACCGCCTCCTGGCTCACGCCGAAGAGTTCATTTCCAAAGACAAGGGCATATTTCACCCCCTGCTCGGGACGAAAATCATCGAGCATAGCGGCCCCCTCAACCTGCTCGACGGCCAGGATTCGGTAGCCGGCGGCTCGCAACTCGTCGAGACACTCGGTGGTCTTGTGATGGTAGCTCCACTTCACGGTCAGCTCGGCACCGAGGGCCGTTTTGTGGATGTCGCGGTTGGGCGGTGTGGCCGTAATGCCGCAAAGGGCGATCTGCTCCACGGCAAAGGCATCTGCCGTGCGAAAGAAGGCGCCCACGTTTTGCAGCGAGCGCACATTGTCCAATACTACCAGCACGGGGAGTTTCTCCATTTTAGAAAACTCCTCGGCCGAGGGACGGTGCAGCTCTTCGTTGCTGATTTTTCTCATCTTCGATCCAATTTGCGGGCAAAGATAGCCAAAAGTCGCATATCAAGTGTGAAAAACCATTTTTTTTCGCTACATTTGAGCGTTTTTAGACCTTATGTCACCTATACAACAGAGAAAAACAATGAAAAAAATCTTTTTACCACTGCTTGCCCTGCTCTGGGCGCTGAGTCTCGAGGCTCAGGAACTGGTCGTAGGGGCACAATTTGAGACGCGATTCGACAACCGCGAATATTCGGGCAACGACTTCGGCGAGTCGATGACCCTCTTCGGCATGGGCTTCTCGCCCGAGGTCGGCATCCAATGGGCCGAACACAACCGCCTGATGGTGGGGGCCAACCTGATGCACGAATTTGGCGACGAGAAGTCGCTCTCGGATGCTGCCCTGATGGTCTACTACCAATTCAAGAGCCCCTCGGTGCAGGTCAATGCCGGTATCTTTCCCCGATCGAAGATGATCGGAGAGTACTCCGAGGCGATCTTCGACGACAAGACCACCTTCTACCACGACCCTTTGCAGGGCATCCTCTTCAACTACTGCTCGACAAGTAGCCAATCCTATGCCGAGTTTCTGATCGACTGGGAGGGGCTGCGCACCGAGACCCAGCGCGAGAAGTTCCGCATCCTCATGGATGGCCGTTGGGATGACGGCCGCTTCTGGGCCGGCGGATCGCTCATGATGCTCCACTACGCCAAGACCCTGAACGAGGCGGCAGACGAGGGGGTGGTCGATAACCTGCTGGTCAATCCCTATGTGGGCGTCCGCTTCGGGGGCAACTACCGCGTATCGCTGCGCTTGGGCTACCTCCAGGCCTTACAGCGCGACCGCCGCACCGAAGCAGGCTGGCTCACCCCCAAAGGAGGCGAATTTTACGCCTCGATCAGCCGCTGGGGCCTTACGCTCGACAACAGACTCTATGTGGGCGAAAATCTGCAACCCCTCTTTTCGATCTATGGGGCCGACCTCTTCGAGGCCTCGACCTTCTATGGGGTTACGGGCAATATCTACAACCGCACCTCGATCGGCTACTCACGCGCCTTCTTCAAGGATACGCTGCAGGTGGATGCTTCGTTGGTGGCTCACTACGACGGCGTGGGAGTGGGCCTTCAGCAGGTGCTCAAAATCGGGGTAAGCCTCGAAAAACTCTTCTCGAAGAAGAAATAACCCCAAAAGAGGGGGCGAAAAGGAGGATTTTTACTATCTTTGCGACTTGAAACATTTTTTCGCACAATATTTAGGTTAATAATATGGCAATCGCAAACAACGAAGCTCCGGCCAAAGAGCGGTCGGCAAACTTTCTCGAAGAGATCATCCAGGAGTCCATCGCCAAGGGCGAAACGCGCGTACAGACCCGTTTCCCGCCCGAGCCGAACGGCTATCTGCATATCGGCCACGCCAAGAGTATCTGCATCAACTTCGGCCTGGCCAAGAAGTATGGCGGCAAGTGCAACCTGCGCTTCGACGATACCAACCCCACCAAAGAGGATGTCGAGTATGTAGATTCGATCAAGCGCGATATCCAATGGCTTGGATTCGAATGGGCTCTGGAGCGCTACGCTTCGGACTACTTCGACCAACTCTACGATTGGGCCGTTGAACTCATTAAGAAGGGCCTGGCCTATGTCGACGACCAGACGCAGGAGGAGATTCGCCTCACGCGCGGCACGGTCTCGGAGCCCGGAAAGCCCTCGCCCTGGCGCGACCGCTCGGTAGAGGAGAACCTCGACCTCTTCACCCGCATGCGCAACGGAGAGTTCGCCGATGGCGAGAAGGTGTTGCGTGCCAAGATCGACATGGGTCACCCCAACATGCTCTTCCGTGACCCGATCATGTATCGTATTCTCCACACCGAACACCACCGCACGGGCAACAAGTGGTGCATCTACCCGATGTACGATTACGCCCACGGCCAGAGCGACTCGATCGAGCAGATCACCCACTCGATCTGCACCCTCGAATTCGATGTGCACCGTCCGTTGTATGATTGGTTTATCGATGCGTTGGAGATCTACCCCTCGCACCAGTATGAGTTCGCCCGTCTGAACCTCACCTATACAATGATGTCGAAGCGCAACCTGCTCAAGCTCGTTAAGGAGGGCGCCGTGATGGGCTGGGACGACCCCCGCATGCCGACCATCTGTGCCCTGCGCCGTAAGGGCTATACCCCCGCCTCGGTGCGTGCCTTTGCCGAGATGGTGGGCGTGGCCAAGCGCGACAACGTCATCGACCTGGGTAAGATGGAGTACTGCGTAAGAGAGGATCTGAACAAGGTGGCCGAGCGCCGTATGGCTGTGCTGAACCCCCTGAAGGTGGTGATCACCAACTGGGAAGAGGGCAAGGTCGAGATGCGCAAGGCGGTCAATAACCCCGAGGACGAGGCTGCCGGCATGCGCGAGGTACCCTTCGGCCGCGAGATCTACATCGATCGCGACGACTTCATGGAGAACCCTCCCAAGAAATATTTCCGCCTCAGCCCGGGCCAGGAGGTGCGCCTGCGCTACTCCTACCTCATCAAGTGCGAGGAGGTCGTAAAGGATGCCGAGGGTAATATCACGGAGCTGCGCTGCACCTACGACCCGATGTCGGGTGAGGGCTCGTCGAGCGACGGTCGCCGTGTGAAGGGTGTGATCCACTGGGTATCGGCCGCCCACGCCCTGGAGGCCGAGGTACGCCTCTTCAACCCCCTGTTCGTGACCGAGGATCCCTTCGACACGAGCAATGGTCAAACCTCGTGGGAGGATAACCTCAACCCCGAGTCGATGGTCAAGGTCAAAGCCTTCCTCGAGCCCGCCTTGAAGGATGCCCCCGTGGGTAAGGCCTACCAATTCGAGCGCGTAGGTTACTTCTGCGCCGATACCGACTCGACGCCTGAGAATCCGGTCTTCAACCGCACGGTGACCCTCAAGGATTCGTGGGCCAAGATCAATAAGTAGTCCTGCCAACTACACAACAACGGCAGAGAACAATTTTGAACGTAACACACCGATAACAACCATCTTTCAACGAGTTGTTGCCGACAAACGGAAGTGGCGTATGAAGGAACTGCACGGTTCACTCCATACGCCACTTTCTTAATATCTCCATTCTAATCTTCCAACTACTACCTGTGCAACAATTTCGTGTTTTCTCTACAAGAGCTGGCTCGCAGCGTTTTGATTTTAGGAGAGAAAACTTTGCACCCTCCCGTTTGTCGTCAAGGAGAGGCTTAAAAACAACGAAGGGCTGTACAGGTACAGCCCTTCGTTGTTTTTTAAGGTTAGCGGCAGCAAATGGCCACTTATCACGACAAAACTACTCGACGGTCCACGTCTCCCCCGAGTGCAACAAATCCTCCATGCAGTGGATCTTGCTCTTGGCCTTGACCTCCTCAACCTGACGGGCAACCTCCTCGTCGTAGCTGGGCTGACCCTCTACCGAGCGGATAACACCCACAGCAACAGGATAGTCGGGGTACTTCATGGCTGCGAGCTGCACATGCATCGTGGTATCTTCGGTGTGGGCATCGTGTACCAGCACATCGTCGAGCGTGTAGCCATCCTCACCGATCGTAACAACCTTGAGCTTCATATCCTCGAATACGAGGCCCTTTTCGTTGTTCTCACCGAAGAGCATCTTCTCGCCATGGCGCAGGGTGATGGTGTGCTTCTGACGCGTAGCCTTGTCACCAGCAAAGGCAGCATGGGTCTTGTCGTTGAAGATCACGCAGTTCTGCAACACCTCAACCACCGACATACCCTTATGCTGAGCAGCAGCGATCAGGCAGTCCTGGGTCGTCTGGAGCTCCATGTCGATCGAACGGGCAAAGAAGGTACCCTTGGCACCGATCACCAGCTCACCCGGCGTGAAGGGCTTCTCAACCGTACCATAAGGCGAGGTCTTGGTTACCTTACCGAGCTTCGTGGTGGGCGAATACTGGCCCTTCGTCAAACCGTAAATCTCGTTGTTGAAGAGAATCATGTTGAGGTTTACGTTGCGACGGATAGCGTGGATGAAGTGGTTACCACCGATGGCAAGCGAGTCACCGTCACCCGAGGCCACCCAGACACTGAGGTTGGGGTTGGCGGTCTTGACACCCGTAGCCACGGCGTTGGCACGACCGTGAACCGAGTGGAAACCAAAAGTCTTCATGTAGTAGATGAAACGCGACGAGCAACCGATACCCGATACGAAGGTAAAGAGATGGTGGGGCGTATCGGTCAGATCGGCCACCTTGGGCAGTGCGCGCTGTACGGCGTTCAAAATGGCGTGGTCACCACAACCCGGGCACCAACGTACCTCCTGATCGCTCTTGAAATCTGCCTGCGTATAATTAAACTGTGCCATAATCTTCTTTACTTCAATAAGGTTTCAAACTTCTTAACGAGCTCAACCACCGTGAAGGGCTGACCCTCGCATTTGTTATACTGCTCGTAGCAGAACTGCTGCTGCTTGGCGCGCAGATAGTTGGCAAACTGACCCTCGTTCAACTCGCAAACCACGATCTTCTTAAACTTCTTGAAGATCTCCTCCACGCCCTTGGGCAGGGGGTTGATGTAGTTGAAGTGGCAGAGCGAGACCTTCTTGCCATCGGCCTGCAACTGCTCGACAGCAGCCTGCAGGTGGCCGCGCGTACCGCCCCAACCTACAACCAACAGATCACCCTCCTCGGCACCAAATACCGTCTGCGCCGGGATGTCGTCCACCACCTTGGCCACCTTGGCTGCACGGTTATTGACCATCAACTGGTGGTTGGCGGGATCGTGCGAGATGGTACCCTTCAGGGCATCCTTCTCCAGACCACCCACGCGGTGCTGCAAACCGGGCTTACCGGGGAAGGCCCAGCCGCGGGCATAGTTCTCATTGCGGGCATAGGGCATAAAACCGCCCTCGGGAGCCTCGTTTACGATCGGGGGATTGATTGCCGGGTAGTCGGACATCGAGGGGATGCGCCAGGGCTCCGAGCCGTTGGCGATGAAGCCGTCCGAGAGGAGGATGACGGGGGTCATGTGCTCCAAGGCGATACGGCTGGCCTCGAAGGCATAGTGGAAGCAGTCGCTGGGCGAAGAGGCTGCTACAACCACAACCGGACACTCGCCGTTGCGGCCATAGAGGGCCTGCACCAGGTCGCTCTGCTCGGTCTTGGTCGGCAGACCCGTCGAGGGGCCACCGCGCTGCACATCGACAACAACCAGCGGAAGCTCGGTCATCACAGCCAGACCCAGCGCCTCGCTCTTGAGCGAAAGACCGGGACCCGACGTGGTCGTCACGGCGAAGTTACCGGCATAGGCGGCACCGATGGCGGTGCAGATACCGGCGATCTCATCCTCAGCCTGCACGGTCTTCACACCCAGGTCGCGGCGCTTGGCCAACTCCTCGAGGATCACCGTGGCAGGGGTAATGGGATACGAACCGCAGAAGAGGGGCAGGTTGGCCTTCTCAGCGGCGGCCATCAGACCCCAGGCGGTGGCTACGTTACCGCTGATCGAGCGATAGGTACCCTTCTCCAACTTGGCCGGGGCGATGGTGTAGGTATTGGCAAACTGGTGGGTGTTGGCAGCGTAGTTGTAGCCGGCATCAATGGCCTTGATGTTGGCCTCGGCCACCAGCGGATTTTTCTTGGCGAATTTCGACTGAAGGTAGTTCTTGGCGTGATCCTCCGGACGATGGTAGATGTAGAAGCAGATACCGAGGGCAAACATGTTCTTGCACTTTACCACCGACTTCAGATCCAGACCCAGATCCTTCAGCGCATCGCGCGTCATCGAGGTGATGTTGGGCGTTACCACGTTATAACCCTCCAGATTGAGCTCCGCAATGGGATCCATCGTCTGGAATCCGGCCTTCTTGAGGTTCTCCTCCGTCACCGAATCACCATCCAGGATGACCGTTGCGGAAGTTTTGAGCCACTTGCGGTTGGCCTTCAGGGCTGCGGGGTTCATGGCCACCAGCACATCGCAGTAGTCGCCCGGATTGAGGGCACGGTGGTCGCCGAAGTGTACCTGGAAGCCCGACACGCCGGCAACGGTTCCCTGCGGGGCGCGGATTTCAGCCGGATAGTCCGGGAAGGTCGAGATGTCGTTTCCGAGCAACGCCGAGGTGTCGGAAAAGAGCGTACCCGTGAGCTGCATGCCGTCGCCCGAATCGCCCGAGAAGCGAATCACAACGTCATGTACCTCTTTTACAAAAGTATTATCCATGTCTTTGTATGAATTAGGTTAGTTTAGTCCAAATCCCTAAAAAATTCTCTCTCCTGCCGAGATGAATTTTCAATTAGCATTACAAATATAGGACTTTATTTCTGAAATAAGGCATATTTCGGCAAAAACTTTTCGCTTTTGCGTGTAAATTCTCCCTCCCCGGCCCAAAGATGCCCTTTTTTGAACCCTATCTGCCGCCGTTCAACCCGCAGACAGCCTCTTTCCGGCTCTCCCCCACCCTCCTCTTCATGCCGATAATTCTGCCTCACCGGTCTCCATACTCTGTCCGCCAACTCTGCCGGACGAAGATGCGATGAGCCCATGGACACAGCCGAGAGATTATGAGCCGCCGACAAGCGACACCAGGAATTTTAGTAGCGTTTTCAGCACAAAGGGCACATCTGTTTTTGCATAGGAAAGAGTTGGAGATTTTGCGCACGGTCAGCAAGGCCCGAAGGCGAAGTTCTTTTCCGCTCGGCACACATGGAGAGGAGTTGGAGATTTCTGTACGCAAAATTGCAGAATTTTTTTGTTTATGCGGCGCAGAATGAGGCGTTTTTCGTCATGTAATGCGCTGATTTTCCTTGGGTTACAAAACATGGGGCATCTCTTATGAAGAGTGCGGATAAAAATTAGTGATGTAACGCCCTTAGGTTCTGATAGTTAGAGAGAAAAACTAAACCTATTAAATAAACTTAACTAAAACAAATTAAAAAAGATGAAAAAAACGTATTTGAGCTATGAGGCTCCCGAGGTGGAGCTCGTAGAGATGGCCGTGGAGTGCGGTTTCGCTGCTTCGGAGACCTACGCTTCCTTCTCGCTGATGGATGATGCCAAGTATGAGGAGTACAACAACGGTGAGGAGATTTGGTAACAGATTGTAGAACAGAAAAAATTAGAAGAAAGATGAAAAAGTTTTATTCGTTCTTGTTTGCAGCTGTTGCCCTGGTAGGTTTCGCTGCTTGTAACTCGGACTCGACCGAGGAGCCCGCTCCCGCCGGTGCCGAGAAACTTTCGTTCAAGGCTAACATCGACACCACCAAGACCGACCTGGATGGTCTGCAGACTGTTTGGTGCGAGGGCGACGTAGTTGTAATCGATGGTTTTAACTTCGTATGTGGCAATGATTTGGCTACCTTTACCTGCACCGAGGCCGGCTGCACGAGCCTGCTGAACAAGGAGGTTGAGGCTGTTTACTCGAACAAAAAGGATGGTAAGATTGATTCGGAGGCCGGTGTTCACGGTGCTCTTCTGACGGCTACGGGCACGCTGACTACCGAGGGCGCTACCTTCGAGTTTGCCGTTCAGAACGCTTTCCTGAAGCTCACGACCACGGGTACCGTTACGCTGAAGGGTGCCGGCCTGTTCTCGACGGGCGATGAGCTTACGATTGCTGAGGACGGTGAGCACTATGTGGCTATCAATCCTGCTGCAGACGTAGCTTTCAGCTGCGAGTCGAATGGCATTACAATGAAGAACACGACCATCACTTTTGAGAAGAAGAAGATTTACAACCTGGGCGAGCTGCAGGTTCCTACAGTATTCTGCGTAGAAGGCAATGCCGCTTTTAACCTCTATGCTTGGTCTGGTGATGATAAGTTTTTGGGCGACTGGCCTGGAACCGCTATGACCCAAATTGGTTCTACCAACAAGTACTATGCTGTAATTCCTGATGAATATGTAGGTGAAACTTTCAATTATATTGTCAATTGGACTGGAGGCCAGACTAAGGACTTAATTGTTAACGAGTTTGCGAGTGGTTACACCTATAGCATCAGTGATCCTGATCCCGAAAATATCACGATCTATCTCAACAATAACTGGAGCGTACAAAATTTGAAAATTCACTCGTGGGATCCTACGCTATGGGCTGGCCAAACCTGGGAGAACCAAAAAGCTCCCGATGGCACAGTAACGAATGATTTGGGAACCTTCTCCTATTGGAATATTGATAAGAATCAGATTAAAACAGATAAAGTAGGAAGCCTTTTGGTTACCGGTACTGGCAAGAAAACTGCAGATCTCCATAATGTAAATTATGAAAACGATGTATACTTGCAGTTTGTATACAAGGATAATAAAGACCAGTTGGAGATTTTAACTACTCCGTATTAGTCTGATATAGCTAAATGAATAAACTGAAAAAATGCGACCTTCGGGTCGCATTTTTTGTTGGGCTTGAGGTGTAGGAGTTATGGGAGGTTAGGGAGGTTAGGGAGGTTAGGGAGGTTAGGGAGTTTAGGGAGATTAGAGTAATTCATTAGTTCCCCATAACACTAAACTCATTAAATTCACTAAATTCACTAAATTCACCACCAAATCTTAGGGTCAATCCTCGTTTGTTTTTGAGGGTGGTGTAGGAGGTTAGGGAAGTTAGAGAGTTTAGGGAGTTTAGGGAGATTAGGGAGATTAGGGAGATTAGAGTAATTCATCAGTTCCCCATAACACTAAACTCACTAAACTCCTTAAATTCACTAAATTCACCACCAAATCTTAGGGTCAATCCTCGTTTGTTTTTTTTGAGGGAGGTGTAGGAGGATAGGGAGGTTAGGGAAGTTAGAGAGTTTAGGGAGATTAGAGTAATTCATTAGTTTCCCAAAACACTAAACTCATTAAACTCCTTAAATTCACTAAATTCACCACCAAATCTTAAGGTCAATCCTCGTTTGTTTTTTTGAGGGAGGTGTAGGAGGATAGGGAGAATAGGGAAGTTAGAGAGTTTAGGGAGATTAGAGAAATTCATTAGTTTTCTAAAACACTAAACTCACTAAACTCCTTAAATTCACTAAATTCACCACCAAATCTTAGGGTCAATCCTCGTTTGTGTTTGAGGGAGGTGTAGGAGGATAGGGAGGATAGGGAGATTGGGGAGATTAGAGTAATTCATTAGTTTCCCAAAACTCTAAACTCACTAAATTCCTTAAACTCTCCTACTACTAACAATGCGACCGTATGGGTCGCATTGTTGTTTGAGGTGATCAGAAGGTCGAGAAGCGGTAGATGGTCTTTTGGCAGTAGATCTCGCCGGGGCGGAGCAGTGGCGAAGGGAATTCGGGGCGGTTGGGGGCATCGGGGAAGTTTTGGCACTCCAAGGCGATGCCGTCGTAGTCCTCATAGCGGCGACCCGAGCGGGAGCGGGGGGCTCCGCCCGAGAGTCCGTTACCGGTATAGACCACCACGCAGGGTTGCGACGAGAGGATCTGCATCGTGCGCCCCGATTTCGGGCTGCGCAGCCATCCCACCTCGCGCAGGATATTGGGTTGCCAATCATCGACCGCGAAGGGGTGGTCGAAGCCATCGTAATCGTCCAAGTGGTTGAACTCGCTCGCCAAGCCCGGGCGCAGGGGGCGGAATGCCGAAAAGTCCATCGGGCTATCGGCCACCGGGAGGAGTCTGCCCGTGGGGAGTTGTTTGCCGTTCATCTCGCAGACTGCGGAGGCGTTGAGCTGGAGCTCATGGTCGAGCACCGAGCCGCCATCCTCGCCCTCAAGGTTAAAGTAGAGGTGGTTGGTGAGGTTTACGACCGTCGTGCGATCGGCTGCCGCGCGGTAGGTGATCTCCAGGGCATTGTCGTCGTCGAAGTCGAAGACCGCCTCGACCTGCATTTGGGCCGGGTAGCCCTGGTCGCCCTCGGGCGAGTAGAGCTCCATGACCACGCGGTTCTCCTCCACACGGCTCTCCCAGAGGCGGTTACCGAAGCCTACTGTTCCGCCATGGAGGTGGTGGCGGCCGCAGTTGGCCTCGAGGCGAATCTCCTCGCCCTCGATCTCCATGCGGCCATAGCCGATGCGGCCGGCAAAGCGGCCGATCGTCTTGCCCATATTGGCCGGATCGCGCCGGTAGTCGCCCGCCTCGCCATAGCCCAAGGCCACGTCGGCCAGTGCCCCCTTACGATCGGGGACACGGATGGCCACCACCGCGGCTCCGAGGTTGGTAAGTTCCACCTCGGCGCCGTGGCTGTTGCGCATGCGGTAGCGGATGACGCCCTCGCCCTCGGGCGTCAGATCCCAGAACTCCTGTTCGATTGAGACCATCGGCTATTCGGCGGGGGTGAGGGTAGCAAAGAGGTGGTCGATGCGCTTGAGGCACTCCTCCTTGCCGATGAAGGCCGTTACGTCGTACATGCCCGGGCCCTTGCCGGCGCCGACCAATGCCAGGCGCAGAGTATTCATCACCTGGCCCATGCCGTAGCCCTTCTCCTGGATCCAGTCGTGGACAATCTTCTCCGTATTTTCGAGCGAGAAATCGTCAATCGAGGCCAGCACCTCGCGCACCTCCTTCAGGATGCGGGGGTTGTCGCCCTTCCAGTACTTCTTGGCCTGCTTCTCCTCATACTCCGTGGGGGCCACGAAGAAGAAGGAGGTCAGCTCCCACAGATCGCCGATCAGCGTGGCGCGCTCCTTCATGATCGAGGCGGCCTTGCCGGCTACTTCGTCTGTGGCCTCGATGCCGTGGGCCTTGAGGATCGGCTGATAGATCACGGCAAGCTCCTCGGCCGACTTGCGGTGCAGGTATTGGGCATTGAACCACTTGGCCTTATCGGGCTGGAAGCGGGCGCCCGACTTCGAGACGCGATCCAGCGAGAAGGCCTCGATCAGCTCGGGCATCGTGAAGAGCTCCTGCTCCGTACCGGGGTTCCAGCCCAGCAGGGCCAGCATATTGATGAAGGCCTCGGGGAAATAACCGTCCTCGCGGTAGCCGTGGGCCGTCTCGCCGGTCGAGGGCGACTTCCAGAACAGGGGGAAGACCGGGAAGCCCATCTTATCGCCATCGCGCTTCGAGAGCTTGCCGCCGCCCGTGGGCTTCAGCAGCAGGGGCAGGTGGGCGAACTCGGGCTGCGAATCGGTCCAGCCGAAGGCCCGGTAGAGGAGGTAGTGCAGCGGCAGTGAAGGGAGCCACTCCTCACCACGGATCACATGTGAGATCTCCATCAGGTGGTCGTCCACGATGTTGGCCAGGTGGTAGGTGGGCAGCTGGTCAGCCGACTTGTAGAGCACCTTATCGTCCAGCGTTGAGGTGTTCATCTCCACATCGCCACGAATCAGGTCGTGCATCTTTACCATCTCGTTCTCGGGCATCTTGAAGCGGATCACCCACTGATCGCCTCGGGCGATGCGCTCTTCGACCTCCTCTTTCGGGAGCTTGAGCGAGGTGGCCAGCTCGCTGCGAACCTCATAGTTGTAGGCAAAGGTCTTGCCCTCGGCCTCATACTGCTTACGCAGGGCATCGAGCTCCTCGGCCGAGTCGAAGGCGTAGTAGGCCCAGCCGGCCTCCACGAGCTGGGTGGCATATTTCAGGTAGATCTCACGGCGCTCGCTCTGACGATAGGGGGCGTGGGGGCCGCCTACGCCGACACCCTCGTCGATCTCGATGCCGCACCACTTCAGCGACTCGAGAATGTACTCCTCGGCACCGGGTACGAAGCGCTGCGAATCGGTATCCTCGATGCGCAGAATCATCTTGCCGCCTCGCTGGCGGGCAAACAGAAAGTTGTAAAGGGCCGTGCGGACACCGCCAATGTGAAGCGGGCCGGTGGGGCTGGGTGCAAAACGCACGCGAACAGGTCTGGTCATTATCGTAGATTTTTTATGTTATACATTGAACAAGAAGTGCATAATGTCGCCATCCTGCACCACATACTCCTTGCCCTCGATGCCGATCTTTCCGGCATCGCGGCAGGCCTTCTCCGAGCCCAACGTCGTATAGTCGTTGTACTTGATCACCTCGGCACGGATGAAGCCGCGCTCGAAATCGGTGTGGATGATGCCGGCCGTCTGCGGTGCTTTCATGCCGCGGTTATAGGTCCAGGCGCGAGTCTCGTCGGCTCCGGTCGTAAAGAAGGTCTCCAGATTGAGCAATTTGTATGCAGCCTTGATCAGACGAGCCACTCCCGACTCCTTGAGGCCCAAATCCTCGAGGAACATCTGGCGCTCCTCATACTCCTCCAGCTCGGCAATATCGGCCTCCGTTGCGGCGGCCACAATCAGCATCTCGGCCTTCTCGTCGGCAATGGCGGCCTTCACAGCCTCGGTGTGGGCGTTGCCCGTTGCGGCCGACTGCTCGTCCACGTTGCAGACGTAGAGCACCGGTTTGTCGGTCAGCAGGTTCAGGTCCTGCACCAACTTGCGATCCTCCTTGTCGGTCTCTACGGTGCGGGCCGAGAAGCCCTGCTCCAAAGCCTCCTTGAAGAGGGTCAGGATCTCGAAGCGGCGCTTGGCTGTCTTATCGCCTGCGGCGGCCTGCTTCTGGCACTTGCCGATGTTGTTCTCTACCGTTTCGAGGTCCTTGAGCTGCAGCTCGGTATCGATGATCCCCTTATCGCGCACGGGATCCACCGAACCGTCCACATGGGTAATGTTGCTGTTCTCGAAGCAGCGCAGCACATGGATAATGGCGTTGGTATTACGGATATTGCCCAGGAACTTGTTGCCCAGGCCCTCGCCCTTCGAGGCACCCTTTACCAGACCGGCAATATCGACAATCTCGATGGTGGTGGGCACCACACGCTTCGGGTTGTCGATCTCGGCCAGACGAATCAGGCGCTCGTCGGGTACGGTGATCACGCCCACATTGGGCTCGATGGTGCAGAACGGGAAGTTGGCTGCCTGCGCCTTGGCGTTCGACAGACAGTTGAAAAGGGTCGATTTCCCCACGTTGGGAAGACCCACAATGCCGCATTGTAATGCCATAGTATGACTCTTTTGCTTTTAATCTTTTTTGGGGTTATCCTTCGCTTGATTCATTTTCCATTCGGGGCATCGGGGCCGGGAATCGAAAACAATCGCGCAAAAATAGCGAAACTTTTGCGATTTTCCTACCTTCGGCCCCCTCTTTTCTTCTCTTAAAGAAAATAACGGTGAGAATATGGCGTTTTTTGCGCAAAATTACTTACCTTTGACCCAAATATACCCCTATATGATGGATTTGAAAAATATCTTGTCCGAACTGCACCGCATCGAGGCATTGGTCGATGGCTGGCGCACCAAGGAGCAGATTTCGACCATAGAGCGCGATCTGGCGTTGGATAAACTCAAGAGCCTCTACGAGGCGGTCCGGTTTGCCGAGGCCTCTGCACAAGAGAGCCCGACAGCCCCTGCCGAGCCCGAATCCGAGCCCGAGCCCGTGAAGATCCCGATGGAATCCGAACCCCTGCCGGCAGATGAGCCCGCCGTTATCGATTTCGATGATCTGATGCCCCTCGAGGAGCCGATCCTCAAAAACGAGTTGCCTGCAGAAGAGCCCATCGAAGAGTTTGCCGAGGAGCCGGTTCAGGAGCTTGTCAAGGAGCCGGTTCAGGAGCCTGCCGAAGAGTCTGCTGCCGAGCCCGAACCGATGGCGGAGACAAAGGCTCCGGTGGTCCAGAACAGCCTCTTTGATGTGAGCGAGATGCCGATCCATCGCCGCACGTCGCGCCGCGTATTGCTCTCGCTTTATGGCGATGCTCCCGAGCCCCGCTCGTCGAGGCGCAAAGCCAAAGAGGAGCCTAAGCTCATGGAGCCTGAAGCCGCGGAGCAGCTCTTGACCACTCCGTCCGAGGAGGAGCCCCGCAACCCCCTTAAGGAGGCCATGCGTGAGGAGTTGATCGCCGAAAAGCCGAACCCGGACGAATCCCCCCTTGTTGCCGAGCCCTCTTCGCCCGAGTCGGAGAATGCATCGGATCCGGAGCCGATCTTCCGCGAAGAGGAGGTGACGACAATCCCGTTGCCGCGCCCCTCGGAGGAGGCCGCCGCCCCGGTCTTGGGAGAGGTGATTCATGCCGAACAGCAGACCCTGGCCGACACCTTTACCCCGCAGCCCACGGTCGCCTCTTCGCTCTCGGTAGGAGGCGGATCGCTCAAGGATCACATTGCCCTCAACGACCGCTACCTGTTGCGCAAAGAGCTCTTCGGCGACAGTGAGCGTGAGTTCCACGCTGCGATCGAGGAGCTGGACCGTATGCCCTCGCTCGACGACTGCATGATCTACATTGCCGAAAACTACAATTGGAATGCCAACTCCGAGGCGGCCAAACTTTTGGTCGATCTTCTGGTGCGCAAATACGGTGAATAGTCCAACGAAAACCAAGCGACATGTCCAAACTCTATATCGTACCCACCCCTATCGGGAATCTCGACGACATCACGCTCCGAGCCATTCGGGTCTTGCAGGAGGTTGATTTCATCTTGGCCGAGGACACCCGCACATCCTCCTTTCTGCTCAAGCACCTCGGCATCGAGAAGCGCATGTACTCCCACCACAAATTCAACGAACATGCCACGGTCCGCATGGTAGCCGAGGCCATCGAGGCGGGGCGCACCGTGGCGCTGATCTCCGATGCCGGAACCCCCGGCATCTCCGACCCGGGATTTCTCTTGGTGCGCACCTGCGTAGAGGCGGGGATCGAGGTGGAGACCCTTCCCGGAGCCACTGCCTTGGTGCCGGCCTTGGTGCAGAGCGGCTTCCCGTGCGATCGTTTTGCCTTCGAGGGCTTTCTGCCCCAAAAGAAGGGGCGCATGAAGCGCCTGGAGGCCCTGCGCGATGAGGAGCGTTCGGTGATCTTCTATGAGTCGCCCTACCGCGTGGTCAAGTGCCTCGAACAGCTCATCGAGGTGATGGGTCCCGAACGGCGGGTCTCGGTCTCGCGGGAGCTGACCAAGAAGTTCGAGCAGACGGTGCGGGGAACCCTCGAAGAGGTGCTGAACCACTTCCGTACCCACGAACCGAAGGGAGAGTTTGTCATTGTACTGGCCGGGCGCGAAAAGGAGCGTGCGGCCCGCAACGAAGAGCATCTGGAGTATGAGGCGTAGCGAAAAAGAAGAGCGGCTGACCCGTTGGCAGCGCCTGCAACTCAATCTGTTGTGGGGCTTCAGTTGCGGATTTTCGCACCTGCCCCGATGGGTCCGTTTCCACCTGGTGCAACCCCTTATTTTTGCGGCTCTGATGCTGATCCGCTACCGTCGCCGGGTGATCCTCGTAAATCTCGAGCGCTCCTTTCCCGACAAGTCGGCCAAGGAGCTCCGCCGCATCATGTATGACAACTACCGCACCCTGGCCGAGGTGATAGTCGATACAATCTCCCTGGCGGGTGTTGGTGCCGACCGCCGCGAGGAGTTTATTCGTTTTCGCAATTTGGAAGAGCATATCGCCCAGAACAAGGGGCGCGACTGGATCGTCCTGGCCTCGCACTACGGTTGCTGGGAGTACTTTATGCTCTATGGCCTTTTCGATCCCGATTCCGACTTTATCGGTGTCTACCACCCATTGCGCAGCCCTGTTTTCGAGTGCTTCTATAACCGCCTGCGGGATTATGCCCCCAACATCGCCCAAGTGCCGATGAAGGAGTGCGTGCGCCACTACCTGCGTAGCAAGGGGGGCGACCGGCCTCAGATCCTGGGCCTGATTGCCGACCAGAACCCGCCGTTGAGGCCCGACAGCCACTGGTTCCGCTTTTTGAATCAGGATACCGTATTTTTTGACGGGGGCGAAAAACTGGCCCTGCGTTTCCATATCCCGGTTTACTTCTGCCATGTGGCACGCACGGGTGTCGGGCGCTATGAGGTATGGTTCGAGCAGATCTACGACGGCCAGAGTGAGGTCGAGGAGAATGAGATCACGGCACGCTATGTGCAGCGCCTGGAGGCGATGATCACGCGCGAGCCCGCCCTCTGGATGTGGTCCCACCGCCGCTGGAAGCACCAGCGCCACCATCAATACGTTCTCCGCTGATGAAGACCCGGGTTGTCATATTGAACTGGAACGGCCAGGAGATGCTCCTCCGTTTTTTGGGCGGAGTCGTTGATTCCGTACCCGAGGGTGTGGAGGTCGTGGTGGCCGACAACGGCTCCACGGACTCTTCGTGCGACTATGTGACGACCCACCACCCGAACGTCAGGTTGATTCGCCTGGATCGCAATTACGGCTTCGCCGAGGGCTACAATCGGGCCCTGAGGCAGCTGGATGGCGACTGCTTCGTCCTCCTGAACTCCGATGTCGAGACCCCCAAGGGGTGGCTCGAACCGCTGATCGAGGCCCTGGAGGCCGATCCCGAATTGGGGGCCTGCGCCCCGAAGATCCGCTCATGGCGCGAGCCCGAGCGGTTTGAGTATGCCGGTGCCGCGGGCGGATTTATCGACCGGCTGGGCTACCCCTTCTGTCGCGGTCGCATCCTCCGACACCTGGAGCCTGACCAGGGACAGTACGACGATGCACGCGACTGCTTCTGGGTGAGCGGTGCCGCCTTCTGCTGCCGGGCCAAGGCATATTGGGAGGCGGGAGGTCTCGATCCCGAATTTTTCGCCCACATGGAGGAGATCGACCTCTGCTGGCGCATGCAGCTGCAGGGCCGCAAGGTCAGGGTGATCCCTCGGAGTGCAGTCTTCCATCTCGGCGGCGGCACGCTGGCCACAGACTCCCCTCGGAAGATCTACCTGAACCACCGCAACAACCTGATGATGCTCTTCAAGTGCGCCTCGCCCGCACAACGCCTTCTGGTGGCTGTCGTGCGCCCCTTTACCGACCTGCTGGCCGCCCTGAGCTACCTTGCACAGGGTCGCGGTGCAGCCTTTCTGGCGGTCTTCCGTGCCTGGCGCGACTTCCTGCAGGCCCACCCGCGCCTGAGCCTCAGGCGGCGTGAAATTCGCAGCGGCGTGAAAAAAAATCCCGTGGGCATATACCGCGGTTCGATCCTTTTGCGTTACCTCTTCGGAGGTCACACCTTTGGAAAAATGATGTAACGAAAGATGAAAAAGTTAGTAGTTATCCCCACCTATAACGAGATCGAGAATATCGCCCCGATGATCCGGAAGGTGATGTCCCTGGAGGGTGCTTTCGACCTGCTTGTGGTCGATGACGGATCGCCCGATGGCACGGCCCGTGCCGTGCAGGAGCTCCAATCGGCCTACCCCGAACGCCTCCACTTGATCGAGCGCCGCGGAAAACTGGGCCTCGGCACAGCCTATATCGCCGCCTTCCGATGGGCCCTCGAGCGCGACTATGAGGCGGTCTTCGAGATGGATTGCGACTTTTCGCATAACCCCGATGACCTGCTGCGCCTGGCCGCCGCCTTGAGCTCGGGGAGCGATGTGGTCGTGGGCTCACGCTACTCTAAGGGGGTCAATGTGGTCAATTGGCCCATGTCGCGCCTGCTGATGTCGTATTTCGCTTCGAAATACGTCCGCACCATCACCCGCATGCCCGTCTCGGATGCCACCGCCGGCTTTGTGGGCTACCGCCGCGAGGTCCTCGAACGCATGAACCTCGACCGGGTGCACATGATCGGCTACGGCTTCCAAATCGAGATGAAATATACAGCCTGGCGCTTGGGCTTTCGGATCGAAGAGCTCTCCATCGTCTTCGTCGACCGCACCGCCGGTACCTCGAAGATGTCCTCGGGAATCTTCGGTGAAGCCTTCTGGGGCGTGCTGAAACTCCCCTTCAGAAAGTTCTAATGCCCCTACAGCCCCTACCACCCTCAAAGACAAAATCAAACGAGGATTGACCCTAAGATTTGGTGGTGAATTTAGTGAATTTAAGGAGTTTAGTGAGTTTAGTGTTATGGGGAACTAATGAATTACTCTAATCTCCCTAAACTCTCTAACTTCCCTAACCTCCTACACCACCCTCAAAAACAAACGAGGATTGACCCTAAGATTTGGTGGTGAATTTAGTGAATTTAAGGAGTTTAGTGAGTTTAGTGTTTTTGGGAACTAACGAATTTCCCTAATCTCCCTAATCTCCCTAAACTCCCTAAACTCTCTAACTTCCCTAACCTCCCATATCTCCCACACCTCCCAAAACACAAACGAGGATTGACCCTAAAGATCAATCCTCGTTATGTTTAGATAGCTTTAGAAATTATTTCTTGCTCCACGAGTAGTTATCCCAGCCAGTGATAGTTACCATATTGTTGCCATTAGCAGGGATTACCTCATCTTGAGTCTGGTTCCATCTATTACCCCAATTATTAGTCGAATTACGTCCGTTCATACGGCAGAAGACAACATATTTATAACCACCAAAACAAGGTACAGATCCGATTCTATTTTCTTTGGTAAGACCATTAAAGCTGTACCAATGTTGTTTCAATTTATCGTCGTTCATAAAGCATACAGCAAAACGCGCGTTGTCACTGAACCAACCATCAAATTCTACATTAAGGTAGAGATAGGGAATCTCAGGAACTTTGGTACCTGCTTCTACGATACAGAAAATTTTCTCGTTAATATCAAAGTAGATATCACATTTTTCTGCAGGAAGTTTTAGATTCGGTCCATCAAAGGTGTTACACCATTTATTTAGTAAAGCAAAGTCGCCTCCTAACCAAGTATTACCATCCGTAATTTTAAAATCCTTATCTTTGCCTTGTACATTTTTTACAACGAAAAGACTTTCCGTTTCTTTGTACATTTTAACATGAGTATTCCAGTTATTGCCATCAGTAAAAGCACCTTTAATACCCCAATCACTTTCTACCGGAGCGGGCAGGGTCTTGAGGTTGTAGATCTTGTTGGTCGCAACCTCAAGCGTCTTGGTGCTGGCTACCGACAGATAGCCGTCTACGCGGGCCGTCAGTTTGTATTCGCCGGCGGGAACGGTAACGTAGTAGTCCTTTTCGGGCTGCATTTTGTTCTCATCGGTGCCCCAAGCCTTTACAAGCAGTGCATTGTTAGCAACAAACTCAACGAGCTTGCAAGCCACGGGAACCTGGAACTTCAGAACGGCCAACGAGTTCGTAAAGGTAAGATGGGTACCTTCAGCCTCGGCAAATGAGATATTAGCACCGCAAGCGAACGTGCCAATTACAGCCTCCTGGTTGTTGTTGAAGTTTACGCCCGTCCAAACACCATCTGCGCAGGTAGCGCCCTCTACATAAGGATATACAGCGTAGTACTTGGCCTGACCCAAAGCAGCCATACCCTCAAACTTGGCACTTTTGCCGTTGATCTCCGTTGCAGTGAAAGGCTGGGTGGCCGTACCATCCCAAATACCAATTATATCACCCTCGCACCAGGTTACATTCAGACCATCCAGTGCGGTCTTGGTATCCTCACCGATATTGGCGGTGAACTCCATCTTGCCTACATTCTCCTGTGCGGGAGCGGGCTCCTCGGTCGAATCCGAGTTACAAGCAGCAAAGCCTACCAAGGCAACAGCTGCAAACAAGAACGAATAAAACTTTTTCATCTTTCTTCTAATTTTTTACTGTTTTCTTAATAGGTTAACGATTAATACCAGGCAGAGGATGCATCAACCTCTTCCTCGAAAGCAGCGTGCTCACCGGTCGAAGCAGCGAAACCGCACTCCACGGCCATCTCTACGAGCTCCACCTCGGGAGCCTCATAGCTCAAATAAGTTTTTTTCATCTTTTTTAATTTGTTTTAGTTAAGTTTATTTAATAGGTTTAGTTTTTCTCTCTAACTATCAGAACCTAAGGGCGTTACATCACTAATTTTTATCCGCACTCTTCATAAGAGTTTACTTAAACACGGCAAAGTTATTACAATTCCATGAAATTTCAAAGAATTTCGATAAAAAAATATACCTTAATTATATTAGGGGCTTAGCAGTGAGCAGTGAGCAATGAGCAATGAGCCCTTTTTCTGCGTCATGGCGAGAAGGGCTTGCCCGACGTGGCCATCTTTTTATCTGCGACTTATCATGTGGAATTTTTCGCCCATGAAAAGATCCCCACGTCGCCTGCGGCTCCTCGGGATGACGAGGCGAGAATGAGCAATGAGCAGTGAGCAGTGAGTAATGAGAAATGAGAAATGAGGAACACACTCCTCCGGCACTGCGTGCCACCTCCCCTAACTTAGGGGAGGAGTTTTTCCGGGTCACCCATGAAAAGATCCCCACGTCGCCTGCGGCTCCTCGGGATGACGAGGCGAGAATGAGTAATGAGAAATGGGCAATGATTTTTTGTCGTTGGGAATATTCTTGGGTAATATTCCGGTGTGTAAGCCAAAAAATTGCTCATTGCTCATTGCTCATTGCTCATTGCTGAATGCTGAATGCACATTGCTCATTATAAAAATAATTGCTCCTTGGCATTGCCCATTGCTCAATCTTTTGTACCTTTGCGGCATGCAGATCGTAAAAGCAGAATTCAAGTGCAGCAGTGCGAAGGTCAGTCAGGTGCCCAAGGACGACCTGCGCGACATTGCCTTCATCGGCCGCAGCAACGTGGGCAAGTCGTCGCTGATCAACATGCTCACGGGGCGCAACGGGTTGGCCAAGGTGTCGGGGACACCCGGAAAGACCCGTCTGATCAACCATTTTGAGATCAACGGCAAATGGTACCTGGTCGATCTGCCCGGATATGGCTATGCCCGCGCCTCGAAGACGACCGTGGGCGAATTCTCGAAGCTCATCACCGACTACATCCTCAAGTGCGAAAAGTTGCACTACCTCTTCGTTCTGGTCGATTCGCGCCTCGAACCCCAAAAAATCGACCTCCGATTCATCGAGATGCTCGGCATGAACGGCATCCCCTTCGGGATCATCTTCACGAAGGCCGACAAGCTCTCGAAGAGTCAGCTTCAAAAGAGTGTAACTCGCTATGGACAAGTGCTCAAGGAGCAGTGGGAGGAGCTGCCGCCCATGCTCTGCAGTTCGTCGGAAAAGGGGGTGGGCCGCGAGGAGATTTTGGCCTTCATCGAAAAATGTTTATCCGAATGTTGAAAAAAATAGACCGAAAAGCGTATAATTCGCTCACGAAAGGTTATCTTTGCACAGCATAAACCCTCAAAAAAGCAGATATGGCTATTCATAAGATCAAATTCTTCACCGGTCGCAACTCGCGCTACCTCGCCGAGAAGATCGTGGCAAGCTACGGAACAACCCTCGGAGATTCCGAAGTGCTCTGTTTCAGCGATGGCGAATTCCAGCCCCGCTTCAACGAATCGATCCGTGGTTGCACGGTGTTCCTCATTCAGTCCACCTTCCCCCCCACGGACAACCTGATGGAGCTCCTCATGCTCGCCGATGCCGCAAAGCGCGCCTCGGCTCACCAGGTGATCGCCGTAATGCCCTACTTCGGCTGGGCTCGCCAGGACCGAAAAGACTGCCCCCGAGTGCCCATCGGCGCCAAGCTCGTGGCCAACATGCTCCAGGCTGCCGGTATTGATCGCGTGATGACCATGGACCTCCACGCCGACCAGATTCAGGGTTTCTTCGATATCCCCGTGGATGCTCTCTACGCCAGCGGTATCTTCATCCCCTATCTGCGCAGCCTCAACATCCCCGACCTCTCGATCGCATCGCCCGATATGGGTGGTGCCAAGCGTGCCAACTCCTACGCCAAGCTCCTCGAAGCACCCATCATCATCTCGCACAAGGAGCGCGCCAAGGCAAATGTCGTGGGCAGCATGACCGCCATTGGTGACGTCGAGGGTCGCAACATCGTTATCGTGGACGATATGATCGACACCGCAGGTACGATCTGCATGGCCGCAAACATGCTTATGGACAAGGGTGCCAAGAGCGTTCGCGCCGCCATCACCCACCCCGTACTCTCGGGTAAGGCCTATGAGCGCATCAACGAGAGCGCCCTCCAGGAGGTGATCACCACCGACACCATCCCCCTCAACCCCGAGAAGGATACGCACAAGTTCACCGTGCTGTCGGTTGCCGATATCTTCGCAGATGTGATCGAGCGCGTACACAACTACAAACCGGTGTCGCCCGTATTCTTTAAGTAATTTCCGAGCCGCCGAGCGGCCAACCCCTTACCGCCCCGAATGTGGAGAAAATCCCATTCGGGGCTTTTTGCGTTAGGGGCCGCAGGCGAGAGCCTGCCAACGGTGGCGACAGCCAATTAAAGCCCGATTAAGGTTCGATCAGGGCCGTGGGCCACCCCTTTTTCGGTGCAAATTCCAAAGTTTTTAATTCTGCAAAATCTCGATGGTTTTGCAGATTTTTTTTGTTTTTGCGGCGCAGAATGAAGCGTTTTTCGTGATGTAATACACTGATTTTCCATTGGTTACAAAACACGGGGCATCTCTTATGAAGAGTGCGGATAAAAATTAGTGATGTAACGCCTTTAGGTTCTGATAGTTAGAGAGAAAAACTAAACCTATTAAATAAACTTAACTAAAACAAATTAAAAAAGATGAAAAAAACTTATTTGAGCTATGAGGCTCCCGAGGTGGAGCTCGTAGAGATGGCCGTGGAGTGCGGTTTCGCTGCTTCGCTGACTGGCGTAGAGAATGAAGAGATGGAGAATGCTACCTACGATTGGGGCGAGTAATTAATCAATTAAAATGAAGAAGACAATGAAAAAGTTTTATTCGTTCTTGTTTGCAGCTGTTGCCCTGGTAGGTTTCGCTGCTTGTAACTCGGACTCGACCGAGGAGCCCGCTCCCGCACAGGAGAATGTAGGCAAGATGGAGTTCACCGCCAATATCGGTGAGGATACCAAGACCCAACTTGGCGAAACGACCGACGGTATGACCGAGGTGCTTTGGTGTGATGACGATGTTATTGGCGTCAATGACAAGTCTTACACCATTAAGGAGGGTACCAATGAGGGCACAACGGCAACTCTCGTAGGAGATCCCGTTGAGGCTCCCTATGTTGCCGTGTATCCCCTTAGCGCATTTAACTCCTACAATAAAGAGCAGGAGTTTATCAACATTACGTTGGATGCCAATGTAGCTGCCGGTACTTTTGCTGATGGTGCCAATATCGCACTTGCTTTCAGCAATGATACGAATCTTTCGTTCAAGAACCTGCTGTCGGTGCTGAAGTTCCAGGTAGCCGCTGAGTGCGAGACCGTAACGATTAAGTCGGAGAACCCTCTTGTAGGTACCGTTAACTTTAATTACGAATGCTTCTATGCAGGAGCCACGACCTATGAGACGTCAATCGAGCTGACCATTGATGGTGGTTTCAAGACCGGTACAACCTACTACACGACCATTATCCCTGGCATCCACAAGTTTACGGTATTGACCGATGGCAAGCCCTCGCGCCAGGCCAAGAGCGGCACGACCTTGTATCGTAACCAGGTGGTAGACCTCGGCACCCTGCCCGCTCCAGTTTCTTCGGATAATGGTGTTGTAGGTTCGTTCCAGGGTTGGGATATTGCAAATCCTGTTGCTATGTATATTGTTGACGGATGGGCTGTTGCAACGGGCGTAGAGTTTTACAAGGGAGACGAGTTCAAGATTGTTACTGGTACCTCGTGGGATAACCCCAACTATGGTTTCCAGGATGTTACTGTAGCCGAGGTGGATACTGAATATACGCTTGATGGTACTGCCAACCTCAAAGTTGGTAAGAATGGTTTGTTTGACATCTACTTTAAGGTAGAAAGCAAAACATTCAAGTACACCTGCGTAGAGGAGTACACCGGTACCGTTGATATTACGATTGACAACAAGGCTAACTGGAATCCTCTCTATATCACCTTGAAGCAAGGTGAGACCGTTATTGCAGAGAATGCTACTGTAACCGATAACAAGTTTGCTGTAGGTATGGAGTATATCGGAGAGGATCTCTCGTACACCCTCTCCAATGGCACTAAGATGATGGAGGGTAACGTAGCCATCACCAAGAATGGTGCGACCATTAACCTGGAGGAGACCGTTATTAAACTTAAGGTTCAGCTGGATACCGATAATGCCAAGCAGTGGTGGGGTAATACGATGAAGATCCATGTTTGGAATGCCAGCACCTCATTTAATACTTCGTGGCCTGGTACCACGATGACTAGCGAGGGTAACTACACTTGGAGCATCCAAGTTCCTTCGGAGTTGGTTGGCAAGACGATCGACTACCTTGTTCACAATGGCAATGGCTGGCAGTCGGATGATGCGAAGGTAACGATTAGTGCTGAGGGTAACACCGTAACTGGTAGCTCGATTAACATCAAGTAATCATTCATCCTTAAATAGACAAAAAATGCGACCTTTGCGGGTCGCATTTTTTGTTGGGCTTGAGGTGTAGGAGTTATGGGAGGTTAGGGAGGTTAGGGAGGATAGGGAGGATAGGGAGAATAGGGAGAATAGGGAGAATAGGGAGAATAGGGAAGTTAGAGAGATTGGGGAGATTAGAGAGTTTAGGGAAATTCATTAGTTCTCCAAAACACTAAACTCACTAAACTCATTAAACTCCCTAAACGCTCTAATTTTCACCCCTTATCACACATTTTTTAGCATTCAGATAGTAAAACGAGAAATAAATCTTATCTTTGTAAAAGCATTAAGGATAAAGATGCAAGAGCCGCTGGTTAAATATTCTGGGGATCACAAGCGATTGTTGTGTTACCAAAAGTGTGAGGTGATTTACGACATCACCTACTACTTTGCGCACACCTTTCTACAGCGCGGAGATCGCACAATTGACCAAATGGTACAAGCGGCTCGCTCGGGAAAACAGAATATTATAGAAGGAAACGCCGACCTTGCTACATCGTATGAAATGGGCATCAAGTTACTCAATGTAGCCAAAGCAAGTCTCAAGGAGTTATTGGCAGATTATGAGGATTTTTTGCGCGTAAACGGCTACTCACAATGGCCTGTGGGATCGAAAGAGTATGAGGCGATGCGACAAATATCAGCGCATGGAGATAATAACAAAATAGTTGAAATAGTAAAAAGTCGGCCTGCAAACATCGTGGCCAACATGGCTATTATCCTAATTAAGCACGCTGATTTTCTATTATTTCGTTATATTGAGAGTCTCTCAGAACGCTTTACTCGCGAGGGCGGATTCAAAGAAAGAATGTACCACTACAGAATAAGAGAGCGGAAAAGCTAATTGAGTTATAATTCCTTCCAAAACAAGAAGATAATGAGGTTAGGGAAGTTAGAGAGTTTAGGGAGATTAGGGAAATTAGAGAAATTCGTTAGTTCGCAAAAACACTAAACTCACTAAACTCCTTAAACTCCCTAAATTCCTTATACTCCTATAACTCCTACAGCAAACCCAGCCTCCCGGCAACCTCGGGTTTCACGCAGAGGGCAAAGATATGGTTGGGCGATTCGGCGGCGATTCGTGGCGATTCGCCCGAAGAGGCGACAAGCGAACAAATAGTAAAAAAATCGGGGTTGAGGGGCGTGAGAGGGGGATTTTGGCACAAGATTTGCACCTCTGGCGGCCGAAAAAGGATTGAAAGCGGGAGAGCCGAAATGAGTAAAAATTTGGAAATCTCGAATTTTGGTTGTATCTTCGCATAAAGAAAACAAAAAAATGGGAAGGATTGACCCCTTTCAATCCGCAGTATTAACGCATTAAAACCGATTTGCCTATAGAAGAAAATTCTGCTCTGAAAACCAATTAAAAAGGAGAAGAGTATGAACGTACAGGTAATTAGCGATCAAGTATTGCTGAATAACTACCTTTCGGGTAATCGGAATGCCATTTCCCAACTCATCGAGCGCCACAGCCCCCGCGTGAAGGATTACATCCGCATGCTGGTGAAGGATCAGGAGCTTGCTGAGGACATCTTCCAAGATACATTTATCAAGGCCGTTCGTGTCATCGACGAAGGACGGTACGTCCACAGCGGCAAGTTCTTGTCGTGGATTCTGCGCATCGCTCACAACCAGGTGATCGACCATTTCCGTTCGCGCAAGCAGTCGCGCGAGCTCAACGAGAAGGAGGCGGGCTACGACCTCTTCGGAACGCTCCGCATCGAGGAGGGAAACGTGGAGGATCGCATGGTTGCAGATCAGATCGAAAGCGACGTGCGCCAGCTGATCGAGCTGCTGCCCGAGGAGCAACGCGAGGTGGTAAAGCTGCGCTACTACTCGGATCTCTCGTTCAAGGAGATTGCCGAGCAGACCGACGTGAGCATCAACACGGCCCTGGGTCGCATGCGCTACGCCCTGATCAACCTCAGGCGCATGATCAAGGAGCGCGACCTGGTGCTGAATTAGGCACAACAGCCCACAAGAGGGAGGGGTGAAAACCAGTGGTTTTCACCCCTCTGCTTATATCATCGACCGCTTAGCGGAAGTCGATCAGCTCGAAATCGGGATAGCGTGTCGGATCGAACGCAGGAATTGGAGCGGAGCTCTCGGCAAAGGAGGTGATAGAGATGTGGAGCTCCTGGCCATCGGCGCGGTAGATCATCAGGCGCGGGGTTGCGGTGGCCGCATCGAGCACAAGGGTAACCTCACTAAACGAGGAGCGGTTCTTGGGGCGGAGGGTGAGCGTAGCCAGGCCGGCCGCCTCGGAGCGCACCTCATGGGAAAAATCCTGATCCAGGAAGGTGAAGGCGCGGGTGGGGTTTTGGAGGATATTATGCGAGCGGGGATCAACCACATCGATCACCACCTCACGCTTTTCGGGGTCGGCCTCATAGCGAGCCTCTCCATCCGAGAAGACCTCGGCATCGCCCACCTGCATGTGGTAGCTCTCGCCCTGAACACGGTAGCGGCCGGCGATCTCGCGGCCCTCGATGTGGAGCGTAAAATGGACCTCATAGCCCGCCATCTGCTCCACCTTAAGTTCGAGGGCGCGGAGCAACTCTGCAGAGCGCTCGTCGGCCCTGAGCGACCAGGTTGCCATCAGCAGGGTGAGCATGGTCGGGAATATGAACCGTAATATCTTCATCATTCAAACGCTTTTCCAACTAACGTAAAGGGTGCTGCGAATCGTATCTGCGCGAGGCAAAAACTCCGGGATTCGGGGAGGTTAAAAGACCCCCAGATCCTGCAGTTTGGCCTCCAGCGACGGCAGGTCGTGGAAGAGGATATCGCGAGGCTTGGCTCCCATCTGGGGGCCCACGATACCCGCGGCCTGCAGCTGCATCATGATGCGTCCGGCACGGTTGAAGCCCACCTCATAGTTGCGCTGGATCATTGAGGTAGAGATACTCCCCTGCTCCACGGCCGAGCGGGCGATCTCGGCAAAGAGGGCATCGTACTTGATCGCCTTGCCCGACTCCATGGCCTCACTGCCCAAGCCGCCATCGGCCCCCTCGGGGGTGTAGTCGGGAAGGGGGTAGGCCGAGGGGTAGCCTTGCTGCGAAGCGATATACTCCACGATGCGCTCCACCTCGGGGGTATCGACTAAAGCGCACTGGATGCGTGTGAGCTCACCGCCGTTCGTAAAGAGCATATCGCCGCGGCCGATGAGGGACTGGGCGCCCGGCTGGTCGATAATCGTGCGCGAATCGACCATCTGCATCACGCGGAAGGCGATGCGGGCGGGGAAATTGGCCTTGATACCGCCGGTAATCACGCGCACATCGGGGCGCTGTGTGGCAATGATGAGGTGGATACCCACGGCACGTGCCTTCTGGGCCAGGCGCATCACGGGGCGCTCGACCTCCTTGGCGGTCATGATCAGGTCGGCGAACTCGTCGATCACCACCACGATATAGGGCAGGAAACGGTGTCCCTTGGGAGGCGGGAGGCGGCGGCTGACAAATTTCTGGTTATACTCCACGATATTCTTTGCTCCGGCCTTTTTGCAGAGTTGCAGGCGCTCCTCCATCTCCTGCTCCAGGGCGTGGAGCGTATAGACGGCCTTCTTGGGGTCGGTAATGATGGCCTCCTCCTCGGACTCCATCTTGGCCAGGAAGTGTTTTTCGAGGCCGGCATAGAGCGAGAACTCGACCATCTTGGGATCGATCATCACAAACTTCAGCTCGGCCGGGTGCTTCGTATAGAGCAGCGAGGTGATAATGGCATTCAGGCCCACCGACTTACCCTGACCCGTGGCACCGGCCACCAACAAGTGGGGGGCCTTCGCCAGGTCGAAGACGAAATTCTCGTTCTGGATCGTGCGCCCGATCACCACCGGCAACGCCATCTTGGCATTCTGGAACTCCGGGGAGCAGATCGACGAGTACATCGGCACGATCTGCTTATGCTCGTTGGGCACCTCGATACCAATCGTTCCCTTACCCGGGATGGGGGCGATAATGCGGATGCCGCGGGCCTCGATCGACTGGGCGATATCGTTCTCCAAGCCCTGGATCTTCGAGATCTTAACCCCCTCGGCTTGGCGAATCTCATAGAGGGTAACGGTAGGGCCTGAGGTGGCATGAATGCTCTTGATCGGAATGCCGAAGTTCTTGAGGGTCTCCTCGATGCGACACTTCTTCTGGAAGATCTCCTCTTCGGTCACCTTGCCCGTCGAGGGGTAGTTCTCCAGCAGGCCCGGCGAGGGCTTTGCATAGTAGACCAAATCCTTCAACGGATCGTACAAGTCCTGCTCGATCTCCCCCTCATCCAGAACCTTATTCTCGGGCATCTCGACCGTGACGACAATCCCCTCCTCCTGCACCGGCTCGGCTTCGGGCCCGACAGCCGGCTCCGGCTCGGAAACAGCCTCTTCAGGCTTATGGGGATCGATCTCCACAAAGGGATCCTCCTCATCGGCCTCGGGCAGCACCCAGGGAGCAGGATTCGGTTGTGCTGCAACGGATGCCGGCTCCTCGGGGCTCTCGCCAAGGGGAACCTCGGAGAAGGGATCCTCCTCACTTGATGCGAGCGGGTGTCGGGAGGGTTGCTGCTCCATGCGGCGCAACTCGGCCTCCAGGTCATCCATCGTTCCGGGGCGTTCGGTAGTGTGCATCTGCGCCATCTGCTCGCGTGTGGGGAGCACCACCCCATCGGTCTCAGCCACGGGCTCCGGATCCGGGGTGCGCTCCAGCACCGTAAAGGGATCGGGCTCCGGATCCGCAGCGGACTCCGTGAGAGGCTGCGACAAGATCGGCTCCGCCTCGGGCAGATGCTGTTTCGCCGGCTGCGGCTCCTCTACATGCCCCTTGCGGCGCAAGGAATCGACAATCTTCTCGCCTTGTCCCACCACAGCGCTGCCGGCCGAATTGACCGTATTGATGAAGTTGCGGTTGATGAAGACTCCGGTCAGGATCCAGCAGACCACCAGCAAGATGATCGTTCCGAAGGCTCCGATGGCCCCATGCAGGAGTTGAGCCAGCTCGATGCCATAGGCTCCACCCCACCCCGAGTTGAACATCCCCCACCCCTTACCGAAGGCATAGCCCAGGGTCAGCGATCCCAGGAGAAGAACCATCAGGGCGCTCAGTAGCGAGTGGTTGAGCACGAGCGGGCGACGGCGGATCACACGCAGGCCCAGCACCATCACCATCACAGGAATAATGAGGCCGAAGAGGCCGAACGAGCGGCCTATGAGCTGCTCGGCAAGCCACGCTCCGGCATATCCGCAGGGGTTTTCAACCTGATCGTCAAAGCGCGGGTTATCACTTCCAATCTTATGCAGCACACTATAATCGGCCTGCCAGTCGCTCAAGTAGAAGAGCGACGAACAGAGGGCATAGACCCCCAGGAAGAAGAGGGTTAATCCGAAGGCCCACCTCAGGCTCTCGCTGTTCGAGCGCTCGGCGGCACTCCCCTTCTCAGACTTTTTCTTAGGGTTGGTTGTTGCCATTTATCTTCAAAAATTTACTTCTTATCCACTACATATTTTCGGCCACACAGGCCTTGCGGCGAATCTTCTCGCGGTAGGCCTCATCGGCAAAGGTCTCAAACCGCAACTCGGCCCGGCTTCCGGCAGGCGCTGCAAGGTTATGCTCCTCCAGGAGTTGTTTCACCCGGCGAGCCACTGCCGGTGAGGGATCGACGATCGAGACCTCACGTCCGGCGATCACCCGCTCGATCATCGCCTTGAGGAAGGGGTAGTGCGTACAGCCCAGCACGATCTGATCCGCTCCACGCTCGAGCACCGGCTCCACAACGGCCCGCACCGCAGCTTCGGCCTCGGGGCTCTGCTCCTTATCGGCCTCCACAAGCTCTACAAAGCCGCGACCGGCCGCCGCAATCACCTCGATATGCTCCCCATAGCGGGCCGCCGTGCGACGGAACAGATCACCATCCAGGCTGCGTTCCGTGGCCAGCACCCCCACGACTCCGCTTCGGGTATTGAGACACGCCGGCTTCACAGCGGGCTCCATGCCTACGATCGGAAGCTCGGCATACTTCGCCCGCAACTCCTCGATGGCGGCCGCCGTAGCCGTATTGCAGGCCACAACAACCAGCTTACAGCCCAGAGCCACCAGATGACCCACCGCCTCGTCGGCCAGGCGGGCTACCTCCTCCTTCGGACGGTTGCCATAGGGGCAGTTTTTACCATCGCCCAGGTAGATGAGCGACTCCTCGGGCAGAAGACGACGAATCTCGCGCCAGACGGAGAGACCGCCCAGCCCCGAATCATAGACTCCTATGGCTGCCAATTTTTTCACCCGCAATTTTTTACGCTATTGGTTCAATTCATGTAAAATCTGTCGCACCAGCTCCTCGTCCGAACACTGCCCTGCATCGAGAATCAGGCGGGCCTGCTCATACCAGGGAGCCCGCTCCTTCATGTTTTCCGCCATAAAGGCCACCAGCTCTTCATCATTCAGTCCCCTGAGTTTGGGGCGTTTCTGCCGCCCGTAGGGGGAGAGTCGCGAGGCGATCTGCTCGGCCGAGCGGCGGATATAGACCGTCAGACCGGCCCGATTCATCTGCACCATGTTATCCTGCCAGGCGGGCAGACCGCCTCCGGTCGAGACCACCACCGGCTCCTCACCGGCCATCTCGCGCTCGATCACCCGGCGCTCCATTCCTCGAAAGTGCTCCTCGCCCTCGTAATGGAAAATATCGGCAACCGAGGCCCCTTCAAGCACCTCGATCTCATGGTCGGTATCCACCATGCGCCACCCCAGACGTCGGGCCAGCCGCTTGGCCAGGGTACTCTTGCCGCACCCCATATAGCCCACCAGGAAGATCTTTTGCACGCCGCTCATGGTTTGCTCTAAATCAGGATCAGAAGAGGTTCAACTGCTCGGGATCGACCACCACATCCGAGGCGGGCTCCAGCGCTTCCGGCTCCGACTCGCGGCTCAGCGGCTGCATGGGGCTATGCTCCACCTGACCGAAGGCTTCGGCATCGAAGGCCTCCGGCTCCTCCAAGGGCTCCGCTTCGGAATCGAGAGGAGCCTCCTCGGCTGGCAGCTCCGGCTCGAAGAAGGTCAGCGTATCGACCTCATAGGTCGTTACACGCTTGCCCTTGGCGCGATAGCTCTTCACTCCCACAAACTCCTCGACCGAAATCTCCTCCATGGGACGCATGGCATGGGCCCCCTTGAAGGTAATGCGCATCAGGGCATCGTTGCGATCCGTGATCGCCACAAATTTCGACTGGCTCTCCTCATCGAGGAAGAGCTGCATCTTATCGCTCACCTCGGGCTTGAAGCGCTTCATGTAGTAGTAGCCCTGCACTCCATCGAAGTAGCCCACGCTATAGACCGCCTCGGGACGGAACTTCTCCACGCGCACCGTCTCATCGGGGAAGTGTTGTCCCAGGTCGTAGCCCGTGATGTAGTATTGATTTTTGGTGGTCCACACCAGAATCTTGTCGTCTCCCTTGAACTCACCAAGCAGTTCACCGCGACCATCCGTATTCAGGCGGCGCACATCCTCGTCGTACCAGACGTTCTGTCCGCCAAGGGTCGAGGTCCCTCGCTCCTTAAGGACGATCTTGTGGATGCCATAGCGCGAGAAGAGATTGCCCTGGCTCTGGCGCCCCTTGATGGCCAACTCCGAGAAGTCGAGATCGACAATCACCCGCTTCAGGCGCGGGCGCGGCTTGAAGTAGACCTTCAGCACCTCGGCTTCACCATTCGGATTGACCGACATATAGAGGATCTCACTCTTGGGCGTTCCTTTGGTAATATCGTACTCCTTGTCGCGGGTGATGGACTTGATCGGACAACGCTTCATCATGATGGCGCCATTCTTGCCATCACGGTAGAGGATGTTGTAGATCGTTCGCTCGTCGTTACGCCTGAAGACTCCGATGTAGTAGATGTTCTTGTCGAAGAAGGCCTTCTCCTGCACCTTGGTGATGATGTAGCGACCATCCTTCGTGAAGACGATCACATCGTCCATATCCGAGCAGTCCGAGACAAACTCAGCATCCTTCATCGCCTTGCCGATACCATAGAAACCCTCTGCCCGATCCACATAGAGCTTGGCATTCGTCACAGCCACCTTCGTCGCCTCGATCTGATCGAAGGCACGAATCTCGGTCTTGCGCTCACGGCCTTCGCCATACTTCGCACGAATGCGCTCGTAGTAGGCAATCGTATACTCCACCAGGTGGGCCAGGTGGTACTTCACCTCCTTCATCTCCTTCTCGATGGCCTTGATCTCATTGTCGGCCTTATCCGAGTCGTAGCGCGAGATACGGATAAACTTCAACTCCGTCAGGCGCTGCACATCCTCCAAGACCACCTCGCGGCGCAGAAGCTTCTTGAAGGGCTCCAGACCGCCATCCACCGCAGCATAGGCCTCCTCACGGCTCTTGCAACCCTCGATAAGCGCATAGAGCTTATTCTCAATAAAGATCTTCTCAAGCGAAGCGGCATGCCAGCTGTCGTTGAGTTCGTCGAGGCGAATCTCCAGCTCACGCTGCAAGAGGTACTTTGTATGGTCGGCCGAACGGCGCAGGATCTCACTCACCCCCAAGAAGTGCGGCTTCTCCTCGTAGATCACGCAGGCATTGGGTGAGATCGAAACCTCGCAATCGGTAAAGGCATAGAGGGCATCGATGGTCTTATCCGACGACTCGTCGTTGGCCACCTGGATGATGATCTCCACCTTTTCGGCCGTATTGTCGTCCACCTTGCGGATCTTGATCTTACCCTTCTCATTGGCCTTCTTGATCGACTCCTTGATCGACTCCGAGGTGGTGGTGAAAGGGATCTCGGTAATGGCCAGCGTGCGCTTGTCGATCTTTGAGATGCGGGCACGCACCTTCACGGCACCGCCCCTGAGGCCGTCGTTGTAGCGCGTTACGTCCATCATGCCGCCGGTCGGAAAGTCGGGATAGAGCTGGAACTCTTCGCCTCGCAGGTAGGCAATGGCTGCCGAGATCAGCTCATTGAAGTTGTGGGGCAGGATCTTCGACGAAAGGCCCACCGCGATACCGTCGGCACCCTGCGCCAACAGCAGCGGGAACTTGATCGGCAGGGTCACCGGCTCCTCCTTGCGGCCATCGTAGGAGAGCATCCACTCGGTTGTCTTGCGGTTGTAGACCACGTCCAAGGCAAACTTCGACAAGCGGGCCTCAATGTAACGGGCGGCTGCCGCCTCATCGCCTGTGAGGATGTTGCCCCAGTTACCCTGGCAGTCGATCAGCAGATCCTTCTGTCCCAATTGCACCAGGGCATCCTTGATCGAGGCATCACCGTGGGGGTGGTACTGCATGGTCTGGCCGACCACGTTGGCCACCTTGTTGTAGCGGCCGTCATCGACCTGCTTCATGGCGTGCAGGATACGACGTTGTACGGGTTTCAATCCATCTTCGAGGTGTGGCACAGCACGTTCCAAAATCACATAGGAGGCGTAGTCCAAGAACCAGGTCTTATACATACCCGTGAGCTTGTGCACATTCCCCTCATCGGCCATCAGGCGGTCGAATTTCGACTGCCTCACCGAAGTCATGGGCGCCTCACGCTCCGCAACCGGCTCCTCTGTCGCGAGGTTCTCTTCCAATATCTCTTTCTCGTCACTCATAGGGGATATCTATCCTTTCTATATTTTGCTTACATTTCGTGTCGGTGAATCGCTCCGGTTCTAAAATCCGAAATCCTCCACATTGTCCTTCTCGACACGCAGATTTCCAACAATAAAGTTCTGGCGCTCAAAGGTATTCTTACCCATATAGAACTCCAGCAGGTCATGAATCGGGTCATCCTTCGTCAGGCGCACCTTATCCAGACGCATCGTCTCGCCGATGAAGTTCTTGAACTCGTCCGACGAGATCTCACCCAGACCCTTAAAGCGGGTGATCTCAGCCGAGGATCCGCACTTTTCGATCGCCTTTTGTCGCTCCTCCTCCGAATAGCAGTAGTGGGTCTCACGCTTGTTGCGCACACGGAAGAGCGGGGTTTGCAGGATGTAGAGGTGGCCCGAGCGGATCACCTCGGGGAAGAACTGCAGGAAGAAGGAGGTCAGCAGCAGACGGATGTGCATGCCATCGACATCGGCATCAGTGGCAATGATCACCTTATTGTAGCGCAGATTATCCATACCATCCTCGATGTTGAGAGCCGCCTGCAGGAGGTTGAACTCCTCGTTCTCATAGACCACCTTTTTCGTCAGGCCAAAGCAGTTCAGAGGCTTTCCTCGAAGCGAGAAGACCGCCTGGGTGCGCACATCGCGGCTTGCAGTGATGGAGCCCGAGGCCGAGTTGCCCTCCGTAATGAAGATCATCGACTGCTCGGCCAACTCGTGCTTATCCGTCAGGTGGACCTTACAGTCGCGCAGTTTACGGTTATTGAGCGAGACCTGCTTGGCCGCCTCACGCGCCTTCTTCTGCACGCCCGAGATCGCCTTACGCTCCTTCTCGTTCTCGACAATCTTCTTCTGAATGGCCTGCGCCACCTCTGGGTTCTTGTAGAGCAGATCCCCCAGGTGCTTGGCCATGAAATCGACCACGAAGTTTCTTACCGAGGGGCCCGACTTGGACATATCCCTCGATCCGAGTTTGGTCTTGGTCTGCGACTCGAAGATCGGGCTCGACACCTTGAGTGAGATGGCGGCAATGAGCGAGGTGCGGATATCCGACGGATCGTAATCCTTATGGTAGAACTCTTTGAGGGTCTTGACAATCGCCTCGCGGAAGGCTGCCTGATGGGTTCCGCCCTGAGAGGTGTATTGGCCATTGACAAACGAGAAGTAGCTCTCGCCATAGCCCGTGCCGTGTGTGAGGGCCACCTCGATATCCTCGCCCACTAAGTGGATGGGCTCATAGAGGGGCTGCTCGGTCATGTTCTCGTTCAGCAGGTCCAGCAGACCGTTCTTCGAAGCGTAGCTCTTGCCGTTGAGTTTTATGGTGAGCCCCTTGTTCAGGTAGGTATAGTTCTTGACCAGCTGCTCGACATACTCCAGGTTGTAGCTGTAGGGGCCGAAGACCTCCTCATCGACCTTGAAACGGATCAGCGTACCATTCTTCTCCTCTACCCCACTCTCCCATCGATCACTCTGCTCCAGGCCCTGGGCAAAGTAGACCGTGTGGGCCTCGCCATCGCGTACCGAACGAGCCATAAATTCCGACGAGAGGTAGTTCACGGCCTTCACGCCGACACCATTCAGGCCGACCGTCTTCTTGAAGGCGGCGTTCTCCTCGTCATCCTCATACTTACCACCCGTGTTCATCACACTCACGGCGGCCGCCAGGGCTCCCAACGGAATACCGCGTCCATAGTCGCGCACCGTAACGGTTTGCCCCTCGACCGTAATCTCAATCTGGCGGCCGTGGCCGTTCATATACTCGTCGATGGAGTTGTCGGTCACCTCCTTGATCAGGACATAGATACCGTCATCGGATTGGGTGCCGTCCCCCAGCTTTCCGATATACATACCCGGGCGCAGGCGCACATGCTCGCGCGGCGAGAGGGTCTTGATGGCATCGTCACCATAGTTGGCGGCCGACGGTGTGGTATTATTTAGCAAATCTGACATACGTCTTTAACAATGAGCAATGAGCTATAACTAATGAGTAATGAGCAATGAATAATGAATAATGAATAATGAATAGGGAGGATTCCTAATTCCTAATTCCTAATTCCTAATTTTCTTACGCTCCTCGGCCATCCGGTCGTGAACACGTTGGGCCATCTCCTTGGGTTCGGTGGCCATCACCTCCTCCACCGGCACCGGCTCCAACACCTTCACCGTGACGGTATTGCGCCAACGGAAAGAGCGGTTCTTATTGATCAGCCGCTCCGTGCCCTCCAGCACCACCGGCAGGATGGGAACCCCGGCCTGACGAGCCAACTCAAAAGCTCCGGCCTTAAAGCGGTGGATCTCGCCATCCTTCGAGCGGGTGCCCTCGGGGAAGATCGCCACCGAGACCCCGCGGTCGAGCCAACGACCTCCCTCGCGCTGCAACTGCTCCATCGCCTCGGCAGCACGTCCGCGGTCGATGCAGATATCGCCATGCAGGCGCAGCAGCTGACCGAAGAAGGGGATCTTGAAGACCTCGCGCTTTGAGACCCAACGATAGTTTAGCGGCACGAAGTAGAGCGCCGGAATATCGGACATGGCCTGATGGTTCAGAGTGATCACATAGCGGCCCTTACGATCCACATGCTCCAACCCCTCGACATGAAAACGCCAGAAGGGAGGAATGCCGAAGAAGACCCTTACGGCTGCACGCGAGAGTTCGTGCACCACTCGGCGCGACTTGTCAAAGGGCCAACAGAGGACCAAAGCCACGGCCGACAGGATAATCAGCACGGTGCAAAGACCGATAAGAAAGAGATAATAAAGAAGCGAAAGCATATTTCTATTTTTTTGTTTTACAAATCTTTACCTTGAGTTTTCAGCCGCAATCGGGAGTCGTTCTCCGCTCCCCATGCGACCCCAAAACGCATAATCCGTTCAATTTTGCAAAATTAAAAAAAATCGCTCAAAAAACCGAAAAATCAAAAGAAAAGTTATCAACAATTACCCACTAATACCAACTTCAAAGGGGGTATTCGGGGGCAAAATTAGGCACCCGGAGCGACAAGTTGCGTCAGGGTAAAAAAGAGAGGTATCACCGACAACATTTCGCTTGATTTTCTGCATCAAAATTTCGCCTCGGCTCCACATACAAAAGCGACGATGGGCAGCACTACTCTACCCATCGTCACCCCTATATTCAGCAGCCTCAAATGCCGCCCTATTTCATTCAACCTATCGTTTGAACTCCACCACCAGGACCCCGCGCGGAGCGACGGTCGTCTGGTCGTTGATCTCCATCGGCTCACCGGTCAGCACATTACGGCCCTCCTTGAGCCCCTCGGTGATCTCGGCGTAGTGGCTCCAGGGGATCTGGCGCTTACCGCGCGAGTTGTTCACGAAGACAAACACGGCATCCGTATCATCGTAGCGGAAGTAGGCATAGGTGTTGCCGCGATCGGCAAAGTGCATGGTCTTGCCGTGGTGGATCACGGGCTTCGTCTTGCGCCACTGGAAGAGCTTGCGGCTGAAGTCGAACATCTCCTTATGGAGCCCCTTGCGCCCCTCTTCGGTAAAGCAGTTCTCCTCATCACCGGACCAGCCTCCGGGCATATCGACACGCAGACCGCCGTGTCCAAAGCGCATATCGGCCGAGGTGAGCATCAGCTCCTCGCCATAGAATACCTGCGGAATACCGCGCATGGTGGCCAGCATGGCCATGGCGATCTTGGCACGCTCAGGATTCTTGCGCACCATGTCGCCGATACGCTCCGTATCATGGTTACCCGTGAAGATCATCATCTTCGAGAGGTCGTGGTAGACAAAGTCGTGCGAGAGGACGTCGTAGACACGAATCATACCCTCACCCCAACGCAACGAATCGGTCGGAAGGGCTGCACGGATGGCATCGTGCAACGGGAAGTCCATGATCGAGGGGAGGTTGGAGTTGAAGCCGTCCTTGTTGGCGTTGTCGCCCTGCCAATAGGCCAACTGCGGAATCGAGGGGGTCCAGCACTCTCCCACGATGTTGAAGTTGGGATACTCGGCACGAACAGCCTTGCACCACTCGCTCATCGGCTCCTTCTCGTTGTAGGGGTAGGTATCGACACGGAAACCATCGAGGCCGGCCCACTCGATCCACCACACGGCCCACTGCTTGAAGTATTGGAGCAGGTAGGGGTTGTCGAGGTTCATGTCGGGCATCGAGAAGTCGAACCAGCCGCTCTCGTGGATCATGCGATCGTACTTCGAGGCGTTGGGATCCATGTTGGTCGAGAAGATGTTCGAGGTACGCGTGAACTCGGGGAAGGTGTGGACCCAATCCTTGAACGGGAGGTCCTTCATCCACCAGTGCGAGATCCCGCAGTGGTTCGTCACAATATCCATAATGACCTTCAGATCACGCTTGTGGCACTCCTCGACATAGGTACGGTACAACTCGTTCGAGCCGTAGCGGGGGTCGATGTGGTAGTAGTCGCCACAAGCGTAGCCGTGGTAGGACTGTGCGGGCTCATCGTCCACCAAGAGAGGCGTGGACCAGATGGCCGTGGCGCCCAGGTCGGCGATATAATCCAGGTGGTCGATCATACCCTGCAGGTCACCACCATGACGTCCGAAGAACTCATCGCGGGCAACCTTCTCCTGCGTATCATCCGTGGAGTCGTTCTCCACAGAACCGTTGGCAAAGCGGTCGGGCATCAGGAGGTAGATCATATCGGCCGTCGTAAAGCTCTGACGCTCACGCGATCCAGCCTTGCGGGCCTCGATCTCATAGGGGAGTTTGAAGGGCTCCTCTCCCTCGCGCGTGAAGACAAGGTAGTGGGTACCCGTCTCGGCCGTGGGGCTCACCTTCAGGTCGATAAAGAGATAGTTGGGGCTCTCGGCCTTATGTACGGCCTCGATCTTAAGGCCCTGCTTATCACCCGAAAGGGCCACATCGCAGGAGGCGATCTGCTCGCCATACACCATCAGCTGCAAAGGGGTGTTCATTCCCACCCACCACGAGAGGGGCTCAACACGCTCGATGCGACCTCCGTGGTCGGCAATCGACTCGGCCGAGGGGGCCTGCTCCGCAGAGCAAGCCAGAAGACTCACGGCAAACATCGTAAAAAAGATTTTCTTCATAACAGTTATTTTGATTTTTCGGTTTTGCAAGTCAGAATACGATAACTCCAGGGCTCGAGGTCGCGCTCCACATGCAGCGGAAGCTCCTCTACCCTCCCGGTCAAGCCATCAAGGTAGCTACCGGCGTAGATTCCCGTATGGTAGTCGGCATGGATACGATAGGGAGAGAGGTTGAGCTCGGCCACCACACGGCTGCCCTCGACCTCGCGCACCATCACCATCAGACAATCTTCGGCGTTGTTGCGAATCTCAATCACCTCACCGCCTTTTTCTCCGCTCCGAAGAGCGGGATGCTCATGCTTGAGAGCCGCAAGACGGCGATAGAGGGCCGTCGTATCGTTCTCGACATAAGCAGGGATGAAGTCGCGCTCGAAGAAGGCAAACGAGTGGTCGTAGCCCACCTCCTGACCCGTGTAGATCAGCGGAAGGGACTGCGGCCACAGGAAGGTAAGAGCCGTCAGGATCTCACGCGCCTGTCCCATACGCTCAAACTCCGATCCCGACCACGAATTTTCGTCGTGGTTCGAGGTGAAGGTCATGCGCACGGCGTGGCGCGGATACTTCGTGCGGTCGGCATAGATCCAGTCGCGCAGGGGCCACAAGCGGCACTTCTGTTGCGCCAGATCATTCATCAGGTGGTGCACCTCCCAGCCATAGCAGGCATTGAAGGTCCCCTCATCAAAGAGGTTCTGCTGCTCGGCCTCGGCCAGCAGCAACAGATCGGGCTTTACGCTGCGCAGCACACGGGCCGTTTCGTGCCAAAACTCAATGGGGACCAACATCGCCATATCGCAACGGAAACCATCCACACCATGCTTCTCGACCCAATAGCGCATCGCCTCCTGCTCTCCCTGCCACACGGCATGGTTTGCATAGTTGAGCTTCGCCGTATCGGTCCAATCCCAGGGCACCTTGGGCGTACCGTCTGCCTCACGCTCATACCAATCGGCCGGCCGCTTCGTCACCCACTTGGCATCGCGGGCCGTATGGTTGGCCACCCAATCCAGCAGTACCTTCATTCCGAGCTTATGGGCCCGGCGGACAAAGGCATCGAAATCCTTCAAGGTACCCATCTCGGGATTGATGCGGCAGTAGTCGCGGATCGAATAGTAGGAGCCCAGAGAGCCCTTGCGGCCTTCGCGGCCGATCGGATAGACGGGCATGAGCCAGATGGCATCAATACCGATATCGCGCAAGAACTCCAACTTCTCGGCAGCAGCACGGAGCGTACCCTCGGGGGTAAGCTGACGCACGTTCATTTCATAGAGGACGGCATCGTAGAGCCAGTCGGGATGGTGTTGCATAGCTTCTTTTTATCGGAAAAAAGGGAAGAGGGGCGGCTCCCGGCCTGAAACCCTCTTCCCTCGGTCTCATTAACTTCTAACCCATCAAATTATTTTGCGTTATTTTGCGCATACGCTGTAGCCCCAGCCACCGAGCGAGAGCTGACCCTCCGTAAGCTCGGCATTGTGGTTGAGCACCTGCTCACACGAACAACCGGCACAAGGGGTAGCCACCTCCACGGGCTCAGCCGAGAGGTTAACGATCACGGTAACCTTGTTACCCTCTACCTCACGCGAGAAGCCCAGCACATTCTCGGGCATGTTCTCCAGGTAAACGAGCTTACCACCGCGCTCACCCGAAGCCAGGGCCTTATTGGCGTGGCGGAAGGCGTTCATCTCCTTATAGAAGGCGGTCCACTCGTTGGGTTCCTGAACAGGCATGGGATCCTTCTCGAAGAACTCGAAGCGGTGGTCGTAACCAAACTCCTGACCCGTGTAGATCAGGGGCTGGCCGTTAGGCAGCGTGTAGGTCAAAAGGGCCATGGCCTTCACCGCCTCACCCATGCGCTCGAACTCCGTACCGTTCCACGAGTTCTCGTCGTGGTTCGAGGTAAACATCAGGCGGAAAGCCTCCTCGGGGTGGTTCGTGGCCTCCTTCTCGAGGTATGCCTTCAGATCCACTACCGTCTTGGCTCCGGTCTGCACCTCACCGTCGCCGGCCACGTTCTTCACCGAACCGTTGCCACCGTTGGCAATGGCATTGAGGATGTGGTGGAGCTCCCAGGCATACGAAGCATCGAAACCGCCCTCGGTATGAAGCTCGGGCTTCTCAGCCTCGGCCAGCAGGTACATATCGGGGTAATCCTGGCGCAACTCGCCCCAGGCCGATGCCCAATAGTCGGTGGGAACCTCACCGGCCACGTCGCAACGGAAACCGTCTACGCCCTTCTCCAACCAGAAACGCAGCGCGGCAGTCATGGCCTTACGCATATCCTGATTCTCATAGTTCAGACGGGCAATATCATACCAATCGTACTGTACCAGCGTATTGCCCTCGGCATCGCGCAGGTGCCAGCTCTTGTCGGCCGTCCACTTGGCATCGGGCGAGGTGTGGTTGGCTACCCAGTCCAGCACCACCTTCAGGCCCAGCTCATGAGCCTTCTTAAGGAAGGCCTCGAAATCGGCCATGGTACCAAACTCGGGGTTGGCGGCGCAGTAGTCCGAGATGGCGTAGTAGGAGCCCATCGTACCCTTACGGTTGAGCTCGCCAATGGGATAGATCGGCATCATCCAGACAATATCCACGCCCAGCTCCTTGAGGAAGGGAAGGCGCTCGGCAGCAGCCGCAAAGGTACCCTCGGGGGTAAGCTGGCGCACATTCATCTCATAAACCACGGTGTTGTACATCCACTCGGGGTGTGCCGAGGCAGGAGCCTCCTGCTTGGGGGCGCAGGCAGCCATCACAAGGGCTACCAATGCACCGAAGAAAAAGAGTTTTTTCATTGTCGTTATCGGTTTATTCATTTGTGTTCTCCAATTCGGGTTACTCGGCCAAGGTCATCACCTCAAAGCTGTAGGGGGCGAGGTTGATCTTCAGGGTCTCGGACTCGAGGCTCGAAGCGCTGTCGAAGTTGGTCTGCAGAGTCTGCACAGGGTAGCCGGCGGGGAGCTTGCACTCGGCCTGAGCCGCCTCGGCTCCGTTATTGATGGCTACAACGACATACTCACCCATATACTCGCGGGCAAATACCCAGAGGTTACCCTCCAGCCAGAGGGTCTTCATATCGCCGTAGATCAGCGGCATGCGGGTACGGCGCAGGGCGATGAGCTCCTTAGTGAGGGCCTTCTGAGCCTGCTCGATCTCCGAATAGCCATCAAAGACCATCATATAGCGGTTGTCGGGGTCGTTGGCACCCGGGATACCGTACTCGTCACCCTGGTAGATGCAGGGCACGCCGGGGATGGTGGTGATGATGGCATTCATCAGGGCCAGTTTCTTATAACCCACCGGATCGCCTACGCCCACCGTGCGGTGCCAGCCGGCATACTTGTCGGGCTCGTGGGGCGAGAGGGCGCCACCGGCGAGCGAGATGAAGCGCGGCTTGTCGTGGTTACCCGTGATGTTACCCATCGTGTGGTGCGAACCGTAGGCGGCCGTCGAACGCGACACCTCATCGGCAATATCTTTCATCTGACGATCCTCCAACAGCACATCGCGAGTGGTGTGGTAGATGTTGAAATCGAACTGGGCATCGATCATACCCGACTTGACATAGGAGCCGATCAGCTCGGGCGAGCCGTAGGTCTCACCAATCTGCCAGAGCTTGCGCTCGGGGAAGCGGGTCTTCATCTTGTGGCAGAGCATACGCCAGTAGTTCAAGGGGATATGCTTGCAGGCATCGTGGCGGAAGCCGTCGAAGTCGTAGTTGGCCACCCAGTAGAGGGCCGAGTCGGTCATGGGCTGGCACACCTCCTCACGCTCCAGGTCGAGGGTCGGGATGTGAACGTCAAACCAGGTGGTCAGACGCTGCTCATCCCAGAGCTCGAGGTTCTTGCGACCATCGGGCAGGTAGAGGGGGGTCGTCCAGTCGGGATGGGCCTGCAGCACGGGCGAATTGATGTGCAGGTGGTTGGCCACATAGTCCAAAATCACATTCATCCCGTTGGCGTGGGCCTTATCCAGCAGCTCGCGCAACTCGGGATCCGTACCGAAACGCTCATCGATAACGGTCGTATAGATGGGCCAGTAGCCGTGGTAGCCCGAGAACTTCGTGTCGGGGTCCACATTCTGTCCCCAAGCATCGTAGGGGTTCTGCGTGATGGGCGAAATCCAGATGGTCGTAATGCCCAGATCCTGGAAGAAGCCGTCGTCGATCTTCTGCGAGATACCCTTCAGGTCGCCTCCCTGGTAGTCCACCTTCGGCAATACATCGGGGCGGTTCAGCGGCTTGTCGTTCTCGGGGTTGCCATTCATAAAGCGGTCAATCATGAGCGAGTAGAGGACCTGCGCCTGATTGTCGTGGCGGTTCAGCTCCTTCACGTCGCGAATCACCTGACCGCGATTCAGCGGCACCAGGACATCATTATAGAGTCCCTCCTTGTCGGCAGCATAGATGCGCAGGAACGAACGCTCCATATCGCGTGCATCCTTCGGGATGATCACCCCAAAGGCACCCTCTACGGGAACAATGCAGTCGTCGGGCAGACGGTTGTTCTGCCACAGGGCTACCACCTGCTCGGGCTTGTGCTCCGATACGACCGTTACGACCTTCATCATCGAACCGGCCGTGAAGAGGTAGTTCTCCTCATTGCGGTCGCCGCTCAGGGCTACGATCGATACCGACTTGCCACCCTTCCAGACGTCGAGTGTCGTTACATAGTTGCCCTCGGGGGCCGATACCTCGAAACGGCTCCAATCCTCGGCAAGGGGTTTTACGGTTACCCCATCGCGTGCCGATACCGAGTCGGCACCGATCCACTGGGGATAGTAGTCGGTCAGAAAGACCTCCTGACCCGCACCGGTCAGGTGGAGGGGATAGACGGGCTGCAGGTTGGCCTCGGCAGGTACACCCTCGAAAAGACGCGACTGACAACCGACAAGGGTCAGCACACATCCGGCAATGAGTAAAAGTTTTTTCATTTTGGTTTTCGTTTTATTTTTTGTTTCGTCTTCTCATTCGGGGTTGGCAGACCGATCAAAGTCTGCCAACCAAAAATCTCCTGCCGAGGCACCGGCCTCCGCAGGAGAATAAGCAATTTAGTTGGCGGGAGTTTTACCTACCTCCATGAGCCATACCTTCATGGCGTGGTTGTCAAAGTAAACATCATAGGTACCGGTAGCAGGAACCAAAATGTTCTGGGCACCCGAACCGTTAACGACATCCAGCGAACCACCTACGGCAATCTCCGTAGCGGCCGAAGGACCGAAGTTGTAGGCGTCATCCCAAACACCGGCCTTGCGAACCTTGAAGCCCTTACCGGCCTCCAAAGCTACGCCCTTAGCAACATAGTAGCCACCCTCAAGAGCCATCATGCTATCCGAGCTCCACGAAGTGTGGTCACCGACAACACCCAGCTGAACATCGGCGGGAATCTCAACACCCGTCGAGGGCTGCTCGGGCTGCTCGGGCTGCTCAGGGGTTACGGGAGCGCTGGTCTCGGGAGCCTCAGCACCGGCCGTCATCAACCATACCTTCAAACCGGCATAGTCGAAGTATACATCATAGGTACCGGTAGCGGGAACCAGAATGTTCTGGGCACCCGAACCACAAACTACATCCAGCGAACCACCTACGGCAATCTCCGTAGCGGCCGAGGGACCCCAGTTGTAGGTATCATCCCAAACACCGGCCTTGCGAACCTTGAAGCCCTTACCGGCCTCCAAAGCTACATTCTTGGCCACATAGATAGCGCCATTCCACTCCAGCATCGAGTCGGTCGACCACGAGGTGTGATCACCTACAACACCCAGCTCAACATCCAGCGGAGCGGGAGCAGCAGGCTGCTCGGGGGTTACATTGCCACCGGCAACAACCACCTTCATCGAAGCGGCGTTGTCCACAATAGTGAAATAGATATCGTAGGTACCGGCCTCAGCCAACAGGATGTTGTCAGCATTGAAAGTTACGGTGAAAGCCTCACCACCTACAGTGGCATACTCCTTACCCGTACCGTAGCTGATATCCCAACCGCCATCGGCACGCACCTTGAACTCCGAATCGGCAGCGTCAAAGGTTACACCCTTGGCAACCATCCAACCCTGCTCAAGGGTCATGGCAACATCAGCGCCCCAATCACCGTTTACACCGATCAGGCCCCAGGTGTGCTCACCCAGAACAACCACCTTCTCCTCGGGCTTCGGTGCCTCAGTGCCATCGATAGTAGCAAGCCACTTGCCGCTAGCATCCTTCTCGGTCAGCGTGAAGGTGTGATCCTTATCCATAACAACGCCCGTCAGGTCAACCGTCTGCTCGGTACCGTTGTTGAAGATAACGCTGATGGTCTTACCGGTAACATTGGCGGGAAGCTCAAATACATAGTAGGTAACACCATTTACCTCCTCTGCCGAGAGAGCCACACCGGGCCAGTTACCACCCGAGTAGTTATTGCCATCTGCATCCCAAGCCCAGATGTTCACGTTCTCCCAACCGGTAGCCGTAACATCAGCATAGAGCTTGTAGCTTACCTCCTCGACAACATCCTCCGTAGCTACGCCATCCTTGATGGTGAAATAGTAGTTACGATCCAGCACGATAGGAGCAGCGGGGTCAGCCGTCTGCGTGCCGTCGTTGTTGTTGAAGATATAGTTGATCGACATGCCGTTGGTCGACTCGGGCATCTCATAACCAACATAGGCTACACCGTTAACAGTCGTTGCCACGGTCATCTCCTTACCGGGCCAAGTGTTCGTCAGACCCGAGCTCTCGCCACCCTCGGCAGCGTTCCAAGTGTAGAGATAGGTAGCAGCCCAACCATCCTGGTTGTTCACATAGATAAACTTACCACCCTTCTCAACCTCGGGAGCGGGAGGCGTAGGCTCAACGGGAGTCTCGGTGTTACCGTCACCCTCAACACCGTACATATCGGCGCTGATCTCGTAGTACTGATTACCCGACTCCGAGAGGTAGAGGTATACACGGTAGTTACCAGCAGTCTCAACGGCGATGTTGTCACCACCGGCAGCCAGCTTACCATCCTTAACACCCCAGTTCTTGTCCCAACCACCGTTAGCACGGAACTTGAAGCCGCCCGAGAGGTTCTCCACGTCAGCGTAGAAGCGACGCTTCTGAGCGTTGTAGGTCATCTCTACATCGGCACCCCACGAGTTGAAGTCACCGATTACACCGATCATATCGAATGCATCGTTCTTCGTCAGCGTCAGACCGGCAACATCGAGCGTGAAGTGGTAGTAGCGGTTGGCACCATAAGCAAAGATGTTGTCACCACCACCGGCAACCAGCGTTACAGCCGAAGGCTCCTCGAGCTCCTTCTGACCCTCAGCGGCCGACATCTCACCATCGCCCCAAGCTGCACCGTGGGTGAACTTGAACTCGATAGCACCTCCTACCTCGCGGAAGTCGATAATACCCTCATAGGTATTGCCATCACCCGAGAAGTTGTAGAGGAAGTCGTAGTTGGCGGCTACCGTACCGTGTGCCCAACCGTTGAACGAACCGATTACATAGTACATATCGTACTTCTTCTCGGCGGCGGTAGGCGTTACCTTCAGGGTAACCGACTCCGAGTAAACCGTAGGATAGGTCGACGAGATCGAAGCCGAGATGCGGAAAACCACATCCGAAGCCACATTAAGGGGGCAACCCAGGTCAAATGCCACAACAGCATTCAGCGCCTCGTAGGTTACGGCGTACTCCAGTTCGTTGATACCGCTGATCACGGGAGCCTCCGTACCGTTGTAAGCAGCCATAATGGCGTAGTTGATGGCGGTGGGGGCACCGTAGTCGGCAGCATCCCACGAGAAGGTCAAAGTCTCGGTCTGGTTGTCGGCGGTGATTACCACCTCATTGACATCCAGCGCGTGGATCGAGGGAGCCACTACGTTCTCGGGAGCGTAGGTCTGAACCTCCTCCAGGTCCTTCGTACAGGAGGCCATCAGACCGGCCGCCATCGCCAAGGACATGAAATATTTTAAGATTTTCATAACGCTTAAATTCTTAATATTTTTTCTTTTTTCGAGGGGAGTATCGCCCCCCTATCGGGGCGATCTCCTCTCAATTTGGGTTTATCCTCGATCTGTTAGTAACCTACGGGGTTCTTCAAGTCGGGGTTGGCTACAATCTGCGAAGCAGGAATAGCGAAGAGTTTCTTGTACTCGGGGAACTCCTGACCGGCCTGCGAGGTACCACCCTTGAAGGGCCAGAGCAGCTCGTTCGAGCAGTATACACCGTAGCGGATCAGGTCGGTACGACGGCTGGCCTCCCAGAAGAGCTCGCGAGCACGCTCGGCGATGAACCAGTCGCGCTCCTCGGTGGTCCAGCTGTTGGCCAGCGTGTGGGCAACACCGTTCGAGCGGGTGATCAGGGCGTCGATCTTATCCTGAGCGTTCTTAGGCTGACCCTTGCGAACGCAAGCCTCGGCATACATCAGGTATACATCACCCAGACGGATTACGGGGAAGTCGATGTCGGCAAAAGCCTCGTTGGCAGCCGTATCACGGAACTCGGCCTCGGTCATGTTGCTGGGGATGTTGTTGAACTTCAGGCACTGCCAACCGTTCTGGAACTCATAGAGCTTCGCCTCGTCGGTGATCTCCAGGCTGGCACGAGCGCCGAAACCGGTCGAGAAGAGCTTCGAACGGTCGTCGTTCTTCGTCAGCGCATAAGCACCATCAGCAAAGGTACCGCCGTTCAGCACAGCAGAAGCAGCATCTACATAGAAGTACTTCGTCACGAAATCCTTCGTGCAGCGGATACCGCCCCAACCACCGTTTACACCGTTGGGACGACCATTGGCCGTAACGTCCTCGGTAGCCACAGCTGCCAGGGTCAGGAACGAGGTACCGCCATACGACTGCTGGAACTCGCTGTCATATTCCACAGCAAAGAGGAACTCATTGCGGGCATTGAGGTTCTTGCCGTTGTCACCACGGAACAACTCGGCATAGGTAGGAGCCAGGGTGTAACCCATCGAGAAGATCTTCTCGCAGGTCTCGATCACCTTATCGTAAGCCTCTTCGCCGGCATAGATCTCGGCATTGAGGTATACACGAGCCAGCAGACCCAAAGCAGCACCCTTATCGGCACGGGGATAGTCCGACTGAGCATCGGGCAGGATCTGAGCCAGGGCCTCGAGCTCCGAAACGACAAACTTGTAGATCTGAGCAGCAGGAACCTGTGCAGGAGCTACCGAACCGAACTCCGACTCCTCGGTCGAGAAGGGAACGGCTCCGAAGGTATCCATGGCCATCCAGTAGAAGAAGGCACGGATGAAGCGAGCCTCGGCACGGAAGGTCTGGATCTTAGCCTTCAAATCATCGGCAACGCCACGATCCGAGAGCTTATCGTCAGCGGTCTGACGCAGGTACTCGTTTACCCACGAGATCGACTGCAGCGAACGGAAGAATACACCGTAAACAGCCTCATTCTCGGCATCCGACCAGGTATTGGTGTTCATGGCACGCACCCAGGCATCGTTACCCCAGGCGATCTTGCAGGCATCGGTGGTTACCTCCTGGCAGGCCCACAAGGCACGGATGGCCGACGTAGCACCGCCGTCCACACCGCTGATATCGTACAGCGTGTGCGTCGAAATCGAGTTGTAGAGCTTGGCAAGGCCCTCAACATAGCCCTTCTCATCGGCTCCATAAGCGGTCTCCGAGGTTACATCCCACTCGTTCAAGGGGATCGTATCGAGGTCGTTCACGCACGAGGTGAAGCAGAGCATCGTACCGGCAACCGCAGCTAAAAATTTATTGATTTTCATTGTTTTCAACTGTTAAGGTTTAGAAATTCACATTCACACGCAGCGAGTAGATGCGGGGACGAGGCCAAATGGTGCCATCGATACCCGTCGAGCTCGAAACCTCGGGATCCACACCGCTATACTTGGTGATTACAAATACGTTCTGAACACCGGCAGCCACACGGATCTTCAGGTCGGTGTTACCGATCTTGTTGAAGGTGTAACCCAGGTTCACGTCGTCCAGACGGAAGAACGAAGCGTTCTCCATGAAGTGGTCCGAAGCCCACTGCTCCTGCGAGTTGGCAGCCGTCCAACCGGTATCGAGTACGGTCAGGGCGTAGTTCGACAGGATACCCGAGTTTACGTCGATGTTAGCCGTCGAGTTCGACGATGCGAAGTCGTTGAAGGCGTAGTTGCCGATCGAACCGTGACCATTGAAACCGAAGTCCCAATTCTTGTAGCTCAACTTCAGGTTTACACCATAGAAGAAGTCGGGCAGCGGGCTCTTACCCGTGTTGTAACGGTCGTTCTGCGAGATCTTGCCATCGCCATCACGGTCAACCAGCGCATTCTGGATGGGGTTGCCGTTGTTGTCGTAGAGCTGCTGGAAGAGGTAGTAGGTATAGGGCTTCGAGCCAACCTGGTGGATCGTAGCACCAACACCACCGGTACCCTTCGACAGACCACCCTGGTCTACGAAGTAGTTCTCATCACCCGTGCTGTTCAGCTTGATGAACTCGGTGTTCTGGTAGGTACCGTTGATGCCAATACGCAGGTTCCAATCCTTCGTGCGAACGGGGGTGAAGTCCAACGAAACCTCAACACCCTGGTTGCGCATCTCACCGATGTTGGTCATCAGCGAGTTACCGAAGTTGGCACCCAGCGGCGTGGTAACGCGGTTCAGCAGGTCCTTCGTGTCGCGACGGTAAACATCGACGCTACCGGCGATGCGGCCATCGAGGAAACCGAAGTCAACACCAATGTTGTAGGTCGTCGTCGTCTCCCACTTGATGTTGGGATCGTAAGCGGCGGGCGACCAGAAGTAGCTGTAACCATAAGAACCCATGTAGTACTGGTCGGTTACGTTCTGCGAGAGCGAGTAGCGCGACAGGTACTGGTAGTCACCGATCTCCTGCTGACCCGTCTGACCATAACCCAGACGCAGCTTCAGGTTCGATACCACATCCGAGTTCTTCAGGAAGTTCTCCTCGCGGATGTTCCAAGCGAAGGCTGCCGAGGGGAAGTAACCCCAACGGTTATCCTTGGAGAACTTCGACGAACCGTCGGCACGCAGCGTGAAGGTGAACAGGTACTTCGAGTTCAGCGAGTAGTTGATACGGCCGTAGAACGAAACCAGGAAGCTCTCCCACTGCGAGAACAGACCCTTGTTGTTGGGGTTGCGATCGCCCGTCTGGTTGAAGAACGAGAAGCCCTGGCTTGCACCGTAAACGTGCTGCCACGAGTAACCCACCATGGCATCCAGGTTGTGCATACCCCACGTCTCGTTGTAGTTGGCGTAGAAGTCAAGCACATGGTTGCGGCGCAGGTTCATGTTCTCGTGATACTGACCCCAACCGCGAGCGCTGTAGTTCATACCCTCGCCGATGGTGGTATCCTTGTAAGCCTGATACGAACCGGGGTTCACACCATTCTGCTCATCCGACTTCGACCAGTCCATACCGAGGTTCAGGTTGAAGCGCAGTGCCTCGAGGCCATGAACCTTATAGTCGATCTGAGCGTTACCCAGGAAGCGGTAAACCTTAGCCCAGCTGTACTGATCGTAGAGCAGCTGCAGCGGACCGGGATCGGCCAGGTTGTTGGGCGAGAAGTCCGTACCGCGACCCGAACCCCAGTTCCAGTAACCGTTGGTGGTCGTGTAGTCGATCGAACCATCGGCATTACGCCAGTAGGGATCCTGCGTGGGGTTCATGAAGGCAGCAGCACCTACGGCACCATCGGTAGCGTAGTTCTGGTGCGTATAAACACCCTTGGCATTCACCGATACGGTGAGGTGCTTGTCGAAGAACTTGGGCGAGAGGCTTACGTCGATCGTAGCGCGATCGTAGTCCGACGTATCGAGCGTACCCTGCTGGCCGGTGTAACCCACCGAAGCACGGTAAGGCAGGATGTCGTTGTAGTTACCGTAAACGCTCACGTTGTGGTCGTGCGAAATGGCCGTGCGGAAGATCAGATCCTGCCAATCGGTCGAGGCGTTACCCATCAGCTTCGAAATGGCCTGACCCTTCTCCGAATCGGCGGGATAAACCGTCGTGATGTAGCTGCGGAACTGCTCGGGATCCATTACAGGCATCACATCCGAGTTCTGAGCAACCGAAACCGAACCGTTGTACGATACGTTCACCTTGTTACCCTTACCCTTCTTCGTAGTGATGATAATTACACCGTTCGATGCACGCGAACCGTAGATAGCCGCTGCCGATGCATCCTTCAACACCGTAAACGACTCGATATCGTTTGCATTTACCAGCGAAAGCGGGTTGGCCATACCGGCACCACCACCCTCAGCTACGGGCACACCGTCGATCACGATCAGCGGGTTGTTCGAGGCGTTCAACGAAGCCATACCACGGATACGGATCGTAGCACCCGAGTTCGGGCCACCGTTACCGGGAACTACCTGAAGTCCCGGAACCTTACCCTGGAGCATGTCCTGGGTCGAAACAACGGCACCACGGTTCATCTCCTCAGCCTTGATAGCTACAACCGAACCGGTCATGTCGTTCTTCTTCACGGTACCATAACCGATGACCACGACCTCATCCAAGGTCTGAAGGTCCTCCTCCATGGTTACATTCTTCAGCGCCTCCGAAGATGCAACCAACTCCACGGTCTTGTAACCGATGTAGGAGATCTCAATTACCGACTGAGCGTCCTTCACCATCAGGGTGTAGTCACCGTCCAAGCCGGTCGAAATACCATTGGTCGTGCCCTGCTCCAGGACAGTCGCACCAATGATGGGCATTCCGGTGTTGTCCACCACAACGCCCTGCACCTTGTACGAGCCTCTCTGGGCCCATGCAAAGTGGGGGGTAATCAGCCCAAGTAGCATCATACCCAAACACATAGCCAAAATTTTTTTCATAGCAATTTGTGTTAGTTAATAATTGGTTTTAGTTAATAAATTTGAAGGATATTTCTATTTTTGGGTTATACCTATTTATAAAGGAGTCGTTTGGTCCATTCCGTTCCCTAAAGCAAACTCCTAATTCTTCTTATCCTTGATCACATAGACGGCAGCAGCACCCAGCACCAGGCAGATACCGGCAACCACCAACATCATGATCTGCGTACCACCCACCAGCTTGATGATCACACCACCCATCAGGGCTGCGATGATCTGCGGCAGACAGATCGTGCAGTTGAACAGACCCAGGTAGGCACCCATCGAATTGCTGCCCGAGAGGGCATTGGTCAGCAGGGCAAAGGGCATAGAGAGCATGGCAGCCCAACCGCAACCAATGAGCATGAAGGGGACAAACATCAGGTACTGGTCGTGTACGAAGTAGGTCAAAACGAAGCCCAGACCGCCGAGCAGGAGGCTCACCGAATAGGCCGTCTTCATCTGCTTGAACTTGGGCAGCACCATGGCCCAGAGGATCGAACCTACGGCCTGCACGGCAAACAGAACGCCCGTCCAGTTACCGGCAGCCTGGTAATCGGCCGAAGCGGTGTCGGTCGTATTCCAAACATTCTCGGCCACACCTCCCGTCGTATAGTTCCACATGTAGAGGAAGGCAAACCAGCAGAAGAACTGCACCAGACCAATCTGCCAGAAGGCGGCAGGAGCCTTTACCAAAAGCCGCACAAAGCCCTCGCTCTTCTGCTCCGTCTTAGCGGGCGCGGGGTGATACTTGGCATACTCCTCGGGGGCCATCTCCTTGACATTGAAGCCCGTGAAGAGGACACAGAGGATCAAAATGGCGGCACCCACATAGAACGAATAGATCACCGAGTCGGGGATCATACCCTCGGGAGCCACATTCGAGATACCGATCCAGGTAAAGATGTAGGGGAAGAGGAAACCGACGAGCGATCCGGCATTGCACAAGAGGCTCTGGATCGAGTAGGCCTCGGCCTTCTGCTCCTCATTGACCACATCGCCCACCATCATCTTGAAGGGCTGCATGGCCATATTGATCGACGTATCCAGCAGCATCAGCATCACTAGGCCAAAGCTCATGGCCGCCTTCACCGAGAGATTCAGACTACCCGAGTTGGGCAACAGAACCATCACCAGGATGGCAACGATGGCGCCCAGATAGAGGTAGGGCTTGCGGCGACCCCACTTGCACCAGGTCTTATCACTCCAGGTTCCCACCAGGGGTTGAACGATCATACCCATCAGCGGGGGCAGGATCCAAAAGTAGCTCAAGCTGTGCGGGTCGGCGCCCAGCGTGGCGAAGATGCGGCTGATGTTGGCGCTCTGCAGCGCATAGGCAATCTGAACACCAAAGAAACCGAAGCTCAGGTTGTACATCTGGCGGGTTGTTAAATCAGGCAGTCTCATTATTAAAATTTTTTACAAAGTGTTTTTAGTATTTTTAACACACAAATATTTAAAAAATATTTCAAAGCAACAAATCGGACCGGATGAACTGCAGGATTCATGGGATGAATTGCAGGAATCGGGGAGTGAATTGCAGGCCATTTTTTGGCCGTTTTATGCCATTTTGAAAATTTTTGAAAGATTATTGACGATTTTTGCAAATTTTTTCATATCTTTGGAGAGATGATTCGAGTCCTAAATACCCCCGACCGCGAACGACCGGCGCTATCGACAGCGCTGGTGATTCACCTTTTCGCCATAGCCCACGCCGTGGTCGCCATGGCAGGTCGTTCGCTACACTACTACGACGATGTGCCGCTGACGGTACTCACCCTCTCAATGGTGGTCATCATCTCGATCCGCTACCGCTTGCAGGTAGAGATTCTGGCCATCCTTACCCTGGTGGCCAGCTTTGTGGGATTTCTGATGGGCGTCTACGGCGCGCTCTTCATTCGCACCCTGGTACGCAGCGACCTCTGGGCTCCGGCACTCTCGACCTTCCTGGTTACGGAGCTCATCGGCTGGGGAACCTGGTTCATTGCCCGGGCCCGAGGCAACGGACGAAGCGCAAGCGACACCGTACACCGCAAAAACCGGAATCAGAGTATGGCCGCCATCGTGCTCATCACCGGCACCATTTTATTATTGCGCGTGGGCTACATGCTCATCCTGCGCCACTACTACGCCGAGCAGGAGAACATCTACACCGAGTTGGCCCGCATCTTCTCGAACACCTTCGCCCTGCTGCTGCTCATCTGCGGCAACCTGATCTGCGTACATCTTTATATCCGTAACCGCCACCTGTTTCACCGCCGCGGGAGCCATGCGCTGTGGATCGTCCTCTCGTTGCTGGCCGTATCGACCCTGAGCACACTCTGCGTGCTGGGGGGTCCCTGGCTGCAATACCGCGTACCGATCACCGTACACCAATTCCTCCGCCTCGAAATCGTGGTGCTGTTGCTCTGTATAGCAGCCTACGCCCTGCTCTACCTGGGCCACTACGTCGTCGCCTCGCAACGCGAACTCGACCTGGAGCGCCAACAGCGACATTTTGCGCAATATCGCTACTACCGCTTCAAAGAGCAGATCAATCCCCATTTTCTGTTTAACTCGCTCAATATCTTGGACTCGCTCATTCAGGAGGGAGAGCGCGAAAAGGCCTCGAAATACATCAGAAAGCTGGCCGGCATCTACCGCTACATGCTGCGCAACGAGGAGGAGCCGCTGGTCAGCCTGCGCGAGGAGATGGCCTTTGCCGAGATGTATATCGACCTGATCCAGGAGCGCTTCACGAACGGGCTGGAGATCGAGCGCCGGATTGCACCCGAGCACCTTTCACATCTGGTTGTCCCCTGTTCGGTACAGCAGCTCATAGAAAATGCCACGAAGCACAACATTGTAAGCGCCGAGGAGCCACTCCACATCAGCATCAGCACCTCCCCGGAATGGCTCGCTGTGGAGAACAACCTGCAACCCCGCATCAGCCGACGAGACGACTCAACCCATCTGGGGCTCAAGAGCATCTCACAACAATACCTCAACGCCGGAGGTCGCGACATCAAGCTGACCAAATCGGAAGAAATCTTCCGCGTGGAGTTGCCCCTGATTAAACCCGTAAAGTCATGAAAATCCTGATCGTAGAAGACGAGCAACTGGCTCGCACAAACCTGCGCAACATCATCCTCAAACGCTTCGACGACCTGGAGATCGTTGGCATGCTGGGATCCGTAAAGAGCACCATCCAATGGTTGCGCGAGACGGAGACCCAGCCCGACATCATCTTTCTGGACGTGGAGCTCTCGGACGGCATGTGTTTCGACATCTTCCACGAGGTGAAGACCCGGGCCAAAATCATCATCACCACAGCCTACGACACCTATGCCATAAAAGCCTTCAAGATCAACTGTATAGACTACCTGCTGAAGCCCATAGATCCCGAAGAGCTGGAGGCCGCCGTCGAGCGTTGCCGAAGCGCCATTCAGCCCCCCACGGCACTCGACATCGAAGCCCTGAAGCAGGTCCTGAACAGCGACCGCGAACCGGCATTTCGCCATCGCTTCATCGTGCGCATCGGCGACCGCATCCTGATTCTGCCGACCGAAGAGATCGCCTACTTTTACGCCGAAGACAAGAGCACCTACGCCGTAACGAAGGAGGGTAAACGCCACATCCTCGACCTGACACTCGATGCCGTACAGGAGTCGGTCGATCCGGCCCGTTTCTTCCGCATCTCGCGCTCGCAAATCGTTGCGCTCGATGCAATCGAAAGCATCTCGAAACATCTGAACAACCGCTTAAAAATCAACCTCTTGCCAAAGCCCTCGTTCGATGCATTTGTAAGTCGCTTTCGAATCAATGATTTCTTGGAGTGGATCGAGGGCAAATAGCCCCACCCCACCCACCAGATTCCCCTCGTCTCGCCCCGAGTTCTCCTGCTGAAGGAGGGCTCGGAGCATTTTTTTGTATCGCTCACCTATTTTTATTGGGGCAAGAGCTGGATTTTCCGTTTTTTTTACCTATATTTGTGGCCGATTTGGCCCTCTCACACAAGTGGGCCTTTGACGCCGAAAATTCGGAAACGAAAAACAATAAAAACAAATAGCTGATGAAAAAATTCCTCTTTATCGCCATTTCGGCCCTGCTGATGGCTTCGTGCGCATCCCAGAAGCGCGCCCTCTATCTGCAGGATCTGGACACGGAGGCCGTGACCAAGATTGCCGATTCGTACCAAATCCGACTCAAGCCGCACGACCGTCTGACGGTGGTGGTAAACAGCCGCTATCCCGAGCTGGCCGCCCCCTTCAACACCGCCACGTCGCTGAACTCGCTGACCGGTACCCCCATTGACGGGAACCGCTACACCTCCACCTCGACCAACACGCTCCAGGTGCGCACCATCGACTCGGAGGGTATGCTCGAGATGCCCATCATCGGCAAGGTGGCCTGCGCCGGCAAGACCCGCGAAGAGGTGGCTGCCGAGATTGCCCGCCTGATTCGCGAGGGAGGACACCTGAACGACCCGACGGTGAACATCCAGTTCTCGGATATGGCCGTTACGATCGTGGGTGATGTGGCCAAGCCCGGTCGATACAACATCACCACCGACCGCCTCTCGCTCCTGGATGCACTGGCCATGGCCGGCGACCTGACGATCTACGGTCAGCGTAAGGACGTAACTGTGATTCGCGAGGAGAACGGTGTGCGCACCAGCACGACGCTCGACCTCACCTCGCAGGAGATCTTCACCTCGCCCTACTACTACATTCAGCAGAACGACGTGATCTATGTAAAGCCCAACAAGTACAAGACCGCAACCGGTGAGTACAACCAGAACCGCTCGTTCTACATCTCGCTGATCTCGACCGCCGTATCGGTAGCTACGCTGATCGTAACCATCACCAAGTTATAAAAACGGAGAGCCATGACTGAACAGAACAATATAAACAACTACAATGCGGAGATCAACGACTCGTCCGCATTCTCGATTCACGACCTCATCCGCATGATGCTGGCCAATTGGTATTGGTTTGTCATCTCGGTAATCATCTGCCTGGGTTGCGCCTACCTCTACTTGGCCGCCAACGAAAAGGTATACAGCCGCACGGCCACCATCCTGGTGAAGGACTCGCGCAAGGGCGGTGATATGGACCTGACGGCCTTCAGTGAGCTGGCCGGATTCTCCTCGCGCCGCAACGTAGACAACGAGATCTACATCCTCCAGTCGCGCCGTCTGATGGAGCAGGTGGTTCGTCAGCTGAACCTGACGATGAACTACTCGACCCGTCGTGGCCTGCGCATGCAGACCCTCTACAAGGAGAGCCCCATTGAGGTGAGCTTCATCAACGGAAACGATTTTGAGGGTGCCAGCTTCAAGGTAGACCTCAAGCAAGGCGATGCCATCACCCTCTACAAGTTCATGAACAAGAAGATCGACAAGGGGGAGATCGAGGGTGAGGATATGGTGATCGAGGCCCGTCTCGGCGATACAATCACCACGCCCGTCGGCAAAGTGGTGGTAACCCCCACCTTCTACCTCACCGAGGAGTACGCCGGAAAGACGATCAACGTGGGCAAGAGTTCGGTAAACATCGCCACCTCCTCCTACCGCAAGGCCGTACAGAGCTCAGTGGTAAACAAACTCTCGTCGATCATCACCCTCTCGATGCGCGATGTGGTTCCGCAGCGTGCCGAGGATGTGATCAACACCCTGATTGCCGCCTACAACGGCGATGCCATGGAGGACAAGCGTGCCGTAGCCAAGCAGACGGCCACCTTCATCGACAACCGCCTGGCCGTCATCAGCCAGGAGCTCGGCAACGTGGACAAGGAGATCGAGCAGTTCAAGCGCAAGAACGATATTTTCGACCTCACCACCGAGGCCCAGCGCATGCTCACCGAGAGTTCGAAATACAAGAGCGAAGGTCTGGCCATCGAGAACCAGATCGCCATGGCCAAGTACCTGCGTGAGTTCATGACCGATAAGGAGCAGGAGAATGCCCTGATTCCCGCCACGGCCGCCATGCTCAACTCGGGCATCGCAACCCAGATCAACGAGTACAACACCATGCTGCTCACGCGCGACAAACTGCGCGCCGAGGGCTCGGAGAACAACCCTACGCTCCAGAACCTGAACAAGGCCCTGGAGGCCAACCGTATGGCCATCGTCTCGTCGCTCGACTCGCACATCGAGGCCCTGCAGATCCAGTCGGAGGCCCTGCGCAAGGAGGAGCGTTTCGCCAATACCCGCATCCAAAGTGCCTCCTCGAAAGAGAAGGAGATTCTGGGCAGCATCCGCCAGCAGAAGGTTAAGGAGGAGCTCTATCTCTACCTGTTGCAGAAGCGCGAGGAGAACGAACTGGCCCTCGAGGTTGTGGAGCCCAATTCGCGCATCGTCGATGCCGCCTTCGGCTCTCCGCTGCCCGTCTACCCCAAGAGCTTCATGATCCTGGCTGTGGCGCTGATCTTCGGTCTGGGTATCCCCTTCGCCATCCTCTACCTGCTCGAAGCCCTCGACACCTCGATTCGCGGCCGCAAGGATATTGAAGAGCGCACAAGCATCCCCTTCTTGGGCGAGATTCCCGAATATACGGGTGCCTCGAACCGCGGCATTGTGGTGCGTGAAAACGGCCGCGACTCGGTATCGGAGGCCTTCCGCATCCTGCGCACGAACATGAGTTTCATGAACGTGAACAACAAGGAGCAGAAGGTGATCATGGTCACCTCGTCGAATCCTCACGCCGGTAAAACCTTCGTGTCGACTAACCTGGCCCTTACGATGGCCATGGCCGGCAAGAAGACCCTGCTTATCGATGTTGACCTGCGCCGTCGCTCGCTCTCGAAGGTTATGGGCCACGGCAACGACAACAAGGGCCTCACCACCTTCCTCAGCGGCACGACCAAACAGATTCAGGATATCATCACGCCCACGCGCATCAATGAGAACCTGCACGTCCTCTACGCCGGCGTTCAGCCCCCCAACCCCGCAGAGATGCTGCTCTCGGAGCGTCTGGATGAGCTGATGAAGGAGTTGCGCAAGGAGTACGACTACATCATCCTTGACAGCGTACCGGCCCTGGTGGTTGCCGATGCCATGATCACGGATCGCCTCTGTGATCTGACGATCTACGTCGTGCGCGAAGGCCTGCTTGACCGCCGTCAGCTGCCCGATATCGACCGCTTCTACCGCGAGAAGAAGTTCCAGAACATGACCCTCGTGCTCAATGGCGCCACCATGAAGCGCTCGGGTTATGGATACGGCTATGGATACGGCTATGGCTATGGTTACGAATACTACGGTACGGAGGGCGAAGGCAACGAGAAAGTGAAGCGTTCGCTGGCTGTACGCATCAAGAACATGCTTAAAATCAAGAAATAGCCATGGCCATCACGGGAAATGTGATCGGAATCGATTTTGACGGCACGGTTGTCACGCACGAGTATCCTCACATGGGTGAGGATGCCGGTGCCACCGAGGTCCTTAAAGAGCTTGTGGAGAACAAAAACCGCCTGGTGCTCATCACCATGCGCAGCGGTCGCCTGCTCGAAAAGGCCAAGCAGTGGTTCGCCGAGCGCAATATCCCGCTTTGGGCCATCAATACCAATCCCGACCAGAAGCGTTGGACCGAATCTCCCAAGGTGTACGCCAACCTCTACATCGACGACAGCGCCCTGGGTTGCCCGCTGAAGGTGGTGGATAACTGCTCGCGACCGGTCGCCGACTGGGTCAAAATCCGCGAACAACTCGTCCGAGACGGCTACCTCGACGAGTAAGCAAAAGCCTTCGAATTTGCAATCCGCACAAAATTATCGCCCGGATCGAGTTCGGGAAGGGAACAAGAAGAGCCTGAGTCGCTGACTCAGGCTCTTCTTATTCCCCCTACCCCACCTTCTTGGGTTCACTTGCAAATTCCGGAGGGAAAAGCTCCAACCTCGAAGGGGTAACAGCTGCATAAGCGGGATATGAACCCACAGGAAGAGGAAGAGGAAGAGAGAAAAGCGACATCTTCGGTGGCGTAAATTGCCCAAACGAGACGTCGGATTAAACCTCTTCGCCCGAAGCTGATGCGCCCTCCCCAGGCAAAGCAGGCAAGGAGCCATTGATCTCACCGAATGGAAGACCCGAATTCATCTATTATATATAAGGTCAAAGCCTCAAAATGGAGAACGAATTTTACGTTTTTTAGCCATAAAAACAGAGATTGGCCGGGAAGGTTCCGGTCAATCTCTGTTTTTCCGTTGCAATTACCCAATATATAGCAACTTATCTCAAACCTCAAGCGCCATTTTTGGCATTATGACCAAGAAAAAGGGGTGTGCCCGGCAAATTCTTTGGACACACCCCGTAGGAGTTATTTGCGCTTTTGTTGCTGCTGTTTCTGCATCAACTCTTGCTGACGCATCAGCTCTTCATAGCGCTGTTGGAACTTCGACTTCTTCTGGCTTGAGCGTTTCACAGCGTTGGCAGCCATGATCGCCTGGATCTTCGAATCATCGACAAAGCGACGGATCAGGATCGTCTGGGCGATGGTAATGAGGTTGGCCAGGAAGTAGTAGAAGCACAGACCACTGGCGTAGTCGTTGAACCAGAAGAGCATCATCAGCGGCATCATATAGAGCATCATGAACTTCATGCCCGGCATCTGAGGCTGCGACGAGGCGGTCTGCTGGTAGTTGATCCACGAGAAGATGAACAAGGCGGCGGTCATCAGCAGGGCAAAGAGGCTGACGTGGTCGCCATAGAAGGGGATCGAGAAGGGAAGATCCACAATGCTGTCGTAGGAGGAGAGGTCGTCAGCCCAGAGGAAATGCTCACCGCGCAGCTCGATCGAGGCGGGGAAGAAGCGGAACATGGCGATGACGATCGGCATCTGGATCAACATCGGGATACAGCCGCCCATGGGGTTGATGCCCGCCTTTTTATAGAGCTCCATGGTGGCCTGCTGACGCTTCATGGCATCCTCCTGCTTGGGGTACTTCTGGGCCAGCAGATCGATCTCGGGCTTGATCACACGCATCTTGGCCATCGAGACATAGCTCTTGTAGGTCATCGGGAAGATGATCACCTTTACCAGCACGGCAAGGATCAGGATGATGATACCGAAATTGAGGTTAAACTGGCGCAGCAGATCGAAGACCGGAATCACAAACCAGCGGTTCACCCAGCCGAAGATACCCCAACCCAGAGGAATCATGCGCTCCAGCTGCAACTCCTCACCCGAGGCATCGACCACCTTCTTGAGGATCGAGTACTTGTTGGGGCCGTAGTAGAAGCCGAACTTCAGGGCCTCGGTCTGAGGCGTATAGGGCACCGCTGCCTCCATCGAGAACTGCTTGATGTAGCCCGATCCGGGTTTTTCGGTCGTGAAGCCCATCTCGGCGTTGGTGAAGTTGTCGTAGGCAATCATCACCGACGAGAAGAACTGCTGCTTGAAGGCCACCCAGTTTACCTGCGTGGACTCCTCCTCATTGCGATCCTCATCGCTCATCGAGAGCTCCTCGATCGACGAGTCGCCCGGGAAACGGTAGGCCACCGTAGTATACATGTTCTCGTTCTTGAAGCCCTTTTCGTTCTGGTAGGAGCGGGCCGTCCAGTTGATGGCCATCGAGGTCTGGTTGGCCATCACGGGGGCCATGTTCACCATACGCACGTCAAAATCCACCAGGTAATCCCGCTCGGGCGAGGTCGTATTGTGAAGCGTATAGGTGAAGTCGAGGGCCGCCGACTCCGTGATCGCGAGGCGGAAAGAGAGTTCGCTGGCCTGATCGCGTCTGATAACCGGCTGCGGCGAGAAGACGAACTCCGCCGTATGGATTGGCACATTCTTATAACCGTTTTTCACATAGAACTCCAGGTCGAAGTTCGAGTACTCCTGGTCGAACATGCGCACCAGTTCGTTGCGCTCACCCTTGGGGCCATACTTGGTATACTCCTTGAGCTCCACATCAATGAGCTGAGCACCCAGGTTTGAGAAGGTGAGTTTGAGGTAGTCGTTCTCCAAGGTATACTCCTCGACGGGGGCGGCAAGGGCGGCAGCCAGCTGCTCACCGTAATAGGCCACCTCGGCCGTGCGCACACTCAAGGAGTCGATAGGATTGCCCTCGGTGAGGGCAGCGGCCATGGTGTCAGCCAATTCAGGGTGCTCGGCACGGTAGATCGAGTCGGCACGCGCCGCTTCGGCCTCCAAGCGGGCCTGCTCGGCCATCCACTTCTCCTGCTGCTTTGAGTTATACATTGTGAAGCCCAAGAAGATCAGGGCCATAAGCACAATGCCGGTAATTGTCTGTTTATCCATCTCTATTCTTTTCTGTTCGGGGTATTTCTATTTACGGTTCTCCAAGGCGGCCTTTACAAAGGCGACAAACAAGGGGTGCGGGTGCTCTACCGTACTCTTGTACTCGGGGTGGTACTGCGTACCCACGAACCAGGGGTGCGAGGGGATCTCCACCACCTCGACCAGCCCCGTGTCGGGGTTCGTACCCACGGGATCCATGCCGGCGGCGGCATAGGCCTCCAGGTAGTGGTTGTTGAACTCATAGCGGTGGCGGTGGCGCTCCTGAATCAGGCTCTGGCCATAGGCCTCGGCCACCTTCGAGCCCTCCTTGAGCTGGCAGGGATAGCCACCCAGGCGCATCGTGCCGCCCATGGCCGTAATCCCCTTCTGCTCCTCCATGAGGTCGATCACCGGGTTCTTGGTCTGTACCATCTCGCTCGAGTGGGCATCCTGCAAACCCAGTACATTGCGGGCAAACTCAATGACGGCGCACTGCATGCCGAGGCAGATACCCAGGAAGGGCACCTTCTGCTCGCGGGCATAGCGCACGGCCTCGATCTTACCCTCGATACCGCGATTACCGAAGCCCGGAGCCACCAATACGGCAGCCATGCCGCTGAGTTTTTCGGCCACATTCTCAGCCGTGATCTGCTCCGAATTCACATAGTGGAGCTTCACCTTGCAACTGTTCACGGCTCCGGCGTGGATGAACGACTCGCTGATCGACTTGTAGGCATCGGGCAGCTCCGTATATTTTCCCACCAGGGCGATATCGACCGTTTGGGTCGGATTCTTGAGCTTGTGTACAAAGTTGCGCAACGTATCGAGGTTAGGCTCCTCGGCCTCGATCTCCAGGCCGAGCTTATCCAGAACCACCTCATCCAGGTGCTGCTCATGCATCTTCAGAGGCACCTCATAGATCGTCGGCACGTCAATCGACTCCATCACGGCCGCAGGATCCACGTTGCAGAAGAGGGCCACCTTGCGCTTCAGATTGGCATCCAGCGGCTGCTCGGCACGCAGCACCAGGATATCGGGCTGCAGACCATTCTCCAAGAGCGCCTTCACCGAGTGTTGCGTAGGCTTGGTCTTCAGCTCACCCGAGGCGGCCATATAGGGTACCAGCGTGAGGTGTACCAAAGCCGTGTTTTTGTAGCCCAGCGAGTAGCGCAGCTGACGCACCGACTCGATAAAGGGCAGCGACTCGATATCGCCCACCGTACCACCGATCTCGGTGATGATGATGTCGTAGGTCTTCTGCTGTCCCAGGAGCTGGATGCGGCGCTTGATCTCGTCCGTGATGTGGGGAATCACCTGCACGGTCTTGCCCAGGAATTCGCCTTTGCGCTCCTTCTCGATCACCGTTTTGTAGATCTTACCCGTAGTAACATTGTTCGCCACCGAGGTGTGGATCGAGGTAAAACGCTCGTAGTGGCCCAGGTCAAGGTCGGTCTCGGTACCATCCTCCGTGACGTAGCACTCACCGTGCTCGTAAGGGTTCAGCGTACCCGGATCAACATTGATGTAGGGGTCGAGTTTTTGGATCGTTACCGAGTAGCCGCGAGCCTGTAACAGGTGGGCTATCGAGGCCGAGATGATACCCTTGCCGAGCGAAGATGCCACACCGCCCGTTACAAAGATGTACTTGGGTTTCGTAAGTTTCATTGTATTGATAGTTTTTTTAATTTCAACAACGGTTCGTGAGCAGTTGTACTTTACTTATTGCTCATTGCTCTCGGCCTGGTCGATGAGTTTCACCTTCTCGATTGTTGCAGCCATCTCCTGTTTGGTCTTCTCGATCTTCTCTCTTACGCCGGCTACCAGAGCCTCGGCATTTTTCGAGTTGGCGAAGAAACCAATGTTGTTCTCCAGCAGCTGAATCTCCTGCTCAAGCTGGCGTACCTTGTTATAAAGGCGCTCTCGCTCCGACTGCAGACGGCGCTGTCCCCCCTCCTTGAGGTTCGATACCCGCTCGCGGAAGCGGTTCATCGAGCGGTCGCGCTCACCCGAACGCAACTCTGTGAAGAGTTTATCCACCGCCTCCTTGTAGCGCTTCTGCACCTCCTCTTTCCGCTTGATGGGTACAAAACCGATCTCGCTCCAGCGGCGCTGGAAATCGCGGATCACCTCATAACCACCGGCCTTCACATCGGCCGAAGCCATCTCCTCGATCAGGGCCAGCTTCTTCTCCAGGTTCTGCTCATAGGCGTTGTCCTGCTCCGAGAAGTGCTTGGCCTTGCGCTCGAAGAAGGTGTCGCAAGCCTTGCGGAAACGCTTCCAGACAGCGTCCGAATGGCGACGCGATACCGCGCCGGCCTCTTTCCAACGGGCCTGCAGCGCGATGAGCTCCTCCGAAGCCTTCTTCCAATCCTCGCTTGACTGCAACGCCTCGGCCGCCTCGCAGAGCTCCAACTTCAGCTGCAGGTTGTGCTCCATCTCCTCCTTGACCGAGGAGTAGAAGTTGCGCTTGGCCTCGAAGAACTTGTCGCAGGCCTGGCGGAATCGCTCATAGATGCGCGTATTATCCTTCTTGGGAGCAAAGCCGATGCTCTTCCAAACCTTCTGCAACTCCAAAAGACGCTCGCTGGCGCGATTCCACTCCTTACGCGAGGTCAGGGGCTGCGAAACCAGCTCCTCGGTCTGCTCACAAAGACCGGTCTTGAGCTCCAGGTTTTTCAACTGCTCGCGCTTGAGCTGCTCGAAGTGCTCCTGATGAGCCTTGTTGATACGGCTCGAAGCCTCCTTGAATCGCTCCCAGAGGCTCTCCTTATATTCTGCCGCCACGGGGCCCGTCTCGCGCCACTGATCGTGCAACTTCTGCAACTTATGGAAGGCCTCCACCACCGAAGGCTCCTCGATCAGGGCCTCGGCCGACTCGCAGAGGGCCATCTTCTGCTCATAGTTCTTCTTCAGATCCAGGTCACGAAGCTCCTTGTTGATCTTGATAAAGTTGTAGAAATTCTCGACGTGGAGGTTGTAGGTCTCCCAGATATCCTTGATATTCTGCTGCGGCACGATGCCGGTCTCCTTCCAACGCTGCTGCAACTCGCGGAACTTCGTGAAGGTGTGGTTCAGCGTCTCGTCCGAGTTGATGAGCTCCTTGAGCTCCTCGATGATGTGGAGTTTGATCTCCAGATTCGCCTGCTTCTCCTCCTCGAGCGAGGCAATGAAGCTGTCGCGACGATCGCGATACTCCTTGAAGAGCTCCTTGAGGCGATTCTCCCACTCGTCAGTCGTGGGCGCAAACTCCTCCTCGTTACCGCCCGCCTCGACAAAGGCACGCTTCTCAGCCTCGACATCGGCACGGTGCTGCTTGTAGAAGGCGATCTTCAGGGCCTCGGCTTCACGGCGAAGGGTCTGCACGGGACGCTCCTCGAGCAGCTTCTCGAACCAGTGGATCAACTCCTCCCGACTCTTTCCCGACAAGGTCGATCCGGTCTCTGAGGCCTCGGCCTCGGAAGAGCTCTCCTCGGGGCTCTCCTCACCCAGATCGAGCTCTTCGCTGTGGGCGGCCAGTGCGGCCTCCTCATCGGCGAAGTCCACCATCTCGGCCTGAACTTCGGTTTCGGGGGTTGCCTCCTCGACGGAGGTGGTAGGGGTGGGAGCTTGCTGCGCATCCTCGGCCTTTAGGCCGAACTGCTCCTCGGGAGCAGGAAGGTTCGATTCTTTCGTCATCGTTGTAGATTTTAGTTTTTTTTCGCTACACTCTCTATACAAAGTATAGAAATCGTGCAAAGATAACCATTTTTTTGCAGGTCGGTGAACAAAAACGCGATAATTTTCCTAACTTTGTCGAAAGTTTGCGTGAATGCCCCGACAAAAACACTCAACTTTGTGTGGATGCCCCGACAAAAAACGCTGATTATAAAATTGAAACGGGAAAAGCTTGAGAGATGAAACATCGTATTTTGTTGGTTGATGATGAGGATGATATCCTCGAATTTTTGGGTTATAACCTCCTGAAGGCGGGCTACGAAGTCAGCATTGCCCGCAGTGGCGATGAGGCCTTGGAGGTTGCGGCATTGATCCACCCCCACCTGATCATCCTGGATCGCATGATGAATGGCATGGATGGCATCGAAACCTGTCGTCGCCTGCGTGAGATCAAGGGGCTGGAGCACGTCATGATCCTCTTCCTATCGGCCTTAGGTGAGGAGCACGAGCAGGTCGAAGGTTACGATGCCGGCGCCGACGACTACATCGCCAAGCCCATCCGCCTGAAGGTCCTCATGAGTCGCGTGGCAGCCATCCTCAAGCGCATCGATGCCGGCGGCCACGGCCGCGTGCGCATCGACACCAACCTGCAACAGGTCTTCCTTGACGGGGTGCAGATCGCTCTCACGCGCAAGGAGTACCGCCTATTGCTGATGCTCTACGCCCACCCGGGAGTCTTCTACACCCGCGAACAGATTCTCGAACTCGTCTGGGGCGGAGATGTGATGGTCGGCGACCGCACCATCGATGTGCATATCAGGAAATTACGCCAAAAAATCGGAGACCAGCACATCCAGACCTTCAAGGGGGTGGGATACACCTTTATTCCTTGATTTTTCCCCTTTTTCCACGGTCGTTCTTCCGCCATAAATCATACCCGAACGGACGGTACCTCCGGTACGCTCCGTTCGGTTTTTTATTGGGTGGGTACCGGGGCTGCTGGGGGTGCTGGGAATTATGCTATAATCAGCCCCCAAAATCCCCAGGCCCCCAGGATCGCCAGTTCCCCCGGCAACCCCAACACCCCCAGCCGCTCTCTCTTTTAGTCTTGCTTTTTTGTTTTTTTCTCCTCCTTTTTAAAAAATACACTTTTTCATTGCACTTTTTCCGCAAAATTTTATTATATTTGCATGTTGAGCAAACCGATAAATTTGAAAAATTCTTAAAATATAACAATATACTAAAACTCAAACATTTATGGTAATTTTAGTCTTGAATTGCGGCAGCTCCTCGATCAAATATCAGGTGATCGACATGGAGGCCGGGAAGAGTACCCTGCTGGCCAAGGGTTTGGTTGATCGCATCGGCTTGGCCGAGGGATTGCTTACGCACAAGCCTGTTGGCAAGGAGAAGTTCGAGTTGCAGCAGCCCATTCCCAACCACACGGTGGGTATCAGCCTGGTGATGGAGTCGCTGACTCATGCCGAGCACGGCGTGATCTCGTCGCTCGATGAGGTAAAGGCCGTAGGCCACCGCGTAGCCCATGGCGGCGAGTATTTCCCCGAGAGCTGCGTGATCACCGACGACGTAAAGGCGAAGATTCAGGAGCTCTGCGTGATCGCTCCGCTCCACAACCCCGCCAGTCTGCAGGGTATCGAGGCCATCGAGACGGTGCTGCCCGGCGTGAAGCAGGTGGCCGTATTCGACACCTCGTTCCACCAGACGATCCCCGCAATGAACTATATGTATGCGCTGCCCTACGAGTATTATGAGAAGTATCGCATCCGCAAGTATGGTTTCCACGGCACGAGCCATAAGTTCGTGGCCCGCCGCGGTGCCGAGTTTGCCGGCCTGGATTATGAGAAGTCGAAGATCATCACCTGCCACATCGGCAACGGAGGTTCGGTGACGGCCGTACTCAACGGCAAGTCGTTCGACACCTCGATGGGCTTCTCGCCCCTGGATGGTCTGGCCATGGGTACCCGTTGCGGTCAGGTGGATGCCAGTGCCATCACCTATATCGGTGAGAAGGAGGGCATGACGCTGGCCGAGCTGGACGTGATGATGAACAAGAAGTCGGGTGTGCTGGGTCTGTCGGGCATCTCGAGCGATATGCGCGATATCGATGCAGCCTACGATGCCGGCAACGAGCGCGCCATCCTGGCCCGCGACCTCTACTACAACCGCATCAAGAAGTTCATCGGCGAGTATGCAGCCGAGATGGGCGGTGTGGATCTGATTGTCTTCACGGGCGGTGTAGGCGAGAATGCCAAGGAGGCCCGCGAGGCAGCCTGCAAGGGTCTGGAGTTCATGGGTGTGGAGTTCGATCCCTCGTTGAACAACGTGCGTGGTGAGGATACGATCCTCTCGAAGCCTACGTCGCGTGTAAAGGTGGCCATCATTGCCACGAACGAGGAGTTGGTGATCGCCACCGACACCTTCAACCTGGTAAAATAGCCCGATGCGAAGGGTTGCTTTGAGCAAAAGATGAAAACCGAAAAACTAAAACAAATAACTTAAAACACTATTCCTGAAATGATTAAGCATTTGGATGAAATCGTTGCTGCGGCCGTGGCCCGTGGCAAGAAGAAGATGATTGTGGCCTATGGCCAGGATACGCACTCGATCGGTGCTACGGACATGGCCATCAAGGCCGGTCTGGCCGATGTTACCCTGGTGGGTGATCCCGAGGAGATCCGCAAGTCGTGCGAGGCCGAGGGCGTGGATATGAGCCAGTACACCATCATTCCGGAGTCGGAGGATGTGAAGGCCGTAGAGATCGCCGTAAAGGCTGTGCACAATGGCGAGTACGACGTACTGATGAAGGGCGTGGTTCCCACCGATAAGTATATGCGCGGCATCCTGAACAAGGAGTGGGGTCTGCTGCCCGCAGGCACGACCCTGAGCCACGTTACGGTTCTGGAGGTTCCCGCCTACCACAAGCTGCTGGTAGTCAGCGACGTGGCTGTTCTGCCTCTGCCCACGATCGAGCAGAAGAAGCAGATCGCCAAATACCTCATTCAGACGGCTAACAACCTGGGCATCGAGTGCCCGAAGGTGGCTCTGCTGGCCCCCAGCGAGCAGCTGCTGCCTAAGGTGGTGAGCTCGGTAGAGGCCAAGGAGCTTTCGGATCTGGGTCAGGCCGGTGAGCTGGGCAACGCCCTCTTCCAGGGTCCTCTGGCTCTCGACGTGGCTATCGACGAGGAGAGCGTGAAGATCAAGAAGCTCACGGGTCCCGTTGCCGGTGATGCCGACTGTCTGCTCTTCCCCAACCTGGAGTCGGGCAACGTCTTCTTCAAGGCCTGCTCGAAGTTCGGAGGTGCCGAGTTGGCCGCCATGGTGGCCGGTCCTACGGCTCCCTGCGTGCTCACCTCGCGTGGTGACTCGACGAAGACGAAGCTCTACTCGATCGCTCTGGCCTGCCTGTCGGCCAAATAAATTTGCCTGAAAAGGAGCTGCCCGACCCCCCAAAAGGTTGGACAGCCCCTTTCCTTATACAACCTAAAACCTAAAACTGAAAAACTTCTATATGGCATATAAAATTTTAGCAATCAACCCGGGTTCGACCTCGACGAAGGCAGCCCTTTATGAGGACGACAAACCGGTTCTGGAGCTCACGCTGCGCCACTCGGTGGAGGAGATCGGTCAGTTTGCCAACATCATCGACCAGATGGGCTGGCGCCGCGACCTGATCCTGCAGGCCCTCCAGGAGAAGGGTCATAAGGTAGAGGAGCTCTCGGCCGTGATCGGTCGCGGAGGTCTAGTGAAGCCTATCGAGGGCGGTGTATACGAGGTGAACGACGTGCTGAAGCACGACCTGATCCATACGGAGCGCCACCACGCCTCGAACCTCGGAGGTCTGATTGCCGATGAGATCGCCCGCGTGGCCGGTGTCAAGGCCTACATCGCCGACCCCGTTGTAGTGGACGAGATGATCCCCGAGGCCCGCTATACGGGTATCCCCGAGTGCCCTCGCGTTTCGATCTTCCACGCGCTGAACCAGAAGGCTACGGCCCGCATCTACGCCAAGCAGGTAGGCAAGCGCTATGAGGATCTGAACCTGATCGTGGCCCACATGGGTGGCGGCATCTCGGTTTCGGCCCACCGCAAGGGCCGTGTGATCGACACGAACAACGCCCTGACGGGTGACGGTCCCTTCTCGCCCGAGCGTGCCGGATCGCTGCCCGCCGACGAGCTGCTGACGCTCTGCTACTCGGGCAAGTACACCAAGGCCGAGCTGCTGCGCATGATCGCCGGCAAGGGTGGTCTGGTGGCTCACCTGGGCACGAGCTCCGTGCAGGAGATCTGCGAGGTGCGCATCGAGAAGGAGAACGATGACCACGCCCGCCAGGTGATGGAGGCCATGTGCTTCGCCATTGCCAAGAATATCGGTGGTATGGCCACGATCCTCTGCGGCAAGGTGGATGCCATCATCCTTACGGGTGGTATCGCCTACAACGACTATGTGAACGTGCGCGTGAAGGAGGCCTGCGAGTTCATTGCTCCGGTACACATCTACCCGGGTGAGAACGAGCTGGAGGCCCTCTCGATGAATGCCTTGATGGTGCTGCGCGGCGAGATCGACCCCAAGGTCTATATGTAGGATGTAGTGCCGCCCGAGGAGGCTCGCCTGCCTCGGACCTGAGGGCCCCGCAGGTAACCCCTGCAACATCCCTATCCATTGCAATTGAGGCTGTCTGACAAGATTTCGTCAGACAGCCTCACTGCTTTATGCGCAATCAGACTGGGGGCACTGGGGCACTGGGGGCACAGGGGGCACTAATTTAGAATTGCCGCTAATGTGCACTATTTTAGGGAGTTTAGGGAGTTTAGGGAATTTAAGGAATTGGGGGAATCTCCCTAATCTCCTTAACCTCCCTACCCCCCCGAAAAAAAACTCGGGCAACCCGAAAGTTGCCCGAGAAGATGCAAAGCCTAAATGTTAAAAAGCGGACACGGCACGCACATAGCCGTCGAGGTACTTAGAGCTGCCGTAGGTGAGGCCACTGTACATATTGACAATCCACGCGCGAAAGTATCCTGTACTATCTTTTTTGGAAGATTCCGTCGAAGACCAATACCAATCCCAATAATATGAATCTCCTTTATTCGCCAAAGGCTTTCCGCCGTGCTGCGATAAGGTGCGATTCACCTTGTCGTATACAGCATCATTCAAGGTAAAAATCTTCAACTCCTCTTTGGCCGGCAGATACCACCCCTCGCCCAAATCGGCACACCACTTAAAGGCGGGGTATTTCGATTCCCAATCGGAGATTTGCTTTACGACCGCCATATTTTTTGCGCCATCGGTCTCACTATCGGCCCCGATCAGTCGTTTCTGTTCATACTTATCGGAAGACCACTCCAATTCCGAACCCGACTCCGTCATGCTGAGGATTTTTCCGTGCCGACCACTCGCGTCCACCCAAAAGACGACCCCCTCTTTACCGTCTTGGTTGTAATAGTCACCCACCTGGAACGTTGTGGGGGTATTATCCAAGAGGGCCTCGATGGTTACGGGGCTCTCTTTGGTCAAGGTGAACTCCTGCGAGTAGAGGTTGTAGCCCTCCTTGGCGATTTCGAGGGAGTGTTTACCGGTCAGCACCTCATTACTTTGCCAAGGGGTGGTGCCGACCACCTTACCGTCCAACTTAATCGTGGCATCGAAGGGTTCGGAGAGAATCTCCAGTAGGCCGTAGATCGGGTTGGGTTGTTGGAGGGTTACCGTGCGCGGTACACCGGCCACCACCTCCACATTTTCGCTCACCGTCTCATAGCCCTCGGTGCGGGCCTCCACCAAATAGGTGTTGGCATCCAAACGCCCCGACCACTCGCCCTTGGCCTTGAATTGGTCGTTCACCCAAATTTCGGAGTGGGGATGAGGAGCCTTCAGCGTGATTTGGGCAAAATTGGCCGTGAGTGTATTGCTGAAGGGGAGGGTAACGCCATCGGTGATGGTCACTTGTTGGGCGTGGGAGATATAACCGTCGCTCACCAACTGCACGCTATACTGACCGCTCGGGAGTTGCAATTTGCATGGGGTAACGCCTCGTTTCTCTCCGTTGATGCGCACCTCGGCCCCCACGGGATTGGAGGTTGCCTGCAAGAATCCGAAGGCGGGTTTCAATGTGACATCAAGGTCCGTTCCTCCCAGAGCCGTAATTTCAAACTCTCCGCTCACTGAGTGGTACTGCGAGGCCATGATCTGGTAGGTATGCTTGCCGATCTCGAATTTCCGGGTAAGTTGTCCGCCCGTAGGCGTGATCATTTCGCCGTCGATCTGAACGGTGGCATTGGCCGGGCTGACTCGCAGATTGAGAGCCATATAGCTCGGTTTGAGGTTGACCGCAAGGGCATTTTGGCCCAAGGCCGTGATCTCAAATTCGCCCGACTGCGTGTAGTGCTGCGGGGCCGAAATTTGGTAGGAGTGTTTGCCGATCTCGAATTTCTGGGTAAGCTGTCCGCCCGTGAGCGTGATCATATCGCCGTCGATCATAACGGTGGCATTGCTCGGGCTGACACGCAGATTGAGGGCCATATAGCTCGGCTTGAGGTTGAAATTCAGGCTGTTTTGTCCCGTGGCCAAAATCTCAAATTCGCCCGTTTGGGTGTAGTGTTGCGGGGCTGAAATCTGGTAGGTATGTTTACCGATCTCGAATTTCTGGGTAAGCTGTCCGCGCGTGAGCGTGAGCATCTGACCGTCGATCTGAACAGTAGCATTGGCCGGGCTGACGCGCAGATTCAGCGGCATATAGCTCGGTTTCAGGGCCACGGTAAGGTCGATACGACCCGAGGTCGTGAGGGTAAACTCACCCTCTTCGGGGTAGTGCTGCGGGGCGGAGATGTAGTAGGTGTGTTTGCCGAGCGAGAAAGTGCCGAAAAAGGCACCATTGCTTGTCTGCTGCGGCATACCGTCGATCAGCACCGTAGAGCTCGGGGTGGGGAGGGTAATCTTGACGTGCTGTCTCTTGATCTCGGGCTTCGTCGGGCCCATGGCGAGCTGCGGGCGCTCCAGGGTGAGGCGGTAGGCCATCTTCCCCTCCAGCTTATAGCCGATATCGTAGGTAAGGGGCATAAAGCCCGGGCAATTGACATAGAGGGTCTTGGTGCCGGCCGGAAGATAGACCACATACTCCGAGGCTCGGGGACTGATCACATCGCCCACGCGGCCATAATTTCCGCGGATCTCGATCCCCTCGACAGCCACCACCACGCGCAGCAGGGCGCAGGGGTTGTCGTTGTTATCGAGCACGGCATTGGAGCGGGCCGCGACATCCTGCGGAAGCGGTTCGAAAGAGGCCACCTTCAGCTCCTGGGCCGCAAGCGTACCCCCAAAGAGGGTCGAAAAGAGAATCAGAAAAAGAGTAAAGAGCTTCTTCATCGGGTTTTTCTTCGTATTCATTGGATTGCAAAAAGGGACACAACGGGTGTTCCGCAGGGACAAAATTAGAATTTTTTACCCGATTTTTAAAATTCACAGACTTAATTTTGATTTATTTTGTATCTTTGTTAATTGATAGGGCCCTTTTGCGCCCCAAAAGACCGAAAAACGGCTCCCCAATCGCCGATCCCAGGGCGACCAAGTCCCCTGCCCGAGGCGGGGGATTTAGGGGGTGGGTCAGCAAATGAAAAAGGATTGAAACAACAGAAGTAATACATAACAAAAACGTACAACCTTAATAAAAAGTAAAACATGTGTAAAGCGTTGATTATCGGTGCCGGTGGTGTCGGTACCGTAGTAACCCAGAAGATTGCAGCCAATCCGATCTTTACAGACGTGATGCTCGCCAGCCGCACCAAAGCCAAGTGCGATGCCGTGGCCGAGGCCATCGGCGGTGGGCGCGTGAAGACCGCCCAGGTGGATGCCGACAGCGTGGAGGAGCTCTGCGCACTCTTCCGCTCGTTCCAGCCCGACATCGTGGTCAATGTCGCCCTCCCCTATCAGGACCTCACGATCATGGATGCCTGCCTGGAGTGCGGATGCAACTACCTCGACACCGCCAACTACGAGCCTAAGGACGAGGCACACTTCGAGTACTCGTGGCAGTGGGCCTATCAGGACCGCTTTAAGGAGAAGGGCCTCACGGCCATCCTCGGCTGTGGCTTCGATCCGGGTGTGACGGCCATCTTCACCGCATACGCCGCCAAGCACCACTTCGACGAGATTCACTACCTCGATATCGTGGACTGCAACGCCGGAAACCACGGCATGGCCTTCGCCACCAACTTCAACCCCGAGATCAACATCCGCGAGGTGACCCAGAAGGGCCGCTACTACGAGAATGGCAAGTGGGTGGTAACCGAGCCCCATGAGATTCACAAGCCGCTGAACTACCCCGAAATCGGTGAGCGTGAGTCGTATGTGATCTACCACGAGGAGCTGGAGTCGCTGGTGAAGAACTACCCCACCATCAAGCGTGCCCGCTTCTGGATGACCTTCGGTCAGGAGTACCTCACCCACCTGCGCGTGATCCAAAACATCGGTATGGCCCGCATCGACCCCATTATCTATAATGGTGTGGAGATCGTGCCCATCCAGTTCCTGAAGGCTGTGCTGCCCGATCCTAAGTCGCTGGGCGCCAACTACCACGGTCAGACCTCGATCGGCTGCCGCATCAAGGGTATCAAGGACGGCAAGGAGCGTACCTACTACATTTACAACAACTGCGACCACGAAACCGCCTTCAAGGAGACCGGTACGCAGGCCGTAAGCTTCACCACGGGCGTTCCCGCCGCCCTGGGTGCCGCCATGTGGGCCAAGGGCCTCTGGCGCGGCGCCGGTGTCTTCAACGTCGAGGAGTTCGATCCCGATCCCTTCTTGGCCGAGCTCGGCGAGCAGGGTCTGCCCTGGCACGAACTCTTCGATGTGGATCTCGAGGTGTAAACCCGAACCCCTCGAAGGCATAACATAAGCCAACCCATGAGGGTGTGCCCAACAAATTAGGTTTGGGCACACCCTTTTTTGCAAAGGCATTCAACACCGTAAGCCCCTCCCTTCATCAAGGAGGGAGGGGTGGCAATCAGAAAGTCCCCCTTTTCAAAGGGGGATTTAGAGGGATTATCTGCAACAACTGCGGCACAGCCGCCTCTTTAAGCCAAAGCCCACCAAACTTGGTGGGCGAATCCGAAAAGGTTGGGCTTTTTAATAAAAAAAGCCAAACCCTTTCGGATTTGGCTTAAAGAGGCGGCTACCTACTCTCCCACACGATAAGTGCAGTACCATTGGCGTTAGTGAGCTTAACTTCTCTGTTCGGAATGGGAAGAGGTGGAACCTCACCACTATAACCACCTAAAAGAA
>SUZM01000009.1 GCA_015059965.1 Rikenellaceae bacterium
ATATGCGGTCATAGTAAAACTACCGCAAAGATAAAATTTCAAGTCCGTTCGCTCGAAAAATCTCTGTAACTAACTATATTTCAATAATTTCAAAGAACTTTTTCAGATTTTAATGGGACAGTAGTGGCTGGATATAGAGATCGAATTTAAGCTGAGAGTAGGTACTGAAATCGGCATCCTTCGAGTAGGTGATGGTGTATTTAAAGTGCCCCGGGCTGTCGGTCTCCGTAAAGTTGTAGATACCCCATCGCTTTACCTCCCACGGCATAAAATAGACTACTTGTCGGGGCTCTCCGGCAGATACCTCCTCCTTGCCAATCCGTTTGTAGGTGGAAAAATAGGCGTGCGAATGGGGCGGAATAGCGAGGACTCGCTCGTTGGTATAGGTGGTGGTTGTAGCGTTGGTTCCACTGCTGCCAACGCTTACACCGGCACCGAGGTAGAGGCTCATTCCGGAACTTCCGGCCGAAGTCACCGAGGTCTGCTTCGAGCCATCGTAATAGATGTGTGACGAACCATCTAAATTGATACGGAAGGATTTGGCCAAATCGATATAGATCGTTTCACCGGTCTTGTTGGCAATCTTGATGTCACGATGATACTCATACATGAGACCCCTTATGTGGGTAGAGTTATTCTCAAATGTAACCTCAATCTCTTTGGAGGAGAGCACCGAGCCTGAAGTGACCCCGAATTTATAGGTGTAAAAATCGTCCATCACCTTGTTGGCGGGGGCTTTTTCCTTCAAAATCTTCACCTGGGAGTTGTTATATCGATCCAACAGCGCTTGGTTGTTTTCGGCAGCCTCCACCTCAATAAACAGCGGTTCCTCGGGGGTACCCTTCGGGGCTGAAGCGGGCTGCGGAACGGACTCGGCCACCTGGTCATAGTGATCCACCTCGCCATTCTCGTAATTGATGGAGACGATTTCGGTGGCCTTGAGTGTAAACAACGGGCCGTCAGGGTTGGAGTGCCGCTTGTATTTGATCTCCGACGAGGAGACCTCCATAATTTTCGAGCGCACAATCGTACCATTCTTCAGTACAATAATATCCTGAGCAAAGAGGGGAAGTGTGGCCAACGAGGCAACAAACAGAAGGATGAGTCGTTTCATGGTCCTTATAAGTTTGGGATTTAATTATTTCTAACAAACAAAGATATACAAAAAAAACGAAAATCGGAAGACCCTGAAAAAAATTGCCCGTTGCTCATTGCTCATTGCTCATTGTTTTGTACCTTTGCACCCCAAAGGGGTGCGATATGAGAACCGCAACCATCTTTACCATGGAGTAGAATTAAAAACAAAATAAGAGATGAATTTCAACGAACTCAGCGAACAGGAGCAGCTCCGACGCAAATCCTTGCAGGCGCTCCGCGATTTGGGCATCGAGCCCTACCCCGCAGCTCGCTTCGAGGTGAACGCCTCGGCCGCCGAGATTGCCGAAAATTTCGATCCTGAGAAGGGCAACTACCAGCAGGTGCGCATCGCCGGCCGCATCATGTCGCGCCGCATCATGGGCAGCGCCTCCTTCTTCGAATTGCAGGACCACTCGGGACGCATTCAGGTCTACATTCGTCGCGACGACATCTGCCCCGAGGGGGATCCCACGCTCTACAACACCGTATTCAAGAAGCTCCTGGATATGGGTGACTTTATCGGCGTTGAGGGCTTTGCCTTCCACACCAATACGGGCGAGCTGTCGGTACACTGCCAAAAGTTCACCGTGCTGTCGAAGTCGTTGCGCCCGCTGCCGGTTGTAAAGGAGAAGGACGGACAGACCTTCGATGCGCTGACCGACCCCGAGGTGCGCTACCGCCAGCGCTATGTCGATCTGGTAGTCAATCCCCATGTGCGTGAGGTCTTCGTGAAGCGTGCCAAGATCATGTCCACGATGCGCGAATTCTTCAACGAGCACGGCTGTCTGGAGGTAGAGACCCCCATTCTGCAGCCCATCCCCGGAGGCGCCTCAGCCCGCCCCTTCATCACGCACCACAACTCGCTCGACACCGATTTCTACATGCGAATCGCCACCGAGCTCTACCTCAAGAAGCTGATCGTGGGCGGTTTTAACGGTGTCTATGAGTTTGGCAAGAACTTCCGCAACGAGGGTATGGACCGTACCCATAACCCCGAGTTTACCTGTATGGAGATTTATGTTCCCTACAAGGATTACCTCTGGATGATGGAGTTCACCGAGCAGCTCCTGGAGCGCGTGGCCATCGCCACGAACGGCACCACCGAGCTCACCATTGACGGCAAGGCCGTTTCGTTCAAGGCCCCCTTCCGTCGCCTGACGATGACCGATGCCATCAAGGAGAAGACCGGCTACGATATTACGGGTCAGTCGGAGGAGCAGCTGCGCGAGGCCTGCCAGCGCCTGAATGTCGAGATTGACGATACGATGGGCAAGGGTAAGTTGATTGATGCCATCTTTGGCCAGTACTGCGAGGAGGAGCTCATTCAGCCCACCTTCATCTGCGACTACCCCATTGAGATGTCGCCCCTGTGCAAGCGCCACCGCGACAATCAGGAGCTCACGGAGCGTTTCGAGCTCTTTGTAAACGGCAAGGAGTTGGCCAATGCCTACTCCGAGCTCAACGACCCGATCGACCAGTTGGAGCGTTTCCAGGAGCAGCTGCGCCTCTCCGAAAAGGGCGACGACGAGGCGATGTTCATCGATATGGACTTCGTGCGCGCCCTGGAGTATGGTATGCCCCAGTGCTCGGGTATGGGTATGGGCATCGACCGTCTGACGATGTTCATGACCGACCAGCCCTCGATTCAGGATGTGTTGTTCTTCCCGACGATGCGCCCCGAGAAGAAGCCGACGGTCGATGGCCCCGAGAAGTACCTCGAGATCGGAGTGCCCGAGGAGTGGATTCCGGTGATCCAGAAGATGGGTTACATCACCGTCGATTCGCTCAAGAAGCTCCCCGCCGGCAAGTTCTTCAACGACCTCTGCGGCTTCAACAAGAAGAACAAGCTGGGACTGAAGGCCCCCTCGATGGAGGAGGTGAAGCGTTGGTGCGAGGCCGAGTAAAGTAAAATTTCAAAATAATACACATAAATTTTAGTTAGAGTACTATGAGAAAGAAGATTGTAGCAGGTAACTGGAAGATGAACACCCTCCCGCAGGAGGGCGTGGAGCTGGCCAAGGGCGTTGTCGCCGGCCGCAAGGAGGTTTGCGAGTGCGTAAACTTCATCGTATGCCCCCCCTTCACCCACCTGTCGATGGTGGCCGAGGCCCTGAAGGGTTCGGATGTGGAGCTGGGTGCTCAGAACTGCGCCGCAGAGGCCAAGGGTGCCTATACGGGTGAGGTGGCCGCCTCGATGATTGCCGCTTTGGGTTGCAAGTATGTGATCCTCGGCCACTCGGAGCGTCGCCAGTACTACGGTGAGACCTCGGAGACCCTCAACAAGAAGATGGAGCAGGCCTACGCCAACGGTTTGACCCCCATCTACTGCGTAGGTGAGAACCTCGAGGAGCGTGAGGCCGGCAACCACTTTGCCGTCTGCAAGCAGCAGATCGAGGAGGTGGTCTTCAACCTTTCGGAGGAGCAGTTCAAGAACCTGGTGATTGCTTACGAGCCCGTATGGGCCATTGGTACGGGCAAGACCGCCACGGCCGATCAGGCTCAGGAGATCCACGCCTACATCCGTGAGGTGCTGGCCTCGAAGTTCGGTGCCGCAGCCGAGGAGTGCCCCATCCTCTACGGTGGTTCGTGCAAGCCCTCGAATGCCCAGGAGATCTTCGCCAAGGCCGATGTGGATGGCGGACTGATCGGTGGTGCAGCGCTGAAGGCCGAGGACTTCCTCGGGATCGGCAAAGGCTTCTAATTTTTAATTTTATAGGGCATATTTTGCACCTCAATCATTGGGGCGAATGGGACGTACCGAAGTACTACCCATCCGCCCCTATTTCATGTCGGCACAAAATCTGCTCCTCTAAAATCAAAAATTCCGGCTGCCCATCGCTGATTTTTTTTTTGCCGAGCGTTGCAACTAACTCCTTCTCCCTAAAAATCCCGCTTATTAAAAGGTTAAAATTTATAGGCAATTACATTTTTAGTCAAGCGCCGCTTTTGGCATCATTACCAAACTTTATAAGGCATATTTTGCACCTCAAACATCGGGGCGAATGGGACGTACCGAAGTACGACCCATCCGCCCCAACTTCTTATCGGCACAAGTCAACCCCTTAGATCAAAAACAGTCAGGGCTGAAGCCGACTATACCGGTCTTTTCGGCTATTTCTTGGTTCCGTAGGCCAGGTCGCCCGCATCGCCGATGCCGGGAACAATATAGTTCTTCGAGGTGAGCTCCTCGTCCAACGCCGCCGTCCAGACGGTAGTCGTCTCGGCCGACATGTGGCGTTTTACATAGTCTACCCCCTGCTCCGAGGCGATCACCGCGGCCACATGCGTATGGGTAGGTTCGCCGCAACGCTCCACCAAGGCCTCATAGGCCAGCACCAGCGAGGCCCCCGTGGCGAGCATCGGATCGACCAGAAGAAGGGTCTTACCCTCGAGCGAAGGCCCCGAGACGTACTCCAGGGCAATGGTCATCGTGTTATCCTTATGGTTCTTGCGATAGGCACCGATAAAGGCGTTCTGCGCATCGTCGAAGTAGTTCAAAAAGCCCTGGTGGAACGGAAGACCGGCACGCAGCACCGTGGCGATCACCAGTTTGTCGCTCACCACCTCGACCACAGCCTCTCCCAGCGGGGTCGTGACGGTCTTCGGGGTGTAGTTCAGGTCGCGCGAAATCTCAAGGGCCATCACCTCGCCGATACGCTCCAGGTTGCGCCGGAAACGCATCGAATCCTGCTGGATGTTGCGGTCGCGGATCTCGGCCAGGAATTTATTGAGAATACTCTTTTCGTGATTCAGTACCTTGATTTTCATACCAATTATTTTTTAGGTTAGTATAAGAAATTGTTGAAGGGATAACGTCCGGCGTGGATCTCGCGCACCATGCCATAGAGATCCGAGCGGAACTTTTCGATATTCAGCTTCTCGAGGGCCGAGAGGAAGATGCAGGGGGTATTGGCCTTGGCAATCCAGCTCTTTTTCAGGTCGTCGAGTGAGAGGTTTTCGCGTGTCATGGGCGTGAGGTCGTCCTCCTCCTTTTTAATATAGGTGTAGGCATCCACCTTGTTGAAGACCAGGAAGACCGGTTTGTCGCCCGCCCCGATCTCCTGCAGGGTCTGCTTAACGACGGCTATCTGCTCCTCGAACTGCGGATGCGAGATATCGACCACATGCAGCAACAGATCGGCTTCGCGCACCTCGTCCAAGGTCGATTTGAACGACTCGACCAGCTCCGTGGGCAGTTTGCGGATAAAACCCACGGTATCCGAGAGCAGGAAGGGCAGGTTATCGAAGACCACCTTGCGCACCGTGGTATCGAGTGTGGCGAAGAGTTTGTTCTCGGCAAAGACCTCGCTCTTCGAGAGAAGGTTCATCAGAGTCGATTTCCCGACATTCGTATAGCCCACCAGCGCTACGCGCACCAAAGCGCCTCGGTTCGAGCGTTGCACGGCCATCTGTCGGTCGATCTTCTTCAGGTCCTCCTTGAGCTTGGTGATGCGTCCGCGTACAATACGGCGGTCGGTCTCGATCTCGCGTTCACCGGCACCGCCACGGGTTCCCGTTCCGCCTCGCTGGCGCTCCAGGTGGGTCCACATACCTGCCAGACGCGGCAGCATATATTCGTAGTTGGCCAGCTGAACCTGCGTCTTGGCATAGGCCGTCTGGGCCCGCTGCAGAAAGATATCCAATATCAGGCGCGTGCGGTCCAGGAGGCGGCAGGGCATCGCCTGTTCGATGTTGCGGGTCTGCGAGGGGGAGAGCTCGTCGTCGAAGATCACCACATCGATCTCATGCTCCTTGCAATAGACCGAGATCTCCTCCAGCTTACCCGGTCCCACATAGATGCGCGACGAAGGCTGCGGCAGGCGCTGCGTGAAGCGCTTCACGGTCTCAATGTGGGCCGTCTCGGCCAGGAATTCCAACTCATCGAGGAACTCTTCGGCCTGACGAGGCTCCTGACCATCGCGGATCACGGCCACCAGTACGGCGCGTTCCAAGCGGTTGTCCACAGTCGGAAAGCCCTTCTCCTTTTGCTCTTTATGTTGCGATTTTTCGCTCATAGGGGGAAATAAAAGCTATTACACTCAAAAAAAGGGTATCCCGCAAAGAGGATACCCTAACTGTTCGGATGCGTCCCGATTAGTTCTGGATGCGGAACTCAACGGGCAGGGTGTACTTTACACGCACAGCCTGGTTGCGCTGCTTGCCGGGGCTCCACTTGGGCGACTGGTTCAGTACGCGGATGGCCTCCTCCGAGAGCGAGCGATCGGGCGACTGCAGGACCACGATGTTCGTGAGGCTGCCATCGCGCTCGATCACGAACGAGAGTACCACACGACCCGAGATACCGTTCTCCTGGGCAATCTGCGGATAGCGCACCTTGCTCTGTACCCAATTGCGGAACTTCAGCAGGTCACCACCCTGGAACGAGGGCATGGTCTCTACGGTCAGGAAGGGCTGATCGTCCACGATCTCCTCCTCCTCAACCTCTACCTCCTGGATAATCTCGGTATCCTCATCGAAGTCGGCGAACTCCACATCGGTGGTAATCTTGGCATCGTTCTTCACGATCGAAAGCATGTCGGCAATCACCTTCATCTCGGTCTTCTTGGGAGCCTCGGGCGGCTTCTGATCCTGACGGGTCACCTCCATCATCTCCTCCTCGACAACGATTACCTCCTGATCAATCTGCTCAATGCGGTGCTCCTTGGGAGTGTAGGCAAATGCACCGATTACCAATGCCAGCGAAATCACCAGACCGATTTCGAGCAACAGACCACGCTTGTTTTGCAGGTCTGCCTTGGGTGTTTTTTTCAGTTCCATCTATCTTTTTTGTTTTAATTGTTCCGAAAATTTCAGGTGCGCAAACACAAATACATGCTTACACAAGCACAAATATAGGGAGAAATTTTCAAAAATGAATTAATTATGAGGAAAAATCTTTATTTTTTGGCTACTTTTGTCCCCGTAAACCCGATTTTTGCCCGATATGCAACCCTTAAGCCCTCTTTTCGGCCTTACGCTGAGTGAACTTTCGACGGTAGTCGCCGAGCTCGGACTGCCCCGTTTTGCCGCGCGGCAACTCGCCCGCTGGCTCTACCAAAAGCGGGTCGCTTCGATTGATGCGATGACCGACATCTCGGCTGCAAATCGCGAGCGGCTGAAGGAGCGCTACACCGTGGGGCGCACCGAAAACCACGGAGTCTCGACCTCGCAGGACGGCACCAAAAAATACCTCTTTGCCACCTCCGAGGGGGCCTTCATCGAGTCGGCTTACATCCCCGACGGAGAGCGTGCGACACTCTGCGTTTCGTCGCAGGCGGGCTGCCGCATGGGGTGCCGCTTTTGCGCCACCGGACGGCAGGGATTGCAGCACTCGCTCTCTACGACGGAGATTCTCAACCAGGTAGCCTCACTCCCTGAGTTTGAACACCTTACAAATCTGGTCTTCATGGGCATGGGCGAGCCGCTCGACAACCTCGACAATCTGCTTCGCGCACTGGAGATCCTGACTTCGGAGTGGGGTTTCGGCTGGTCGCCTACCCGCATCACGGTATCGACGGCAGGGGTGGCGAAGGCCCTCGGGCGCTTCCTCGAAGAGTCGAAGGTACACCTGGCCGTGAGCCTGCACAACCCCTTCCCCGAGGAGCGCGTGGAGATCATGCCCATCGAAAAGGCGTGGTCGATCCGCGAGGTATGCGCCATCCTGCGCCGCTACGACTTTACGCACCAGCGCCGCGTATCGTTCGAGTATATCCTTCTGAAGGGGATGAATGACTCGCCGCGCCACATCAAGGAGCTCTGCCGCCTCTTGGACGGCATCAAGTGCCGCATCAACCTGATCCGCTTCCACAAAATCCCCTCCTCGCCCTACTTTTCGCCCGAAGCGGAGGCGATGATCCGTTTCCGCGACACGCTCACGGCCAAGGGGATACAGACCACCATCCGGGCCTCGCGCGGAGAGGATATTCAGGCCGCCTGCGGTCTGCTTTCGACCGAAAAAGCAGGGACTGCAGCCGCCAACAAACATGACGAACACTTATAATTTATCCCTCTTATACCCCTTCTCAGATGAAGCTGATCACGAAATATTTTCCCGATCTTAACCCGGAGCAGTTGGCCCGATTTGCGCAATTAGAATCGCTCTACCAAGAGTGGAACGCCAAGATCAATGTGATCTCGCGCAAGGATCTGGACCAGTTGTACCTGCGCCATGTGCTCCACTCGCTCGCAATCGCCAAGGTGTGCCAATTTGCCCCCGGAGCCCGCATCCTCGATGTGGGGTGCGGTGGAGGCTTTCCCTCCATCCCCCTGGCCATCCTCTTCCCGGAGGCACACTTCACGGCAGCCGACTCGATCGGCAAGAAGATCAAGGTGGTGGAGGGGGTGGCTTCAGCCCTCGGTCTGAAGAACCTGACACCCCATTGGGGCCGAGTCGAGGAGCTCGGCGAGCGGTACGACTATGTGGTCTCGCGAGCCGTTACGGAGATGCCGCGCTTTGTGGGGTGGATTTGGAATAAAATCGAGCGGGGAGAGAAGGGCTCTCTCGCGAACGGCATCCTCTACCTCAAGGGAGGCGATCTGGCCGAAGAGTTGGCCCTGACCGGAAAAAGGTGGAGCCTGTACGACATCCCCTCGTTCTTCGACGAAGAGTTCTTCGCCACCAAAAAGGTGGTCTACACCGCAAAGTAAGGAGGGAGAAAAACCCTCAGCCAAACTCAATCCACAGCCTGCGGAGAGCCTCCACCGGCTGTTGGATGCGAAATCGGCCGATTTTTCGGGTCCCCGATTCTTCCGTTTTGCCCCTTCGCGCCCACGCTGCCGAGAAAATAATTTTGAGTTTTGAATTCAAAATTTTGAATTTCTTTGTACCTTTGCCATTTAAACACAAGAACGCTATACAATGACCTTTTTTGAGCACATAATGCAGCATTACGGTTGGGAGGGAATCGCCTTTTGCGGAGTGTTGCTGTTGATGTTTTTGGTACAACTCTACTACTACATCTTTGTCTACGGAGTACTGCCCGGCTACAAGGCCACACGCAAACAGGCCCGACTCGAAAAGGAGCCGCCGATCTCAGTGGTCATCGCCATGTTTGCCGAGGACTACGACTTTGTGGAGCGCCGTCTGCCCCTGTTCCTGGCCCAGGAGCAGGTGGTCTTCGAGGTGGTGATCGTCTATGTGGGTTCCGATGGCGACTTCTTTGAAGATCTGCAACGCATTCGCCAGAGCTTCCCGCAGGTAGTGGTAACCAAAATCGAGCTCAACCCCCGCTTCCCGATCTCACCCAAGATGGCCCTCAACGTGGGAATCAAGTCGGCTCACTACGAACATGTGATCTTCTCGACGACCGACGTGGTTCCCACCTCGGATCGCTGGTTGGCCCTGATGGCCAAAGGATTCACGCGCGGCGAAGTGGTGATCGGCTACTGCGGCATGGAGGATCCCCTGAAACAGAGCTCGGAGGAGATGCCGGCCGCCATACGCCCCTCGAAGATCGCCAGCTACCTGATTCGCACCTCGCGCATGTTCTCCTCGGTGGCCTGGCTCTCGGCCGCAGTCAAAGGGCACCCCTATCGCGGCATACGCCATGCCGTGGGGATCACCAAGAAGGGCTATTTTGCCACCTCCAACGGCTTCGGATTTCTGAACATGAACATCGGCGAAGACGATCTTTTCCTTCAGAAGATCATGACTCGGGAGAATGTGGCCGTGGTGCTCTCGCCGCGTGCCACCCTGCGCGAGAAGATGTGGGGCGGCATGAGCTGGTGGGTCGATCAGCAACGCTACTACGGAGCCACCCGTCGCCACTACCCCCTCTGGGTCGGAAGCTTCGTGGGCCGGGAGCTCGGCAGCCGCGTGCTCTTCTTCACGGCCGTCATCATCGCCCTGGCCCTGCTCCCCCTCGAGCTGAAGCTCGCAGCCCTGCTCCTGCTCATCATCCGCTATACGGTGGTCGCCCTTGAGATGCGCCGCATCGGGCAGCGCCTGGGCGAGAAATACCTCTGGCGCCACTATCTGCTCTACGACCTCTGGAGCCCCATAGAGGCCCTGTGGGTCAAACTCCTGCTGCAACGTAAGGATCCCCGTGTATGGAGATAGCCGACTATATCGTAGCCGACGACAAACAGCTTGTAGAGCTGGTGCTGGCGGGCGACAACCACGCCTTCGAACACCTCTTTACCCGCTACCGTGAGGCCATTGGCCGCCTCTTCACCCAGCGCCTGGGTCCCACCTCGGCCTCCGTGGCCGATGCCGACGACCTGCTGCAGGAGACCTTTATCAAGGTCTACATCAACCTCCACCGCTACTCTGCAGAGTACACCTTCGGACAGTGGCTCTACACCATTGCCCGCAACACCTTCATCGACTACATGCGCCGCCGTTCGGACGACATGCCGATCGATGACCGCTTCCTCTCGCCCATCTCGACAGCCCCCACCCCCGAGGAGAGCGTCATCAACCTGCAGCAGCGCAGCCAGATCGAGCACTACCTCAAACACCTCACCCCCCGCTACCGGCGCCTCTTCGAATTGCGCTTCTACGACGAATGCTCCTACGAGGAGATCGCCGAAAAGCTCAACCTGCCCCTGGGAACTGTCAAAACGGGGATCCACCGCATGCGCGAACGCATGTGCCGACTCATCGCCGAGGGCGAGGAGCAGTAGCCGCCCCTCCCGCGAGCCCAAACATGGGATCGAAGAAAGGGCACAAAGTCACCAGGAAATTTATAGGAGGTTACTGTATGCCGATTTTCACTAAATAAAGATTATACACACAGTCTTTCCAACAAAAATGCTGGCAGAATCGTTTTAGAGTCCCCCTTTTTAAAATTAGGAGGATAGGTTGCATTGAAACCTCAATACTTTTCACTATCTTTGTACATGTAACAAAAAGGATCAAGCACAAAAAAGAGAAAAAAGAGACACATATTAAATTAAAGTAGAAATATTGATTTGGCTCGATTAAATCTGGTAAATTTATTGAAATCCCAAAACAATAGGTCGAAGTTCGGTTTGTACCCGTCAAGGGCGCAGACTGCTTTGCCGTATTTGGATTTCGGGCATACCAGAGCCTTATCGAGCAAATCGGGAGCACAAAGCAGCAACTGCGCCTTCTTTGTTGCTCACCACCGTCCAACAAATCGAACTATTGCCCCATGAAAAGAACCCATCTCGGAGAATTGATCAAAGCCGAACTCGAGGCCCAGGAGAGAAGCGTCAGCTGGCTGGCCAGGAAACTGTCGTGCGACCGCTCGAATATTTATCGTATTTTTCAGAAAGAGAGTCTTGACACCCAACTTTTGGAGCGCATCTCGAAAGTTCTGAATCGCGACTTTTTTGCCGATCTGTCTACAAAATTCACGGAGGATCGAGATTCGCAATATTCGCAACAATAGTGTGGCAATCAAGCAACATCAGTGCGCGAATAGGAGCATCAAAAGCCTATATCTTTGCATTATCAAATGCAACAGATCATGAAAAAACTCTTCTTATGCGGCTTATTATGCCTAAGTTTTATCACAGGAAATGCACAACAAGTGGATTACTCGGTTGTTTCGGTTCCGGAAGAATCGGGTATTGATTTTCTACAAGTAACCACGACGGGCGATTACGTCTGCATGCCAACCGTAAAACGCAGGCGCAACGGATTGAGCTGGTTCTCGAATCGGATTATCGATATTTCAATCCAAGGAACCCACATTGCCTATCTCTCCTATCGCAACGAAGCTACCAATATCTTCATTAAAGAATTAGGCAAACAAGGTGGCTCCGTGCAGCGCACCAATCGTAAAGGGATCCTCGATTTCAGCTACTCGCCCAACGGGAAATTCATCGTCTTCAGCGAGAATCGGGGAACCAGCCATCAAATCTTTCAGACCGATGCCAGCAACGGCTACGTTTGCCGTCAAATTACATCTGCCAATCAGGACTACTCGCCGGTTTACACCTCAGACATGAAGCAGATATTTTTCGCACGTCAGGAAGCAAACGGAACGAGCATTTGGGCATACCATGTGACCAATAATTTTGTATCAAGTTACACCAGCGGCATGAACCCTTGCCCCCTAAAAGGAGAGAGTGCCTTCCTTTGCACCCGCACCAACACCGAGGGGAAAAGCGAGATTTGGAAGATCAACCACGAAACCGGCATTGAGGAGTGTATCGTATCAGATCCCTCGCGCAGTTTTACCTCTCCCTCAATCTCTCCCGATGGTCAATGGATTCTTTTAACGGGCGAAAGCATAATCAGCAACGAGAACTTTATCTACCGAAACACCGATATCTACGCCTGCCGAACAGACGGTTCGGAATTGGCGCAACTCACGTTCCATGCCGCCGACGACCTGAGTCCCGTTTGGAGCCGCGACGGACGTTATATTTACTTTATTTCACAACGCGGAAGCGCCGAAGGCACAGCCAACATCTGGCGCATGAATTTCCTGCATTAACAAAACTCTAAACACATAATTAATCACACAAAAACCACAATCATGAAAAGGTTTCAACTTTTTTTGACGGCATCTCTGCTGTTGATCGCAACCACAGCCTCGGCTCAATTCTCAAACACCGGAGCTTCCAGTTCAAAGAGCAAAAGTGGCTCGGGATTGAGCATGAACACCGATCCCTATACCCGCATCTTTGTCGGATATTCTCCTTTGGAACTCACCCAAAAAGCATCGATGCCGTCCAGAGAGCAGAAAGATGATTTTAAATTTAAGGGGATCACGGCCGGTTTTGTGCATGGCATCAGCCTAAGCAACAAATTGCCCTTCTTTGTAGAATTGGGTGCCAACCTGCAATATTCGGCCCGTAAAGATGAAGAGTCCGGCGAAGGTTACTACGATGCATGGAGCTGGGAGGAAAAATACTGGTTTCTATCGATGAATGTCCCCGTAAACCTCTCCTACAAATTCACCTTTGCAGACAACAAATTTGGCATCACACCATTTATCGGCTTGAACTTCCGCGCCAATTTCACCGGAGAATATAATCAAACGAAGGAAGAGGGGCGCTGGGTCGACTCCTGCACCCGAAAGCTATTCGATGATAGCCAAGACGAGATGAGTATCTCGGCATGGAATCACTTCCAAATGGGACTCAATGTGGGTATAAACCTAAATTATAAAAACCTCAGCCTGGGCGTACAATACACGACCGATTTCATGCCAATCTTCAAATTCAATGATGGCCCCGACTATGAATACAAGGGCAAGTTGGGCGTAACCACTTTGTCTCTGGGCTTCTTGTTCTAAACACAACTACAATAAGCAACATAGAAGATGAAAAAACTAATCTCTTTTCTGACTGCCAGTATCCTGTGGTTTGGCTTATCCGTGAGTATCACATCTTGCGACAAAGATAATGAGGAGTCCACGGATTCCGCCTCCTTGATTGGCACTTGGCGCCACGATTTCAGCAGCGGATATCAACTCATGACTTTCAACAGCAATTTTCATGGAAGCATATACGAAGTCGACTATGCTGCCCATAATTGGTCAGATTCTTTCACATGGAAATATACGCCGGCTTCATCAGACCTCGTATTATTTTCTGATGAAGAACATGAAGTTGAAACTTACAAAGTTATCCTCTTAACAAACGACGTGTTGATTCTCCAATATTATGTCTATGACGAATACGGCAAAGATGAGGATGAGCCTGACACTTGGTATCGAGTAGAGTAAACCTTGGAATCCGAATTTTGAGTGTGTCCAACAAAAACATGTTGGGCACACTCTTTTTTGTTTAACTTTATTATGGTAAAAACGGCGCAAAAATAAGAACTCGTTCTACCTCCCAAGAAATTTTCATCAAAAAAATCAGCGGAATCAAAAATTTTCACTAATTTTGTAAAAATTGTCTCCTTGTGCTCCTACTCCTCTCGCCTACGGCGGGTGTAGGATGGGGCGGCACAAGAGAAATCGACCGAAAAACAACAAAGACTATGGAATACGCCGACAAGTTACAGCAGTATGCTCCCGCTCCCACCGAGGAGGCCGTGGCAAAGGAGGTGGCCCGCATCAAAGAGGCTGCACAGCGCAACATGAACCCCGAGGTCTACAAGTTCTGCTACTCGACCATCGACCTGACGACCCTCTCGTGCAACGACTCCGTGGAGTCGGTGACGAAGTTCGCCCGCCGGGCCGTGGAGTTCTACCAGGACTTTCCCCACATCCCCAACGTGGCCTCGATTTGCGTCTACCCCTCGTTTGTGGATACGGTGGGCCTTGCCGTAGACGGCACTCCGATGCGCATCACGAGCGTAGCCGCCGGCTTCCCCGCCTCGCAGACCTTCCTGGAGGTGAAGATGTTGGAGGTGGCCATGGCCATCGAAAACGGTGCCGACGAGGTGGATATCGTCCTGAACGTGGGCAAGATGCTTACCGGAGCCTATGACGAGGCGGCCAACGAGGTAGAGGTAATTCGCGGCGAGATGGACGAAGGGGTTATCCTGAAGGTGATCATCGAGTCGGGAGCCCTCAAAACCCCCGATCTGATCCGCAAGGCCTCGCTGCTGTCGATGTTTGCCGGCACCGATTTCGTGAAGACCTCGACCGGTAAGATCGATGTGGCCGCCACTCCCGAGGCTGCCGTAGTGATGTGCCAGGCCATTCGCGACTACTACCAAAAGACGGGGCGCAAGGTGGGATTCAAAGCTGCCGGAGGCGTGCGTACCGCTGAGGATGCCGCCCTCTACTATACGATCGTCGAGGAGATTCTGGGCTCCGAGTGGCTCACCACCGACCTCTTCCGCATCGGCGCCTCTTCGGCCGCCAACAACCTGATCTCGGCCATCGAGGGCAAGACCGTCAAGTACTTCTAAACGGTTGAGGCCCCGGAATACAGCGCCGCAACCCTTAGCCGAAGAAGGATCCGAGGGGGCAACCCATAGCGGTCGGACGCAACGTGTTCCAAAGAAGAGGTTTTAACGAAAAGATTATGGCAAAAAAGAGTGAGATATCCTACACGGAGGCGATGGCCGAGATTGAGCAGATCTTAGGTCGGTTTCGAGCCGAAGAGCTCTCGGTGGACGACCTGGCCAAGGAGGTAAAGCGGGCCACGGAGCTCATCGCCCTCTGCAAGGAACGACTTACGAAGGCTGAGCAATCGGTCAAAAAAGTATTGGAGTAGTCGAAAGCCAGATAAAAGGCTGTCGAAGGGGGTATCGGATGTAGACCCGAACCTCGAAACGAGGCAACCACAAAAGCCGCAACCATGAAAACAGTCATCAAATGGGCATTGAAGCATCTGCCGCGACCCCTCATGCAGCGCTTAGCCGGGTGGATGACTCCCGTTGTGGGGTTGCTCTTGCGCGGCAAACGCTTTACATGCCCCCTCTGCGGCCACAGCTTCCGCCGCCTGCTCCCCTACGGATACGTCACCACGCGCGAAAACGCTCTGTGCCCCTCGTGTCTGTCGTTGGAACGGCACCGTCTGCTGTGGCTCTGGATGGAGCGTGAGAGCAACCTTCTGAAGGAGTATCCTCGCCTGTTGCACATCGCCCCCGAGGTCTGTCTGATGAAGCGGCTCAAAAAACACTACCGCCACCAACGCAATTCCTACCTCACGGCCGACCTGGAATCCCCCTTGGCCGACCTCCATTTCGATATTCAGCACACCCCGCTCGCCGATGACTCCTTCGGGCTGGTGATCTGTAACCATCTGTTGGAGCATGTCGAAGATGACCGCCTGGCCCTCAGAGAGCTCTGTCGCATCCTGAAGCCCGGTGGTTGGGGAATCTTGTTGGCACCCATCGACTACAACCGCGCCACCACCTACGAGGACAATTCGATCACCGATCCCGAGGAGCGCACACGACTCTTCGGACAGTATGACCACCGCCGCATCTACGGTCGCGACTACCCGGAACGCCTGCGGGAAGCGGGATTTGAGGCCGAGGAGATTGACTACGCGGCACGTCTCACCCCTGAAGAGCGCCGGCGCTATGCACTCCCCGACAGCGACCGGATCTACCTGGTAAGAAAGCCCCTAAACTAATCGACAAGCAGCAGAAGCCGTCGGATCATCCTCCCAAGGGGTCTCCCTCCTAAGAGCCGCCAGCGATACATTCGATATCATCCATAAAAATTCGCCCCGGAAAGAGCTTTTCAATCGGCACTTTTCCGGGGCGAATGTGATATGCAATCTGAGGCTTAGAAGAGCTGGTAGCTATAGGGGCAGTACATCAGCACACCACGCTGGTCGAGCACCTCACGCGCCTTCTTATAGGGTTGCAGGGCACCTCCCAGAGCATCGAGCTCATATTCGGCCCGAATGCGGGCGTTCATCGAGGAGAAGAAGGCTGCCAGCCCCTCCAATTCGGGCTGCGACTCCACCACGCGGAACTGCTCCAGACCGGCCTTCGAGGCGGCAACGGCAATGGCCTCCTTCAATCCGCCATGGCCATCGGCCAGGCCGATCTCAAGGGCATCAACACCCGACCAAACGCGGCCTCCGGCGATATCAAGCACCTTTTCCATCTCGAGATTACGTCCCTGCGACACCTTCGTCGTAAAGCTCTCATATACCTTATCCACCGAACGGATCAGCATCGCCTTCTCGGCCGGGGTTGTCGGGCGGATCGTACCGACAAGGAATCCTTGACCGAAGTCGGCCGAGCGGTTGGTCTTCACGTTGTCGAAGGTGATGCCCAACTTATCCTCGGCCATCTCTCCCACGTAGGGGAAGGCTCCGAAGACTCCGATCGAACCCGTCAGGGTGAGGCGGTTGCAGAGGATGGCATCGGCGGGAGCCGAGATGTAGTAACCACCCGATGCAGCATAGTCGCCCATCGAAACCACCACGGGCTTCTCGGCCTGGAGGAGCTTTATCTCACGCCAAATCACATCCGAAGCCAGGGCACTGCCACCCGGCGAATTGACACGCAGCACCACCGCCTGGATATCCTCGTTCTTCCGCACCTTGGCGATCTCCTCGGCCAGCGAGTTGCCGAAAATCATGCCGGACTGCGTCCCCTCGCCATCAACGATCTGACCATCGGCATAGATGATGGCCACCTGGGGAGCCGTCAGATTCTTCACATCGGGCACCAGTTGCGAGGCATAATCGCCCAGCGAAACAAAGTTATACTCCTGATCGGCATTCTTCTCCACGCCCTGCTCGGCAAAATAGCTCTCCATCTCATCCTCATAGATCAGGCCATCAACCAACCCGTGTTTAAGAGCATCCTCGGGAAGGGTCAGCTCCAGGTTGTCGGCCAGGCGGTTGAGCTCCTCAACCGTAATGCCGCGGCTCTCGGCCACTGTCTGGTTCAACACCTGCCACATCGAGTGAATCATCTGCTCGTTCTGCTCACGATTCTCGGGCGACATCTTCTTCAGGAAGTAGGGCTCCACGGCGCTCTTGTATTTGCAGGCCGTCGGGCGGAAGATCTCATACTCGATACCGAGTTTATCGAAGAGCCCCTTAAAGAAGGGGATCGTGTAGCTCATACCCATCCACGAGAGGCTGCCCTCCTTCTGGAGGTAGATCTTGTCTGCCACGGTCGAGAGGTAGTACTCACCCTGTCCGAAACTTTCGCTGTATGCCACGACAAATTTGCCGCACTGCTTGAAATCGGCAATCGCTGCGCGCAACTCCTCCATGGCAGCCGTCGAGGTAAGACCTGCCCCCAGAGGACGAATGTAGATACCCTTGATGCGGTCATCGGTCTTGGCCGCATCGATGGCCTGCATAGCCTTATAGAGCGAGAGGGTGGGGGTCATCTCCATCGACATAAAATCCAACCCGGCAAAGGGATCGGTTGCCGGCGAGTCGGTGATCGACTCCGACAAATCGAGCATAAGAATAGAATTCTCCTCCACCAATACGGGGCTCTCCATCGAGCCGGCCATGCCGACCAGGGTCATCACCCACAAGAGTGTAGTCAGCACACTACCGACCACCACAGCCAAGAGGGCTGCCAAAAAGATCTTCAGAAATTTCATAACTGCAATTTTTATTTTGGTTTTCACTTTGTTGCCATGCCACAAACGCACTCTGTCGCACAATTATTTAGTCTTCGCCGAGTCGATCTGCGACAAAGATACGAATTAATCATTAAAAAACAAAAAATATTTATTGTTTTTCGATAAATATTTTCAAGGATGCTCATTTTTGAAAAATATGTTGTATATTTGTAAAATGCAGAGCGGTCTGCATGATGCAGAAAAGTGACAAATCAAAATAATAACAGAATGAAAAAAGAGTGTGTATTGGTAGCAGGTGGCGCCGGTTATATCGGCTCGCACACCACCGTGGAGTTGATCGAAGCGGGCTACGATGTGGTGATCGCCGACAACCTCTCCAACTCGGAGATGCGTGCCGTGGAGGGGGTTCGTAAAATTACGGGAGTAGATGTCCCCTTTGTTCAGGTGGACTGCTGCGACAAAGAGGCCTTCCGCCAACTCTTCGAGCAGTACACCTTCGACTCTGCAATCCACTTTGCAGCCTCGAAGGCCGTGGGTGAGTCGGTGGAGAAGCCGATGCTCTACTACCGCAACAATCTGCTCTCGCTGATGAATCTGGTGGAGCTGATGCACGAATATGGTCGCCACCATCTGGTCTTCTCCTCTTCGTGTACGGTCTATGGCGAGCCCGACAAGCAGCCCGTCACCGAGCTCACTCCCCGCAAGGAGGCCACCTCGCCCTACGGCAACACGAAACAGATCTCGGAGGATATTCTGCGCGACACCGTAAAGGCATGGCCCGAGATGAAGGCCATCGCCCTGCGCTACTTCAACCCCATCGGAGCCCACCCTTCGGCCCTGATCGGCGAGTTGCCGCGCGGTGTGCCGCAGAACCTGGTGCCCTACGTCACGCAGACGGCGGCCGGTATTCGCAAGTGCCTCTCGGTCTTCGGCGATGACTACCCCACGCCCGACGGTTCGTGCATCCGCGACTACATCGACGTTACCGACTTAGCCAAGGCCCATGTGAAGGCGATCGACCGCATGGTGGGCGGCAAGAACAAGGCCGGCTACGAGGTCTTCAACGTCGGCACAGGACGCGGAGTCTCGGTCTTGGAGCTCGTCAAGGGCTTCGAGCGCGTGAACGGCGTGAAGCTCAACTATAAGATTGCCCCGCGCCGTGCGGGTGACATCATCGCCATCTGGGCCGATCCGACCCTCGCCAACGAGGAGCTGGGCTGGCGGGCCGAGCGCACGCTGGACGAGACCTTAGCCTCAGCCTGGCGCTGGCAGCAGTCGCTCAAATAATCGCCATCCACAATAGAACGAGGCCGTCAATCCGAATGGGATTGACGGCCTCGTTTCGTTCTCTGGAGAGGCTACCACGTCACGCGGTCGAGGATTCCCTGCAGGGCAGCGATGGCCACCCCATAGTTCGTAATCGGCACCCCGGCAGCGCGGGCGCGGGCCACACGGCTCATCACCAATCGGCGGTTGAACATACAGGCTCCGCAATGGATTACCAGGTCGTAAGGGGTGAGATCCTCGGGGAAATCGCGCCCGCCGACGATGTCGATCTGAAGCGCCTCGCCAAAGCGCTTGCGCAACATGCGGGGCAGCTTCACACGACCGATATCTTCGTTTTGCGGAGCATGGGTACAAGCCTCCGCAATCAGGACACGCGAACGGGAGCTAAGGCGCCTGAGGGCCTCGGCTCCGGCCACAAACTCACGAATATCGCCCTTATAGCGGGCCATCAGCACCGAGAAGGAGGTGAGCAGCGATGAGGCGGGGGTGAGGGCCTCCACCCTATCGAAGACCTGCGAATCGGTGATCACCAGCCGCGGAGGCTCGCGCAGCGCCTGAAGCGTTGCAGCCATCTCTTCCGGCGGACAGCAGAGGGCTATACAATGGCGATCCAGCAGCTCACGCAGGGTCTGTACCTGGGGCTGGATCAGGCGCCCTTTGGGGGCTGAGGCATCCTGCGGCATCACCAGCAGGACCACATCTCCCGCCTCGCAGAGCCCCTCGGTCAGCAGGCGCTCTTCGCGCGGAGCCATGGCGGCCACGGCACGGTGCAGACGGTCGATTCCCTCACCCGTAAGCCCGCTGACGGGCAGCACCTCTTGGCCCAAACGAGCTGCTAAACGGGCAACAACCGACGGCAGCTCCTCCATCCGGTCAACTTGGTTTAGCAGGAGAAGGGTCGGGATCTCCCGCAGGCGCAACTCCTCAAGCAGAGGCTGTTCGATCTCGGTATCCTCCGAGCAGAGGAGTACGATGGCGCGATCGGCCTGGTCAAGCGTCTTACGGGTCTGGGCCACGCGCTCCCCGCCCAGTGCGCTCTGGTCGTCGAGACCCGGGGTGTCGATCAGGGTCACAGCCCCCACACCCGGCCACTCCATGGCCTTCCGCACGGGGTCGGTCGTAGTGCCGGCCCGAGGCGATACGATAGCCGCATCCTGCCCCGTTAGGCGGTTCAGCAGGGTCGATTTCCCACTATTGCAGCGCCCGAAGAGGGCGATATGCAGTCGCTCGGATTGTAGTGTCGCAGCCATGGCTTAGAATCGAAAATCACGTTTACCGGCCATGATGGCTTTGAGGTTCTCTTCGGTAATGCGGCGCACCTTCTCCGAAGGGATCAGCGGCACCTCGCGGGCAATCATCTGCTCACCCAGGAGACGTGTGCGCGTAGAGGCGTAATCCTCAAGGTACTCGCGCAGGGTCATCAGGGCATTCGGGCCGCAGCAGTTGCCGATCAGACCGCGCTTGGCGAGCGACATGAAGCGATCGCCGGTACGTCCCTCGCGGTAGCAAGCCGTACAGAAGCTCGGTACATAGCCCAACTCCAGGAGCCAGGCCACGATCTCATCGAGCGTGCGCTCATCCGAGATATCGAACTGGGCTGAACGCTCGGCATCCACCACCCCCTCGGCATAGCCACCCACCGAGGTGCGCGATCCTCCGCTGAGCTGCGAGACCCCCACATCGAGGACCAATTCGCGCGAACGCTGCGACTCGCGGGTTGAGACGATCATACCGGTATAGGGAACAGCCAGACGCAGGACAGCTACCAGACGGCGGAACTTCTCGTCGGTTACGGCATCGGGGAAGTCAGCCGGATCGATATCATCAGCCGGACGGATACGCGGCACACTGATCGTATGGGGACCCACACCAAAGCGGGCCTCCAGGTGCTCGGCATGCATCAGAAGTCCCACAAAGTCGTAGCGATAGTTCGAGAGTCCGAACAGCGCACCAATTCCCACATCGTCGATACCGCCCTCCATCGCGCGATCCATCGCCTCGGTGTGGTAAGCCCAATCGCTCTTGGGTCCTGTGGGGTGCAACCGCTCATAGGTGACCTTGTCGTAGGTCTCCTCAAAGAGGATGTAGGTGCCGATGCCGGCCTCCTTCAGCAGGCGATAGTTCTCGACCGTTGTGGCGGCGATATTGACATTCACGCGACGAATGGCTCCGTTGCGGTGGTGGATCGAGTAGATGGTGTCGATCGATTCGAGCACATACTCAATGGGGTTGAGCGTCGGGTGCTCGCCGGTCTCCAGCGCCAAGCGCTTGTGTCCCATATCCTGCAGGGCAATCACCTCGCGGCGAATCTCCTCCTGGGTAAGTTTGCGGCGCGGTATGGTGCGATTCTTGGCATGGTAGGGGCAATAGACACAGCCGTTGATGCAGTGGTTTGAGAGGTAGAGCGGAGCAAACATCACGATGCGATTGCCATAGATGCGCTGCTTCAGCTCGCGGGCCAGGGCGTAGAGTTGCTCATCCCACTCCCGGCCACACTCCAACAAGACGGCAGCCTCGCGGTGCGAAAGTCCGTTGCCCTCCTTGGCTTTCAGGAGCAGCTCCTCGATGAGCGCCCGATCCGTGCTCTTCTCGGCCGCATAGGCCAGTGTCGCTTGAATTTCGCCGTCGTGAATAAACTCGGCGGCATGAGGCGAATGTACGTTGTATGGTGTCATATCCTTCTGTTTTTTATTTTTCTCATTGATAATCTCCCCTGGAGAAGTTGATGCGATAGCCTATGGTCTCCAGCTCTCGGGCCAAGAGCCGAAGCCCCTCGGCCGCCTCAGCTCCCGTCGAGGCCTTGCCGTCGTAGATGGCATACTTGCGGCGCACCTGTTCGGGCGAGAGGTTGGGCATCACCACGTTGGCTCCCGACAGGATTCCCTCGATCCTTCCGCGCGGGTGGAGCGTGGCGAGGGCTGTGGTTGCCGGAATCAGGGCCCGCGGGAACCTTAAGCGCAGAATGGCCAGCAAGAGCAACGTGAGGCGCAAATCACCCGCCGGCTCCCCGGCATAGGGGGTATCGTGATGCGGCAGGAAGGGGCCGATGCCGATCATCTCGGGCACGATACGCTCCATGAGGAGAATATCCTCCACCAAGGCCTCGGGGCTCTGCCCCGGAGCCCCCACCATCATTCCCATACCGGTCTGGTAACCGATACGCTTCAGGCTCTCAATACAATTCAGGCGCCCGGCATGCGACATCTCGGCGGGATGCAGCTTTTCGTATAGGGCGCAGTCGGCCGCCTCGTGGCGCAGCAGGTAACGCGCAGCTCCGGCCTCGAAGAGGCGGCGGTAGGAGGCCTCTTCTCGTTCGCCGAGCGAGAGGGTAAGGGCCGCCTCGGGCCATCGCCGATGGATCTCTTCGATCAACGGGACCAGCCGCTCGTCGTTCCACCAGGGATCCTCGCCTCCCTGCAGAACGAAGGTTCGAAAACCCGCCTCATAGCCCGCCTCGCAGGCCGAAAGGATCTGCTGTGAGGTCAGCCGATAGCGTTCGGCCCGCCGGTTCGAGCGGCGCAGACCGCAGTAGAGACAATCGTTGCGGCAGATGCTGCCGATCTCAATCAGGCCGCGTACAAAAATGGCGCATCCGAACCGCTCTTGGGCGGTTCGGACGGCCTCATTTCTCAAGAAAGCAAGTGTAGAGTCGTCGCACCGCGTAAGCAGGGCGAGGTATTCCGGGGCACTCAATCTGCCCTCACGCACCAGACGCTCGGCCAACTCATACATACAGCTTTCCTATTTTCTCCCGGCTCCTCTTCTTCAAAAACCGGGAAAGGGTGTACAAAACAGTTATCGTTTCAGCAGCTCGGCATTGTAGGTCTTGCGACCGGTGTCGTAGGCCGTGTGTACGCCGGGACCCGAGATGCAACCTCCCTCGCAGGCCATCACCTCGATGAACTGCGCCGGAGCCTTACCCGTCTTGCCGAAGGCGCGCATCAGAGCGACGTTCTTCTTCGTGAGGTTCGACACCTGGAGGGTCGTGAAATCGATGGCACCGCCCACATGAGCCTTCACAGCAGCCGTTACACCTCCGGCCTGACCGAAGCCGTGGGCCGTGCGGATCGCCGTTACATCAATCGGATGGAGCTGCTCGCCGTTCATCTCAATGGCCATACCCTCAAAGATGGCGTGGATCTCCTCGAAGGTCATCACAAAGTCGATCATATCGTCTCTGCGGGCCTCCTTGCGCTTGGCGATGCAAGGGCCGATGAAGACCATCTTGGCATTGGGATACTTCTGACGGGCGATCTCTCCGGTGTAGTACATCGGCGAGCGGGTCGAAGAGATATACTTCTGCAACTCGGGAGCGTGCTTGGCGGCCATCTCCATGTAGGAGGGGCAGCACGAAGTGGTCATGAAGGGCTGACCCTCCTCCAACTTCTCCTTGAACTCCTCGGTCTCCTTTTGGGTCGTCACCTCGGCTCCGCGAGCAACCTCGATCACATCCGTGAAGCCAATCTTCTTCATGGCTCCATAGACCTGCTCGGCCGGGTTGGTGTACTGCGAGAGGATGGCGGGAGCCACCAGAGCCACCACCTGCTCACCACGACGGATGGCCTGCAGCACGTCGAAGACCTGCGAGATCTCAAAGATCGCGCCGAAGGGGCAACTGTTCAGGCACTTGCCACAGTAGATGCACTTCGTCTCATCAATGTGCTCCACACCATACTCGTCCTTCGTAATGGCGCCCACGGGGCAGGCCTCCTCACAAGGAACTGGGATATAGACAATTGCATGATAGGGACAACTTTCGAAGCACTTACCACAGCTGATACAGATCGAATGGTTGATCTTACCCTGCGAAGTCTCGGGATCGAACTCGATGGCATTCTTGGGGCAGTTGGCCGCACAGGCGCGGGCCACACAACCACGGCAGAGGTTGGTGATATTGTAGTTGGTGCGCACACACGACGAGCAGGCCTCGTCAATCACGCACATGATGTTCTCTTTGATCTTCTTGCGATCCAGAGCCATGGAGGCATACTGCGACAAGGGCATCAGCTCGTCCACCTCATCGTTCATATCGAAGCCCATCAGCGGCAACGACTTATACTTCCACACTGCGCGCTCCTTATGTACGCAACAACGACCCAGCACCTTCGACTTGCGAGGGCTGAGTTCAATCGGCAGGCGGTCGATCTTCTCGACCAACTCTCCCTTGTTCCAAAGATCGATCAACTTGGTCAGCAGTCGCTGACGTACGATCATCACATTATTCTTAATAGCCATAGGTTGGGTTAATTTTATGCAAAGATACAAAAAAAGTTGCAACACGCTCTATTCCGTGCAACTTTTTCGCTCATACCGTTTTAAATTTCCCTGCAAAGTCGTTTTATCTTCCCTTTTAAGGCTCCACTTTTGGCTCACCCCCCACTTTCCTCGCTTCGGGGAGGGCATCCCTCCACTCAGAGACGATAGACGCGCTGGATACCCTTGATGCGGCAGATGGAGTGGATCAGCGTATCGACCACGCCAACCGAGGGAACCTCGACGCTCAACGTCCCAAGAGCCGTACCGTCAGCCCGCGAATTGAGGGTCATGGTGCGGATGTTGAGTCGCAGCTCGCGGCTCACGATCTCGGTGATCTGGTTCGCAATACCCGCCTCGCTCTTGGCCACAATGGCAATGGTAACACGGAAGGCCCCATCGACCGACTCGCGCCAACGGGCCTCGATCACCCGATAGGGGTAGTTCTCCCGCAGGCGCTTGGCATTCGGGCAATCCGTGCGGTGGATGGTTATTCCGGTGCCGATGGTGATGAAGCCGAAGATCTCGTCCCCCTTGATCGGGTTGCAGCACTTGGCCAGCTTATACTCGATCTTGTTGATCGCCTCGTCGATCACCAAGGCATCGGAGCGGGCCGGCGAGAGCTCCTTGCGCTCCGCAGCACGCAACTTTTCGGCCTCCTGCTCGGCGGCAGCCTGACGACGGGCCTCATCAGCCGCTCCCGAGAGCCAGTGGTTAAGGATCTCCTTCAAGGAGCCGATCTCGATCTTTTGGGTCGCAATAAGGGCATAAAGCTCCGTGCCGGTCCTCAACTTAAAATGTTTGCAGAGGTAAGCCACCGACTCGTCGATCGTCTTCTCGATCTTCCAGTTCTTGAGCTTGCGCTCCAGCTCCTCACGCCCCATGCGGGCATTTTTGAGCTGCTCCTCCCTCAAGTAGGCCTTGATGCGCGAACGCGCCTTCGCCGTAACCACCACATTGAGCCAGTCGGCCTTTGGGGTCTGGTTCTTCTGGGTCATGATCTCCACGATGTCGCCGTTATGAAGCGGTTCGCGGATCGAAACGGCCCGCCCGTTGACCTTTCCGCCCGAACAGGTGGCTCCGAGGTTGGTGTGGATATCAAAGGCGAAGTCGAGGATTGTGGCCCCCTCAGGCAGCTTGCGGATATCTCCGTTGGGGGTAAAGACGAAGAGCTCCTTCGAGGCGGGCTTGGCATCGAAACGCTCGACAATGCCCCCCTTCTGCTCCTCAAGCAGCTCACGCAGGCGACTGAGCCACATCTCGCTGGTCTGCGCCCCCTGATTCACCCCTTTGTAGCGCCAGTGGGCGGCAATGCCGCGTTCCGCCACGGCATCCATACGCTCGGTACGGATCTGGATCTCCACCCAGCGGCCATCGCCGGCCGATACGGTGGCATGAAGCGACTCATAGCCGTTCGACTTGGGAATCGAGATCCAATCGCGCATACGCTCGGGGTTGGGCCGGTAGCAGTCGCTGACAATGGAGTAGGCCGTCCAGCAGAGGCGTTTCTCCTCCTCGGGCGGGCAGTCGATGATAATTCGCAGAGCAAAGATATCAAAAACCCCTTCGAAGGGGACCTGCTGCTTGCGCATCTTGCTCCAGATCGAAAAGATCGACTTCGTTCGGCTCTTGATGTGGTAACGAATCTCCAGCTTGTCCAGTCGCTCGGTAATCGGCTCCAAGAAGCGGGCGATAAAGGCCATGCGCTCGGCCTCGCTCTCGCTCAACTTGCGGCGGATGTGGTCATAGTCCTGCGGCTCGAGGAACTTCAGGGCAATATCCTCCAGCTCACTCTTGATGTTATAAAGACCCAGCTTATGGGCGATCTGCGCATAGAGATTGAGGCTCTCCCAAGCCTTCTTGCGGTGTTTCTCCTTCGGGAAGGTCTCGAGCGAACGCATCACCTCAAGGCGGTCGGCGAGCTTGATGAGGATCACACGCGGATCCTCGGAGTAGGCGACAATCAGGTCTCGGAAATTCGAGGCCTGCTCCTTCGAGGTCTTCACCTTGAGCGTGGAGATGTTGTTCAGCCCCAGGGTAATGCCCACGACCTCCTCCCCAAAGTCAGCCGTAAGCTCCTCAACCAGAGCGGAAAACTCCTCGGTCGCAAGCTCCTTGTGGGCGATGCGCACCACATCGTGCAGAATGGCTGCCAACGTGGAATTGCGCCCCAGACCGATCTCCGAGATGACGATCTCGGCCACCGAAAGGCTGTGGTCCAGAAGCGGATCACCTGTATAGCGGGTACGCCCCGAGAGCCGTTCGCCGGCCACCTCAAGGGCTCGGTCCACAAGCCGCTGTGTGGTCTCGGAGAATTGCTCGGCAACCCGTGCGCGCAATAACTCAACTCTTTCCATACCAATTTATTAACCCAAAAATATGAAAATTTCTCTTCAGTAAAGGTAGTCAAAAAATCGAAAATGATTACCTTTGTCCCGATAAAGATTTTCTATTCACCCATAGAGAAGCGTTATGAAGACACCCCAAAAACTCTATATCCCCACCTTCGGCGAGGAGGTGGCCAACACCATCACCCATGGCGTAATGTCCGTACTCACCCTTCTGGCCCTCCCTTTTGCCTCGCTTTGGGCCTACCTCCACGGCGGCGAGCACCCCATACTCTCGGCCCTGGGGGTCTCGATCTTCGTGATCTCCATCTTCCTGATGGTCCTCACCTCGACACTCTACCACGCCATGGATCCCAAGTCGCGCCATAAGGAGATCTTCCATATTCTGGACCACATCTTCATCTATGTCGCCATTGCGGGAAGCTACACCCCCATCGCCCTCTCGGTGATCGGAGGTTGGCAGGGGTGGCTCATCGTCGCACTGCAATGGGCCATGGTGCTCTTCGGAATCTTCTACAAGTCGCTTTCGCGCCGCTCAATACCGGCCGTAAGCCTGACGATCTACCTGATCATGGGGTGGACCATCGTCTTCTTCTTCCCGCTGTTTCTGCGCCATGCCTCCACCCCCCTGCTGGTGCTGATCGCCGCCGGCGGCCTCTGCTATACGCTCGGCGCCTGGTTCTATGCCCGCAAGGGGTTTCGTTACCACCACATGGTTTGGCACCTATTGATCAACCTGGCCGTGGCCTGCCACTTCTCTGCCATCGTCTTCTTTCTGAATTAGCACCAAAGAGGTTGCACCCCCTTTTGCACCCGATCCCCGCAGAGGATGCATCCCCTGCCAAGGGGGAGATTACTGTCGCTTGTTATAAGTGTTCATGGTGCGTTGTGCCCCTATCGACACAAACGAGAGGGCTGCATCCACAAAGGTCTTGAGCTTCTCGGCCATCTGCGCCTCCTCCTCCGGGGTCCATGCCCCCAGAACGTGATCGACCTGGTAGCCGCGCGGGAAGTCTCCTCCAATGCCGAAGCGGATACGCGAATAGCCATCCGTCGAGAGCAGTTCGTTGATGTTCTTCAGGCCGTTATGTCCGCCATCCGACCCCTTCATGCGCATGCGAAGCGTGCCGAACGGCAGGGCGATGTCATCCACGATCACCAGCAGATTTTCGATCGGAGTCTTCGTCGCCTCGAGCCAGTAGCGCACCGCCTTACCCGAGAGATTCATGTAGGTCGAGGGCTTGAGCAGGGTGACGATATGCCCACGGTGGCGCAACTCGGCCACGGCGCCGTAGCGGTCGGTGGAAAAGCTTACGCCCGCCTTCTCGGCCAGGGCATCGACCACGCGGAAGCCGATGTTGTGGCGCGTATTTTGGTACTCGGCCCCGATGTTCCCCAGGCCGACAATCAGGTATTTCATAGCATCATTGGTTTCGCTCGCTACGCTCTGCTGCCGCGAAACCTCCATCTTTGGAGGCACAGAGGGCTCCTCAGAGCACCTCTTGGCAGGCGAAAAGAGTCGCTTGAGCAGGGTGAATATCTCCATAAGTTGATCCATACAATATGGGTGTGTCTAACAAATTTTTAGACACACCCAGATTGTTCGAAGTTGTATAACAAGAGGGTTTTCAAGGCCTGCGAAACCCGAAAAAGCGGAGTTTACTTGGCGTAAATGAACTTTTTGAGGGCAAGCGCAACGCAGAAATCACCTGGTTAGACAGCTTCTTGCTCTGTTATTGGTTCCGATTACTTCTTACCGGCAGCCTCAGCGGCAGCGGCACCACGCGAAGCACGGGTTACGCGAACGGCGCAAACGGCGGTCGTAGCGGGGGTCAGGAACTTCAGGCCCTCGATCTCGAGGTCGCCAACGAAGATCGTCTTGCCCACACCCAGCGACGTTACATCTACGGTGATCTCATCGGGCAGCACCTCTACGGGAGCGCTTACCACGAGCTTGCGAGCCGACAGCACGAGCTTACCACCGACCTTCACACCCTCGGCGTTACCCGTCAGGCGAACAGGAATAGCGATAGCCACGGGCTTACCGGGCTGAATCTGATAGAAGTCGATGTGGAGAATCTCCTCACGAACGGGGTGGAACTGAACCTCACGCATTACAGCCTGATAGGTCTTCTCCTCGATCGTAAGCTCAACGATGTACGAAGCAGGGGTGTAGATCAGGGGCTTTACAGCCTTTACATCTACCGAGAACGAGATGGCCTGACCGGCACCGTTCAATACGCAGGGGATCATACCCTCGCGACGTACCGCCTTGGCGGCCTTCTTACCGTAGTCGTTACGCGATACGGCCGAAATCTGAAGTGTTTTCATTTTTTTGTAAAATTTTAATTTAGTTTATGTTACCTGCGGCGGTTCTCAGTCTTCGAGCGCTATGCCTTTCGGCCATAGAGCCAACTCTCGGACCCCAATTCCGCCTGATTTTGCGGGACAAAGGTACAAAAAAATTCAAAATTCAAAATTCAAAATTCAAAATTATTTTCTAAAATTTGCTCTTCCTGCCCTTTTCGGCCTTTGAATTCGGATATTGTGTCCGTAAAAAGAGTACAATCAGCCAACAGAGGGGGTCGTATTTCGCCTTTCGGGCTACACCAGGCGGCGCAGGGTCGAACCTTCGGTGAGCTCCATGCGGGCAAGATCCGCCCCTTCGAGCAGGACAATACCCGGGCACCTGCCCACCTCGAGGGTGCCCAGCGAGTGGTCGAGTCCCAAGGCGCGGGCTCCGCCCTGTGTGGCCCAGCGCAGGCGCTCCTCCAGGGGTACACCCTTCAGCAGGCGCAACTCGTCCACCATGCGCAACGTGGCGTTCGAGGCTCCCGAGTCGGTGCCGAGACAGATGTTCGCCCCCATTTGGCGCAGAAGCTCCACAGGGGGCTCCAGATGGGAAATGTAGCGATTGGAGGCGGGGCAGAGGCACCAGTGAACCGGTGCCGTGAAGTGCTCCAGGATTCGATCCAGATCACTCTTTTTGACACAGCAGTTGTGGACCAGCATCACCGGCCGCTCCTTCGGCACGCTCTCTACCAGTCGCTGCGAAGGGGAGCCGTAGTGCAGGAAATCGCACGAAAAGCCCACGCGCTCATACCACTCCCAAAGAGGGCCTTTGCAACTGTAGAGCTCGCTCTCGGCCTCACTCTCCATGAAGTGGATCGAGAGCAACTCCCGGCCATGAGCGGCAATCGTGCGGAAGAGCCGATCCTGCAGCGAATAGATCGAATGGGGGGTGAGCGAGGTATGGGGGTAGGCCAACAGGGGCTCCTGGCGCGAGCAATCCTCGGTACGCAGGCCATAGACCTCGGCAAAGGTCTTATAGTGAATCGGGCTTTCACCCTTGACGGCAAAGCTCTGGGCATCGTTCGAGATGTCGCCTACGGCAACCACCCCCTCCTCCCGAAATTGAGCATCGATACGCCGCATGGCCTGCTCATACTCCGACTCCGAAAAACGGTGGCGCACCTCTCCCATTGCGCGGGCAAAGGCCGAAAAACCCTCCCCGGGAGGGATCTGCCCCTGCAGGCAGCTGAGCTCCAGGTGGCAGTGGGCATTCACAAGGCCGGGGAGCAGAATGCCGGCATAGAACTCCGTCAGGGGTTCGCGGTCGGGGGCTTCACAGGTGTCGATACGCAGAATCGTCCCCCGCTCATCGACCTCAACGAGCGGATGGCGCAACCAGCCCTGTGGTGTCAGCAGGAAGTGCGAGGCTATCCGCCTCGATCGAGCGCAGGAAGTCATGGGCAAAGATTCGAATGTTGAGTTGTTGTTCGTAGAGCGAGTCGCGCGCCTCTTCGACGGGGAGTCGGAAATCGACCTTCAGGTCGCGAAGGGTAATCGATGGGCGCTTCTGCTGCCCGCGCAAGGGGTTCCAGAAGTTGATCACCAGCCGTCGAATCGTACTGTCGGCCGTCAGCGTTCGGTCGATATCAGCCTCTGTTCCGCGACGCATCTGGACCGTGAAGAGTCCCATGCGCGTACTATCCTCACGCTCCATCCAAAGCTGAATGCGCAACGAGCGGTTCTCATCGAGCGAGTCGATCTCGTAACGCGAGGAGATGGTGTAGGTTCCCGGACGTATCGAGTCGAGGGTGATGCGCAGGTCGGCCGTATCCTTCAGGCGCGTTACACGGACCAGCGAGTCGCTGTAGATCGTCCTTCGCGAGTTGCGTACCGCCACATTGTTCACCGTATCGAGAGCCGCCACAGCCTTGTTCAGGCGAAGCCCCTCGTTCTCGAGCAGCGTGATGGCCTGCTCGACCACATCGCCCAGTCGGGCACTCTTGCGTTTCGAGAAGTTGCCGATCGTGTAGCGCACATCCTCGGTGGTGTAGCCGTAACGCTCGAAGATGGGTTCATAGACCAGCAGCGAATCGCGCTTGGCGTTGGTTTTATTCAGGTAGCTGTTGGCCAGGAAGGCATCGTGGAAGATCAAGGCCAGCTCATCGTCGGGGATGATCGTGTGGTGCTTACAGCCCACACCTCCGAGCAAGGGGCTCAAGAGAAGCAGCAGGGCAACTATTCGGGTTATATATCTCTTCATACCTATTTATATAATATATATTAGCTTTTTGAAATCATGCTTCGCACGGTCAGTTCGGCAATTGTCCACACCACGACCACCAGGACCACCCAGACCGCCACCAGATCCCCCAGGCGGAACTCCACAGGGTAGTATTGCATCACGAAACTCGCCACAGGCATCTCCACCAGTCCGATATACTGCTGAGCCAGCGTTATTCCTACCCCCAAAAGGGTCCCCAACAGGGCTCCGATCCCTCCGATCAGAAGCCCCTCGCCCAGAAAGATGCGGCGGATAAAGGAGGTATCGGCCCCCAATGAGCGGAGGGTAAGCTGCTCATCGCGCTTCTCGATGATGAGCATCGCCAGGGCCCCCACAATCGAGAAGGAGGCGACGACCACCACCAGGATCGAAATAAAGAAGATACCCCACTTCTCGTAGGTCATGATGTCGTAGAAGGTTTGCCGCAACTCATAGCGGGTGCGCACTTCGAACTGTTCGCCCACAGCCTCCTGCACCTGGGCCTTAAGGCGCTGTGAAGAGCCCTCGGGGCCACACTTCAGGAGCAGAGCCGTAGCCCCTTGCTCCATACCAAAGAGCTCGCAGGCCAGGCGAATCGAGGTAAGCAGGTAGCGCTCCTCACTCTCGGCATCCAGCGAGAAGGTGCCCGACAAGGGGAGTTCGCGCATCGTATAGCCATCAATCGGTAAGAGCGATGAGAAGCTGTTCTGCCTTAGCGCGTAGAGCTTAAGAGGAGCCCCCACCGGGGAGCGCAGACCGAGCCGGTAGCTCAACCCTTGGCCAATCACCGCCTTGTCGTAATCGCCCAGGCGGGTAACATACTCACCTGTAACCATCGCCTCGCGGATGGGGAAGAGGTCGCCGTAGTGATCCTCCACACCACGCACTGTAACCATCGCCCGCGACTCGCCATAGCCCACCAAGGCCTCATGCTCCACCACGGCACAACACCCCTCGATGCCTTGCAACTGCCCGAGGGCCGCTGTGTCGATCCTCTCCACCGGGAAGACCACCCCTTCGCGCGGAGTGATCACCAGGTCGGCATCAAAGGCTGTGGCCATCTGTCGGATAAGCCCCTCGAAGCCGTTGAAGACCGACAGCAGGATGATCATCGCCGCCACAGGCATCGCCACCGCCACAAGGCTCACCCCCGAGATCAGGTTGATCACCGAGTGCGACTTGGGCGAAAAGAGGTAGCGCCGGGCAAAGCGGAGGGTGAGCATCGCCAAGCAGGATTATTTGAGTTTCTCCTCAATGTTGCGGATGTACTCCAACGAGTCGTCGAGGAAGAATTGCAGTTCGGGAACCACCTTGAGCTGGTTCTTCACACGGCGACCCAACTCGCGGCGCAAAAACCAGTTCTTCTCCTCCATGGCGTGAAGCACCTCCTCTCCCCGCTCGAAGGGGAAGACGCTGACATAAATTTTGGCATAGCCAAAGTCGGGCGACACGCGCACGGCGGTTACCGTAACCAGCGTGCCGAGCGTGCAGGGCTTGCCGTCTCGCTGAAAAATCTCGGCCATATCGCTCTGAATCTGGCGGGCAATCTTCTGTTGTCGAATGGACATTGTCTCCATATCTCTCCTATTTTATAATATTTTACTTATCATGCATCATTGAGTCTCCCCCTTTCGTTGGGAGATCGACTCACCCTATCGTCTTCTCGAACCGCCTCGCGGAGCCCCCTTCGCGCCCCCTCGCGAGGAGCTGCTGCCGGCCGTGTAGTTGAAGTCGGTACCGCTCTTCTCGCGCTTCTTTTTGCGCGGGAGGTTCCAAACATCGAACCCCTCCTTATTGAAACGATAGGAGAGTCCGATGGTAATCATCAGGTTATCCAGCGGTGAACGCAGCGGAGTGGCCCAAAAGGGGTTTTCCGAGCCGTCGGTGGAGTTGTCGGCATAGCGGTTGCGGTTGCGCAGGGCATCGCCCAAGCCGAAGTAGTAGCGCACACGGGCCGTAAGCTCAAACTGCCGAATGAGCACCGAGACACCGCCGCCACCGGCCAGGCCATAGCCCCAACGGTTGTCGCGGGCCGTCTTATAGGTGTAGTCCCCCTCCCAATCCTCGGCTCGGTCGTACTCGCGGGCAATCTCGTTCTGATAGCTGCCTCCGAAGCGGTAGCTGAAGGTGGCTGCCGCCTCGAGGAAGATACGCACGCGTTGCTTGATGTAGATGTGAGGCTGCCAGACGATGGGGACGGTGATCGAGTTCAGGCGGCGCGAGTAGTAGAGCATCTCTTCGTCCTCCTCGGTGATCGAGGCATAGGGGGCATAAGAGAAGGCGTGCTGAATAAACTCGAGGTCGATACCGAAACCTCCCACATAGCGTTGCAGGCCGTAGTGGCGCCACGAAAGGCCCGCCGTATAGAGGCCCCACGTCGTGCGGGTCTCCTGATCGGGGTAGAGACGTGCCGTACCCATGCCATAGCCGCCATAGAAGCCTAAGGTGTGTTGTGCCCGGGCAGGGGTGAGCGAGCCGATGATCAGCACCAGCACCGCACAGAGTCTGTATAGTTCTCTTTTCATCTTCATTATCTTACGACAGTATTGTTTCCACTATTGGTGCGCATGCCGCCTCCGCCGAAGCCACCCATGCCGCCACCGCCACCGAAGCCGCCCATGCCGCCGCCAAAGCCGCCCATGGCTCCTCCCATGCCGAAGCCGCCTTGCGAGGAGTTGTTGTGGTTGTTCTTATTGTTTTTGGCCTCCTCGGCTGCCTTTTCAGCCTCCTTCTCCAGGCGCTGCAACTCTCGTTTTTCGAGCAACTCGATCAGCGATTGCATCGTCACCGGAGCAAACATCTCGTTCATGTCCATCTCCAGTTCGATCTCCCAATTGACCTTCGTGGCAAAGGTCTCCTCACCCTCAGGGGTGATGTAATACTCGGCACGCTCCGGTTGGCGGCGCTCCACCACATTTCCGGTATCCCACTTGCCGTTGCCGTTCATATCCTCGATGACACGGAATTTAATCTCTCCGGCCGGCACATAGTTGAACTGCACCGTACCCCCCTTCGAGGGCTTCTCCTGCTGCAGAGAGCCACTGCCATTGAGCAGCTGCACAATGTAGGTGGCCTCCTTGAGGCGGGGTTTGAGCGTGAGCTTCACGGTGGCATACTTCTCGGGGTCGAGGGTCGTATAGCTGCCACCGAGCGAGTCGTTCTGCTGCCCGGCCACATCGGTAAAGGTCCCCTCGGGGATGTAGAGTTTATACTGCGAGGCCGTCTGCCACTTCACATCCAGGTGCCAGCGGCGCATATTGGCCGTATCGCGGCGGAAATGGATCGGCACCCGCTTCGGATCCTTGCCCTCCTCCTCCAAGGTTAGCTCCACGGCCGTGGAGTCGAACCGGACGAGCGGATAATCGAAATCGACCGAGAGCCCCTTCTCGGGGTTCACCTCCCCCGTAAGCGAGAGCTTATAGCCGAAGGGATTGGGCTTTTCGGGCTCCTGGTACTCCTCACCGGCCGCCTCGGCCTTCTCACGAGCCCGCTCCTGCTTCTCGCGCTCCTTCTGCTCCTCCTTCGACTCCACATAGCGCCACGAGAGCTTCAGCTCCTGGGTCGTCTCCACAAGCTGGTTGATCGAGTCGTGCTTGAAGTAGGTGATGCGTCCGCGGATCGTGTCGGGGAGCTGCTCGGCCGGCATGTCAAACCAAAGAGCCACCGTATCGCGCCCCGTGGTCTGGGCATCGTAGATCACCCGCTCGGCCGGGATGCTGTCAAACTCGAGGGCTCGCACATCGGGATTCGGAGCTCCGAAGTAGAGCAGTGCCTGGTGTTGGCTGGGGCGCGAACTCTCGGTCAGCACCTGGCGTTTGAAGGCCTTGTCGGTGAACATGCGGAAGTAGAGCTGCGGGTCGGCCGTGGGGTATTGGCGAATCGAATCGTACCAGATGGCGAAGTCGGGCAGTTCGGCAGGGTTGCACTCCTGCTCGATAAAGCCCACCTGATCCACCCCGGGCTCATAGAGCTGGTTGTCGTTCGTATCCTCGATGGCGTAGACACGATAGGGAATCGGCTTAAGGTTCTGAGCAATGAAGATGCCGTTGGTCTCGGCACGGGCTATGGCCGCAGGCTTATGGTTGAAGAGGGTCGAATCGTAGTCGGGGTGCGACTCTAAGGAGTCGGCCGCAAAGAACCAGATGTAGCTCTTCGAGACCGAGTCGGCCTTGTAGCTGTCGGCCGTATAGCCCGAGCAGATCATCGAGTCCACCTCGTCGCCTGTCGAGAAGACGTATCGCATGGCGTGGAGCGGATTCCCCTCGTTGTTGTCTCGCAACGAACTGCCGAAATTCAGCGCATAGGTCTGATTCTCGAGCAGCGTATCGCGAATCTGAATCATGATACCGCGCCCACGAACCGTCACCAGAGGCTTCTTCTTCATCTGAGGTGAAGTATAAAACTCCTTATGCTGATCTTTGAGCTGGACGAACTCGTCGAATTCGACATAGATGCGGCGATTGTTGCCCACCAGCGGATAGCGGGTCGAGAAGTTGTCGGGCAGCATCGAGACAATAACCGGTGGCAGGGTATCCTTGGGGCCTCCCGTGAGGTTGTTGTTCACGGTGGCACAGCGCACCGTAAAGGCGGCAAGGAAGGCCATGATCACCAGAGAGTTGAGCCAAAAGCGGGCTATGCGTAAAGCGTTATTCTGTTTCATCGTGGGCGGTTATTTACGGGTGGTTTCGGGCCCCTCCGGATTTTCGGGCTCCTCGGGGGTTTCGGGGGTTTCAGGCTCCTCCGGATTTTCAGGCTCCTCGGGCTCCTCCGGATTTTGCGAACGCTTTGGCCAGGTGTAGATCGACCAACCCGCCTCATTGGTAAATGGGCTGTCGGTACGCCAGAGCTCGAAGTTCAGCGCAAGCTCCACATGGCCGCTGTCGGCCGTAAGGGTGTAGAGGGCACTGCAACCGTAGCTGCTGGCCACCAGAATCAGGTAGTCGTCTTGCAGGAAATCCACCGTCAGAGAGGACTCCCCGCGTTCGGCCTCATAGGCGTAGAAGATCGGGGCTGTCTCCCCGCTCTCTTTATGGCTAAGGCGACCCGCGAGGGCATCTTCCAGCGTCTCGGGCTGCCACTCGGCAGGGTTATCGACCCGGTAGGCGTAGAGGAAGGCACAATCGAGAGCTATGGGATTCGACTCTTCCTCGAACTGAACGCTCAGGTTGATGTCGGCACGCACATTGGGGGTATAGAAGATTCGCCAGCCCGCCTCGTTGGTCAGAGGCAGGTCGTTGCGCCAAACGGGGAAGAGTATCGAGGCGTTGATTACCTTGTGTTTCGAAGACAAGCTGCGCAGGGCATAGCAACCGCTCTCGTAATTGACCACCTGCAACAGGTAGTCGTCAAGGGGCAGGTTGGGTGAGATGGCTCCCGAGGAGGCAGCCGTAAAGGTGTATTCGGCCTCGATGCGTTCACCGGTCAGGGTGTGGTAGAGGATACCCTCCCGGGCGTCGGCCAGGTTACGGGGCAGCCACAGATCGGGCTCCTCCACCCGATAGGCGTGCAACAGCGAGCCGTAGAGGAGTCTTCCCCCCATAGGGGCCGGCTCGGGCTCCACATAGGGCGGGAAGAGGGGAAGGCGCTCGGTCGGCGGGGTCTCAACCTCCCCTTCGCTTTCGTCCACCGATGCCTTCTCGGGCTCGGGGGCTGGAGTATCGGGATTCTGCTCCTCGATATAGGTGTAGATCGTCCCCCGTTGGTTGGGCATATAGTGAATCTCCCAGCCCTGCTCATCGGTAAAGGGGAGACCAACGCGCGCCACCGGGAAATTGACGGCGAGCTCTGCTCCGGCCTCGCTGCGGTTGAAGTTGCGTAGCGCAAAGCTACTCTGCGGGCCATTGACCACCAGGAAGAGGTAGTCGCCCAGCGGGAACGAGCACTGCAGGAATTCCGAGTCTTTGAAGGGGAATTCATGCTCGGGAGTGAGCTGCTCGCCCGTGAGGCGGTGGGTCAGCAGACCCACTGAGGCATCCTCCAGGGTGGCAGGCAGCCAATCCTCCGAGAGAGCATTGCCATAGATGTAGAGGGTCGATCCCGTCAGGGGCTCCACGGGGGAGTTGTGGCTTCGCTGCAGGGTAGTGGTCACCGAGATCGAAATCGAGGGGGAGTAGTGGCAGACCCACCCCTGATCGTTGGTTACCGGGGCATTCAGATCCCAGAAGGGGAAGAGCAACTCGAATCCTTTATCCTCCTTCTCGGACTCCGATTCAGCACGGATCTCCTCCTCGGTGAAGGCTCTTAGGGCGTAGCACTGCTCCGCAGCATTGACCACCATCAGCAGGTAGTCGGCGGGCGGGAATTTGGCCGAAAGGTTTCCCTGCGTATCGGCCGAGAAGCTGTAGGAGGGGTCGATCACCTCTCCTGTAACGGAATTGACCAGACGCCCCACCTCGGCATTCTCCCAATCGGCCGGAGCCCAGGCTTCGGGGCTCTCCACCGCATAGGCAAACAGGCGCGAGGCGGTCAGGTAGCTCTTCTCGCCCCCCTCGATCTGCTGGCTCTTGGGGCGCACGACACAACTGATGTTGGGGACATAGTCGTCGTTGCACATCCACCAGTTTCCGTTTTTGTAGAAGGACTCCTCCTTCCAGGGCTGGAACTGCACCGAGATGTAGAGGTAGGGGAGGTTCTCAACCAAGGTCAGCTGTGTATAGCCGTAGAGACGCTCCTGCTTATTGACCACCAACAAGAGCAGCGACTGATAGTCGGGGGCGGGCATCATCTGTGCCTGGCCATACCCCTCGACCGTACAGGGTACACTGCTGAGGCTTGCCCCAAGCTGCTTCGAGGGGTCGCGCCTGCTGGTCAACACCCCCGCCAGGGCATCCTCATAGGAGGTTGCCGTGTAGAGGGTGGTATCGGTGGCAAATCCGTACATCACCACATCGGTAATCGGGTAGAGCTCGTCACCCGAACTCTCCTGGCTCCAAGTCTTCAGCACAATGCTGGTTTGGTAGCCGACATCCTTTTGGCAGCCCACGGCCATCAGAGCCGCAAGCGCAAGGACAAGCAGAAAGGATATATTGCGTAAATATTTCATCTTTTTCAACCGCTGCTGGTTCTTATCTCTCTTTTTTCTCTTCTTCTTTCAATTTTTGGTAAAGCTCCTCCATCCTCAGGCCGCTGATCGGATGGCACATCCGAGGCAGGATCTCACACAGGGGTCGCAGCACAAATTCGCGCTCGGCAATCCTCGGGTGGGGAATTTTCAATATTTCGGTCGACAGAATGCGATCGTCGTAAAATAGAATATCGACATCCATCGTCCGTGAGGCGTAGCGCTGGCCGCTCAGAGCCTTCTGCTCCCCCTCTCGAATGCGGTCGCGCCCAAGGTCGGCCTCCACCGACTGCGTGGCCCGCAACAACTCCTCGGGTTCCAGTGCAGTCTCGACCTCCAGCACCTGATTCCAGAACGAAGCCTCGGCCTCAAAGCCCCAGGGCTCGCTCTCGTAGTGCGCCGAAGCCTTCACAACCCTCCCCACGCGCTCCTCGATGAGGGTCCGGGCCTGCTCAAGCAAGCTCCGCACATCGCCTTGGTTACCCCCCGTGATCACCACCACCCGAGCCATCACTTCAAGCGGTTGATGCGCTTGCTCACGGCAAGGGCAAAGTGAGTAAATACGATCGTCGGGTTGCCATTCTGGCCGAGCTGTTGGAGGGCCGACTCGATCTCGGCCACCAGCGGCTCGATATTTCCATTCCCGATAAAGGGGGCAAATTTGCGACAGAAGTCCGCCTCCTCGCCCCAGAGGTAGCTGATCGAGGAGAGTCCCGCGTGGAGCATATAGCTCTCGCGCAACAGGCGTACACTGTCAAGGAGCAGGGCACGCTGCTGCTCACGGCTCAGTTGTGCCGCCTGCTCGGCCCAGTCCAGCAACTCCAGGTGCTTATCGTTGTAGCTCAAACGCATCAGCGAGCAAAAGAGCGAGAAATTCTCCTTGCGCTGCAGATCCTCTTCGCCACCGGTGAGCTGCCGAAGTTCCAGCAGGTCGCCCGAGGCCAGGCGGGCCAGATGGCGAGCCTCGGCCGGATCGGAGACCCCCGCCCGAAGAGCCTCTGCCTCCAAGACCTCAAGTTCGAGGCGCGGCACCGAGATCTCCTGCGTGCGCGAGAGGATGGTTCCGAGCAGTCGCTCCGGGTGCTCCGAAACGAGCAGGAAGAGGGTCTTCTCCCAGGGCTCCTCGAGGATCTTCAGAAGTTTATTCGAGGCCTCCTCGTTCATCGTCTCGGGCAACCAGACGATCACACATTTGTAGGCCCCCAGAAAACTCTTGAGCGAGAGCTTTTCGATCACGCGGTCAGCCTCCTTGGCCGTGATGAGCCCCTTAAGGGTCTTGCCCAGGTCCAACGTATCGAACCACTCGCGAGGAGAGAAGTAGCCCTTGCGCTCGGTGAAGAGCCGACGGAAGAGGGGCAAAAACTCATCGCTCAGGACCGCCTCGCCCGACTTCTTGCCCTGCTTGTTCACCGGGAAGACCCAGTGCAGGTCGGGGTGAGCCAACTCGGCAATCTGACGGCACGAAGGGCACTCGCCACACGAGTCGCCATCCTTTCGGTTCGTACAGTTCAGGTACTGCACATAGGCCACGGCCAGCGGCAGAGCTCCCATGCCGGCTCCTCCCGTGAAGAGCTGCGCATGGCTGATGCGCCCTTTCTCGATGCTGCGCACCAGGTGGTCCTTCAGCTCCTGCTGTCCTGCGATATCCTTAAATTGCATTCCTATCCACGTTTTAAGACGGCCTTCGCCATCGCTTTCACATCTATCTTTTCGCGCCACACCAGGTAGGCCGCATAACCGGCCAACAGCAGCACATTCAACCCATAGTGGAGCACCGGCTGGGCGATCCGCTCCGCAGCCCACTCTCCGAGAAGGAAGAGCGCAAGGGCCACCCCGACAAATTCACCCATACGCTTCAGGTCGTAGGGGATCGGATAGTAGCGGCGCATCAGGGCGTAGCTCACCCCAACCATCACCACCTCCGAAAGGAAACGCCCCCAGGCCGCTCCGTAGTATCCCCAACGGGGAACCAGAAGCCAATTGGCCACCAAAGCGGCCAAGACACCCGCCCCGGTGATCCGGATAGCCAGCCCCGTACGCTCCTCGCGCTTATACCAGAACGAGAGGTTGAGCCACACCCCGCTCAGGACATTCGCCCCCAACACCACCGGGAGAATAAAAATTCCCTCGCGGAAGGAGCGCCCCACGATCAGTGCGAAGAACTCCTTGAATAGGGCGATCACCAGGAAGATCAGCATCGAGGCCATCAGAAAATATTTCATCGCCGCGGCGTTCATCTGCACGAAGTCCGACTTGCGGTAGTTGGCCAAAAAGAAGGGCTCGGCCGCCAGGCGGTACATCTGCGTAAAGAGCATCATCACAACGGCAATCTTCGTAATGGCCCCGTAGATGCCGAGTTGAGCCATCGCCCCCTCGGGAACCAGGTACTTGATCATCTGACGATCCAGAAACTCACCCGCCGTGCCGGCAATACCGCTCACCAGAAGCGGCAGCGAGTAGACCAAGACCACCGACATCAAGGCCCAATCGACCTTTGGCAGGGTGCGATCCACCGTCGTAAGGAGCACCAGCCAGGTTAGGAGGCTCGCCGCCAGGTTGGCGACAAAGACCCAGCCTACGCCGAACGTCGAGTCGTAGAGCCCCAGGAAGCCGAACAAAAAGGCCAGTGCCACATTGGTGGACACATTGAGGGCCTTGAGCAAGACGAACATCCCCGGTCGTCCCTGCTCGCGAAGGCGCGAGAAGGGCATCATGCCCCACACGTCGAAGAGGATGATCAGTGCCACCCAGACAATATACTCGGGATGGGCCACATAGCTCTCGCCCATCCATCCGGCCACTGTCGAACGTCCTCCGATCACCAGGAGCGCAAAGAGAATAGCGGCGTAGAACGACATCCCCCAGCACGAGGCAAAGAGCCTCCGCTTTTGGGCCTTGACCTCCGGGGAGTCCTTGGCCTTCCCGACCCGCTCCCCATCCGCCTCAGCCTTGGCGGCAAAACGGAAATAGCTCGACTCCATGCCCATTGAGAGCAACACCAAGGCAAAGGGAATCAAGGCGTAGACATCGGTCACGATGCCATAGGTCTCGGGGCCGAAAACCCGCGTGTAAAAGGGGGTAAGCAGATAGCTTAGGAATCGCACCACAATGGTGCTGATCCCATACACTGCAGTCTGTTTGGCCAACTTTTCGAGCATAATTTCTCCCCTCTTGTTGTTATATATCTTGCAAAGATATATAATAAATAACAAATCCCGATCTCGTTTCCCGATTTTTCTCTATTTTTTCTACTTTTAGCCCGATTCGCCCCCCATTCGGACGGATTTGGAAATCTTTTCCCGCCCGGGCCAAAAATCAGGCATGCTCACCTGTTTGCATCTGTCGAAAATTCTTCGTATCTTGCAACAGCAAACCAATGATTTCCAACCAAGAGAACCGTACCCCAATAATTCTCTCCCAACTCCGGAAGCAACCGCTGAGAGATAAAAAATAATTTCTAATTTCCTTATTACAGACAAGGATCCGGAACCAGAAAATACTCGAGAATTTACAATTACGAATGAGCTCATGAAAAACTGTTAAAATTATGAAAAAATATATTATTTTGTTCACTTTTGCAATGACTCATATTTCGGTCTATGCACAATGGAGCTTTATGGATTATCGGGATGGCAAAACCTTTTCGACGGATTCTGTTCACTATAAAATTATAAATCATCTTGAAAAGTTCATTCTTGACCAAGGTGAAACATTTGAGTTCTACAAAGAGATAATGTCAGAGAACTCGGAAGGCATACGATATATCGTTTTAGAGCGGAGTTCAAGTTTCCGCATAGGCGGGAGTCAATATGCCGACGGGACACCGGTTGTCTATTCGGAATATGCAGACGAGGTTGCAGGAATCATCATCCCCCAAGCGTACTATCGTACAGCTATTTACCATGCCGTCCGTACCGCCTTCTCCAAGGAGGAGGAGCTGATCCCCTTCGCAGATAAAACGATCTATATTCGGGTGGTGGTCAATCCGCAGGGAGATATTTTAGAGACCTCCACGGCATTCCCGATCTGGAAGAGCCATGTGTTTCAACCCGAGCAGATCGCCACGCTTGAGTCGCTGATACGCAAGAATCTGAAATTCGAACTTTCCCCGAAAGCCAGGAATTTCAACTATTTCGAGGGACAGATCACCATTCCATTTCGACACTATATCGAGGATCTGCCCGAAGCCGTGTTGAAAGAAGTGGAGGAGTCGTTTGGCAATCTGCCCTACCTTGAAGGCGGCAACCTGACCGACCTGCCCAAGGCTGGCGGAGGGAATTAGCACAGCATAAACTGCTTCGGCCGGTCGTTTAGGGGAGCTCTCCACCCAATAATTTGCAAAGCATCATTCGATTGTTTATATTTGAGCGTTGAAACCACCACGGAACCCGCTAAACCGATCTGGAATTATGAAAAGAATACTCTTACTAGTTACATTACTGAGTTGCTACCATTCGCTATATGCACAATGGAGTGTATCAGATTATGAGCAAAAAAAACTTGTTACAGTTGATTCCGTAACTTATAAAATCGAGGCACCGTTTATAGGGCTTGTCGATTGGGAGGCTCACCCCGACAAGGAAACCGCGTTTTTGATGACCTCTGTCAGCAATAAATATAATGATGTGATAGGCCAATATAAAGATGGGAGTGTTGTAGAGAATCCGCATGAAGTTCAAGGGATTATAATCCCTCAAGAGTACTATAAGAGGCCGATCTATGAGGCTGTCCGTTCCGCGTTCTCAAAAGAGAGAGATTTGATTCCGCATGTGAATTGGACAATCTACGTTTTTGTCATTGTCGATTCTAAAGGAAATATTATCGAAACAAGCACCGGATTTCCCAGCACAAAGAATCATGTGATACAGCCCGAGCAAATCGCCACGCTTGAGTCACTAATTCGCAAAAATCTGAAATTTGAGGTAACCGAAAGGGCTAAAAAATACAACTTTTTTGAAGGCCAGATTACCATTTGTTTTCAGCACTACATCGAGGATCTGCCCGAAATTACACTGAAGGAAGAAGAGGAGTCGTTTGACGATCTGCCCTACGTTGAAGGCGGCAACCTGACCGGCCCGCCCAAGGCTGGCGGAGGCAATTAACACAGCATACACTACTTCGGCCGGAGAGAAAACAAAGAGGAGCGGGATCAAAATCTCACCCCTCATTGCGCTGCAAATCCTATAAGCCGGGGCTAAGTCCCCCTTCTCAAAGGGGGATTTAGGGGGATTGTCAATCCAGGTACAGAGCCCGGACGGAGAGAAAACAAAGAGGAGCGAGATCAAAATCTCACCCCTCATTGCGCTGCAAATCCTATAAGCCGAGGCTAAGTCCCCCTTCTCAAAGGGGGATTTAGGGGGATTGTCGATCCAGGTACAGAACCCGGACGGAAGAGACACAAAAAGAGGAGCGAGATCAAAATCTCACCCCTCATTGCGCTGCAAATCCTATAAGCCGGGTTCTGTACTTGTGGGTGTACACGCCACAAGCCCCTATCATTTATCTACGGCGGCAGTCTCCTGCCGTCTCCAGCAACCTACCCCCCGACATCGGACGAGCAATCCTTAATTGTCGGTATACATGGTCTTGCAACCCGCGAGATGTACTGCCGATAGACATTGCTGCCATCGCGGTGGGCTCTTACCCCGCCTTTTCACCCTTACCTCCGACACAAAATATCGCGCGTGGCGGTTCTTTTCTGTTACACTTGCTATCCCCTCACGAAGATCAGGCCGTTAACCTGCGCGGCGCTCTGCGTTGCCCGGACTTTCCTCCCCCTGCGCATGGCAGGCAGCGATAGGGCGGACTTGCAGGGGCAAAGGTAGAAAAAAATGGGCAATGAGCAATGAGTAATGAGCAATTATTTCTATTCAAAATGCACAATTCAAAATTAAAGGGGCATTAAGGGCAATAGCGGTGACGTTGGTAATATTCATGGGTAATATTTACCCCTACAGCCTCTAATGCCTCCACTGCCCCTAATTGAGAATTGCTACTGGGGCGATAATTTTCACATTCTCTTTTCGGGAGCAGGGCTCCCGAGTTTTGTTTGAGGCACCGTTTTGGTCCCTCACTCAATTTTGTGCTGTCGGATTCTGGGAAGAAGACCACAAATAAATCGCTTACCGGAGGGCGAAGGCAAATCTTTTTTCTGTTGTTTTTCGATAAATTTTGTTTGTTTTTCGATTTTTATGTTTACCTTTGCGGGAGCACTCTCAACATAGCCGGGGCGACTCCCGGGCCGCGGGATGCCGAGGATCTTCGGGAGAGGTCGCAGGCAGTAGAAGATCGGCGCAAAAGGCCGCGCGACGCCGAAGGATTCCAGTCGGGAGTTGCAGGGTGAGGTGCGACGGGTTGAAGGTCGGCAAATGGCAGGGCCGGAAGACCGGCATCCAAAATAGAAAAGGTGCTTATATACGAGATTACACAATAGGGAGCGAAATTCACGAAACCATTTTACTCCGAGGTGTAGAATGATATATAATTACCATAAAAAATTGCATAACCAGTTATCAAACAGAGTATAAGAATGGATTTACTGAGAGTTGAACACATTACCAAGCGGTATGCCGGGCATACGGCACTCGACGATGTGTCGTTGGAGATTCCGCAAGGGTCGATTTACGGCTTACTGGGCCCCAACGGGGCGGGTAAAACCACGCTGATTCGCATCATCAACCGCATAACCGTAGCCGATGCAGGGCAGGTCCTGATGGAGAATCGCCCGCTCACGCAAGAGGATGTCTATCGGATCGGTTACCTCCCCGAGGAGCGCGGTCTGTATAAAAAGATGAAGGTGGGCGAGCAGGCGATCTTCTTTGCCCGCCTGAAGGGGCTCTCGCGCAGCGAAGCGATCAAGCGCCTGAAGGTCTGGTTCGAGAAGTTCGGCATCCAGGAGTGGTGGAACAAGAAGGTGGAGGAGCTCTCGAAGGGTATGGCCCAGAAGGTGCAGTTCATCGTCACCGTGTTGCACGAGCCCAAGCTGCTGATCTTCGACGAGCCCTTCTCGGGTTTCGATCCCGTGAATGCCAACCTGTTGCGCGATGAGATTCTCCAGCTGCGCGACCGCGGGGCGACGGTGATTCTTTCGACCCACAACATGGCCTCGGTGGAGGAGATTTGCGACCACATCACGCTGATCAACAAGTCGAAGAACATCCTCTCGGGACGTGTGGACGATATTCGCCACCGCCACGGTAACAACATCTTCCAGCTCGACTACCGCGGTGAAGAGCAGACCCTGCGCCGGGCATTGGCCGACCTGGGCGAGAGTTGCGAGATCATGGAGGGGGCCGGTGAGGAGTCGCTCTACCACTCGCTCAAGCTCCACGTTCGCTCCGACGAGGAGGTGCGTCGTGTGATTGCCGCCACGAACGAGGCGGTCGATCTGCGCTCCTTCCGAGAGGTAATCCCCTCGATGAACGATATTTTCATTCGTGCCGTACAAGGGAATTTATAGTGTCAAATCCCCAAGAAGCACCATTTTTCGCAAAACAAGAAAAATAGAAATCCTATGAGTCAGGTTGGAATTATTATTGCACGAGAGTTTAACGAGCGCGTGCGCAAAAAGAGTTTTATACTGACCACCATTTTGGTTCCCGTTCTGATGGTGGTCCTGATGGCCGTACCTACGCTTCTGATGCTCTATGCCGGAGGCGACACCAAGGAGATCGCCGTGATCGACAAGTCGGGAGTTGTCCTTCCCGCTCTGGAGAGCAATGAGGAGATCGTCTTCATCCCTTCGGAGGAGGAGCTCGATGAGGCTCGCCTCAACACGGAGCGCTTCGGCATCCTCTGGATCGGAGAGGATGTGATCGAGAATCACGGCAACATCCGCCTCTACACCAACTCCTCCTCCTCGATGATGCTCGAGGAGAGCATCGAACACCAGATCGAAAAGATCCTTGAAGAGGAGAAACTAAAGAGCTATAACATCGAAGATCTGCCACAGATCATGGAGGCCGTGAAGACCAATATCACCCTCCAAAGCTACCGCAACGACAAGGAGGAGGGTGAGAGCCAATCGCAGTCCGCCGGCGCCTCGTTTGCCATCGGCTACATCCTTTCGTTTGTCCTCTACATGTTCCTGATCATCTATGGACAGATGGTCATGCAGGCCGTTGTGGAGGAGAAGAGCTCGCGCGTGCTGGATGTGCTGGTCACCTCGGCCCGCCCCTTCCAGCTTATGCTCGGCAAGATCCTGGGTGTGGCCCTTATGGCGGTGGTACAGGTCGCCATCTGGGGCGTGCTGATCTTCGGCATCGGCTCGGTGGGCAGCTCGATGCTGATCCCCGAGGTACTTGATGGCGAGCAGATCACCCAACTCGAAGCGATGCAGGCCGGTACGCTCGACACCTCGACCGTAGATCCCGAGGTGCTCTCCGATATCCAGCTCTTCGCCACCTTTACCGACTTCGGCTACCTGGCCATGATCTTCATCTATCTGCTCCTCTTCCTGGTGGGCGGCTACCTCCTCTACTCGGCCCTCTTTGCGGCCGTGGGTGCCAGTGTCGACAACATGACCGATGCCGGACAGCTCACTACCCCCATCATGCTCCCCATTATTCTGGCGCTGATGATGATGTTTGTGGTGATGAAGGACCCCAACTCCTCGTTGGCCTTCTGGTTCTCGATCATCCCCTTCACCTCGCCCATTGTGATGATGGCCCGCATCCCCGCCGGCATCCCCGCCTGGGAGCCCGTGCTGTCGCTCGTGGTGCTCTACCTCACCATCGTACTCTTTGTCTGGGTGGCCGCCAAGATCTACCGCGTGGGCATCCTGATGCACGGCAAGAAACCCTCGCTAAAGGAGCTCTGCAAGTGGGTAAAGCAGAATTAGGAGCCGAGAAAGAGCAAAAAGTGGTGCTGAGCGAAGTGTAAAAGGCAAAAATTTGTATCTTTGCGCACCACATAAAAATGAAACAACCAAAACTATCCGATAAATTTATGAAACGAACCCTTTTAATTTTTGCAGTTGCACTTATGACTGTTTCGTGTGGAGAGAAGAAGACGTCGGCTCCCGCTATCGACCTGACGAGCCTCGACAAGAGTATCTCGCCCAAGGAGAATTTCTACCAGTATGCCACGCGCGGTTGGCAGGAGAAGAACCCCCTGAAGCCCGAATTCGCCCGCTACGGCTCGTTCGACAAACTGCGCGAGAACAACGAAATCCGCATCAACAACCTCTTCAAGGAGATGACCGCCATGCAGACCGCCGAGGGGTCGACCGAGCGCAAGATCTGCGACCTCTACAAGTTGGGCCTGGACTCGGTACGCCTGAACCAGGAGGGCGCCGACCCGGTACAGCAGATGCTGCAGGAGATCCTCACCGTAGAGCGTGAGGGGCTGACCGACCTGCTGGCCACGCTCCACTACGGCATCACCAACCCCCTGTTCGCCCCCTTTGTGGAGGCCGATATGAAGAACAGCGACATGAACGCCTTCTACCTCTGGCAGAGCGGTCTGGGCATGGGCAACCGCGACTACTACATCGAGCAGGCGAATGCCGCCATCAAGGAGGGCTACAAGGCCTACCTGAAAAAGATCTTCACCCTGGCCGGCATGGAGGAGGCTCAGGCTGCAAAGGCCCAGGAGGCTACGCTGGCCATTGAGGATCAGATTGCCGAGATCTCGCGTGCAAGCGTTGTGCTGCGCGATATGGGTGCCAACTACTTCCCCATGGCCTATGAGGAGCTGAAGGCCAAGTATTCGGCAGTGGACTGGGAGGCCTACTTCAAGGTATTGGGCATGGAGGCCCCCGCAACGATCATCGTGGGTCAGCCCGAGGTGATGGAGAAGGTGAACCAGCTGCTGAAGAGCGCCCCCATGGAGCAGCTCCGCTACTACCTGGCAGCCCACTACCTGAACTCGGCCGCCTCGAGCCTGAGCGATGACTTCTATGCCGCCTCGTTCGACTTCTTCGGCCGCCAGATGTCGGGTGCCCAGGAGCCCCGTCCCCGTTGGAAGCGCGCCATGGCCGCAACGGATGCCACCTTCGATATGGCTGTAGGTAAGATGTATGTCGAGAAGTACTTCCCCGAGAAGGACAAGGAGAAGATGACTCAGCTGGTGAAGAACCTCCAGGTGGCACTCGGTCAGCACATCGATGCCCTGGAGTGGATGTCGGAGGAGACCAAGGGTCGCGCCCATGAGAAGTTGGCCACCTTCAAGGTCAAGATCGGCTATCCCGACACCTGGAAGCAGTTCGACAGCCTGGAGATCGATCCCGCAAAGAGCTACTGGGAGAACCTTGTAGCCGCCAGTATCTGGTCCACGGCCGAGGATTTTGCCAAGGTAGGCAAGCCCGTGGATAAGGAGGAGTGGCTCATGAGCCCCCAGACCGTGAATGCCTACTACAACCCCACCACCAACGAGATCTGCTTCCCCGCAGCCATCCTCCAGCCCCCGTTCTACAACTCGGAGGCCGATGATGCCGTGAACTACGGTGCCATTGGTGTGGTGATCGGCCACGAGATGACCCACGGCTTCGACGACCAGGGTCGCAACTACGACAAGGACGGCAACCTGAACAACTGGTGGACCGAGGCCGATGCCGCCGCCTTCAAGGAGCGCACCGATGTGTTGGTGAAGCAGTTCAACGCCATTGAGGTGCTGCCCGCCAAGGGTGATCAGCCCGCCCTCTATGCCGACGGCGAGCTCTCGCTGGGCGAGAATATCGCCGACCAGGGAGGTCTGCGCGTTGCCTACACCGCCCTGCAGAACAGCTACAACGGCGTAACCCCCGCTCCGATCGAGGGCTTCACCGCCGCTCAGCGCTTCTACCTAGCTTATAGCGCCCTGTGGGCCCAAAACATCCGCGATGAGGAGATTGCCCGCCTCACGAAACTCGACGTTCACTCGCTGGGTGTAAACCGCGTGAATGCCACCCTGAAGAATATCCAGAGCTTCTACGATGCCTTCGATGTACAGCCCGGCGACGGTATGTACCTGGCACCCGAGGAGCGCGTGATCATCTGGTAATTCGGACAACGCAATCAAGCGGACATGCTCCGCCCCGCATGCCCCGGATGGGAAGTACACAAGTACCCCGTCCGGGGCCTTTTTTTGCACAAATTTCGCCCTTTAACTCCCTTCCATTATAAAAGGGGGGGGTACTCAATACACCCACCGACCCTCCAGCCCCTTACCCCTGCGCCACAAAGTAGGCTTTGCGGCATGCCGGGCCGCCGCCGAATCGCGACCCGGCAGATCATAAGAGGTATTTTGTTATTAAAAAATTTACAAAACTCCCTGTTTTTTTGCGATTTTTGCCTTTTTTTAAGAAATTTTGATCTTTTTTTCAGCAAAGAAACTTGCGTTAATAAAAAAATTTGTATATTTATGGTTGCGAATTTACAATAAACCAAAAATAGCACAACCTACTATGAAAAATTATGCAGCCAAAGAGATCAAGAACATCGTTCTGATCGGTGCTCCCGGCACGGGTAAAACCACCCTGGCCGAAGCGATGGCCTTCGAAGGTAAGGTCATCGACCGCAGAGGTTCCATCGAGAACAACAATACCCTGTCGGACAATACCGATATCGAGCACGAATACAAGCGTTCGATCTACTCTACGATCCTCTTCACGGAGTTCTTGGATCGCAAACTCAACATCATCGACTGCCCGGGTTCGGACGACTTCTGCGGAAGCCTCTTCTCGGCCTTCAAGGTGGGTGACGTGGGTGTGATGGTCTTCAATGCCCAGAACGGTTGGGAGGTAGGCGCCGAGATCCAGGCCCGCTACGCCCGCGCCCTGAACAAGCCCATCATCGCCTTCATCAACCAGCTCGATGCCGACAAGGCCTCGTTCGAGAACACCTTCGAAATGCTGAAGGCCAACTCGCGCGTGAAGCCCGTTATCGTGCAGTACCCCGTAAATCAGGGTCCCGGCTTCAACGCCTTTATCGACGTGTTGCTGATGAAGATGTACCGCTTCAAGGACGAGAACGGTACGCGCGAAGAGCTGGAGATTCCCGCCGAGGAGATGGAGCGCGCCATGGAGCTCAACAAGGAGCTGGTGGAGATGGCTGCCGAGCACGACGAGAACCTTATGGAGCTCTACTTCGAGAAGGGTACGCTGCACCAGGATGAGATCCGCTCGGGTCTGAAGATCGGTGTATCGAACCGCGAGGTGATTCCCGTATTCTGCGGTTCGGCCAAGCGCGATATCGGTACGAAGCGTCTGATGGAGTTCATCATCAACGTGGCCCCCGGCCCGCTGAAGGCTCCCAAGTTCCTCTCCACCGAGGCCGAGGAGCTCGCCGCCGAAGCATCGGAGCCGACCGTTGCTTTCGTCTTCAAGAGCCAGATCGAGCAGCATATCGGTGAGATCAGCTACATCCGCGTGGTTCGCGGTAAGATCACCGAGGGTATGGAGCTCATCAACACCCGCACGGGCAACAAGGAGAAGCTCTCGCAGCTCTTCGCCGTGGCCGGCAAGAACCGCATCAAGGTAACCGAGCTCTCGGCCGGTGATATCGGTTGCACCGTGAAGCTGAAGGGCACGCGCACCAACGACACGCTGGCTGCCGCCTCGAACCCCGTGAGCGTAGAGCCTATCGCCTTCCCCGAGCCGCGTTACCGTGCAGCCGTAAAGGCCAAGGAGCAGAACGACGAGGAGAAGCTCGGCAAGCTCCTGAACGATGCCAAGTATGAGGATCCCACCATCCTGGTGGAGTACTCGAAGGAGCTCAAGCAGACCATTATCCAGGGTCAGGGTGAGCACCACCTCAATATCCTGAAGTCGAAGCTCCAGAGCGAAAACAAGATGGAGATGGAGTTCTTCGCTCCCCGCATCCCCTATCGCGAGACCATTACCAAGGTGGCCCAGGCCGACTACCGCCACAAGAAGCAGTCCGGAGGTTCGGGTCAGTTCGGTGAGGTACACATGATCATCGAGCCCTACTACGAGGGTATCGGCGAGCCCAAGACCTACAAGGTGGGCAAGGGTGAGATCACCGTGAACATCAAGGGCAAGGAGGAGTACGATCTGCCGTGGGGTGGTAAGCTCCAGTACTACAACTCGATCGTGGGTGGTGCCATCGATGCACGCTTCATGCCCGCCATCCTGAAGGGTATCATGGAGAAGATGGACGAGGGTCCGCTGACCGGTTCCTACGCCCGCGACATCCGCGTGATCATCTACGATGGTAAGATGCACCCGGTAGACTCGAACGAAATCTCCTTCAAGCTGGCTGCCCGCAACGCCTTCAAGGAGGCCTTCCGCAACGCCGGCCCGAAGATCATGGAGCCGATCTACGATGTAGAGGTACTTACCCCGAGCGACTACATGGGTTCGGTGATGAGCGACCTGCAGAACCGTCGCGCCATGATCATGGGCATGGAGTCCGACCACGGCTTCGACCGCCTGAATGCCCGTGTACCTTTGGCCGAGCTCTATCGCTACTCGACGACCCTCTCGTCGCTGACCTCGGGTGCCGCTACCTACTCGATGAAGTTCGCCTCCTACGAGCAGGTGCCCTCCGACGTACAGGATAAGCTCCTGAAGGCTTACACCGACACCGACGAAGAGTAATTCCCGCCTACAGGACGGCGCATTGTTGCCGCCTCCGAATAGCCCAAAGGGCGTGTCCAGAATTTTCTTGGACACGCCCTTTGGGTTAGTTGCTCAGTGCCGCAGATGTTTATCGTCTCTTCCGGTTTTCATTTTTATCCGCTCCTTTCGACGTACCCAACGGGTAAAGGAGAGGAGCAGGATGGAGCCTTGGAGCAGGGTTTGATTAGGATCACGTCCCGTGAGGCGGGCGTAGCGCTCAATGAAATAGAGGTAAGGGGGAGCGTTGTGGGTCAGACGTCTGAGGTTGATCATACACGCCCGGTCTGAGGTTTTTTTCACAAAGCGCATGCGATTGGTGTCAATCAATTCAAAGCGGTAACCCGAGGCGGCAAGTCGGTAGCGCACGTTGTCGGCATTCAGATCCTCATGCAAGACCCCCTTTGCATGGAGTTCGGCGGCAAAGGGAACAAAGCTGTCGATGATCCTGCGAGCCTCGGGATCGGGGAAGGCGCCAACAGCCTCGGCAAAGGAGATCCCATCGCTGTAGAGCGATACGAAGTAGCTCTCGGTGAGAAGTCCTCGTTTCGAGCACTCCATAAAGGCCACCTCGTGCGGAGTTTCAATCCCCAGACCGCGTAACCTCTCGGCATGCATAAAGGCTCGTTTTGCCTTTCCGGCACGCAGATGAAGATAGACCCAACGGTTCAGCAGGTGGGGGCGTCCATAACTTTTCACAACCAGCTTCAGCCCCTTGACCTCGAAAAGCTTGATGGTATTGCGCCCCGTGTGCAACAGTCTGCCTCCATACTTAAAATGGTGCGGCAAATCACGCAAAAAGGGCTCCAAAAAGCGGTACTCGGGATGGATAACAAGTTTCATGATTCATATATTTTCTGCAACAAAGGTAAGGTACACACGCTGAAATCTGCTCTCCGTTTCCGCCACTCTGCTCTGCTAATTTCTCCGCATACGACTTTCCGAACACTTGCCCCGTCTTTGCGGGGAGCCCACGACAATTTGCCGCAAAATTCCACGATTTTAAGCGTGTCATTGCGTAAATTTTTTCGCTGTAAGATTTTTTCTTGGATCACCCTTGTAACTCACTGAAAATCAGACCCCATTTTTGCCGCTCTGTAAGATTTTTTCGGGCCGAAAATTTGGGGATGGTTTTCGATTTGTGTAAATTTGCAATAGAAAAAGGCAAAAATGCCTTGAGCACCAAACCCGGAACACCATCACTGCTAAGGTGTAAAAATATTACCAACTTAATAAATTAATGTACTATGAAACGCTTACTACTTTTTTGCTCGCTGTTCCTGTTGGGAGTGGCGTGCAACAATGAGGAGAACGACAATTTAGAGTTGAATGTAATTGATCCCGGAACTGAAATTGCCGGGCTGATTACAAATTTAGGAGGCTACGATGTGAGTTCAGTAGCGACGCTGCTTTCTCAAACAGAGGGATGGGTAGAAGAGCATTCATTCGAATATGATGAAGAGTGGAACAATATACTTGGGGACTATAAGCAAGCAGATGGACACGCGACCCAAAGATACAAGTTTCATGCTGATGGGAAATTGGAAGATTTTACAAAACCGACCTATCCTCCTTTCGATTTCGAACTGCCCAATAATCGCACCTGGACATTCGACCCCGAGACCCGCACCCTAACCATTGACGGAGCGTTGAGTTACCACTTGATTGCCTTGGGCGAAGATACCTTTATTTGGGACAGCGTTCGCACGGGCACCGGTTACCCACGCTATTTCCGCGAGGTGTTCAAGGTGAAATCTGTCGAATAACTCCGGGCAGATCGCTTTACCGACCCAAAGTCGGCAAGTGTGTGAAAATTAGTGAATATGCCGCTCCGGCCGGACTCTTCGGGGTCCGGCCGGTTGTTTTTTTTGGGGGGGGGAATGGTAGGGGCAGTAGAGGTAATAAGGGAAATAGGGGCGATATTACGAAGAAAAGACCTAAGATTTTACCGCTGGATATTACCACCGTCACCACAAATACCGCGAATGCCCTTAATGCCCCTTTAATTGTGAATTGTGCATTTTGAATAGAAATAATTGCTCGTTGTGCATTGCTCATTGCTCATTATTTTGTATCTTTGTTACATGTTGGATCTTGTTTATCAAACCGAACTTCGCGAGGCGGGGTGTGACGAGGCCGGGCGCGGGTGTTTGGCCGGAGCGGTCTTTGCCGCGGCAGTCATCCTGCCCCCCGATTTCCACCATCCGCTGCTCAATGATTCGAAGCAGCTCACCGAGCGGCAGCGCGACCTTCTGCGCCCGATTATCGAGCGCGAAGCCATCGCCTGGGCTGTGGAGGCTGTATCGCCCGCCCGCATCGATGAAATCAACATCTTGAAGGCCTCGATTGAGGGGATGAATCTTGCGGCCAACCGCCTCGATCCGCGCCCCGAATTTTTAGCCATCGACGGCAACCGTTTCACCTCTCTCTTCGGACTCCCCTTTCACTGCATCGTCAAGGGGGATGGAAAATATGCCGACATCGCCGCCGCCTCGGTGCTGGCAAAGACCCATCGTGACGAATACATGAAGCGCCTGCACGAAGAGTTTCCCTGCTACAACTGGAAGAAAAATAAGGGATACCCCACCCGCGATCATCGGCAGGCCATACGCGACCACGGCCTTTCGCCCTATCACCGCCTGACATTCAACCACTCGCCGGAGCAGCTGGAACTCTTTTAACCGCCCACCTCCGAGGATCAGAAAGAGGAAGAAACAACTCGTCAAGAATTTAAAATATTTAAAAATATAGGCCGATTTTATTAATTTTGAGGCAAAGTGATTCAAAAAATAGAGGATTTTGTGAAAAAAACATCTAATTTGTTTGCATAATCATAAAATATAACTACCTTTGTCGCGCAAAACGTGGGATTCTCCCACATCTCATTAACCTAACTAACCTAACCAAGGAGGGGATGAATGTTGTGAAACATACGTCCCCTCATTCTTTTTTTCTTTTCGAAGCGGATGAGGTTTGGATTTCGCATCCGAAACAGAGAACGAGCATAAGCACCGCGTGAAGATTGTACCCTCTTTTAAGTGCGCGAAGGGCCCGACAAAATCAAAAAATTATCACTATCTTTGTCGCATGAATCTGACTCGACAACCCCTGCTTATCGCCTTTCCGACACTCGTTGCGGTGTTGGTCCTTCTGCTGTTGCGCAAGCAGCAGATGAGTTTCGCCCCCGAGACGGCAGCCATCGCGCCGGGGCTTGTCGAAGGGTGGGTGCTTCAATTTCAACACGCCTACACGAAGAGCGCCTGGGGAGTCTGGCTTCTCCTGCAGATCGTAGCCGCGCTGACACTCGGCCGCATGGGACTGCGCCACAACCTCTATGCGGGCAACACCCTCCTGGCGGTCCCCCTATATGCCATCACCGCCTGCGGAATCTTCCTCTCCGACAACTTTCTGACCGGAGCACTGCTCGCCCTCCTGCTCACACGGGCCATGCGCAACCTCTGTGTGTCGTACCGAAACGGCTACACCTTCTCCTCCCTCTTTCGCGGATCCCTCTACCTGGGTCTGCTCCCGGCACTCTATCCGCCGGCCTTGCCGCTGGTGCTTCTCGCCCCGCTGGCCATCATCCTCTTCAAGCGTACCCTGCGAGAGACAATCGTCACCCTCACGGGATTGCTGCTCCCGCTCGGAGCCCTCTGCTACCTGCACTGGGCCTTCACGGGGATCGGAGGGGCCCCTCTGCAACAGATCGCCTCGATATTCGCCTCCCCGGAGCGATTCCACCTCTTCCAAGAGGCCTCCCCCGTGCTGATTGCCCTGCTTGTGGTGATCCTTGCGGCAACACTCTGTGCCCTCTTCTACTACCTGAACGACATCTACGCCGCCACCTCCAAGGCCCGAGCCATCCTTACGGCCCACGTCTGGCTCTTTCTGATCTCGGCCTCCACGCTGATGATGCCCTCCGCCACAGCCAACTCCCTGATCCTTGTGGCCGTCCCCATTTCGATGCTGCTGCCCTTTCTCTTCGCTCGCCTCAAACAGCCGATGGCCAATGCCCTCTATCTTGTAATTATAGGGCTATTTCTCGCACATCTATTTATCTAATTTTCATTTCTTACAATAACAGAATCAGGCTTATTTCTTGTTTTAAAAATTATTTTTCACCATTTGCAATATAATATTGCTCTTTTATCCTTACATTTGTACTATCACTCACTTAATAACACAATAATTATGGTACAGATGAATCAACAGGGGGAGCACTTGACACAACCAACGGTAGTGAAATATGTCGAGCAGAGATCCAGCGGCGTGAGGTCACAATACTACACGCGTAACGCGGTGGGCTATGTGGTCCAAGGGACAAAGTATATCCACAGCGGCGACCAGCGCCAATGCCTCCACAAAGGCGATATCTTCTTTCTGGGTATCGGCCTGCACTACACCGAAGAGTTGCCCGAGGGCGACCGTCCCTACGAACAGATTGTATTCTACTACAACCCCGACGAACTCCAAAGAATCCTCCTGCATCTGAACATCACCTACCGCCTCAACATCTCGAACAACCACCACTGTCCGACCTGCCGCACCTCCTCGGAGGTGACCATGCCCGCCTGGAGTGCCATTCGGGGCATCTTCCTCGGAGCTGCGCAGTACCTGCAGGGCGAACAGGCCCCCGATCGCACGGCCGAAAATTTCAAGATGACCGAGCTGATCTACCACATCGTATCGCACGAAGACTGCTGCCTGAAGAGCAAGATCCTCGGCAGCATCGACACCAACCAGGAGAACTTCGAGCAGATTGTCTATGGCCACATCTTCAGCGAGTGCTCGATCGAAGAGCTGGCCCGCAAGACCCATCGCTCGCTCACCTCCTTCAAAAAGGAGTTTCGGCGCATCTATGCCATGCCTCCTCACAAGTGGTTCATCCGCCAGCGACTGGTCCACTCGCGCCTGCTGCTGATCTCGACCTCGAAATCGGTCTCGGAGATCGGCCTGCAGTGCTCCTTTCCGAACACCTCGCACTTCATTAAACTCTTCAAGAAGGCCTACGGCCACACGCCTTCGAGCTACCGCACGGTACACCGTGCCGAGGTAGCCTAAGGCCGATATGTGCAAAAATCGGGGGCCCCTGTCTGTACGACAAGGGCCCCCGATAAGGTTATGCCTCTCGGTTATCGCTCGCGAATATCCTTGTAGGTGGTCTGCAAAAGGGTTTTGCCTCGGCCAAGGCGCTCACCATGGAGCGAGTCGGGGCCCTCAGAAATCAGGCGCCCCGCAGTGCAGTCGTAGAGCGTTTCACCCGCAGAGTCGATCACACCGAATCCGTCGTTAAAGCACCAATAACCGAATTGGGGCGTCTCGGGGTGGAAGATATTGCGGCTGAAGAGAAACTCCTCGTGGGAGATGCCGAGCTGAGCGAGCAGCGTGGCGGCCAGGTCGCTCTGCGAGGCGTAGCTCTCGACCTCAAGGGGGCCGTTCAGGGCGCCACCCACCCAGAGCATGGGGATATGGTGGCGCTTGGAGGCGTTGTAGGCCATCCCATCGGGATAGAGGTAGCCGTGGTCGGCCACCAGGATCACCAGCAGATTCTCCCAGGCCGGGCTCTTGCGCCAGCGGTCGAGCAGGCGGCCAACCTGCTCATCGGTGAAGGCCACGGCATTGAGCTCCTTACGCTCGAAGCGGGAGTAGGGTACCTCGAAGGGTTCGTGGCTTGAGAGGGTGAGCCACCCCAGGAGCTGCGGAGGGCGCGTGGCGGGATCGGGCTCCGTGAGGCGCAGAAGCTCCTCGCCAACCAGATCGGCCATCACATCATCTGCATAGCCCCACTTCGAGAGGGGGGCATCGAGACGAATCTCCTTTTGCCAGATCAGGCGCTGCCACCCCGTGGCATACATGTAGGAGGCCTGATCCGTGAAGTTCAGGTCACCGCCATAGATAAAGGTCGATTGGTAGCCCTCACGACCCAGCGAGCGGGCGATCGAGGGGAGCGAATGGCTCTTGTTGGGATACTTCATGATCGACATGCGGGTCTGGGCGGGATAGCCGTTCAGGATTGCCACCTCTCCGCGATCGGTACGGAAGGAGTTGGCATAAAAATTTTCGAACCATACGCCCTCCTGTTTCCAACGGTTCAGATTGGGGGTTACGGCCTCGCCCAGGAGCTGCTCGTCGGTGAAGGTGCGACCGAAGCTCTCCAAGAGGATCAGCACCACATCGGGGCGTTGATTTTTCAAAAGGCGGCGGGTTAGCACGCTGTCCGGGCGGTTACCGCGCAACTCCTCGAAGCGGGAGGCCCGCTCCTGCTCCTCGAAGAAGAGGTACTGGGGCTCCATATCCTGCTCATCGCCCAGCGTGGAGAGGAGCGAGAAGAGGGGATTTATGGCGGCATGGTTCAACTTGGGATCGGCACTGAAATAGACCTTGCTGATATTGGCTGTCGCAACACTCACCCCGCCACGAATGGCCAGGAAGCAGAGGCCGCCCATAAGCAGCAGCACCAATCCCTCACCCAGGCGCCTAAAGCCGCTCAAAGAGGGGGTTCTCAGCCGCTTCAGGAGGAGCCAGAAGAGCATCAGGAAGCCCAGAGAGGTTAGACCAAAGGCAGCAAAACCCCGCATCCAATCGGAGGCCGTGAGCGAGGCGATCGCCTCACGGGGAGTGGCCAGATAGATCATCACCGAGTTGTCGATGCGGTAGCCCCAATAGCCATAAAGCCCCAGATCGAGGGCATAGATGGCCGAAGCCGATAGAGCCGCCACGCCAAAATATAAGCCCAGCAGGATCCGCCACAGCCGCTCGGGAAGGGGAAGGACGAGCGAAAGCAGGAGCAGAAGCAGCGGCAGGGCCGTCAGGTAGCCCGCCACGGTCAGATCAAGTGTCCAGCCATGGCAGATCACCTGCCACCAATCGGTCGCCGAGTAGCCCTCGCACAGGTAGAGCCCCAGAAACGGAAGTTTCAAGAGCGACATCCAGGCTGCCAGGCCGAAAAACAGAAGCAGTAAAAAGGTGATACGGTTTTTCATCGTTCCATTCGCCTTGTGCAAAAAAAGGCGCTCACAAAGGTACGAAAATAAGGGGACTTTTCCCCAAAGATGTTACATTTCTATGAAACTTGCCCTCGAAGAGAGAAATAAACCGACACTTTTTCTTATATTTACGCACCAATTGAGAAGATTTCGTCGGATAAACAAACAAAACAGGAGAGAGAAAGCATGGAGGCAAAACGTATTTTAGTGGTCGATGATGAGGAGTCGTTGTGCGAGATTCTGAAATTCAACCTGGAGATCGAGGGCTACGAAGTAACCACGGCACAGAGTGCCGAGGAGGCTTTGGAACTCGACCTGAGCCGTTTCGATCTGATTCTTTTGGATGTGATGATGGGAGCGATCAGCGGATTTCGTCTGGCCCGCATGCTCAAACAAGAGCCCAAGACGGCACAGATCCCCATCATCTTCTGCACGGCTCGCGACTCGGAAGACGACACAGTGGCCGGTCTGAACCTCGGAGCCGACGACTACATCTCGAAACCCTTCTCGATGCGCGAGGTGATGGCCCGCGTGAAGAGTGTGCTGAGGCGCACATCAGCACCCGAAAGCGAGGAAAAGAGGCTCGAATTCGAGGGGCTGGTCCTCGATCTGAAACGCAAAAGCTGCACGCTGGAGCAAGAAGAGGTGATCCTGACGAAGAAGGAGTTCGAGATTCTGGAGCTGCTGCTCTCGCATCCCGGGCGCATCTTCTCGCGTGAGGAGATTCTACGCCACGCCTGGACGGATGAGGTGGTGGTGCTCGATCGCACGGTCGATGTCAACATCACGCGCCTGAGAAAGAAGATCGGACGCTACGGCGAACAAATTGTTACACGTCAAGGCTACGGGTATGGCTTCCTTCTATAAATCCTCCTATCAGCAACGGCTCTTTCTGCTGGTGCTCCTCTTTGCAGGGGTGCTCACCGGCTGTTTCCTCCTCTTTCAGCACCACCGCGAGCGCCTCTACAAGGCCCAAGGGCTCGATGCACAACTGCAACTTCTGAATCTGCGTGTGGCCCACGAACTACAGCAGGGAGAGCCCCCCGAGAAGATCTACGACCGCCACCGTCTGACCACCGAGGGGTTGCGCCTCACGCTGATCGACAGCCTGGGCTCTGTCCTTTACGACTCGGAGCGCCATGGTTCCGAAGCCGACCTGACCAACCACCTCTCTCGCAACGAAGTGAAGGAGGCTCTCCAAGTAGGGGAGGGGCACACCATACGCCGCCACTCGGAGGCCGTGAAACGCGACTACTTCTACTCGGCACGCCTCGAAGAGGGGCTCATCATCCGCACAGCCCTGCCCTACGACTGGACACTGGCCAAGACCCTGAGTGTCGATAGCCGCTACCTCTGGTATATGGTCCTGATCGCGCTGCTGCTATTGGTGGTGGGCTATTGGGTCACCTCTCAGCTGGCCCAAAACATCCTGCGCCTGCGAAAATTCACCGAGAAACTCGACCGCGGAGAGGAGATCTCGGACATAGCCCCCTTCCCCGACGACGAGCTGGGCGAGGTGTCGAACCACATTGTCGATCTCTATGGGCGCCTGCAACGCGCCCTGGCCGATGCCGAACGCGAGCACGCCTCGGCCCTGCGCGAGGAGCAGGAGAAGATCCGGATCAAGCGCCAACTGACCAACAACATCAGCCACGAGCTGAAGACCCCCGTAAGCGCAATCAGGGGCTATCTGGAGACGATTCTGATGAACCCCGCAATGGAGAAGGAGACCCGCACCCGCTTTATCGAAAAGAGTTACCAGCAGACCCAACGCCTGCAACAGCTCTTGCAAGACATCTCCTTGGTAACCCGCATGGAGGAGGCCCCCCATCTGATCGACTGCGAGGAGTTGAACCTGCGCCCGCTGATCGAGGAGGCCGCCTGCGACCTGCCCGTCGAGCGGGGATCATCGATGGCCGTGTTGCTCAACCTGCCCGAAGAGCTACCCATACGCGGCAACGGACAGCTTCTGCACTCCATATTCCACAACCTTACGGAGAACGCCCTGGCCTACTCGGGGGGCACCACGTTGCGAATCGAGCTCCTGGATCGCAACGGCGAACACTACCGCTTCCGCGTGGCCGACGACGGATCGGGGGTTGAGGAGCACCACCTGGGCCGTCTCTTCGAACGCTTCTACCGCGTGGATAAGGGGCGCTCACGCAAAATGGGCGGCACCGGCCTCGGCCTTTCGATCGTGAAGAATGCCGTCCTCTTCCATGGCGGACACATCGAGGTGCGCAACCGCCCCGAAGGGGGATTGGAGTTCCTCTTTACCCTCTGCTCTCGCGAGTAAAAAAGAAGAGACTGTCGCAACCTCTTGTCGGACAGTCTCTCTCTTTTCGTGGGGATCAACACCCCGCATCATTCTCCTCTCCGAGGTCGCACAGCCGCCTGACGGCCCTCATTCCCTCCTCGCCCAACGAGAGCGAATAGTCATTGACGAAGAGCGCAATGTGCTTATCGATCACCTCGTCGTCCAATTCGCGGGCATGGGCCTTCACATAGTCACGCGAGGCTGTCGGATGGTCAAAGGCGTAGCGGATGCTGCGGCGCAGGGTCTCGGTGATCAGGTGCTTGTACTCCGCACTCAGGTCGCGACGAATAACAATCGCCCCCAACGGGAGCGGCAACCCCGTCTCAGCCTCCCACTTCAACCCCAGGTCGGCCACCAGTTCAAGCCGGCGCCGGCCATAGACGAAGCGCCCCTCGTGAATCAATACTCCGGCATCATACTCCCCCCTTTCGACCGTCTCGGCGATCTCCGAAAAGAGGCGGGGCTGCAACTCCTCAACCTCGGGGTACAGCCTCCGCATCAGGGCACAGGCCGTGGTGTGCATCCCCGGAACTGCCACCCGTCGCAAGGGGCTGCTCTCCCCTTTCCGGCGCACAAGCAGAGGCCCATTGCCCCGGCCCAGAGCCGAACCGCTGTCGAGCAGTTCGTAACGGTCACGGATCAGCGGCCAAATGGCATAGCTGCACTTCGAGATATCGGGAACCCCCTCTAAAAGCAGGTGGTTGAGCTCCTCAATGTCGAAATAGGAGAGCTCCACCGGGGGGAGCTCTCCTTCCAATCGTCCATTCACCCAGGCATCAAACATGAAGGTGTCGTTCGGGCAGGGCGAGATATGTAACTTCTTATGTCTCATCCTCAAAATTGAGTTGTGAAAGGATCTCGGTGAGGTTCTGCACCGCCTGATCAAAGGCCCACTCTTCACGCGGCTCACCCACACGATTCGAGATGGCGCGGATCTCCGCCGCCTCGATATCGAGGGCCTCGCAGACGGCAAAGAAGGCAGCCCCCTCCATCTGCTCGATCTGTGCCCCCGCGGCCTCCTCTCCACAGCGATTCACCGTATTCGAGACCACCGGTCTCAGTTCGGTGAGGGGCTCCAGCCGATAAGACTCTCGAAAGCGCTCGGGAAGTCCCCCGATCCGCTCCTCGACCACCTCGACCACCTCACCCTTCATCAGCGCCGGGTCATAGGCTCCGGCCACTCCGCACAAGATCATCAGGTGAGGTTTCTTGGCCTTGGCAGCCCGCACAGCCGTAGCGGCAACAGCCGCCATGCCCACCCCGCTGACAAAGGTCAGCGCCTTGGGATTTTCCAGAATGAACCCTTTGGCCTCTTCTACCGTGGGGAATATATAGGCGATGCGCATGGTTTACTTGCCGACAACAGCCTCCAACTCCTCTACCGTAACGGGCAGGCGCTTGTCGCCGATCATGCGGCAACCGCTCTCCGTCACCAGAATGTCGTCCTCGATACGGATGCCGCCGAAATCGCGGTAGCTCTCCAGTGCCTCGTAGTTCACGATGCCCTTGAACTTACCCTCGGCCTTGCACTTGTCGATCAGAGCCGGGATGAAGTAGATACCCGGCTCGTCGGACATCACCGTGCCGGGCTGTACGCGCCAGGCCGCACGGTAGATGCAGGTGGCCGAAGCCTCGGCACGCTCCTTGATCGACGAGAAGTCGAAGCTGCGCTCGCCGAAGGCCTCGCAGTCGTGAACATCCATACCCAGTCCGTGACCCAGTCCGTGGGGCATAAAGAGGTACATGGCTCCCGAAGCCACGGCATCCTCGGCCGTACCCTTGATCAGGCCCGCACCAATCAACCCCTCGGCCAAGAGGCGGTAGCACTCCAAGTGAATCTCCGTGTGGTACATCATACCCGGACGGATGATCTCGGCGATGCGGCCGTGGGCACGACGCACGATTTCGTAGATCTCCTGCTGCTTGGGAGTGAACTTGCCGCTCACGGGGTAGGTACGCGTGTGGTCCGAGCAGTAGCCCTCGAGCGACTCACCGCCACCATCCACCAGGAGCAGACGGCCATTCTCCAATACGCCGTCCGAGTTGAGGTTGTGCAGCGTCTCACCGTGCTGCGACACGATGGTGGGGAACGATACTCCCTGACCCATGGCATGGGCAATACCCGCTACGGCACCGGCGATCTCACGCTCAACGACCCCCTCGCGGCACATGCGCATCGCAGTGGTGTGCATCGCATAGCCGATCTGATAAGCACGCTCCAGCGCCTCGATCTCCTCGGGACCCTTCTTCTCGCGCATCTCAGCCACGGCAAACATCAGGTCCACCGACTTATAGTCGTGCAGCATCGAGGGCTTCAACCCCAGCAGCTCGACAAACTGGAGCTTCGTCTCACCGCGGTAGATGGGCAGGAAATGGATACGGCGGCCCAATCGGATGGCACGCTCAACCAGCGGCTGAAGGGCCGAGAGCGGTGCGGTATTCTTTACGGCAACCCCGGAGGCCAACTCCGACAGCATAGGCTGCGGACCCGTCCAGATGATATCCTCGACGGTGAAGTCATCACCGAAGAGCCACTCCTCGCCCGAGTCGGCATCGATCACACCCATAAGCGAGGGGATGTTCAGCCCGAAGTAGTAGCGGAACGTGGAGTCCTGACGAAAATAGTAGGCGTTGTTGGGGTAGTTGTTGGGAGAATTCTGGTTACCGGGCAGCAGGATCAGTCCGCTGCCGATCTTGGCGCGCAACTCGGCGCGACGCTTGGCGTAAATTTCAGGTGCAAACATATTTCGAGTTTTTAGGTTTTTTTCGGTTTTGTGGAGCCGGCGGTCGGCTTTTACCTCCCAAATATACGAATATTTCACCAAATGAGAAAATCGAAACCGATATTTACAAAAAAAGTGGTGTTTTTTGGGGATCCGGCCCACAGGTCGAACCCACAAAAAAAACCACTTGTCTCGCGTTTGAGCCTTACCGCCTAAGCCTCACCAATCTTCATTCCCTGCTGAGGTTGCGGCGCGGGGATCTCGATCTTTCCGATGGCGCTCTCATAGCGGGTGATGTTATCCTGCAACGACATCAGCAGGCGCTTGGCATGCTCGGGCGTGAGGATGATTCGGCTCTTCACGCGGGCCTTCTGCAGCCCCGGAAGAACGGTGGCAAAGTCGATGATAAACTCCGAGGTGGAGTGCGAAATAATGGCCAGGTTGGAGTAGTGACCCTGTGCCACCTCCTCCTTGAGCTCTACGTCGATGCCCATCTTTTTGATCTCTCCCATAGGTAATATCTGTTTTGGATCTCTTATCATTTTCCATGCCGCACCCCGCAGGTGCAGGCTCTACGCCACAAAAGTACCCCTTTTGTCTCTTGCGCCAACCGCCCGAAACGACAAAGTTGTTGCCGATTTATCAACAATCCCGTTCGAAAACCCGTTCGGAAGCGCAATTCGAAGGCTCAAGCCAGACAAGATCCCGACAACTCCACCCCTTTACGGATGGGGCTACAGCCATTTTTTGAACTTGAAGTACCAGATCGTCACTCCCGAGCAGAGGATCATCAGTCCGATGGCGAAGAGGTAGCCCAACGGAAGGGTGAAACCGCTTGGGAAGGTGTAGACCCAGTCGAGCTCGGGCATAAACTTGAAGTTCATGCCATACATACTGGCGATCAGCGTGGCGGGCATGAAGATCACCGAGGCCACCGAGAAGATCTTTACGATCTCATTCTGCTCGATGTTGATCAGCCCCAGGGCCGAGTCCTGGATATAGTCCAGACGCTGGAAGCTGAAGTCGGCGTGGTTGATCAGCGAGTTCACGTCCTTGATCATCAGCTGCAGGCGCGGGTAGATATCGTTCGGGAAGCGTTCGGAGCGCAACACACCCGAGAGGACGCGCTGACGGTCGAAGATATTCTCACGCAGCAACATCGTACTCTCCTGCAGGCTGTTGATGCGCAGGATGATCTCCTTGTCGATCGAGTCCTCGGTCGAGATCTCCTTCGAAAGGGCTCCGACCTGCTTGGCGACCATCTCCACCAGGTCGGCATCGTAGTCGATGCGCACCTCCAACAGGGAGATAAAAATGTGGTAGCCGGTCGAGTAGCTGCGGTAGTTCATCTGCAGGCGCTTCTCGGCCTCGCGGAAGGTGCGAAACTCGGCCTGGCGCACCGAGACCAGCACACCCTCGTTGGAGATGGTAAACGACACCGGCTCGACGGTGAAGCTCTCTCCCGTAGGAATGAAGAAGTTGGAGTTCGAGACGATCGTATTCTCCGTCTCGGAGTATTTTGAGGTGGACTCAATCTCCTCGACCTGCTGGCGGGTCTGGAGGCTGAACTCCATGAAGTTCTCGACGGCCTTCTGCTCCTTGATCGAGGGGCGAAGCATGTCGATCCACAGAATGTCGTCGTAGCCCAGCTCTTCGAACAAGGCCACATCGGCATTGCGGATGATTTTGTTATATTGCTTTAAGTAGATGGTAATCATTGTTGAGCACCCTTTTTTTCGGACTCCCTTTTCCAAAGGGGAGGTCCCGGTTTCTAACTTTTGGTTTATGATCTCCGTAAGGGCGGCGCATCCTTCAGGCGCCTATGCTCTTCAGCCCGGGTTGACCCGGGGCGAAATCTTCACCCCCGAGTCCCAGAATTTTTGCAGGGCCCGGTGTTTCTCGTTATCGAACAGGAAGTCGATGTTGCGTGTCAGGTAGTCGTAGGCATCGTAGGGCTTTTTGTCAAAGCCGTAGTGCAGTACCGCCTCGTAGGTGTGCTCCACCCCGAAGGTCAGCGCCTCCGTGAGGGCATCGGTCAGCTCATAAGGGGTACCCTTACGGGCCACCCAGACGGCAAAGGCAAAGGGGAGCTGCGTGGCCATCTGCCACTCGGCAGCCAGGTCGTAGAGATAGGGGAAGCGACCCTCATAATCGAAAACCTTGTCGCCGATCAGCAGGAAGGCATCGCCGGCTTCGGCATGCAGCACCTGCTCGTAATCCTCCAAAGCATACCATTCGGGGGCTATGTGCCACCGGTTGGCCGCCAGCCAGCCGGCCAGCTGCACCGAGGTACGCGAATGGGGATCCAGGAAGATTCGTTTCACCTCCCCGATGGGTTGATGCGAAACCACCACCACCGTACGCACGGGACCCACAGCCCCCAGGCAGTAGTCGGGCAGCAGCTCATAGTTTGTAAGCTGAGGCACCACAGCCGCCGGCAGGAGCGCGATATCGGCCTTGCCTTCGATGAAATTTTGGGCACAAGTGGCGGGGGGAGTCAAAAGGAGCTCCGCACGCAGGGGATTATCTGCATGCTCGATACCATAGATGAATGGTATCGTATTGAGGTACGACACGGCCGCTATACGGGGAACCAAGACCATCATCCATAGGTTTTACGTTTCGTTCAACATCGACCTCCGAAAAAGAGGAGGCCATTCATCGTACAAAGGTACAAAAATAGTTGCAAAGGCGATGCAGGAAGAAAAAATTTTTTTGCGCCTAAAAATTTCAACGCCCATTCATATTTCGCGCAATGCAGTGATCATCAAGCTGTTTTGCTCAAAATTAAAAGTGAAATTTTTCTAAAAAACAGAGAAATTTTCGTCTCCATCTTGACAAAGGGGTTTTTCGGGTTATATATTTGTACCGTCAAACGGGTGTTATCAACACTTTCTCCCCTTGTTCATAAAATTATTAACAGAGTCTAAAGTACTCTTTACGGGGAAATTACACCATTTTCACAACCGCTTTTTCAACAACATTTTAACCGTTTATCAACACCTTCGCACACGTTGCGGAGAGCCCTTTCACCCTCCCGGAAAACCCGGCATTTCGGGACAAAGGAACAAAACCGCCGATCCCAAAAAACTCAAACACAAATCCTATGATCTTTACACAAACCCCACCCAATGGAGCATCGCTCTACCGGCCGCTGGTCTACGCTTTTGGCGACGAGGCGGCTCCGCGCGACCTGGAGATCGAGGTCATTGATCTCGACACGCGCCAAAAGATCGCCACCAAACGGCTCTTCAACACCTCCTCGGGCAGGATTGAGATCGCCCCCGTGGCACGTCGCACCCTGAGCTGGCAACCCGGACAGACTCCCCTCGGTTTCTCGGCAGCCACGGATCGTGTGGCTCACATCCAGGTTCGGGTCGAGGGGGTGAGCATCGCCCGTCGCTTCCTGCCCTTTGTCGAGGAGCCGCCGCAACCCCTGCTCTTCAGCACCCGGCCCCTGAAGCGCCTCATCGCCCGCGGCGAGGGGGAGGAGCTGCTCCTGGACCGCGATGTGCTCTACGCCGAGCTCGAGCGCTTCACCCCCACGGAGCGCATCACCGAGACCATCTACTCCGACGTTACGGATCAGCCCGCCCTCTTCCGGTTCACCACGGCAGAGCTGGAACCCGAGGTCGAGCGCCTGGAGTTGCGCCTCTACTCCACGACCCGCGAAGTGGCATTGCACTACACGCTCACAAACCCCATACCGGGCAGCCTGCGTGTGGCCTGGGTCGGCCGCGGCGGATCGATCGAGCACTACACCTTCCCGATCGTGGAGCACTGCAGCGAGCTGCAGGAGCGTGATGTGGTTGCATTGGCCGAGAGCGGCAGCGAGCTCCTCCGAAGCGGCTATCGCCGGAAGTGGCAACTGCTGTCGGCCTACGAGACCCCCGAACAGCTCCGGGCACTGGCCGAACTGGGGACCTCTCCCTGTATCTGGATCGTGGACGATCAGAAGGGCTACACCCCCGTGGAGGTGGTGGCCGACGAGCGACAAATCCTCCACCACGGCCTGCTCACAGCCCTGAACTTCACCCTGCTGGAACCCTTAAGCGAGATCAACCCATGGAGCTGAGAATAGACGGAATGCAGTGTGATCTGCAACCGCAGACCACCTTCAAAATCGGATGGTCGGCCGCAAGCCTCCAGTCGGCCGACACCCTGCGCACAGGCTCCACCCTGCACCTTACGCTGCCCGCAACGGCCAACAACCAACGCATACTGGCCGATGCTTCGCTGCCCCACATGGCCGAGGCCTTCAACGAGACGATCCACCGGGCCGAGCTCCATTGTGACGAGGTGGTCCTCTTTCAGGGGGTGGCCCGTCTGGTGGAGTGCTGCCCCGGGGAGCCCGAGAGGTGTTATCGGCTGGAGCTGCGCGGAGGAGCTGCTGCCTGGGCGGGGATAGCGGCACAAGCGGGGGTCGAAAAGCTGCCGATCGACTTCTCGATGCCTCTTCTGCCCAACGAGATTGTCAAGAGTTGGGCGTGCGGGCAGCATGAACCGGCGGTACGTTTCCTGCCCATAGCCTACGACGACTACCGCGCCCCCTTCGCCTCGGGGACGCTGCATCGGGTCGAACAGCTCCTCTCGGTGGATGACTTCTACCCCTTCCTCCACCTCGCAACACTCCTGAAGGCGATCTTCACCCAAGCCGGCTATGAGGTCAAGAGCTGCTTTCTGGAGGGGGAGTTTTTCCAAAAGCTCTACATCAGCGGCGCCTATCGCACCTCCGACACAACGGCACGTCGTCGCCGCATGGACTTCCTGGCCTTAAGGTCGGGCGATGGAGAGGCTGCAGCCGATGCCCTGGGCAGGGTCTACGCCTCACCCTTCATGGCGGCGAACAGCGTGGGCAACCTGGTCGATGCCTACCTGCCGAACACCCCCGACTCGGAGGGAAAGCCCCTCACCGAATGTTTCTCGACAAACGGCTGCTTCTCCCTCGAAGAGGGGGAGATTCTCTTCCGACCCTTATGTGAGGTGGAGGCGGGATTCGAGTACCACCTGCACTATCGGACCGACTACCGCATCCTCACGCGCAAACGACTGCGGGGCTTCGATTCGATCTATCTGGGCGAGGGGGCAGACTTCCGTTTCGAGCTCAAAAATCGCTTCGAAGATCGGCGCGAAAAGCTCACGGCGGGGCAGGCCTATCGGCTGGTGATCTTCGACTATGCGGCAGGCGAGCGTTTTCGGCTGAAGCTCTCATCGGGCGAGGTGGCGGCTCACATCTCGGAACGGGCTCCCCTGGTCACCCTCTCGGCCGGTGCCGCTACGGGCTCTCCCGAACTCGAACGGCTCAATGACGAGAGCGGACTCTGGGAGCCCTACCCCTCGGACTGGGCCCTCTACGACGGCTACATCGGCGAGAGTGGTACCACCGAGGCCGAGGTGGTGGTCCGCACAGCGGCCGAAAAGCTGACCCCCACTTCGCCCAAGTTCTTTCGTCACATCTACCTCTATGGGGCTGAAGAGGGGATGAAGGTTCGGATCCTGAAGGGGTGCACGCTGAGACCCTCCTTCTCTCCCCGACCCGCCTATGGAGAGCAGCTCTCGTGGGGCGATGTGGCCCATCACACCTTTCGTCAGGCGGAGCTGCTGGAGGCGGTGGTTCGTCTCTTCGACCTCTGCATCCTGAGCGACGAGGCAGCCGGCAGAGTCTATATCGAGCCCTATGCCGACTTCTACCCTGCGGAGGGTGTGGCTGTGGAGTGGAGCGACCGCATGGTGGCGCGCAGCCTTAGTATCGAGCAGAGCGATCTGGAGGAGCATGAGGCACGCCGCTACGGCTACAGCCCCACCGATGGTGCGGTGCTTCGCCTGAACGAGGAGCTGGAGGAGCCCTTCGGAGAGTGGGTGGCTCGTTCCGACTCGAAGGCAACCCTCATGGGAGAGGAGGATCTGCGCTCGCCGCTCTTCGCCCCGACCCTCAACTTTTCGGGACACTTCGAGTCGGCCCCCTCAGCCCTGATCCCCTGTGTGGGCAATCGCGACTCGGCCGATGGTATCGAGAACTTCGAATTCACGCCCCGCCTGGTGCGCTATGTGGGGATGGCTCCACTGCCGGCCGAGGAGGGGCTGGGAGCTCCGGCACCCGAGGGAAGCTATCCGCTGGCCGCCTTCCACCTCCCGGACGAGGGCTTCACCCTCTGCTTCGAGGATCGCGACGGCGCTCCGGGGCTCCACCGCTTCCACCTGGCCCATGAGGCGGTGCGCAACCACGGCCGACGACTGCGCCTGCAGCTGCACCTCAACCCCGAGGAGGTCGAAGCTCTCAACCACCCCTCGAGCGACCTCTCTGCAGGTTCGGATGCCCGGTTCCGATTCTGCCTCGGGGGCGAAGAGCTCAACTGCCGACTGGCCGAGATTACGGAGTACGACCCCGCAAGCGGTGTGGCTCTCTGTCGGTTTCACCTCCTACCCGACGACCGCCCATGAGCCGACAGATGACCACCCCGGAACGCCATGCCCGGAGCCTGCTTGAGGAGCTCTTTCGCGGCCACGAAGCGCTCTTCAAGGAGCTCCTGGCCGAGGGGCTGATCGACCTGCGCGCCGCCGAGCGAATGGCCATCCGCCACCGGGTCGATGCCCTCTGCGCCGAAGGAAGAGGGCGCTGCGAAGCGATGGAGGAGGTTGCCGAAAACTTCTGCTGCTCCTATGAGAAGGTCCGTGCCGCCGTCTATGCAAAACCAACCTGTTAAATCAAAACTTATGCAGAACAAAATTTTCATCAAAAACCACGAAGCGCTCTGCGAGATCGAGATCGAGGGGATCATCGGAGTCCCCGAAGAGTGGCAGTTCGACCACCCCGATCAGCGCATAGCCACCTACGAAGGATTCCGCGAGGCCCTGCAACGCATCACGGCCATCGAAGAGGGTGAAGTGGTGGTACACATCCGCTCCACGGGAGGCGACGTGAACGACGCCCTGCTGATCTACGACGCCCTGCGTGCCACCCGCGCCCACATCACCACCCGTTGCTACGGCTACACCGCCTCAGCGGCCACCATCATCGCCCAGGCCGCCTCCGAGGGGTGTCGCGAGATCGCCCCCGAAGCCCTCTACCTGATCCACAACTCGATCTGCTCGACCGAGGGCAATGCCGAGGAGCTGCGTGCCCGTGTGGAGCTGCTGGAGAAGACCGACGAGCGCCTGGCGGCCCTCTATGCCGAACGCTCGGGGCTGGACAAGGAGAGTTTCCGTGCCCTGATGGCCGAGAACAACGGTCGCGGCCGCTGGCTCTCTCCCGACGAGGCGATTGCCGCAGGACTTGCCGATCGCACCATTCCCCCCGCCCGCTCATCGGAAAAGAGCCCCTCCGAGGAGCCCGACAAGGCCGCAGAATCGGCTCCCGAGGCCCTGAAGAGGAGCCTTGCGCAGGGGTGGAAACGCCTGGTGGAGGCAGTCTGCTCGCCCTCCGAAGAGTTGCCCACAGCCGAGGATCGCAACATCCTCCACTTCGAACCCTTCGAGAGCCGAAGCGAACAAAAGCCCGCCCCTCTCCGCCGCAACCGAAAGGCACCTCAGCCGACCACCGCGGCGGCCCGTGAGGATCCCTCGCTGAGAGAGCCGCTCTACTCGGCCAACCGCGAAGCCTATGCCGCCGATGCAAAGTCGTTTCGCAAATAACCTAAAAAGAAACCAAAACTAACCATCAATCAACCATTTATTCACCCTTAAAACCAAAACATTATGTCGTTTATTGAAAATCCCAAGACCTACACCGGACACGATTTGGAGACCATCTTCTTCCGCCCCATGCTGGCGGGCCCCTCGGCACAGGAGCTGGGGGTACGCATCCTCTACAACATGCCCACGCCGACCACCGTACAACTCTGGGAGGCCCAGAGCAACGTGCTGCAGAAGTACTCCTCGGCCGGCTGGTCGGGTGGCACGGCTGCCACCAAGGCGCAGAAGACCATTGCGCTTGAGCGTGTCAAGGCGGAGTTGGGCTTTGCCGCTGCCGACTACTTCTCGATGGTCTACGAACTGATCGTGGGGCGCTCGGATGTGAACCTCGACGACCTCTCGGGCACGGAGCTCGAGGCCGCCGAAACGGAGCTCTTCAAGCGAGCCATCGGTGAGGGTATTCGCGCCACCATGTGGGTGGGTGACACCTCGATCGAGGAGGGATTCAACACCTTCAACGGATTCCTCACCCTGATGTCGCAGTATATCGAGGGCGGCGCCGTAACCCCCTACCACTACGCAGCCACCCTGCTCGAGAATCCCGAGGGGGCTGTCGAGCTCTTCGATCAGGTGTGGGAGCAGGCGGACGAGCGCCTTAAGGACCTCAAGAGCGAGGGCCAGCTGGCGATGTTCGTCACCTCGGATATCTACCACCTCTATGAGAAGTACCTCGACTCGAAGGGGGCTGAGAGCGCCTACACGGAGCTGGTCAATGGTCGTCCCGCTCTGGCCTACCACGGCATTCCGATCATCGACCTGCACATCTCGAGCTACCTGAAGGAGAGCCTGCTGCCTCAGTCGTTGTGTCTGCTGACCGATCGTCGCAACCTGGTCCTGGCAGTCAATACGGCCGACTTCCCCGGCACCGAGGTACGCATGTGGTACAACCCCGACCTGATGGAGAATCGCCAGCGTGCCACCTTTATGGCCGGATGTGAGATCCTCGACGAACGCATCGTCAGCCTGGCGCAGATTCGCGCCTAAGAGCCCACTCTGCCGGGCGGGGACCACTCTCCTCCCGGCAGAGATTTCTAGTTTTGGGGGTGCGATATGGGAGGTTTGGGAAGGAAAAACCAAAATGGAAAAACCGGATTGTAAACCCATAATGGAAATACCCGGAACGAAAAACCCAAAATAGAAAACCCAAAATAGAAATACTCGGAATAGAAATTTGTTTAGAAAAATTTGGAATGACGACCATGCAAAAACAGAAAAAGATTGCGGTGCGCAACTGCCACGAGGATCCCTACATCCACCTCGCGGGATCGGTGGGGAGCAACGAGCACTTTTGGCGCTGGGGCGATGACAACCTGCTGCCCGAGGCGCTGGCCCTGCTCTCTCGCCGCTCGACCGTCCACCGGCGCATCATCAACGACAAGGCCGACTACATCTCGGGCAAGGGGTTCAACTGCGGCGATGGAGAGGGGTTACTCCGAGCGTTCATCGAACAGGCCAACGGCCATGAGGAGTCGCTGCGCAAGGTGCTCAACAAGCTCGCCTTCGACAAGGCGCTCTTCGGCAACGCCTTCCTGGAGGTGGTGACCGATGCCGCGCACTCCTTCCTGGCCCTCTACCACCAGGATGCCTCGCAGTGTCGCGTGGCCAAGGACGACCAACACATCCTGATCCACCCCGATTGGCACCATTTCCGCCCTGCGGAGGCCCATTCGCTCCCGCTCTGGCCCCTGATGGAGGAGCAGGCCGACGGAACCCTGCGCGCGATGGTTCACTACAAGGACTACGAACCGCTCTTCAGCCACTACGGCGTGCCACCCTATATTGCCGGATTGGATGTCTCGGCCATCGCCTACAAGACCGATCGATGGAACATCTCACGCCTGGACAACTCGTTTCAACTCTCGGGCGTCATGATGCTCGACGGCGCAATGAGCTCCGAAGAGGAGGCCGAGGAGCTGATTCGTACCGCCGAGCGCAAATTCGCCGGACGTCCCGGCCAGGTGATGTTCATGCTCAAAGAGGGCAAGGAGAACGAAAACTCGCGCTTTATCCCCATCTCGTCCCAAAACGAGGGGGACTGGAAGTCGCTGCACGACCAGGCGACTTCGGACATTGTGGTAGCCCACTCCTGGTTCCGCTCGCTGAGCGGACTGGAGTACAGCTCGGGCTTCAGTGCCGAACGCATCCTGCACGAATATGAGGTGGCTTTGAACACCGTCATCCTCGGCGAACAGGATGAACTGATGGAGCCCATCCGCCGCATCATTGGTGAGATTTTGAAACTCGACTGCTCGTCACTCGAGATCGTCAACCGTCCACCCACGCGCTCCAAACCGATCTATATGCGCGTTTGGGAGGCCCGCAAAGCCGATGGCCTGGACTACGACCCCGAGGATCCCGAGCAGCAGTACTACCTCTCGCAGATTGCCAAGTATAACCTCAAATCGATTGATCCCCTCTGATGAAAACACTGCTTACAGCCCATCAGGTCCTCGACCTCGCCTTTGCCGCGGGGGAGCACCTGCCGCCCGAGGCCCTCACCCGGGCAATGATCGCTGCCGCCGAAGAGCGGTACGTCCGTCCCCTTGTGGGAGATAGTCTCTATCAAGATCTTCTCACAGGGGCCCACGAAGCATTTTCGGCCGACTATATCAGGCCGCTGGCCGCCTTAGGGGTAAAGCGCCTTCTGCTTCCCCAGCTCAAACTCCGCCCCGCCCTCTGCGGGGTGGTGGAGCCCAAAGCCCAAGGGTGGCAGTCGGCCTCCGAGGAGAGCCTCGAGGCGGCCGACCGCGCCCAGGCCCTGGAGATCGAAGCGCTGAGTCGCCGCCTGCACAAGGAGCTCGAACGGCTCCACGCCGAAGGGGAGCTCGAAGCCTACCGACCCGAAGAGAACATCCGTAACCGTTGTCGCAACCATGGAGGCCTTTTCCAGATTTTGTAGTGGGGCGCTGGCCGCCATGGGGGCACTCTTTGCCCCGGTGCTCCCGCTTGTGGGGTGCACCACCCTCTTTATCTTTATCGATTTCCTGACCGGAGTGGCGGCCGATCGCTCCCGGGCCCTCCGGGAGGGGCGCTGCTGGTTCTTCGAGAGCCGCCGGGCCTGGCGCACAATCCTCAAGGCGGGTTTTATCTGGATCGCCATCTCAATGGCCTGGCTGCTGGAGGAGTATGTGCTGGGCCTGCCGAGCCTACACCTGGCCCGACTCCTGGCCGGCTTCACCTGTGGCGTGGAGATGTGGTCGTTCCTCGAGAATGCCGGCGAGCTGTCCGACGGCCCCCTGTTTCGGGCCATTCGCCGCGTAGCCCGCAACCATATCACAAGAAGAAAGGAGGGGGTTTATGAAGAGTAGAGGTCTGAGAAATCACAACCCGGGCAATATCCGCCGCACATCCGGACGAGGGGTCTACCGCGGAGAGGTGGAGCAGCCGACCGATCCCGAATTTCGTCAATTCGTGGCCCCGAAGTGGGGCTATCGGGCCCTCTTCGTCGTTCTCTACACCTACGAGATTCGCCACAGACTGCGAACACCCAGGCAGATGATCTCACGCTGGGCCCCTCCCACGGAGAACCACACCGAAACGTACATTCGTTTTGTCTGCGAGCAAACGGGGCTCTCCCCCGACACCCCAATCTCGGCCCTCGACCCAAAGATCATGCTCCCCTTCGGTGCCGCAATCTCCGAAATGGAGAATGGCGAGAAGGCCTCTTGGGAGGATCTTGAAGCGGGCTGGGAGCTCTTTTTTCGAGATTATGGCCCAAAATCGACAAAAAAGAGGTAATTTTACGCCATGATTCGATGGTCTGCGAAAGAGGTGGGGCGGCATCTGCACGATCTGCCCATGCTGCGGGTAGTGCTGCCCGTGGTTGGGGGCATTCTCGCCGAGAGCCTCCTCGAACTCCCGGGCCTCTATCTGTGGGGCGGAGTGGTGGTGGCGGGAGGCTGCGCCCTGAGGTTCCGCTCCTCGCTCTACATCACGGTCGCCCTCCTGCTCTTGGGCATGGGTTGCGCATCGCTCCACCGCCATGAGGCGGCTCCTCCGATGGGGGAGGGGCTCTATGTCGTGCGCGTGGAGTCGCAGCCCGTCCTCCGCGAGCGCTACAGCACCGCCTCGGCACATCTGGTTGCCTGGTGCGACAAACAGGGGGTGTGGCGGGGCTCCGAAAAACGGCTGAGCCTCTATGCCGATTCAACCCTGACGATCCGCATACATGAGGAGCTCACGCTGCGCGGACGCTTGCGTCCCTACCGCGAAGCTGACTCCTTCTATGCCCGTCTGCAAGCGGCCCGCGGTTATGTCGGCATGCTCTGGGCCTCAGAGAGCGCACTCCTTCAGCGCGACAGCTCCCGGGGTCCCGGATGGATCGAAGGGCTGCACCTGAAAGGCACCGATGGGATCGCTCGGATGGGGCTGAGCCCCGAGAATCGGGCCGTAGTGGAGGCGATGACCATCGGCGAACGCAGCCACCTGACCCCGGCGCTGCGCGAAAGCTATGCCCGCAGCGGCGCCTCACATCTGCTTGCCGTCTCGGGACTCCATGTAGGCATCCTTTTCCTCTTTATAAATGCCCTGATGTGGGGCCTGCCGCTACTCAACGGCGGCCATCGCCTGAAGGCCCTCATCGCCACGGCGGCAATCTGGCTCTATGCCCTCGTTGCAGGGGCTTCGCCCGGTGTGCTGCGTGCCGCCTGGATGTTTACGGCCCTGCAACTTGCCCACGCCTTCTCGCTCCGCTATCGGGGGCTGAACATCCTCTTCGGAGTGGCCGTCGTGATGCTTCTCCTGGAGCCCCGCCAACTCTTCGACATCAGTTTCCAGCTCTCGTTTCTGGCCGTTGTGGCGATTCTGAGCTGGGGAGCACCTCTGCTTCGAGGGCAGCACAACCGCTTTTTCAAGGGGTTGGCGGCCCTCTTTCTGATCGGAGGCGTGGCTACACTGGCCACAGCACCCCTCTCTGTCTACCGCTTCGGGATCTTCGCCCCGATCGGAGTGGTGATCAATCCCGTGGTGATCTTCACCGCCGAACTCCTGCTCGGCCTTACGCTGCTCGCCCTCTTCATCCCTGCCGGCCCCGCACTCCTCGGATGGGCCGTGGAGTGGACTGCCTCGCTCCAGAACGAAGTGGTGCGCCGGGCTGCGGAGTGGGAATGGGGCTCTTTTGATCTTCAAAGCGATGGCACCACCACACTGCTGATCTACCTCTTCCTGATCCTTATGACCCTCGCCGCCTGGGGGTTGAAACGCATAAAACCGCTAAAATTGGAAGATGATGACCTTGGATGATCTCCATACCCTGTGCTCCGAAGAGTGCCGCCGGCTCCTCGACGAGCTCGCCGACTGCGACCCCCTGAAGGTCGCCCTCAATCGGCGCATTCCCCATGCGGGAGTGATCGCCACACAGCTCAAATACCGCCAACGGGCACGATACAAACTGCCGAGCTACCATCGGGCGGGGTGCATCCTTCCGCCACGAGCCTTCGAGCAGGCCTCGAGTGAGGCCGCTGCAGCCACAAAAGGGCTGGCCGGGGAGCGCCTGCTCGACCTGACAGCGGGGTTGGGGGTCGATTCATTCCACTTCTCGCGCTCGTTTCGTGAGGTGGTGGCTCTGGAGCGCGACCCCGTGCTGGCGGAGGTTACGCGCGAAAATATGCGCCGACTCGGGGTAGGGAACGTGCGTGTGGTCTGCGCCTCGGCCGAGGAGTATCTGGCCCACTGCGAGGAGCGTTTCGACTGGGTCTATGCCGACCCCGACCGTCGCTCGGCAAGCGGCCAAAAGTTGGTTCGGCTCGAAGATTGCTCACCCGATGTGGTGGCCCTGCGCCCGCTAATCGAGCGGATCGCCCCGCGTCTGTGTCTGAAGAATTCGCCCCTGTTCGACGTCGATGAGGCCTTCCGATACTTCCCCGAAGCACAGGTGGAGGTTCTCTCGGTGGGGGACGAGTGCAAAGAGGTCATCATTCGGACCGGAGAACCCGTCCCAAGCCTCAGGGTCGAGGCGGTGGGGTTGGGCCATCTGGAGGTACCCCTCTCGGAGCGCAATTCCGCCCCATCCGAAGGGGAGTTTGTGCCCGAAAAATATCGCTGGCTCATCCTCCCGGATGTCGCCCTGCAGAAGGCCCGTTTAGTCTGCCACCACCTGCGCCCGCAGGCCTTTGTTGCCTCGGAGAACGGCTTTGGCTTCTCGCAGGAAAAACCCCGGGGAATTTTGGGCCGCACGATGGAGATCGCCGAGATCGCGGAGTATAAGCCCAAAGCGGTAAAACGGGATCTGAAGGGGCTCTCGGCCGAGATTTGGAAGCGCGACTTCGGCCTCTCGATCGAGGAGATCCGCCGAGCAACGGGGCTGCGTCCGGGGGCCGATCTTCGCCTCGCTTTCACCAAAATCGGAGGTAAAAATTGGATCATACGGCTAAAATAACTACCTTTCGGGGATGAAACGGATAAAAGCGAGATTACAAAGGCTCGTCTCTCAGGTCGAGCGCTTGATCAAGTGGTGCCGACGAATGTTGAATCTGCTGGTGGTCAAACCCCTGCACGAGCTGGGCAGTCCCTTTGTGCGGCTGGGGGTGCGCCTCCTGCAGTTGATCTTCTTCACCCTGAAGGACATGAGCGATAACCGCACCAATGTTCGCACGGCAGCCTTGTCGTTTTACACCCTGCTCTCGATCATCCCCCTGCTGGCCATTCTCTTTGCCGCAGCCAAAGCCATGGGCTACATCGACCTGCTGCTCGACAACCTCTACGGCCTCTTCCCCCACAGCCCCGAGTTGGTGGACTACTGCATCGACTTTGCGGAGAAGACCCTGGCCCGTACTCGCGGAGGGTGGATGGCCGCCATAGCCGGTCTGACGGTCCTCTGGTCGGCCGTCAGCCTGATGGACGATCTGGTGCAGGCCTTTAACGACACCTGGCAGATCAGCGAGCGCCGCAGTTGGCGCCGTTACGGAGCCTACATGCTCATTTTGGTCTTCTTCCCCGCCTTCTGGATCGGCAGCGAGGTGCTGGGTGCCTGGCTGACAAACCTCTTCGGATTGAGGGAGCAATGGCTCCTGCGCATATTGGGTTCGCTGGTCTCGTTCATCCTCGAACTGGGGGTCTTTATCCTCTTCTACAAGGTGGTACCCCATACGCGTGTGGGGTGGAGCGCGGCCTTGGTGGCGGGCATCACGGCCGGAACCTTCTTTGAGGGTTTCCAGTGGTTCTTCACCGCGATCCTGAGCCGCATGACCTCCTACAACGCCATCTACGGCAGCTTTGCCGCCCTGCCTCTGTTCCTCTTCTGGCTGCGTTATTCGTGGCAGATCCTGCTGACCGGAAACGAGTTGGCCTTTGCCTACCAAAACCTCAACCTGCTCAGAGAGGAGCACCAAAACCGATAAGAAATTAGAGTGTGAAGATATGCGAATCGTATTGATCGGAAGCGGAAATTTGGCCGAACAGTTGGCCTTGGCCCTTACGGAGGGTAATGCCGGTCTGGTGCAGATCTATGGCCGCAACCGCGAACGTGCCCAGAAGCTCGGCGAACTGTGCCATACCCCCTACACCTCGGATCCTAAACAGGTGGTTGCGGCCGACCTCTACCTGGTGGCGGTCTCGGATCGTGCCGTGGAGTCGGCCACCGCTCCCCTGCCCATCCCCGAGGAGGCATTGGTTGCCCACACCGCGGGGAGCATTGCCATCCACAAACTTCCCCACCGCCGATGCGGTGCCTTCTACCCCTTCCAGACCTTTACAAAGGGGCGCCGGGTCGATTTTCGCGAGATCCCGATCTTTGTGGAGTGCTCCGACGAGGAGGGCCTTACGATGCTGAAGGAGGCCGCTGCACGAATTTCAGACCACCTCTTCGAGGCCGATGGCGACCAACGCCGCCGCATCCACCTGGCCGGAGTCTTCGCCGCCAACTTCGTCAATGCCCTCTACGGTGTGGGTGAAGAGTTGATGGAGAGGGCTGGATTCGGCTTCGAAGAGTTGAAACCCCTGATTGGAGAGGTAGCCCGCAAAGCCGCCGAGGCCGACCATCCCCGCCGGGTACAGACCGGACCCGCCGTGCGAGGCGACAAAGCGGTGTTGGAGATCCACGCCCGACTCCTGGATGAGATCTTCGGTTCAAATACCCCCCAAAGCGAAAAACTAAAAAACATCTATCACGAAATAAGCGAACAAATATGGGAAACTTCAAAGAAGACATTCTGAAGACCGAGGCGATGATCTTCGACGTGGACGGTGTGCTGACCGACGGCGGGATCATCCCCACTCGCGATGGCGACTTCATCCGCAAGTATCACGCCAAGGACGGCTACGCCATTGCCTATGCCATCAAAATGGGCTATAAGATCTGCATCATCACCGGAGGTCGCGGCGAGAACCTGAGCTACCGCCTCAAGATGCTCCATATCGAGGATATCTACCTCGACTGCTCGAACAAGCTGGCCGCGCTGGACGACTACTGCAAAAAGTATGGCCTGAATCGTGAAAACATCATCTACATGGGCGATGATATCCCCGACTTGGAGTGTATGCAGGCTGTCGGTATTCCGGTTTGCCCGGCCGACTCGGCCATGGAGGTGATCGAGGCCTCGCGCTACGTCTCGGAGTTCGACGGCGGCCGCGGTTGTGTGCGCGACATCATCGAACAGGTGCTCCGGGCACGAGGCGACTGGGCCAAAAATTCGGATGGGGTCACCTGCTCCCGCGATGCCAAATCGAGGTAGAGACCACCTGATCAAGGCAGCGAAGAAACTCCCCGAAAAGGGGCCAAAATCATAAAAATTTGGAAAATTCGAACTTTTTGCCTACCTTTGGGGAGGAGAAATTTGTTTTAGACCGAAAGCTATGGCTGTAAAAGGGGTTATCACCGAGTTGGACGGACGCGTGGAGCGTCTGATGGAGGAGCATCGCCGCATGGCGGCTCTTTGCGGGAAACTCACGGCCGAGCGCGACGCCCTCAAGGAGGAGAAGCGCACCCTGGAGCAGCGGGTTCGTGAGTTGGACCACGAACTCTCGATGCTCCACCTGAGCGAAGGTCTGGCCGGAGGAAAGGCCGACAAAGAGAAGGCGCGTGCACGCGTGAACCGTCTGATGCGGGAGGTGGACAAGTGCATTGCCCTATTGAACAAAGCCGAATAATGCCCTATGGAGGAGACTAAAAAATTGACCATGAACCTGAAGGTGGCCGGCAAGGCCTACCGCGTCAATACGTTGCCCGAAAAGGAGGAGGCGTATCGTCTGGCGGAGCAGGAGGTCAATGACTATATCAACAGCTTCAAGAAGGGAAAATACAAGGGGTTTGAGGATCGCGACTACCTGGCGATGGCCGCCCTGCACCTGGCTATAGCCAACGTGCAACTGCGACAGAGCCGCGAGGTGGGAGGCGAAGATCTGAAGGCCCTCGATGCGCTCAACGAGCGCTTAGACAACTACCTGAACGAACTGAAGGGCGAATTGTAGCCCGAAAGTTGCGAGCCGGCGGAGCCGCGCCCAAAATTCCGTCAGCGTTCTTACCTTTGAAAAAAGGAAAATCTACCCGCATAGATTCCTTGAGCTTTGCGAAACTGAACACTTATTACATTGGGGCAACGGATGCCTTGTCAAAATCAGGCCTTAACCCTTCGGGGTGTCGCCCGCGGGCGGCCGTTGGAAGATTGCGAAAGACGGCGACCCCACAACTGACTTATCTTGCAGATTCGTCAAACGAAAGAGGGAATCTTATGCGGGTTTTCTATTTTTCTACCACCCATTTTGACCATTTTTAACCTAATATATAAATAACTAAACCAATGGGTACAATAATTTTAACCGCCTGTCTATCCGCTATCGTCGGTGTTGGGGTCTACGTCCTGGTGACGAACCTCATCCTCAAGCAGAGCATCAAACAGCGCTGCGAGGCCGCCGTAAAGGAGGCCGAAGCCGAGGGCGAGATGATCAAGAAAGAGAAGATCTTGCAGGCAAAAGAGAAGTTTATACAACTCAAAAGCGAACACGACCGTCAGGTCAATGAGCGCAACCAGAAGATCGCACAGAGCGAACAGCGCGCCAAGCAGATTGAGAACAATCTGCAAAACCAACAGCGTGAGCTGGAGAACAAGATCAAGGAGAACGACCGCCTCAAGGAGCAGATGCAGAGCCAGATGCAGCGCCTGCAGGGCAAAGAGGAGGAGGTTGAGCGCCTGCGCCTGGAGCAGAACAGTCGCCTGGAGCAGATCTCGGGCATGAGTTCCGACGAGGCCAAGAACATCCTGATCGAGAACATGAAGGCCGAGGCCAAGAGCGATGCCGCCACCTACATCAACGAGACCATCGAGGAGGCCAAACTCACCGCCACCAAGGAGGCTAAGCGCATCATCGTCGCCTCAATCCAGCGTGTAGCCACCGAGACGGCGATCGAAAATGCTGTGACGGTCTTCCACATCGACAGCGATGAGGTCAAGGGTCGCATCATCGGCCGTGAGGGCCGCAACATCCGCGCCCTGGAGGCTGCCACCGGCATTGAGATCATTGTGGACGACACCCCCGAGGCGATCATCCTGAGTGGTTTCGACCCCGTGCGCCGCGAGATTGCCCGCTTGGCTCTCCACCAGCTCGTCACCGACGGCCGCATCCACCCCGCCCGCATTGAGGAGGTGGTGGCCAAGGTCAAGAAGCAGATCGAGGAGGAGATCGTTGAGGTGGGTAAGCGTACCGCCATCGACCTCGGAATCCACGGCCTCCACCCCGAGCTGATCCGCCTGATCGGTAAGATGAAGTACCGCTCGTCGTATGGTCAGAACCTCTTGCAGCATGCCCGTGAGACGGCCAACCTGGCCGGAATCATGGCCGCCGAGCTGGGACTGAACCCGAAGCTGGCCCGCCGAGCCGGTCTGCTTCACGATATCGGCAAGGTGCCCGACGATGAGCCCGAACTGCCGCACGCCATCATCGGTATGAAGCTCGCCGAGAAGTATAAGGAGAAGCCCGAGGTATGCAATGCCGTGGGTGCCCACCACGACGAGGCCGAGATGACCTCGATGATTGCCCCCATCATTCAGGTGTGCGATGCCATCTCGGGAGCCCGTCCGGGAGCCCGCCGTGAGGTGGTGGAGAGCTACATCAAGCGCCTGAAGGAGATGGAGGATATCGCCCTCTCGTATCCCGGTGTGGTGAAGACCTACGCCATTCAGGCCGGTCGCGAGCTACGCGTAATCGTAGGTGCCGACAAACTCTCGGATCAGGAGTCGGAGAGCCTGTCGCACGATATCGCCAAGAAGATCCAGGACGAAATGACGTACCCGGGTCAGGTAAAGATTACCGTTATTCGCGAGACCCGATCCGTTAGTTACGCCAAGTAAACAACAGACCCAGGTACGACATCCGGAAATATGGACTTTCCCTCCCCATGGGTGTGTCTAATAAGTTTTTTAGACACACCCTGATTGTTTGAAGTTGTATAACATGAGGGATTTCAAGGCTTGCGCAGCCCGAAAAAGCGGAGTTTACCGGGCGTAAATGAGCATTTTGAGGGCAAGCGTAACGCAGAAATCACCTGGTTAGACAGCTTCCATTAGCCCAAGGGCCCGGGTCAGGTGAAGTTTTCCATTTTTCGCGAGACCCGATCCGTTAGTTCGGCAAAATAAACCTAATTTTAATCCAGAGGCTGTCCAATACCTAGTGTTATGACAGCCTCTTTTTAAAGAAAAGAAGTGTATAACAAGAGGGTTTTCAAGTTTGCGGTTAAGCCATAGGCAGAAGGAGTTTACTCCCTTTGCTATGGCGAAGCAACCAAAAGAACCTTAACACTGAAATCACCTGGTTAGACAACTAAATTGATACCGGCTATGAAAAACCTATCTATCACCTTGCTTTTGCTCCTTTCGTGTGCAATGTGGGCAGAGGCCCAGGAGCAACCTCAGAAATCGGAGTTAAGCAGCGAAGAGCGCGAGGCGGCACACCGCCTCTGGTTCGAGAATTTTGAAGCCCGCTTCGAGAAGGGCAACTACCCCCACAAGGGAGTCGATCTGCCCTATCGTACCCTTCATATCGCCCCCGAGAAGAGCGGTAAGGCGGCCTTAGTGATCTTCCTGCACAGCAGTAAAGGCAGAGGAATAGACAATCGCGGACAACTGCGCGGAAGTGTGCAGCAGGTGGTGAAAAACCTTGAACAGATCGGCCAAAAGGTTCTGCTGGCCGTTCCTCAATGCCGCCCCGACCGGCGTTGGAACGAAAACTACGCCACCTTGGGCGATAAGATGCCCATCGTCTTACGCGGATGGATCGATCAACTGCTTGCCGACCACCCCGAGGTTGATCCTGCTCGTCTCTACCTGATCGGAGATTCATCGGGAGGATCGGGCGTACTCTTCATGCTGGACAACTACCCCAAACTCTTTGCCGGGGCTATTGCCGCCTCCTGCTACCCCCACAAGAGCAACTCGGCAGCGGCGATAGCCAAGACCCCGCTGGCCATCTCCTACTCCGACTACCAACCCGAAAGAGAAGCGCTCACCCGCAAGTTCGCCGACAAGATTGCCAAGAATGGCGGTACGGTACGCTATACCCCTATCTCGGGCTACGACAACAACTACTCCCGCCTCTCCGTGGAGCTTATCGAGTGGATGCTCTCCTTCCGCCGCAAGTAGCCTTTAGGTACTCTTCCTCGTAGCTAAAAATAGAATTGAGGCGGTTCAACAAACGTGTTGAACCGCCTCATCCCTTATTGGTTGTTCTTATAATCAACGGAGGTCAAGCTCCTCGAGCAGCCAGGAGGCCCCGGCATACTTCTCGATGATAAAGAGCAGGTAACGCACATCGACCGAGATGGTGCGCTGCAACTCGGGCTCGAAGGCCACATCGCCCGACATAGCCTCCCAGTTACCATCGAAGGCCAGACCGATCAACTCACCGCGGCTGTTCATGATGGGAGAACCGGAGTTTCCGCCCGTGATATCGCAATTTGCCAGGAAGGCCACAGGCATCTCGCCGTTCTTATCGGCCCAGCGGCCGAAGTCGCGCTTCTCGTAGAGCTCCTTGAGGCGGGCCGGCACGAAGAATTCGTGGTTATCCTCCTGAACCTCCTTCTCCATGACACCCTTCAAGGTGGTGTAGTGGTTATACTTCACCCCATCGACCGGACGATAGGGAAGCACCTGGCCATAGGTCAGACGGATCGAGAAGTTGGCATCCGAGGCCCACGCCTTCTCGGGTCTCTGCAACATCAGACCTGCGATATAGAGACGATGGCCATCGCCATATTTAAACTGCGTAGGGGCCAACTCCTTCATCTTGGCCAGGTAGAGCTCCATCACCGAGGCATAAAGTGCAACGGCGGGATCCGACTGTAGGCGGTTTTTATCAAAATTCTTCATAAAAGCCACCACCTGCTCCTCGTTATCAAAGATAGAGCGATCGTAGAGGTCGTCCACATAGGCATCGATATTGCCGGCAAACTGCTTGTCGATCACCTCGGCATAGATCGAAGGAAGCTCCTTCATATTTTCGCGGGCAATGGTAAGCATACGCTTGGCCACCTTGCGGTCGGTAGGCGCATTATAATCTTTATACCACTCTTTCATTCTCTCGATCATCTCCTGCAGCTGCTCTTCAGGCAGCGACTCGAGACGAACGAATGTTCCGGCCGGAGAGAGAATCTCTACCGCCGAGAGGAAAGCCTCTCGCAGATACTGAGCAGTGGCTTGCGGATCGCGGGCCTCCTTCACCGACTCCTCGATCAGGCGGAGGGCATCCATATACCCCTCCTCGGGCAGGGTATTCTTTTCGGCCCACTTCTGGAACGAGTACTCCTGCAGCTCCTTCTTGCTCTTCACATGGAGCTTCTCAATGCCGCGCGACATGCCGATCGAGTTCTTCCAGTAGTTCGACGACGAAGCGTACTTCGAGGCGTACTGGATGCGCACCTTGTCGCTGGCAGCCATATCCTCCTTGAGGATCGCCTGACGCTCGCCGCGGATATAGATGCGCTGCGGGTTATCGACGCTGAGCATGTAGTCGATCTCCGAGGAGGTCATATAGCGGGTCGTGGAGCCCGGGAAGCCCATGATCATCGCAAAGTCACCCTCCTCGACTCCCTTAGTGGAGATCGAAAGGTATTTATCGGCCTTATAAGGCACATTCTCGGGCGAATATTCGGCCGGGCGGTTATCCTTACCGGCATAGACACGGAAGATCGAGAAATCGCCCGTATGGCGCGGCCACATCCAGTTGTCGGTCTCACCTCCAAATTTACCGATCGACGAGGGAGGGGTACCCACCAGGCGCACATCCTTATAGACCTCCATTACGAAGGCGAAGAACTGGTTGCCGCCAAAGAAGGTGGGGATAACCACCTCCATGCCCGGATTTTCGCTCTCCAGTCTCTTCACGAGAGCCTCCTTGTTTGCACCCACCATCTTCTGGCGCTCCTCGCCACCGGCAATCGAGGGAATGTTTCCCAGAATCTCGGCCGTTACATCATGGATCTGGCGAATGAAGCGCACCTCAAGGCCCGGAGCGGGAAGCTCCTCCTGGTTGTTCATCGCCCAGAAGCCGAACTTGAGGTAGTCATGCTCCACAGACGAGAGGGCCTGGATATTGGGATAGCCGCAGTGGTGGTTGGTAAACAGGAGGCCGTTGGGCGAGACAATCTCGCCGGTACACCCACGACCGAAGATCACGATAGCATCCTTCAAGGCCAACTTATCGGGCGAGTAGATATCCTCAGCCTTGAGCTTCAAACCCAGCGACTTCATATCCTTCTCATTCATCTTCTTCAGGTAGGGCAAGAGCCACATACCCTCGTCGGCCATAGCCGACAGCGACAGCATCAAAGCCGTCAGCGCACACAGTAATCTCTTCATATCTTTTTTTTCGGTTGGTTTTCTATTTTTTAGGGGGAGGTGTCAGCAGGTAGTAGCTTTTTTAACACTTGAACTTCTATTCCTTCTACACCTCCTACATCTTTCCCCTATCTCTCCCCTTTTATTTAATGGCGATCATATTCAGGATTGAGCGTTCGGCCGCCTCGCGTACCGACTCCTCCATCTCAATCTCGGGTCCCTCGTTCTCAAGGCACGAAACGATATTCTCCAAGGTCACCATCTTCATATAGTTGCAATTGTTACACCCTGCAGCCTCGGCACCCGGAGCCGGGATAAACTCCTTCTCGGGCATACGCTTCTGCATCTCGGTGAGGATGCCGGGCTCGGTAACCACAATAAAACGCCGGGCATCACTCCGGGCACAGTAGTCCAAAATAGCAGCCGTGGAGCCCACGAAGTCGGCCTCGGCGACCACAGCGGCCCGGCACTCGGGGTGAACGACCACTCGTGCTTCGGGATACTGAAGTTTCAGCTTCCGGAGCCCCTCCAAAGAGAACTCCTCATGGACGTGGCACGCCCCATCCCACAGGAGCATATTCTCACGGCCGGTCAGCCTTTTGATATAGGAGCCCAGGTTACGGTCGGGGGCAAAGATGATGGGTTGCTCCGCGGGGATCGACTCCACCACCTGCAGGGCATTCGACGAGGTACAGCAGATATCGGTATGCGCCTTGACACCGACGGTGGTATTGACATACGAGACCACCAGATGGCCGGGATGCTCCGCTTTGAAGCGGGCCAGCTCCTCGGCGCGGCACGACTCGGCCAACGAGCAGCTCGCCTCGGGGCAGGGGATCAGCACCTTTTTATCGGGGCAGAGCACCTTGGCGGTCTCAGCCATGAAGTGAACACCCGCAAAGAGGATCACCGGTTCGGCGATCGACTGCGCCTTGACGGCCAAGGCCAGGGAGTCACCCAAGAAGTCGGCCACGGCCTGCACCTCGGGATTGGTGTAGTAGTGGGCCAGGATCACCGCCCCCTTCTCCTTTTTCAGTTCGGCTATGCGATCCATGAGTTGTTGTCGGGAAGTTGCCATGATGTTTATTTTTTTACTTTTTAATTTAGTTTTAAATATTTAATAAAAATAAAGAAGAATATATAAGAATATATAAGGCTGTTCATCGTGTCGATAACTTTTCTTCTCCACCTCTTATTGACAACCTGTTTTTTCGTTGTTTATTCTCTTCTTCTTTTAAGTTGCTTACTATCTGTTTGCTTATGGTCCGGGAATCCGAGTTCTTGACAGCGGTTGAAAAGGTTATTCACATTTCAACACCTCTGTTTTGTGAACACTCCCTGCTGAAAGTCGTTGGATAAAAGAGTTGAAAAAATAGAAAAACTTTTTTTGGAAATTGGGATCGACGATTTGTATAATCGGAAATCGGCTCGTTCCAAATTTTTTCACCCTGAACTTATTCTAATTTTTCAACCGCTTATCAACCCTTTCTTAACAACTTTTCATCACATTCTCGACAAGTTTTTCACAAATCGAGCGGTAGTACTCCTCCACGCGCGAATCGTTCAAAACGGCCGGGCGACCTTCGTCCGATCCCTCCATAACGCGCTGTATGATAGGTATTTCGCCCAAGAAAGGAATGTTATTTTCCTCGGCATATCGGCGGGCACCGCCACGTCCGAAGAGGTAGTAGCGGTTCTCGGGCAGCTCCTCGGGGGTAAACCAGGCCATGTTCTCCACAATGCCCGTCACGGGGACGTTTACCTGCGGATGGCGGAACATCTCCACACCGCGCACCACATCGGCCACGGCCACCTGCTGGGGGGTGGAGACGATCACTGCGCCCGAGAGTTTCAGCTCGTTGATCAGTTGCAGATGGATGTCGCCCGTTCCGGGAGGCATGTCGATCAGCAGAAAGTCGAGTGTTCCCCATCGGGTCTGGTGGATAAGCTGACGGAGGGCATTCGAAGCCATCGTGCCGCGCCACATCAGGGCATCGGTGGGTTGGATGAAGAAGCCGATCGACATGAGCTTGAGCCCCATCGCCTCAGCCGGAATGATGGCATCGAAGTTGGTCTCGGTGTCGTGCTCGGCCTCGGGCATATACCCCTCTACGCCAAACATCTTGGGCTGCGAGGGGCCGTAAATATCGGCATCGAGTACCCCGACACGGTAACCCATATCGCGCAACATGAGGGCTAAGTTGGCCGTGACGGTCGATTTGCCCACGCCACCCTTTCCCGAGGCGACGGCCACCACATGGGCCACCCCCGTGGTCATCGTGCGGGGCTTCTCGGGCTGCTGTTTGGGAGCCTCTCCCTCGCGCAGGGTTACGATCACGGCATAGCCGGCCATTGCGCTCTCGATACTCTCCTGCACCTCGCGCCGAATCTTTGAGGCAAAGGGATCGCGCGCCTTCTTGAAGCGGAGTGAAATATGTATCTTCTTCTCTTCGATCGAAATCTTCTCTACCATCCCGCTCTCCACAATGTTCTGTTTGGTTTCGGGATGAATCACCGTCTTCAATCTCTCTTTGATCTGTTGTTCCATATTTAACTATGTTTTTTACTCTTTTTTGGCTATGTATAGTTATCCAACTAACAAAGGTATAAAATAATGAGCAATGAGCAATGCGTAAGGAGCAATTATTTTGATAGACAAAATTATTTTCGTATCTTTGCGGAGCCGTCTGTGATGGGCGGCAACATAATTTAGTGAAAGTGTTTCGCTGACCTTTTTATCGAAATCTGGGAAGTTTTATTACAAGAAAGTAGCAATCACTCATCACCGATGTTGTGTATACGCAATTTTTTGTGTATGCCGTGCGGTGTGGAGTAGGTCTATTCTTGTAAGGGTATTCCAGAACCTCGATAAAGTAGATATGTCAACTCCACACTTTTCTATTTTTGTGTATTGCACGGAAAACAACAACCAAATTTTATAATTTTTATGAAAAAACTTCTACTTATTGTGGCGTTTGCGCTTATGGCCGTCGGGGCCGGGGCGCAGGAACTGATCGTGAAGAGCCCGCTGCAGGCCGATCCGTCGGATATCTACGCCCGCAACCATGTGCGCACGGCCCCGAATACGGGTGAGGCGGGCGCCGTGATCAAGGTGGCCATCCCCTCGAAGAAGGTCAGCTTTTCGAGCTCCTGGATCCTGGGCGACGTCTATACGCATGCCGGCGAGTACATCGTGCATGTGGCCAAGGGAACCA
>SUZM01000002.1:0-4240 GCA_015059965.1 Rikenellaceae bacterium
AGAAAAGAGTTGTTTGAAAAGCATGAGGAATATAGTGTAACAAAACAAGTTAGCAATTTCTTATCCATTGCCCATTCTCATGCAAGTTCTTCTTAATGGTTTGATACTCAAAGAATCTTAATCAAACCACATCAAATATACGAATAAATTGGGAATTAGGTGTAGGGATTCGCGATTTTTTATCCACACAAACCGAATCCCGGCTTATTGTCCCAAATCCGGATTGTGGCGATCGGCTTCTTCGCTTAATCCTTGATGCCCATCAATTGGCGGTAGTGTTCGCAGTTGGGACCTATGGGGCAGTCGATGCAATCCTGCTTCGAGCAGTCGATTCGCGGAGCGGAGCTCTTCTTGTCGATGGCAAACCAGAGGAGCAGCCCCAGCAGAATAGGTAATAGGATCAGAAAGAAAATCATCATGCTCAAAAGTTTAACATACGGCAAAGATCCGATGTTTCGGTGTCAATATTTCGTTTGGCCTGATCTCCGCGGGCGAAAGAGTCCGTAGGATCTCTTACTCGAAAAAGTTGTCGTCGAAATTAACCAAATAGAGGCGGTCGGTGGCGCGTGTGAGGGCCGTGTAGAGCCAGCGCAGCCAGTCGCGCGACAGGGTCTCGTCGCCAAAAAGGAAGCGGTCGATGAAGACTGCCCGCCATTGTCCGCCCTGCGCTTTATGGCAGGTCACGGCATAGGCAAACTTGATCTGTACGGCGTTGTAGTGCGGGTTTTCGCGGATCTCCTTAAAGCGTTTGATCTTACTCTTGATGTCGAGGTAGTCCTTCTCCACCTCCTCGAAGAGCTTGCGGCTCTGCTCCGAGTTAAGGGACGGGGCTTCGGAGGCGATGGTGTCGAGCAGAATTTTGCACTCCAACTCGAAGTCGTCGTAGTCCGGAAACGAGAGCACGGCATTGGCAAAGCGGAAGCCGTAGAACTCCTCGAATCGCCGCAGTCGCTTCAGCCGCGCAATATCGCCGTTGGCGATGAACGAGATGGGGCACTCCTCGATGCGCTCGGTGAAGTGGTAGTTGTTTTTCACAACCATCAGCATATCGCCGCTCTCGATCTCCTCCTCGGCCGAGAGGATGTTGCGGCGGATTCCCTCGTTGTAGCGGTTGGCCCGTTTGTTCGAGCGGGTGATGACGATCACCTCGTCGCGCCCATAGCGGTCGTAGCAATCCTGCAGGGTCTCCAGGAACTCTCCGCCTGAGAGCCTTCCAAAGTCGGGGAAGTCGGTCCTGAAACGCGGAGTCTCGTAGATCCCCTGCTCGAGCATGCAGCGCACCAGTGTGGCATTGAACAGGATACCCGAGTCGGCCTCCTGGCGCACCACCTCGTCCATGCTCCCGTAGATCACCTCGCCATAGCGGGCCATGTAGTCGGGGTCGAGCGCCGGACTGCGATCCGATCCCACCGGTGGAAGCTGTGCGCTGTCGCCCACCAGGATCAGTCGGCAGCGACGGCCGCTGCGCACATAGGTCACCAGGTCGTCGAGCAGGGCTCCCGAGCCGAAGAGCTGGCCGTCGCCCGAGTTGTTCGAGAGCATCGAGGCCTCATCGACGATAAAGACCGCCTCCTGCTCCTTGTTTAGGTTGAGTGTGAATTTTGACTCATATTGGGCGTTCGTGCGCTCGCGGTAGATTCGTTTGTGGATTGTCAGTGCCCGTTCATGTGCATAGCGTCCCAGTACCTTCGCGGCTCGGCCTGTGGGTGCGAGGAGTATGGTTTTGATCTTCAACTCGTTGAGTGCTGCAACGAGAGCGGAGATCAGGGTTGTTTTACCGGTTCCGGCATATCCGTTGAGCACAAAAATTTTCGAAAAATCCTCATCCGAAAGAAAATTTGCGAGCTTTTCGATAATTTTTTTTTGGCAAAGAGTTGGTTTAAAACAAATTTTAGCGTAAATTTGGGTCGCGATATTCGTGTTAAGCATAAAACGCAGGTTTTGCGAGGTGTGCCGTGGGTACCGGAACGGGGTGCCGGGTGGCTGTGATTGTCACAAATGCCGGGGACTCTCTGCCATGTGTCGGGACAAGTGCCGGGTGGCTGTTTGTCAAGTTCGGGTGCCGGGACCTTTCGGGGTACTCTTCCACCGCTCGCCTCAAGTTACCACAAAGATACGAAATACAAACTTAAAAAAATACAAAAATGATTAAAAAACTTGTTCAGGTGGTGTTAGCCATCGTAATTTTGGGCCTTTGCTATGTGATCTACAATCAGATCTCGACCCCGATTCGTTTTGAGAAGGAGACCGCTCAGCGCAAGGCCGTGGTGATCGACCGCATTAAGGACATCCGTGCTGCCGAGCGTGCCTTCAAAACCAAGTATCAGCACTTTACAGCCGATTTCGACTCGCTGATCAACTTTGTGCTTAACGAGGAGCTCGAGTTTGAGCGTAAGATCGTGGACGAGGACGACTCGGTAGGTATGGCCCTGCTTAAGAAGGCCGGCAAGAAGAACGTCGAGAAGTTCACCATGCCCGCCATCGATACCGTATTCGGTGCCAAGAAACTCACCCCCGAGCAGGTTGCCAAGTTGCGCTATGTCCCCTTCACGAACGATCAGCGTGAGTTTATCCTCGAGGCTGCCCAGCTCACCACGGGTTCGGGTGTGGTGGTTCCCGTTGTGGAGTGCCGCGTGCCCTACAAGCAGTTCCTCGATACGATCGAGTATCGTCAGGAGGTGATCAACCTGATCGACAACGAGGAGAACAACTTCAACCGCTATGCCGGTGTGAAGTTCGGCGATATCAACGCTGCGAACAATGAGGCCGGTAACTGGGAGGACTAATCCCTCGACCGGATCCCAAAAGATGTCCATCCGCCTCTGGTCGGATGGACATTCTTTTCCTCGCGAGCAACTCGAGGCCGCCAAGAGCGGGGGAGGGCTCTCCGTGGAGCTCCTCAGCCCCCGTACCACCCTGGTGCCGGCACCACATTTCCGGCCCGAGGAGGCTGCCGAACTTCTGCGCCTGGCGGGTTTGCCCTGCCGCGAGTCGGAGTGTGCCGTCTGGAGCGATCCCGAGGAGGAGGTGGTGGCCGTGATGGCCATCGACCGCGCCACACACGATCTTCTGCCCCCTCAGACCCTCTTCACTTCGCCCCTGCTGGCCCAGAACCCCGGGGTCGAAAATATCGCCCTGCTCAGCCGATACGAAAACCTTCTCTATATCAAGATCTGGGAGCGGACTCTTCGTCTCGCAGAGGTCCTCAAGGTCGAAAACGATGAGGATCTGATCTACTTCCTGACCCGTCTTGGGGAGGTGATCCCCCTCGGGGAGTACTCGCTTGTTGTGGCGGGCGATGAACCGCAAAAACTTCGCAAATTGGTTAAAAAACTCTTCAAATAGCCCCACCATGCGTATCATCAGTGGACAATACAAGGGGCGTGCCATCAACCCGCCCCGCAACCTGAGGGCACGACCCACGACCGACTTTGCCAAGGAGAACCTCTTCAACGTCCTGGGCAACCTCGTCGATTTCGAGGCTTGCGACGTCCTCGACCTCTTCTCGGGTACGGGATCCATCAGCTACGAGTTCGCCTCGCGCGGCGTGAAGAGCGTAACCTCGGTCGAGATCAACAGCGTACACCACAACTTCATCCGCCAGACGGCTGCCTCGCTCGGCATCCGCAACCTCTTCGCTGTCAAGGCCAACGCCTTCCTCTACCTCCGCTCCTGTCCCAAGCAGTTCGATATCATCTTCTCGGATGCCCCCTACGACCTGGAGGGGGCCGAACAGATCATCGACCTTGTCCTGCAAGGTAATCTCCTGCGCGAAGAGGGCTTCCTGGTCTTCGAACACTCGAAGGGGAAAGATTTTTCTGAACATCCAAACTTCTGGCAACAAAGGAGTTACGGAAGCGTGCAATTTTCTTTCTTCAAAAAATAGTAAATTTTTTTGTCAAGTCGGAAAATTGTATTATCTTTGCACTCGCAATCAGCAAAACGGTGCGTTAGTTCAGCTGGTTAGAATACGTGCCTGTCACGCACGGGGTCAGGGGTTCGAGTCCCCTACGCACCGCCAAAACGACTAAGTCTTCACTTAGTCGTTTTTTTTTGTGCTTCGGGGACTCGTCAGCCGGTGGCGGCTCGGGAGACTTGTCTGCAAGCCTCAGGGGTCATTCTGCCCTTGCCTTGCAAGAGAAAATGGCCGACCAAGCCTCCATGCAAAGAACTTTGCAGGAGGCTCAATCGCCCCTTTTTCCCTTCGGGACACACAATAACCCCTGATCCTTTTCGGTCT
>SUZM01000002.1:4250-228383 GCA_015059965.1 Rikenellaceae bacterium
GGTCATTCTGCCCTTGCCTTGCAAGAGAAAATGGCCGACCAAGCCTCCATGCAAAGAACTTTGCAGGAGGCTCAATCGCCCCTTTTTCCCTTCGGGACACACAATAACCCCTGATCCTTTTCGGTCTCCGCTCGCCTGCGGTGGCCGTTCGAGTCCTGAGAAAAAGGTTTTGGTGGCTATGCGTTTGATGAAGGAGTACGGCCGTTACGGTGCGACACCTTCGGTGTCTTTTTGCGCCGTGTCAGCCGGTGGCGGCTCGGGAGACTTGTCTGCAAGCCTCAGGGGTCATTCTGCCCTTGCCTTGCAAGAGAAAATGGCCGACCAAGCCTCCATGCAAAGAACTTTGCAGGAGGCTCAATCGCCCCTTTTTCCCTTCGGGACACACAATAACCCCTGATCCTTTTCGGTCTTCGCTCGCCTGCGGTGGCCGTTCGAGTCCCCAAAAAAGAATATGGTTGTAAATGGTTGTGTGTGTTGTGGAATGGTGGGGCCGTTACGGCGCGACACCTTCGGTGTCTTCTTGCGCCGTGTCAGCCGGTGGTGGCTCGGGAGACTTCTCTGCGCTTTCGGTTAAATGAGTTTGTCGAATCGCTACGCGACAATGAGCAATGAGCGGGCAACCCCGAGCAAATAAATTTCCTCTAGTTGCCCACTCTCCGCTCCTCCCTGCGGTCGTTTGACAAACCCTTTTAACCATTTGCTTGGTCTCCGCTCGCCTGCGGTGGCCGTTCGAGTCCGATGGACATAGGATATATTCTTGTTGTGATCCCCAAAAGAGGGGTTGTTGAAACCAGAAAAGTGTGGAGCCGATTCGTTCAAGGATAAAGGCGAATATACTTTCATCTCAAATATCTTCGCCTTATGGATTGAGCACATGGCTTTGTTGCTCTACTCTACAAAGATAGAAAAAGTTGTTCAAATCGAGGCTGGTTTGAAGAAAAATCGAGGAAATAGGTGTCGGGGATTTCGATTTATCCAAAAAAATCGTATCTTTGTCCTTACATATCAACTAACACGGAAAGTGTAAGTTTATTCCCGAACGATGAACGTAGGAAATTCACTGCAGAGGGGGTAGGCATACATCTTGCTTCGTCGTATCCGCTATCGGATATTGGCGTGGGAGTTGTAGACTGTTTTATTCTCCAAGGTAATCCTACGACCTATCGTTCAAAAAATAGACTTTCAGCACCACGCTTTCTTTATGCTTTAACCGATCGGGGTGCGGATCGTGCAATATTTATTTTCTATGAAGAAGTTTTTCTCATTTCTGATGGCGGCCGCCCTTCTGTTGGGTGCGGGTGCCTTGGTGGCTTGTGGTGATGATGAGGAGGATCAGGCACAAAATTCGGGTCTTTCGGAGGCTGCCGCTGCATTGGTGGGTACCTGGCGTACCGAAACCCGCTACGGCTCTTACGAGCAGTACACGCTCAACGCGGATGGTTCGGGTGTTTTGCGAGAGGTAGATTTAGAGTACGGTAACGATGAGATTGAGCCTTTCCGTTGGAGCTACGATGCGACAACGCGCCGTCTGGTGCTGACCTATGGCAGTGGGTATGATGCTGAGAAAGAGGTTTATGAGGTGATTTCTATTTCGCAGAGTTCGGTTATCCTGGGCATATGGGACGATGGTGAACTCTATTATGAGGAGCTCTATCGTGTCAAGTAATTCTCGTAAAAGCAGTTAAACGAAAGAGGCTGTCGCAATGTGCGACAGCCTCTTTCGTTTACTCGGTGAACGCCGTCAGTTCAGGTTGCGGCGATCGGGGTTTGTATTGGGCGAGGCGGCCTCCATGTCGATCTGCAGGCGCACCATGCGGACAGCCTCTTGGGCAGCTGCGGCGCCGCGCTCGCTCATTTCGTAGATGCCGCCATACTCCTTGCTCTCCATCACAGCCCAGGCGCAGGGCATGTTCCACTGCAACTGGATCTGGAGGATGTTTTGCGCGATGGGGCCCAGCAGGGCGTTGTCGGCCTCTCCCTTCGGGAGGCAGCCCACCAGGATCACGGCATCCACGTCGGTATATTCGGCGAAGAACTGCGTGGCCATCGTGAGGCTCATGAGGCTCGGCACCGTTTTGATCTGGATGTTGTGCTCCAGGCAACCGGCCTCTTTCAGGGTTCGCACGGCACCCTCAAGGAGTAGGGCGGAGAGCTCTCCGTACTGCTCGGCCACCACGATGCCGAAGGCCATTTCATCGGCCGCAGGCAGGGGGCTTGTCTTGTGTGGGGTGCGTACCATGGGTGGTGCCGGGTCGAGTGGCGATTAGTTGTTGGCACCCATCAGCTTCTCGGCCTCGCGAGCCTCCATCGAGGAGGGGTAGGCGGTGAGAATGCGCTGGAAGTGCTTCTCGGCAGCCTCCTTGTTGCCCTGCAGCTGCTCGGCCAGACCGGCCTTACGCAGGTAGAGGGGAGCCGTGTAGTTGTTGTCGGCGGCAGCCACAGCCTGCTCATAGAGGTTTGCGGCGGCGCTGTAGTTGCCCTGCTCGAGGGCGATGTCGCCCTGCAGACCCAGGTTCTGGGCATTGACAATGGCACCCGGCAGACCCTTCACGGCCTTATACTTCTTCAGGTAGTTCAGGGCGTTCTCCATGTCACCCATCTTGTAGTAGCAGATGCCGGCGCAGTGCTTGGCCAGGTTGCCCGAGGGGGTCGAACCGTACTGCTCGATTACCTCCAGGAAGCCGGCGCCGTTGGCATCACCCTCCAGGGCGAGTTGGAAGTCGGGGGTCTCCTCCGCAAAGCGGTTCTGGGCCTCGGCGATCAGCTCGGCAGCCTTCTCCACGCGGGGCTCCGATATGAGCTTCTTGTAACCAAAAATTGCGGCACCCAGCACCAGCAGCGCGATGATGCAGTAGCTTGCCGTCTTCGAGTGCTCCTCCAGGAAACGCTCGGTCTTGCCCATGGCGACACCTAAGGTCTCCTCTTCGGGCTTCAAAATCTTCTCTTTTGCCATAGTTTTCTATTTTTTTAGTTTTTTCTATTTATTTGTTTTCTTCACCAGGTCCCTATATGGGCTTTCGCTTCTCCCTTTTCGGGGGCGTTTCACCCGCCCAAGGCCTATACCTTGTTATATATAGGGGCGCGATAACGTGCAAAGTTAGCGCTTTTTTTCAAAAAAAATGCGAATTGAGGGGAAAAATGTAAAAAATGGTGCGATTTAACGGATAATGATGGCGTTGACCAACTTTACTCCCGAGCGTTCGTTGATCTCCAGGCGCAGGGCCTCGCGCTGATAGAAGAGTTCGGAGCGGAGGATGGCCGAGCGCATGCGCACATAGAGCACATGATTCTCCAACCTCAGCTCGGCGGTCTGGTCGGCGGCGCGGTCGCCCACAATGGCCCGCCAGGTCTCGGGCAGGCGCCCCTCGGCTACCTTGGCAGCCACATAGGGACGTTTGAAGAACTCGTCCAGGAGCTCTCCCATCATGAGGGTCTTCGTGCGCCTCATGGCTCGATGGCCCCTCCCGAGACCGTGAAGAGTGTGTAGGGACTCTCCGCCCGATCGAGTGTCGTTTTCAGGCGCGTGGGGTTGCAGTCCGTGATTAGAATCTGACCAAACTCCTCGGTGGCCACCAGGCGCAGGAGCTCCGTCACGCGCCCCGCATCGAGCTTGTCGAAGAGGTCGTCCAGGAGCAGGATCGGCTTCTCCTGGCGCTCCCTCGCCACAAGCTGATACTGCGCGAGTTTCAGGGCGATCAGGAACGATTTTTGCTGCCCCTGTGAGCCGTATTTGCGCAGGGGATAGCCTCCGATCTTCAGCACCAGATCGTCGCGATGGATACCCGAGGTGGTGAACTGATTGACCAGGTCGCGCTGCCGATTGCGCAGGAGGATCTCGCCCAGCGGAGCCTCATTGAGCTCCGAACGGTATTCGAGGCTCACCTGCTCGCGGTCCCCCGAGAGGGCTCGGTAGAACTCCTGTGTCAGCGGGGCGAGCTCCGCGATGTAGCTACTCCGCCTGTGGTGGATCACCTCGGCCTGCTCCTCGAGCTGACGGTCGTAGATCTGGAGCATATCCTCGTCCGAGGAGATCTTCAGAAACTTGTTGCGCTCCAAGAGGATGGCATTATAGCGCATTACGGCGTTCAGGTAGCTGCGGTCGAGCTGCGAGATGAAGCCGTTGAGGTAGCGGCGCCGCTCCTCGGCAGCCTCGCTGATGAGCGACGAGTCGGCCGGCGAGACGATCACCACGGGCACCAGACCCACATGGTCCGCCAGGCGCTCATACTCCTTGCCGTTTCGTTTGAGGAGCTTGCCTTGCTTGCGAGAGAAGCTGCAGACCACCTGCTCACCTTTGCCGCTATCGGTGCGGAAGGCTCCATCGAGCAGGAAGAATTCGCCGCCATGGCGGATGTTCTGCCCATCAGAGGTCGGCATCGCCGACTTGCACATCGCCAGGTAGTAGACCGCATCCAGAATGTTGGTCTTCCCCGCCCCGTTGTCTCCCACAAAGCCGTTAATTCCTGCACCCGGCTGAAACTCCAGCCGCGCGATGTTCTTAAAATCAATCAAGGATATTTTCTCCAACCGCATAGGGCAAAGGTACAAAATAATGAGCAATGCGCAATGAGTAATGGGCAATTATTTCTGATGCGCGGTGATTTTGATTTTGACAAGGAAATGCCGCGGGTCAAGAGCGAAAAATTTGTTGTCAGTGGCGTTACGCCACTTCTATTATTAGCGTTGCCGTTGCGGCAGTTTTTGATTTTAAGAGAGGAAATTCCGTGCCGACATGAAATTCCCCCGGAAGGGTAGTACTTGAAGTACGTCCCTTTCGGGGGAATAATTGAGGTGCGGAATTTACCGCTTACAAATCGAAAACTAGTTGATGATGGCTACACGATTCGTCTCAGCCGTCGTAAAGGGCTCAGCCTTGTCACCAACACCCTTGTACTCAAGCTGCTCAGCCTTCACACCCTTCTCAATGAGGTAGTCGTAAACGGCCTTGGCACGAGCCTCCGAGATGCGCTGGTTCGTAGCAGCCGAACCGGTCTTCGAGTCGGCGTGACCCTCGATGGTGTAAACCTTGCTGGCGGGACCGTTCTTGATCTGGTCGGCCTTCAGGTCGAGCATAACCTTGTCGTGCTCGGTGAGCTTCGAGCTGCCCATGTTGAAGAAGATGACAGTCTTACCACCTACATAAACCTCTACCTGCTTCTCAACAACCACCTCAACGGGCTTCTTGTTGGCAGCCTCGCGGAGAGCATCAGCCTCGGCAGCGGCAGCAGCCAGAGCGGCATCCTTCTCGGCGAGCAGAGCAGCATAAGCAGCAGCATCGGCACCCTCGGCCGAGGCAACCTTACGATCCCAGTTGCGCTTGCCGAAGCGGTACGAAGCACCTACCGTGGCGCTGTAGGAGATGATACCCTCACCACCGCGCGAGAGCACATGGTCACGCTCGGGATAGGCCCAAGCCTTGAGCTCGAGGTTGATATCTACGCACTTGCATACGCGGAACTTGTTCAACAGACCGATCGTGGCGGCGAACTCACCGTTGTTGGGCTTGCTGCCATCGAATACGTCCTGGAGCTGGTAACCGAAACCTAAGAAGGGAACAGCGTAGTATACGCGGTCCTCACGGTAGCCGCCTACCCAGTTCGAGAAGTTCATCATAGCATCGGCGTGAGCGAAGAGGAAGTTGGTGACGATGCGAGCCTTGGCGGCGGGGGTAGCGTAGCCGCGCGAGAATCCGCCCTGCAGCTGGGCGCGAACACCCCAGATGGGGTGGAACCACTTCGTGAACGAACCGTTGACCTCCAGACCCAGGCACTTGAGCGCTTGGCCGTAGTCGGGCTCACCGAACTTGTTCGAGATATTTTCGTAGGTGGTACCTACGCCCAGCGAGATCTCCCAGTTATCCCAGAAACGGTTGGTTACAAAGCCTTTGTTGCTCGGCTTCTTGGCGGGAACTTCGCCCTCCTGTGCAAAGGTGTTTACTGCAAACGCAGCGCACAGGACCATTAAGAAGAGTTTTTTCATCGTGTTAATTAATTTAAATTGTTTAACTTTCTGTTTTCGCGTCCTAATTTTGGAAATTTATCGGTACAAAGATAAGATATTTTTTCTCATTTACCCTATTTTCAGTGAAAAAAATCTACATTTTGACACAAAAGAGCGGATATTTTTGAAGAATCCCACAAAAATATCCGCTCTTTTTGTCTATTCCTTGGATCAACCGCACTTCGAGTAGCCGCACGACATGCAGGTCAGACAGCCGTTCTGGTAGGCCATGTTCTCCTGACCGCACTGCGGACACTTGCCCTTATGCTTCGTGCCATCGGTGATGTAACGCTTCAGGGCACGCTCCACACCCGTCTTCCAGGTGTTGATCGAGGCGCTGTCCAGATGAAGCGATTCGATGAGCGAAACGACGTTTTCGATCGGCATCCCCTGGCGCAGTACACCCGAGATGAGCTTCGCATAGTTCCAGAACTCCTCGTCGAAGAGGCGCGAGATGCCGCCGATGGTGTTCGTGTAGCCGTAGCGGTCCTTATACTGGAAGTCGTAGCGCTTTGTGCCATCCTCCTCGCGCACGCGGATGATCTGTCCCGAGGTGATCTTGGGCGGGATGTACATGGCATCCTCCTCCAGCTTACCGGTGAAGATCTCGTAGGGACGGCCCTCCTGCAGACCTACGAAGGCGATCCAGTCCTCCTTGCCATTCTTGAAGCGCAGAATATCGGCCGGAATCGACTTGGGGCGTTTGTTGCTCGGAATCTCGTTGCCGGCTTTGGGCTCCTCCTTCTTCTTCTCGATCAGCACGCCCGATCGGCAGCCGTCGCGGTAGACCGTAACCCCCTTGCAGCCACACTCCCAGGCCGTGCGATAGACGTCGGCCACGAGGGCTTCGGTAACGTTGTTTGGCAGGTTTACCGTGACCGAGATCGAGTGGTCCACCCACTTCTGAATGGCCCCCTGCATCTTAACCTTGGCTACCCAGTCGATATCGTTGGCCGTGGCCTTGTGGTAGGGCGAAGCCTCGAGCAGCTTTGCGAGCTCCTCATCCGGAATCGCCTCCAGGTTTGAGGTGTCGTGTCCGTTCACCTCCAGCCACTTGACGAAGTTGTGGTGGAAGACGTTGTACTCCTGGAACTTTTCGCCCGTCTCGTCCACATAGTCCACGCGGGCATCCTTGTCCGAGGGGTTGATCTTGCGGCGACGCTTATAGACCGTGCGGAATACGGGCTCGATGCCCGAGGTGGTCTGCGACATGAGCGATGTGGTTCCGGTGGGGGCGATGGTCAGCATGGCGATGTTGCGGCGACCGTGCTTGAGCATCTCCTCGTAGAGCTTCGGGTCGGCCTCGCGCAGGCGGTTGATCATCGGGTTGTTCTTCTCCTTCTCGCTGTTGTAGAGGGGGAAGGCTCCACGCTCGGCGGCCATCTTCACCGACGAACGGTAGGCCTCCACAGCAAGGGTCTTCTGTACCTTAACGGCGAACTCAATGGCCTGATCGGTGCCGTAGCGCAGACCTAAGGCGGCCAGCATATCGCCCTCGGCCGTGATGCCGAGACCCGTGCGGCGACCCTTCAGGGCCATCTCCTTGATCTTCTTCCAGAGGTTGAGCTCCACCGAGCGGATATCGTTGTCCTCGGGGTCGCCGGCAATCTTCTCCATGATCAACTCCACCTTCTCGAGCTCCAGGTCGATGATGTCATCCATGATGTGCATCGCCTTGTAGATGTGCTCCTTGAAGAGGGGGAAGTTGAACGAGGCCTCCTTCGTGAAGGGCTTCTCCACATAGCTGAACAGGTTGATGGCCAGCAGGCGGCACGAGTCGTAGGGGCAGAGCGGAATCTCTCCGCAGGGGTTGGTCGATACGGTTGTGAATCCCTGATCGGCATAGCAGTCGGGCACACTCTCACGGATGATCGTGTCCCAGAACAGCACGCCGGGCTCGGCCGACTTCCAGGCGTTGTGGATGATCTTGTCCCAGAGTTTTTTGGCATCAATCTCCTGGCTGTAGGTCGGTTCCTGGCTGTGGATCGGGAACTGTTGCTTGTAAGGCTTGCCCGAGAGGGCGGCACGCATAAACTCGTCATCAATCTTGATCGAGACGTTGGCTCCGGTCACCTTGCCCGTGTCCATCTTGGCATCGATGAAACGCTCGGCATCGGGGTGCTTCATCGACAACGAGAGCATGAGGGCTCCGCGGCGACCATCCTGTGCCACCTCGCGCGTCGAGTTCGAGTAGCGCTCCATGAAGGGGACGATACCCGTTGAGGTGAGGGCCGAGTTGAGCACGGGACTTCCCGTGGGGCGGATGTGCGAGAGGTCGTGTCCCACGCCACCGCGGCGCTTCATGAGCTGCACCTGCTCCTCGTCCATGCGGAAGATGCCGCCATAGGAGTCGGCGGGGTTCTTGTGGCCGATCACAAAGCAGTTCGAGAGCGAGGCCACCTGAAAGTGGTTGCCGATACCCGTCATCGGGCCGCCTTGTGGGATCACATAGCGGAAATGGTCCAACAGCGAGAAGATCTCGTCGTGCGATAGGGGGTTGGGGTAGTTGTTCTCGATGCGTTCGATCTCCGAGGCGATGCGCTCGTGCATCTCCACGGGCGATTTCTCGTAGATGTGTCCGAACGAATCCTTGAGTGCATACTTCGTTACCCAGACCTGCGCGGCCAGCGCATCTCCGGCGAAGTACTCCTTCGAAGCCTCGACTGCCTCGGTGAAGTCCACCTGTGGCAGCGTTACGTTCTTTTCAGCCATAATTTTTAACCTTATCTATATTTCTTTGTATTTCAGCAACTTGTTCTGCCGTGTGCTTGTCAGCAGACGAAAGGTTCTACAAAATTAGAGGCTTTTCTCGGAACAACCAAATTTCCCGATCACCTATTTATTGACAAGTTATTTACAAAAAAATGAAAACCCCTTCAGAGGGGCTTTAGGGGTGCAATGAGTAATGAGCAATGAGCAATGGGCAATGGGCAATGGGAGGTGAGTAATGAAGGATGAAGAGTTTCCTCTAATGCCGCTAATCTTTTTCCTTGACTCTCCTCAAGTCGTAAGATTGATTTTGGGTGCTTATTACGAGTTTACCCAATCGGGAGCGAAATTCGCTTTGCACACCTTTTTTACGCACGGCGTTCCGCCGCCTTTTAAATGCCCCCTAAACCCCACCTCGGGCAGGGGACTTAGTCAGCTTGACGGCTGAAAAAGAGGCCATTTTGCACCGCAGTTTAAAGTGGTATATAATTACCATTGTGAATTGAATTTGTTTCTAACCTGAATCCAAATAATTCTAATTTAGGAATTGGCAATCCTCTACTCCAATTCGCAATGCACGATTATTTTACTGGGCTGTCTGGGAAAACTGGGGGAACTGGGGATTGTACGCTGTCAAGCAAATAATTACTAATTGCTTATTGCTCATTAAATTTGTTGTCAGCCGGCAGAGTTGTGCTTCTTGATTTTTTGATTTTAGAGGTGCAGATTTGTTCTTAAAGAAGGAAGGCTCGGATGGGTTGTACTGATGTACTGCCCATTCGAGCCAACCGACTGCAAGGACAAATATGCCCTATAAAATCAAAAATTATTTTACGGCGATGGCATCAATCTCCACCAGAGCACCCATCGGGAGCTTGGCCACCTCGTAGCATACGCGGGCGGGTTTGTCGCCCTGGAAGTACTCGGCATAGATGGCGTTCATGGCGCCGAAATCGGCAATCGAATCGAGCAGTACGGTGGTCTTCACCACGTTGTCGAACGTATAGCCGGCCTCCGAAAGGATGTGGCCCAGGTTTTTGAGCGACTGGTGGGTCTGTGCCTCGATGCCCTCGGCCATCTTACCTGTGGCACCGTCGATGGGCAGCTGGCCCGAGATGTAGAGTGCGCCGTTCTCCACGGCCTGCGAATAGGGGCCTACGGCCTTGGGGGCCAGAGGCGAAGCAATGATCTTCTTCATAAGGGTCTAAAGTCTCTTTGGGAATTACTTGTTGTTGATCTCGCTCAGGGCCTCGAAGAGCTTCTCGAACTCGTTGTCGAGCTCTACGCGCAGAGCGGCGTAGTGCTTGCGCACCAGCGAGCGGTTGTGGGGCTCGGCGGGGTTGTTCACCTTCTTCATCATTGCGTTGCGCAACTCCACGGCCTGACGCATCAGGTCGAAAATCTCCTGCTCTTTCGAGGGCTGGAAGCAAATCGCCATGTCGCAATCGAACACGAGCTCCTCCAGACAGTAGTCAATCTCCTTTTTCAGGGTTCTCAAATTTGCCATAATCTCTTCTATTTTAGTTGTTTTTCCGTTCTTTTCATCCTGCTGTTCGGGGCCTTCCGAATTTGGGTTTCGGGGACTCTCCCTAAACGGCCGCGATGGCTATCGCACAAAGATAATGAAATGTTCTGAAAAAACAAAACATCGGACTCCATTTTTGGAATCCGATGCAGATTTTCGGGGCTGATTGCCGGGGCTACTCTTCTGGATACTCGACAATGAAGCCGGTGATCGCCTCGTCCACGACCAGACATTCGCCACAGGGGTCGTTGCAGCGATTTTGTGCCACCACGGGCTGCGGTTGGGGTGTCGGGCGCGGGATACGGGTGCGGACCTCGACGACTCGCCCCCGGGCATATTGCACCTCGACCTCCACGCGGCGCAGGTGGGGCAGGATATTTCGTCTCATATACTCCCAGGCTGCGGGCAGCTGTTTGAGACGAGCCTCCTTCTCGTCGTGCGAGAGGGCTCCATCGTCCAGAATCGTGAGGACCTTTTCGCGGTCGGGCATCGTGGATTGGGCCACCATGTGGCGGCAACTCTCCCAATCCTCGGCCACCGAGGAGCTCTTCAGGCGGAACCGATCCGAGAGCTGGTAGTGCTTCTCGCCATAGCCCAGAAAGTCGTTCAGACGCGCCTTGGCAAGGCGTTCGTTGAAGGCCTGGGGCCCATCGGGCGAGGCGTAGCCTGTGATGCGGATATGGTCTGTGCGGCGAGTGGAGTCACTCGCGAGCGATTGCATGAACTCTTTGAGCTCCTGCAACTCACGGCTGTTCTCCTTCAGCTCGGTGGAGAGCTTGGCGAGGTTGATGCGGTAGAGCACCGCATAGTTGGCATCGCCGATCTCTTCGACGCGGTAGGAGCGAATGCGCGTGTCGCCCTCCATGCGCTCGGAGAGGAATACCGAGTCGATCTTCTGATGCGTGGCAGCCGTATGCTGTGCCTGCACGGAGGGTGCGCATAATCCGATACCCAAGAGGATGGTCAGCACCCTGACGGATGAAATGTAAGATTTTTTCACGGCAAAATGAGTTTAAAAATTCGTTTTGCCATCCTCCACCAAGAACCGAGCCAAAAAGTTGCTTAACGGCAACGTGCCGTAATGAGCAATGAGCAATGAGCAATGAGCAATGAACAATGGGTAATCAGCAATGAGCAATTGTGCTTCGCACCGAATTATACTTCGGTAATATTCACAACAACAAGGAAAATAATTGAAAATTTTGAATTCAGAATTACCCTCCTTCCCTGGCGGCAGATGCCCGAATCCGAGTGAGCGATCAGAGTTCGTGCGAGAGCGGAGCGGGGATGGTCGAGCCCATATCGAAGTCGCCCCAGCGTTCGGCGATGTAGTCCAGGGTGGCGCAGATCTCTGCGGGGTCGTAGCTGGTGACAAGTTTCAGTCGGGTCTGCTTGAAGTCGGGGAGTCCTTTGAAGTAGTTGGTCAGGTGGCGCCTAAGTTCGAGAATCCCCACGCGGTCGCCCTTCACCTCGAGAGATTTCTGCAGGTGCTCCTTGGCGATGGCCACCCGCTCCGAGACCGAGGGTTGAGGCAGCAGTTCGCCCGTTTGGAGGTAGTGTTTGATCTCGCGGAAGATCCAAGGGCGCCCGTAGGTGGCACGGCCGATCATAATGCCGTCTACGCCGTAGCGGTTGAAGTACTCCTTGGCCTTTGTGGGCGAGTCGATGTCGCCGTTGCCGATGATCGGGATCCGGATGCGGGGGTCGTTCTTGATCTTGCCGATCAGCGACCAGTCGGCCTCGCCGCGGTACATCTGTGCGCGGGTACGCCCGTGAATGGTGAGGGCCTCAATTCCCACATCTTGCAGGCGCAGGGCGATCTCTGCGATGTTCTTCGACTCCTCGTCCCATCCCAAGCGGGTCTTTACGGTTACGGGCTTCTTGACTGCCTGGACGATTTGGCGGGTCATCTCGACCATCAGCGGCACGTCGCGCATCATGCCTGAGCCGGCCCCGCGCCCGGCGATCTTCTTCATCGGGCAGCCGAAGTTGATATCGATAAAATCGGGATTGGCTTGCTCGGCAATGCGGGCGGCCTCGACCATCGGCTCGATCAGGTGGCCGTAGATCTGAATCCCCACGGGGCGCTCCTGCTCGTCGATGCGGAGCTTGGCACGCGACTTCCAGGCATCGCGAATCAGCCCGTCGGAGGAGATGAACTCGGTGGTTACGACATCGGCTCCGAAGCGCTTGCACATGTGGCGGAACGAGGGGTCGGTAACATCCTCCATCGGTGCGAGGAAGAGGGGCTGTGCCCCCAACTCTATCTCTGCAATCTTCATAGGTCTGCTCTTCTTGGGGAGGCAAAGGTAGCGAATAATTAGGAATAATTTTGAATTTTGAATTTTGAATTTTGAATTATTTTGTAACTTTGTCGCTTGATTGATTTTGAAAGTAAAAATTAGAGATATAAGATGAAGATCGAACAGTTTGTTTTGGAGGCGGCCGTCCGTTCGGTGGAGGCCCTCTACGGGAAGCTCGAGGGGGAGCAGTTGCAGATTCAGAAGACGCGCAAGGAGTTTGAAGGCGACTTTACGTTGGTGGTCTTTCCGCTTTTGAAGCGCAGCCGCAAGTCGCCCGAGATCACAGCCCGTGAGATCGGCGAGCATCTGGTGGCCTCGAATCCCGATTTCAGCGCCTACAACGTCATCAAGGGATTTTTGAACCTCTCGTTGAGCGAGGCTTTCTGGGCCGGGCAGTTCGAGCAGGTGCGCCTGAACGACAACCACGGCATGGCCGAGCCCACGGGGCGCACGGTGATGATCGAGTACTCGTCGCCCAATACGAACAAGCCCCTCCACCTGGGACACATCCGCAACAACCTGTTGGGCTACTCGGTGGCCCAAATCCTCAAGGCTAACGGCCACCATGTGATCAAGGCCAATCTGGTGAATGACCGCGGCATCCACATCTGCAAGTCGATGTTGGCCTGGAAGCTCTATGGCGAAGGTGAGACCCCGCAGTCGTCGGGCATGAAGGGCGACCACCTGGTCGGCAAGTATTATGTGGAGTTCGACAAGCACTACAAGGCCCAGATCAAGGAGCTTATGGCCGGCGGCATGAGTGAGGAGGAGGCCAAGAAGCAGGCCCCGATCATGCTCCAGGCCCAGGAGTGGCTGCGCAAGTGGGAGGCCAAAGACCCCGAGGTATATGGCCTCTGGGAGACGATGAACGGTTGGGTTTATGCCGGCTTCGATGTTACCTATAAGGCGCTGGGTGTCGATTTCGATAAGGTGTATTACGAGTCGCAGACCTACCTCTTGGGCAAGGAGCTCGTGGAGGAGGGCCTCAAGAAGGGGGTGTTCTTCCGCAAGGAGGATAACTCGGTATGGATTGATCTGGAGGCTGACGGACTGGATCAGAAGCTGCTCTTGCGCGGTGACGGTACGTCGGTCTATATGACACAGGATCTGGGTACGGCCTACCGCCGTTTCGAGGACAACAAGCTCGACGATATGATCTATGTGGTGGGCAACGAACAGAACTACCACTTCCAGGTCTTGAAGCTGGTGCTCAAGAAGTTGGGCTATGCCGACTGGAGCGACCACATCACCCACCTGTCGTATGGTATGGTGGAGCTCCCCGAGGGTAAGATGAAGTCGCGCGAGGGTACGGTAGTGGATGCCGATGACCTGATCGAAAAGATGGTCCAGACGGCTCGCGAGATGTCGGACGAGTTGGGTAAGTTGGACGGTTGCTCGGAGGAGGAGGCCTCGGCCGTATCGACCATGGTCGGCCTTGGTGCTCTGAAGTACTTCATCCTGAAGGTCGATCCCAAGAAGACCATGCTCTTCGATCCCCGAGAGTCGATCGACTTCAATGGCAATACGGGACCCTTTATTCAATATACGCACGCGCGTATCTGCTCGGTGCTGCGCAAGGCCGAGGAGGCCGGTGTTGCCTACTCTGGCTCGGTGTCGTGCGACCTGCTGGGTGAGGAGTTGGAGCTGATCAAGAGCCTCACGGAGTATCCGGCCGTGGTGGCGGCTGCCGGCGAGCAGTTTGCCCCCTCGTTCGTGGCAGCCTATGCCTACGACCTTGCGAAGCAGTTCAACGGCTACTACCACGACCACTCGATCCTCAAGGAGTCGGACGAGAAGAAACGCGCCCTGCGCCTGCAGCTCGCTTCGGTCGTGGCCCGCACGCTGAAAAGCGCCATGCACTTGCTGGGAATCGACGTGCCCGAACGCATGTAACAAAGACAGGGGGTCGATACCCCCGATATGACGATTACACCCCGCCGGAAGCAGTTTTCGGCGGGGTGTTTTCCTTTTTTCGAGGGGGCTCGAGGGGGGGGGCGAAGGGGCTCTTATTGTGAGTCGGGGACTCTTTACTCCTGGGGCAGATCGGCAGCCTCCTCTTCCAGAACACAGCCGCGGAAGTAGAACTCTTCGCGGGCCTTTTGGGGCGAGACACAGAAATAGGTGATCTCGGCCGTAGTACAGATCTCGCCATTGTAGCGGATCTCGCCCTCCATCTCCACCAGGTTGCGTCGTTGGCTCTTCAGACGGGCCCGCACCTCGAGGAGTACCCCCTCGCCTGCGGGGACGTGTTTGCGGTAGCGGATGTTCAGGTTGGAGGTTACGCCCGAGGTCTGGAGCTTGCGCGAGACGAACCACATGCCGATCTCATCGAGCAGCGTAGCCTGAATGCCACCGTGAAGGGTGTGGAGCCAGCTCTGAAAATTGGGGTGTGGAGCCCAGTGCGAGACCACCTCATCGCCATCTTGGTAGAACTCCATCTTCAGCCCATAGGGGTTGTGCTGTGCACAGCCGAAGCAGTTGTAGCCCTCCTGGGCCAGCTCCTGCCAGGGATTTCGTATCTTTTTCATCCTAAGGAGAAGTTTGTGGATTTTGTACATGCTTTGCTCGGCAAAAATACGAAAATTATTCTTTTTTCATCTCCCGAAAAAATATTTTGCCCATTGATGCCTGATTTTTGAATTAAATGACTACCTTTGTAACAATACGTTAGCAAAAAGAGCGAAACTATGAACAAGGCGCAATTGATCGAGGCGGTCGCTTTGGAGGCCGGTATCAGCAAGGTGGCTGCGAAACGGGCGGTGGATGCCGTCGTTGAGGCTACGATTCAGACCCTGATGGAGGGGGATAAAATCTCGTTTGCAGGTTTGGGCACCTTCTCGGTCGGCCATCGCTCGGAGCGCACGGGGCGCAATCCCCGTACGGGTCAGACCGTGCGAATCGCCGCCAAGCGGGTGGTGAAGTTCCGTCCCACGCTCGAACTCGATTAGTCCGATGGGCTCTCCGGAGTCTGTATTATCTTTATTTGGGGGCCTCTCCCTTAACCTGTAAAACTTATCTGCTATGCCGAAAATCGCCGACAGGGCCATCAAAATGCCCGTATCTCCGATCCGTAAGCTCGTACCCTTGGCTGACGAGGCCAAGGCGCGTGGTACGAAGGTCTACCACCTCAACATCGGCCAGCCCGATCTCCCTTCGCCCGAAGTGGGTATCGAGGCGATCCATAAGATCGACCGCACGATTCTCGAATACAGCCCCAGCGATGGATTTTTGAGCCTGAGAAAGAAGTTCTCCGAGTACTACAAACGCTTCCATATCGACTATTCGCCTGAGGATATTCTTATTACAGCCGGTGGCTCCGAGGCGGTGATGTTTGCCTTCATGGCTACGCTCAACCGTGGCGAGGAGGTGATTGTCCCCGAACCCACCTATGCCAACTACATGACTTTTGCCTGTCTGGTGGGTGCCACGATTCGCACCGTAAGCTCCACGATCGAGTCGGGATTTGCCCTGCCGCCGGTCGAGGAGTTTGAGAAGCTCATTTCGGAGCGCACGCGTGCCATCATGATCTGCAATCCGAACAACCCCACGGGTTACCTCTATACCCCCGAGGAGATGCACAAATTGCGTGAGTTGGCCCTCAAATACGACCTCTACCTGATTGCCGACGAGGTCTATCGCGAATTTGTCTATACCGACACGCCCTACCTCTCGGCCGCTCATCTGGAGGGGATGGAGGAGCATGTGATTCTGATCGACTCGGTCTCGAAACGCTTCTCGGAGTGTGGCATCCGCATCGGTGCCCTGGTGACGAAGAACAAGGCTGTCCGTGCTGCTGTGATGAAGTTCTGCCAGGCCAGACTCTCGCCTCCGCTGATCGGTCAGTTGATCGCCGAGGCTTCGATTGATGCTCCCGAGAGCTATTTCCGGGCTGTCTATGAGGAGTATTTGGAGCGTCGCGACTGCCTGGTTGAGGGGTTGAATAAGATCCCCGGTGTCTATACCCCCACGCCCAACGGAGCCTTCTATACGGTGGCGCGTCTGCCGATCGACGACTGCGATAAGTTCTGTGCCTGGTGTCTGACCGACTTCTCGTATGAGGGCGAAACCGTGATGATGGCCCCCGCTTCGGGCTTCTATGCCGATCCCACGAAGGGGCGCAACGAGGTCCGCATTGCCTATGTATTGAAGAAAGAGAAGCTTCAGCGAGCCTTGTTCCTCCTGGAGAAGGCTCTTGAGCGCTATAACAGCCGATAATATTCATAATCGAAAAGCGGAGCGAGAGGAATCATCTTCCTCTCGCTCCGCTTGTGTTTTGCTCCGACTTGTTGCGGTTCAGAGATGCTATTCCTGCGGTTGGGGAGCCTGCTCCCAGCCGGTGAGCTTTTGGAACTCCTCGATCACGATTCGAGCCATCTTTTCGTGGCCGTAGCGGTTCGGGTGCTCCGAGGCTCCGAGGTCGGTGGTCTTGTTGTAGACCCCCCACGAAACGTCGGCCATGGCCGTGTGCGGGATCGTTTGGACCATTTCGCCGACCAGCTTGGCTGCGATGGGCGAGTGGGTGACACACAGCACGGGCAACTCCTCGCCCCAGGCCGTGCGCAACTTCTCGATCAGGGAGCGGTAGCCCTCCACAAAGGCCTCGCCCGTGGGGTGAGGTTGGGTGCTGAAGTCGTTGGTGCCCAGTGTGATGACAAGGGCATCGGGGCGATAGGGGCTCTGCTCGAAGTCCCAGGCTGAGGTGGGCTCCTCGTCGTAGAGTCGGAAGGCGCGTGCGCTCATTGTGAGCGTCGGATCGGAGATCGAGAGCGAGTCGCCGTAGTTGCGCACCAGACCACGGCCCGAGTGCGAGATGAGGTTGTAGTCGGCCCCGAAGTGGTCGGCCGTAAGCGCAGCAAAGGTATAGCGGCAGTTCTCGGTCTCGGGCAGGAAGGGATCACTCCCCTTGAGGCTCTCGGTGCCGTAGCCGCAGGTGAGCGAGTCGCCATAGAACTCGATGTGGCGCGGGCGCTTGAGCTCCGCGGTCTGAAGCAGACGGCCATCGGTTACAAACGAGTGGAGCGTGCAGCATCCTTGCTCGGCCTCGGTGGCCTTTTGGATGCGCACCAGGTGCTCACCCTCGGCCGTGGGGTCGTTGAAGAGCACGACCAAGTTGTGGTCGCCCTCAGAGGTAAACTTGGGCTGCTCCCGGCCATCGACCCAGAGGTTGAAGAAGTTGCGTTTCGTGTCGCTGAGCTCCAGGGCCAGGTAAGAGCCCTCGAAGCGGATGTCGAGGTAGACCCCGCTCCAATCGAAAGAGATTGAGCCATCCGTCAAGGTTTCGGTGCGGCCCACCACACGGGCAGGCGATTCGGCAACGGGGATCGTCTTCTCCCCGGCACAACTGCCCAGCAGCGGACAGAGAGCCATCATAAGCAAGAGTCGTTTCATCGGTTTAGATTTCCATTTAAGTCAATAGGCGTGTCGAAGGGGTTCAGGCGGGCATCGATCACTACGGCGCACTCCAGGCGTGTGAGGGGGCGCTGGGGGTCGTACTCCTTTAGGCCCAGGGCCTGCCACTGCTCTTCCGAGAGCTCCTTTGTCAGGGGTGTCAGCTCCGTCAGGGTGACCAACTCACGGTTTTCGGCGTAGGTGTGAGCCTCGGCCTGGTCCAGGTAGGGGAGGAGTCCCTCCATCAGCTCGGCTACGGTAATCGTCTCCTCGGCGCGGAACCAGCTCTGGTTCTCCCAGCCCACGGTCATGCCTACCCCCTGAATGATTCCCGTAACACCTATGCGTTGCAGGGCTTTAAAGTGAGGATCGGAAGCGGGCAGGTCGAGGAACGGCAGCAGGTAGCCTCCGCCGTTGAGGATCTCGCGTTGCACGTCGCGCACGGCCACCTCGCGGGGCTCGATCCCCTTTTGTGCAGCCAGGGCTGCTACGATACCGGCCGCCTCACCGAGCTGCATCACCACGGGTTGCAGGCGCGTGGAGCCGTTCACGAGGTTGCTCACCGAGATCGACTTCTCGGCCACGATCAGCCCATCGACCTCCTTCGGGAATAGGACACCCATCGGCACTCCGTATGAAGGTACGGAGTGGAAGTAGAGGTTCGGCAGCGCCTCCCAGCCCGTATAGCGCGTGTGGTGCTGATCGACCGGGTAGTCGCCAACACCGATCGCCGTGCGGTAGAGTGTATAGTCGTAGGGGTGGGTGATGTGCGAGAGTTGGAAACGCACCTCTCCCTCGATGCGGCGCGATTCGCGGTGGTAGGGCATCAGCGGCATCCGGTCCTCGGTCGGGAACTCGTCATCGGCCAGGTAGAGGGTCTTCATCCCCAGCTCGTGCTGGATGAAGTAGAGGAAATTCAGCGTGTGGGCCTTGGCTTTGCGCACGGCCTCGGCACGCTCCTCCTCCGTCATCTCGATCATATTGACATAGAAATCGTTACCCTCGATCGGCCAGTTGATCATGTATTTGCCGTTGGGCAGTTTGCCGTAGGTGAGCATCATCTGTTTCGACCACAGACGGTTAGCCTCCTTGGGGGTGCGGCAGATGGCATTCTGACAGGCGCAGGCAAAGAGCGCGGAGTCGTAGTCGGCCGGACGTTCAATGGTCATATCGCGACCGTAGTCCTTCAGAATCATCACCATCGTCAGGTCCTGAATAATATCGTTGGCCTCTTCAGGGGCGATATCCTCACCCGTTACCGAGCGGCTCTCCATACCCATATCGTACTTCACGCCCTGTCCGGCGGCCACGTCGCCCAGCTCCGTGCAGTCGATCAGCACGCTTCCCGCTACGCACCTTTTTCCGTGGGGGCCTTGCAGCATCACCTGCCAACCCTCCTCCGTGCGCGTGATCTCGGTGGCCGAGGTCTCGAAGGCTACGGTCAGCAGCTCCTCATTATCGGCCATGGAGCGAAAGATGCGGGCTCCGATGTGGGGCTCAAACAGAAGGTTGCTCACCCAGCCCGTCTTCAGGGCCTCGGGGCCTCCGTAGTGGGCCTCCAGGGAGTCGCGCAACTCTCCCCACATGCCGCCTCGGAGGCGGTAATTGCCATCCGTGGCACTCACACCGGCTGCCGTGAGCATGCCACCCAGCCAGGGCCCCTGCTCCACAATCAGGGTCTTGGCTCCCTGTCGTGCCGCGCGGATGCCGGCCGTTGTGCCGCTCACACCGCCGCCAATAACGATTACCTCGTAGCTCTCTGTGGTGCTACAAGCGGTTAAAAGCACCGCAGCCATCAGAGCTGCGGTGAAGGATAAGATCTTTTTCATCGTCCGTTTTCTATTCAATCTTCAAGGTTTGGGTATACCGATTGCCAAAGCGATCCTCGGCTGTTACGGTTGCCTGCTTTGCCCCTTCGGGCATGGCGATGCGGTAGAAGTGGTCGGCCGCAGAGGGGTAGACGTAGGAGTGGTCGAACCCTTCGGTTGATCGGTACATCTCCTGGGCGGCAGGGTCATAGCTCTCGAAGCGCTCCATCTTCTGGGCCTTGCCTCCATCGAACGAGGCCTCTACCTGCCAGCTGGGATCCGAAGCCCAGATGTTGGCCACGATCTCTCCCTTGAACTGCGGATACTGCTCTCCGGCGTAGAGGACCATCTGGTGATCTGCAGGGTAGTCGGTCGATTTGTAGTACCAGGATACTCGATCGCCGTCCACCTCAAAGACGCCATAGCCGCGCGGAGTACCGTCAGTGCAGAGGGGGCCCTGCCACCAGGCGCCGCTCAAGGCCGGGATCACATGTTCATACAGCCGATCGGTAATCTGCTGGTTGTAGGTCGTGTGGGTGTGTCCCGAGAGGATATGGGCGTTGTAGGGGGCCAGCATGTGGTGCAGGTGGTGGGCGTTGGTCATCACTCCGGCGATGTTGCGGTAGTCGAACTGCTTGCGATCCTTCTCTTCGCACGTTGAGGGGATGTGCATGGCCACGATCACGGTCGAACCCTCCTCCACATAGCTCAGATCGCGCTCCAGCCAGGCCAGCTGTCGCTCGTCGAGGTAGCCGATGTAGAAGTAGTCGCGGCCGATGTAGAAGTTGTCGTTCAGGATCACATAGTGCACCTTACCCACATTGAAGGAGTAGCACACGGGGCCGAAGGTCTCTTCCCAGAGGCGTACCGAGGTCTCGTGCGAACGGCTGTAGAGGGTCATGTCGTGGTTGCCCGGGGTGGAGAAGAAATCGATACCCGTCGAGGCCGTAATCTCGTTGTAGGCCGCGTAGAAGGTGTGGTCGTAGGAGATCACATCGCCGCAGCAGATCCCATGGAAGGGTATGCTGTAGCCTTCTACCGTCTCGCGAATATCTTCCATGGCGCTCTTCAGGGCCGGGAACTCCTTTTGGTGCCAGATCTGCGGATCGGCCGTCACGATAAAGCCGTGGCGGGTGTCGTCCTGCCTCTTTTTGATGAGCTCAAAGTCGTAGGTGCTCTTTTGGTCTGTGATCTTCTGCCAGAACTGCGGAACACTCGCCTTCGCCTCCACCTCATAACCCGAGGGAATGGTGATGTAGATCAGGTGGTTCCCCTCAGCCGATGCAAGCTCGTAGCACCCTTTCTTGTCGGTGCGCGTGAACGTCTCGCCATCGGTGACGATCACCTCGGCCACCCCGCGACCTTCGCAGCTGATTCGGCCTTTGAGTGTGCGCACCTCGGCGGCCCACACCGTTGCACCCCACAAAAGCAGGAGGCTTAACAACAGCATCCGTTTCATGTTACTTCTCCATTTTCTGTTTCAACTCACGAAGCAGGCATTCGCACTTGTAGAGGCCGCGCGGAACATGGAAGCAGCCCTTCCACTTGCCGCCCTTAAGGGTCAGCAGCACCTCTCCGCGGCGATTCAGGTAGCCGAACCACTCGGGGTGCTCCGCATCGCGGAAGTGCGACCAGGTGTAGTCGTGCAGCTTCTCGAACCAGCTCTTGCAGCGCTCGTCACCCGTCAGCAGGTAGCCCTCCAGCATGGCGATTGTCGATTCGATGTGTACCCACCAGAGTTTCTGGTCCCATTCGAGCTGCTGCGGAGGACAGCCCTTGCGATCCATGAAGTAGAAGATGCCGCCGTGCTCCTTGTCCCAACCGAAGTCGAGGGTGTTCAGGGCAATCTCAATGGCTTTGCGGATCAGCTCGTTGTCGCCTCTGCGGCGTGCCAGATCCATTACGAACCACATCGTCTCAAGGGTGTGGCCGGGGTTGATCAGACGACCATCAAACGTGTCGCTCAGCGTGCCGTCGGCATTCATGTGCTCCAGCATCAGCCCCAGCTCGGGACGATAGAAGCGGTTCATCACATCGCCCAGGGCCTTGTCGATCGACTCCTCCACCACGGCGGGGTCGATCAGGTGCTCGATTTCGAGCAGCAGGTTGCAGAGGATCATCGAGGGGGCCAGGGCACGGATGTCGCGCGTGCCGGCGTGGGCTTTGTTCCACTGCGCCTTGGGGTTGTCCCAGCGCTCCATGATGTGGGCGAAGGTGCGGCGCGTAGCCTCGGCATAGCGCTCGTCGCCCGTAGCCTTATGCAACTGCGCAAAGGCCATGGCCGCAAACGTATAGGAGAAGATGTTGTAGGGATCGACCAGCGGCTGACCCTCACGCGTGAGGGCAAAGTACCAGTTGTAGTCGCCGTCGTGGCCGTGCTTGAGCATGAATTCGGCTCCCTGGCGGGCGCACTCCAGCCACTCGGGGCGGATCCCCTCTTTGTTGCAGAGCATCGAGAAGAGCCACACCTCGCGACCCTGCAACCACATGAATTTATCGGTGTCGAAGACCGAACCGTCGCGGTCCAGGCAGGTAAAATAGCCTCCGAACTCCTTGTCCTGCGAGTGGTTGAGCCAGAAGGGGAGAACGCGCTCGTGGAGCTCGTCGTGATATTGTTTAATCAGTGCATCAATTTGTAACATAGCGGCAAATTTCGTTTATTTCAGGTTCGTGTAAAAGGTTAGATTCGCATTTTGGCTTGCGGGTTACAACTTCTCGCCCAGGAAATACTCTCGGTAACGATCGAAGAGGTGGTGTGCCGAGGTGTAGCTCGACTGCGGCGAGAGGAAGTGTGAGAACTCGAAGGTGATCGCCTTGTCGTAGCCGGCGCGGGCTGCCGCCTCCAGTTTCATGCGCAGCTTCTCGAACTTGATGGGCAGGAACTTGATCGGCATATCGCGGTCAAAGGTCTCGGCATTGGTCCAGCACTCCAGACCGTAGCGGTCGGCCAGGCGCTTGTTCACCTCGAAGAAGGCATCGAGCTCGTCGTAGTCGATGTGCCCATCCTGGAAGGCCACGGCATCCACGGCGCCGTGGATCCCTGCAAAGATCTCGTCCCACTCCCTTTCGTGGTCGGCTACCGAAACAGCATCCTCCTTCGAGAGGCTCGACGAGGCGGCCAGCACCGCCTTCTTGCCATCGATCCAGGGCGAAATCAGGGTCGGCATGCCGCCCGAAACGGCCTTGCAGTGAAGGCCCTGCTCACGGAAGGCCTCGATCACCCCCTTCGTGCGGCGCGAGATCTCACCGCTGAGGTACCAGCCTCCGAACGAGGGGTGGTGTTGTCCGTACTGCTCCCACACCTCGTCGATGACGTAGCGGTTGTACTCGGTCTCCTTCGACATGTCGCCTGTATCCCAGTAGTGGCCCGAGTCGTATAGACCGAAATAGAACTTCATGCCGTATTTGTCGGCCAGGCGCAGGAAGAGGTCCAGCAGATCGGTCGCAGGGCGGTAGCACCCCTTGCCGATCAGGTATTTCGAGGGGTAGGTGATGAATTTGCGGTATCCCGAGCGGATCATGATCACCGTATCGATACCGATCGAACGCATGTGCCGGAAGTCGGCATCCCACTCCTTCTCGCCCCAGTTCTGGTGCGGAATATCGTGGCTGATTTCATCCAAGAATGTTCCCGTAATCTTCATTTCTGCAAATATTCTTATGATTTCCAGTAGTAGTTTTTGCGTGTCATAGGCCACGTTACGGCGATCACCAGCAGGGCAAAGATCACTCCGCGCCCGAAGGCGTACCAGGGGCCGAGGCCGGCGAACCACTCGATCGCCGAGGAGAGTGTGGTGAGCACCGCAATCGGGGTGATGAGGTAGCTCGAGGCGGTGTAGGCGAACATCGGGTTGGCGCCACACGCCTCCAGGGCCTTAAAGCGAATGCCGAAGCGGAGCTCCAGGGCCAGGGCTGCAATCAGAACAAAGGTGGCCATGCCGCCCGTTACAAAGAAGTAGCTGATCGTGGCGTGGTCCTTCTTGATTCCCCCTTCGAGGGGTTCGGCCAGCAGACCCAGGATGAGCAGTACCATGCCGATCGAAAGCAGACGTTTCAGAAGCGGTTTTTCGGCGGTGTTGAGTCTCCCAAGCAGCAGGTAGGACCCACAGCCGAGCAGGGCCGAGAGGAGTACGGTCTGCCCCACTTGACGCACAAAGAGGCCCCAGAGCTGGGTGATGATCAGCGCACACATGAGCAGGGCCAGCGCTATGGTTAACGGACCACTCCATGAGTCGCCCTCCTTCTTCTCTGCGATCTCCCCCGATTTGAGGGCCTGTCCGATCACATCGCCGGCGATCGTTCCGCTGAGCACGAGGCAGAGATATTTCATGAACTCGAAGCGGAAGAGCCACTCCGCGGGGGTCTGCTGCCACAGCCAGGCGCACCACGACCCCTCGACCGAGGAGGAGAGTTTCAGCAGGGCCACTCCGCAGATCAGCACGATGCGCATCACCAGAGAGTTGCGTGTGAACCACCATCCGAGGGTGCCGAACAGGGCCATCGAAGCCAGGATCAGGATGATGATGTCGCTCTGGTGGAGCGAGACTTCGATTCCGAAGAGCGGCTTGTAGAGCATCGTCAGGGCGATCAGCGCAACAAAGCCGGCCCAATTGAGCATCGAATTTCGCTTCGCCTCCCACCCCGGGATGCGCACAAACATCGCAAAGAAGAGACCCCAGACCAGGAGGGTCATCAGGGCTGCGGCCCAGGGGGCAAGCTCCGTGAGGCGTCCCATGCGAGTATTGCCGAGGATGATGGCAAACGAGGCCAGCCACAGAAAGCGGTGCAGAGCGCTCAGCGCAATCTGCATCCATCCGGCCCCCTTCTGCTCGCGACGGCGCAGGGCCAGGGGCATTGCTGCTCCCATCGAGAAGAGGAAGAACGGAAAGACCAGGTCCACCCAGGTGATTCCCGGTACCGCGGGGTTAAAGGCAAAGGTCGGTGGGGGCAGTTGGCCGTGGAACATCCAGGCCGGCAGCTCCGCATGCCAGATCATCTGGCCCGAGATCACCATGCCAATGATGGCCAGGGCCCTGAGAAAGTCGATTGCTGCAACGCGCTTCATGGCAGTTTTTTCTTCTTCCGCGCTTTCGCGGAAGGGTTACTTCTTCAGATACTTCATTTTTTTCAGGTGCTCAACCCAGATTCGGTAGGCCTCGGGGTGGAGGTGAATACCATCCTTGGTCAGCTCCTCCCTCAGTTCGCCCTGCTCATTCTCCAGCAGTCGGGCAATATCGACCCAGGTGGCTAAGCCCTCATCGCATAGGGCCTTGTAGTGGCGGTTGAGGGCTTTGGTTTGAGCCTGTTTGCCCTTGGCATAGGGGTAGGCCAACACCTCGTTGTTGGGGGTGATGACGCTTTGCAGATAGACCTCACATTCGGGGACCTGGGTGCGGATCATCTCCAGCATCTTGCGCACGTTCTCCACGATCTCTTCCACGGGACGATCTCCCGAGAGGTCGTTCACTCCGCCCATCAGGAAGATCTTGCTGGGTGAGAAGCTTAGGATCTCATCCAGGCGGGCCAACATCCCGCGTGTATTGTCGCCTCCGATGCCGCGGTTTACGATCTTCTTCTCCTTCGAGAGAAAACTCCACCATCCCTGCTCCGTAAGGCTGTCGCCCATCCAGACGATGGCTCCTGTGGGCATGCCCTCCTTCTGGTGGGCCGCATAACGACAGTCGTAATAGGCTCCGAAGCCCGATTGGGCTTCGGAGGGTAGGGTAGAGAGTGCTGCGATAAGGAGCAGCAGCCAAAAACTCGCTCTTTTCACCTTCTTTAGGTTTGTAGGTTACAATTCGGCCTTCACCTCATCGATGCCGGCCTTGGCATACTGCCACAGATCGCCCTCCTTCAGGTGAATCATGTCGAAGAGGAAGTAACCGTTGCAAGCGTCGTAGCAGGCCTTTACCGAGTTGGTGATAGCCTCATACTCCTCAGCATCGGTATACTTGTCCGACGAATCCCAGTTGCCCACATCCGGACCGCCGCATACGAGCGGGCAGGCGCCCAAGATGCGTTGCATAGCCAGCTGGCAGAAGCCCTGCATGGTCCACTCCGACGTGCCATAGACACTGCCCGGCGAGGCGTAGGCTCCGATGAGCATGTGATCCATCAGGTCGGCATAGCCGTAGTTCTTGTAGTCGGCCGTAGCCCAGCGCGGGAAATCGGCAGCCACATTATACTCCGGGCTGGCCCAGTTCACACCGCAATCGTAGTAGCTGGAGTACCAGCCGCCCACATAGACACCGAACTTAACGGTGGGGTTCACGCTGCGCACGGCATCCTTGGCCTTGTGCATCAGGTCGTGAATGGCCTTCACGCGGAACTCGAGCCACTTCTTCAGGTGCTTGTGCTCGTAGGGCATGTCGGCATCGATGCTACCCGTAAAGCCGGCGGGAAGGACATCCTTATTGAAGTCCACCGTCTCACCCACATACTCCTCGAAGAGCTCCTTGGTGAGCTCCGAGAAGTCGCTCTGGAACGAATCGAAGCGGCCACGGTCCAGAATGATACCATCCAGCTCCTCGTAGGCGGCCAGATCCTTCAGCAGGTTGCAGATGTACTCCTGAACCTCCTCGTTGTGGGGGTTGAAGAAGAAGGTTGTCTCCTCCGAATCAAGCGTATTGACAAAGCCATTCTTCGTGTTCAGAACCGTAGCCCACTCCTTTTTCGAGCTGTCGCGTACTAGGATACCCTGAGCACCGAGGCTCGACTCGTTACCTCCGACCATGGTGTTGAATCCGGCGTGGATGCGCAGACCCAGCTCGTGGCCAATCTCGATGAAGGCTCCCAGGTAGTCCCAGTCGGCCGTGCGCTCAAACTTCATATAGCCACCCGAGGCCCAGGCACCCAGCCAAGCCACCTGGTCGCAGTGCGACGACTGGAAGAGGATATCGCCATTGGTGGGGCGAACATCAACCACAACATCGGTAAATCCGGTCTCCTTAGCGAGGGTCAGGTCACGACGGATATTCTCCTTGCTGTTGGCAAAGTCGGGGAAGTTGGCCGCGGCATCCACCCAGATATACATCGGGTTGGTCTCGGGGGTGGGAACAGGGATCTCAGGGGCCTTCGTGGTGGTCATCTTGGTCACCGTCAGCGAGGATTTGTTCCCCTTGCGAACAGCTGCGTAGACGTTATACGAGGTCTCATCAAAGAGATTCTCGGCCTTGTAGGTGCCTTCGGCCAGGGCATCGACAGCCTTACCGAGCGAGATCACATCGCCGGCCGAGAGTTGCTTGTCGTCCTCTTGGGTCTCGATGCAATAGAAAGAGCACTCCTCGGCATTGGCCGGGGTAATGGTGAACTCCAGCGTGTTATGGCCGGCAGTACCCGGGGTGATCGTCACAGCGGGCATCGGCTCCACATCGGGACGTGCCGGATAGTCGTAGACAACATTGCTGTCGTCGGAGCAGGCCGCCAGTGTAGCAACCAAACCCATTGCAAGTAAAAGTTTTTTCATCTTCATCAGTTTTTGTATTGTTGTTTTGTACCTACAGCCCCGATCAAAGGGCTGTAGGTTTTATTTGCGACGGTTTACTGAGCGATACAGTCGAACTGTATGCAACCCGCATAACCGTTGCAGAACATAAAGTAGGCATACATGAAGTAGCCGTCCGAGGTCACATGCAGCTTCACATCCTGAAGTGCATTGCTATTGACTCCGTCGTTGGCGCGGCCACCGTAGAAGCCGTAGCAGTTACTTATCTCATTACCATCGTCGTTGTTCAGGTTGAAAACCGTGATATCGGGATAGGACATAATACCGTTGGCCGTATCCTGCTCAAGCGAACCATTGAAGGTCTCCGGATACTTCGCCTCGAATATCCACATATCACCGGCTACACCCCAGGTAAAGAAGGACTCCATCGTAGCGGCCACATAGCGTACACCATTGAACTCAACAGCATCGACAGCCTTCATACCCTCGTTGCCGGAGAGGGCTCCATGGATGTAGTTTTTGGCGGCATTCGTCGTACCATCTACCCACGAGAGCTGGTTCATCGAGTAACCGCAGGCCAGGAAGTCCGAATTGCTCTCCGTACCCAGACGGATGGCATCACCATTGGTCCAACCATTAACACCAGAAATCTGACACCAGGTGGGCTCCGGACTTACCAACTCACCATTCTTCACCACCCAGGTGATGGTCGAGGTGGTACCCGTTGAGGTCCAACCGCAGTAGGCAGCCTGGATGGTGGCGTCACCATAAAGGTCACCCCATACCGAGATATGGTCACCGTAAACATCCGTGGTCGGGAACTCGATAAACAACTCGGGACTCGAGTTCAAGTCGCGCATACGATAGATACGCAGGATGCTGCCATCATCGGGCACACGGTTATTCACCATCAAGTGGCCCTTGTGGTCCGAGGTGAGGTAGTAGCTCGAGGTGGCACCCTTGATAGAACCGAGGTCCACGCTGCCAACCACATCACCCGACTTGGTATCCACCACGATAGGATTCTCACCACGCGTGTGGATAATCAGGTTGTTATCCGTAGCGGCAATACCGGTCGTCATATCGAGCACGGGGACACCCAGTGCCGAGAGCTTCTTCAGCCAGAGAATCTTTCCACTGCCCGGGCGCAAACCGCCATCAAAGCGGGCGGGCTCGGTCTGCTGGAGGTACCAGTCGCGCTTCGTCACGCCGTCCTGAGCAATTACCGTGAACTTCTTGGGGCTGTCGGGCGAGCACCAGAAGGCGGTCTTCGAGGGATCGGGAACGATCGTGGCGTGGGGCGAGATGGTTACCTCACCGAAGACATTCTCCAGCCCCTGGAAGTAGATCAGCGAAGCCGTGGCACCGGCCTTGTCGATGATGGCCGAGAGACCGAGCGAGGGGATCGAGAAGCTCTCGATATCGCAGGCGCTGCTCTTCTTCAGGGCGGCCTTGATGGTCCAGGTGCTCTGCTGTTTCTTCTGGTCGGTGAGTGTCAGGGTGTACTCCTTGGTGAGGTCCATGGTCAGCAGGGCGGGCTCCAGGGTGGCGTTGTCGTCCAGGTTGAAGAGCACCCACACCTTCTTATAATCCTCCAACTTGGTCACTACGTCGGACTCCACGGGGATGTTGTAGGGCACCTGGATGGTGATCTCGCGCTTCTGGTAGTCGATGTCGCCGACAAAACCCGTATTGTCTGCCGAGTGGTAGCCCTCCCAGGTGGCGTAGGCGGTCACGGCATTGATACCCTTGTTGGCAACGGCCGGAATCAACTCTTCCGGCTCATGGCACGCCGTCAACGAGAGTACGGCTGCCAGAATTGTCCAAAATATACTCTTTTTCATAGTCGTAATTCATTAGAAATTCCACTCGGGGAACTGCTCGATCGCGCTGTTGTTCAGCAGCTCGGTGTCGGGAATCGGCAGACGGTTCATGCGGCTCAGGTACTCACGATCCTCACCGTCGCAATCCACATACTGGTAGCGGTAGCCCGAACCCTCCTTCGTGATCTTCAGGCCGTGTACGCGGTAGCCCGTGTAGGCCTCTTCGGCAAGGCCCCAGCGGCGCATATCCCACCACAGGTGACCCTCGTAGGCGAGCTCGATCTTACGCTCGTGGCGCAGGGCGGCAAAGCACTCCTCGCCCGTGAGCGAGAGGTCGGTCGGCAGACCCACGCGGCTGCGCACCTGAGCGATGTAGTTCATGGCGCCACCATCGTTTCCGAGGCGCATCTCGGCCTCGGCCAGGTTCAGAATCACCTCAGCCAGACGAAGCTCTACCCAGGGGGTGGTCGAAGCGGTGCTCGTGAGGTTGGTGTTCGTCTCCTGGCGGAACTTGCGCATATAGTAGCCCGTTACGGTCTTGCCATAGGGATAGGGCTCCTGGCCATAGTCCACATAGGTGCCGTAGGTACCATCCACGCAGCACTCCAGCGTCTTCTCCTGCCAGGTAGCTCCGTTGTGGAGGATCGTAGCGGCGAAGCGGGGCTCGAGCTGTGCGTAGGGAGGATACTCGGTCGTGCCGTCGGCGGTGTGCCACTTCGACCAATCGACCGGATTCCCCTTCTTATCCTCGTAGCTCTCGACCATCTCCTGCGTAGGCGATGCGCCACCGGCTGTCGTGTACTCGTGGTACATACACATGTAGCGATCCCAGTAGTGGTTGGGACCCGTTACCAGGTAGTTGAACTCCAGAATCGACTCCGTGTTGCCGCCGGCGAAGCCCTCGGCATAGGTGGGAGCCAGTGCGTAGTTCAACTTGAGGACCTCCTCGCCGGCAGCCTTGGCATCGCTCCAACGCTCGGCATAGAGCATGGCGCGCGAAAGCAGGGCATAGGCGGCACCCTTCGTTACGCGACCCGAATTCTGCGAGTTCCACTCCTCGGGCAGGTTCTGGGCGGCAAACGTCAGCTCATTGTAGATGTACTCCCAGCACTTGTCGGCCGAGCTCAGCGGTGCATTCTTGACCGTCTCCTCCAAGGTGTTGAAGATGATCATCTGGCCACCGTAGCGCTTGGCGATCTGGAAGTAGAGGAAGGCGCGGAAGAAGCGGGCCTGAGCCTCGTAGCGGAGATTTACCTCATCGGGATAGGTCGAGTACTTCGCCATGGCCGAGAGGAACTCGTTGATGCGGCGGATGCGCTCATAGGTGCCAGACCAGCAGTCGAGCTGACAGCCCGTGCTCGATATTGTCTCGGGCGTGAATACCAGGTAGTTACAGTCGCCGGCGCGGTTACCGATGACCGGCGATCCGTACTTGAAGGTCTCTGTGAGACCCTCGGTCAGGTTGCCTTGGAACTGTTGATCGCCGAACTGGCCGTAGATCGAAATATACTCGTAGAAATTGTTGATATACAGGTCTGTTGCAGCCTGTGACTCCCAGGCCGATTTATCCGATATGCGGTCCGTCGGCGTGAGGTCCAGGAAGTCGTTACAACTCACCAATCCGAGAGCCAGGAACGACATAAACAGGGTTAAAATTCTCGTTTTCATACTTTTCATAGTTTTCGGATTAGAGCGTAATGTTCAGACCGACCGAGATCACACGCTGCTGCGGGTAGTAACCGTTGCTCACGCTCGGCAGCTCGGGGTCGATGTTATACTTGCTCACATGGCTCAACGTGAAGAGGTTCGAGCCCTCCACATAGATGCGCAGCTTCTGGATACCGGCCTTCATGGTGATCTTCTTCGGGAGCGTGTAACCGAGCTGTGCGGTCTTCAGACGCAGGTAGTCACCCGGACGATACCAGCGGGTCGAGGAGTAGGCGTTGTTCGAGCTCGAGTCGAGCGACAGACGCGGGAAGTAGGCATCGCGGTTCTCGGGCGTCCACGAGTTCTCCACCAGATACAAGGGCGAGTTACCGTCGTGGTAGAAGGGCTTGGTCATCGAGGTGTTATCCATGATACCGCCATCGTATACACCCGTCAGGGCGATGGTCGAACCCACGGCACCCTGCAACAGGAAGTTGAAGTCGAGGCCCTTCCACTCCAAGCCGAAGCTCAGACCGGCCGTGAACTTCGGGTAGACCGAAGTACCTACATAACCACGGTCCTGCTCATAGGAGATCTTGCCGTCGCCGTTGCGGTCCGTGTACTTGATATCACCCACGCGCACGGGCTTACCGATCATCGTAGGCGAGTTCTGGATCTCAGCCTCGCTCTGGAAGAGACCCTCTGCCAGGAAACCGATCACCGAACCGACATCCTTGCCCGTAAGCTTCTGGTAGTCGGGAGCGTTGTCGGCATCGCCGGCATAGTAGAGCCAGCGGCGCTTGGCATACGAACCCATGAACTTGATGTTGTAGTTGAAATCACCCTTGCGGTTGTAGTGTGAGAGGGTGAAGTCGAAACCGCGTACATCCTGCTTGTTCTGGTTGTCCCAGGCGGGGAAGTAACCACCCACCGAGGGAGGATAGGAGCCCGAAGCCGACGAGAGCATATCATACTTATAGGTGTAGAAGGCATCGGCCTCAATACCGAGCAGACCGCCCCAGAAGGTGGCATCCACACCGATGTTATAGTTCAAGTTCTTCTCCCAGGTAACATTGGGGTTGGGAACCGTCGAGGTATAGATGCTCTGCTGGCCCTGGCCGCCGATCACTACGGCGTTACCGTCCGATACGCTCATCGAGCTCAGGTACTGGTAAGCCGAGATGGCCGAGGTACCCGTCAGACCGATACCACCGCGGAGCTTGAGGTTATCAACCCACGAGGCACCGAACCACTTCTCCTCCGAGATACGCCAACCGGCCGAACCGGCGGGGAAGAAGCCCCAGCGCGAGCCGTTCATGCCCGAGAAGAGGTACGTTCCGTCGTAGCGACCCGAGAGCTCAACGTAGATGCGGTCGTCGTAGTCGTAGTTCAGACGAACGACGAAGCCCACCTGGCGCGAGCGGCTGCTCGTACCACCGATGGCGCGCTTCTCGTAGGACTGGTCACCGAAGTCAAGTTCCGGAAGGTTTTCGAACAGCAGGTCGTACATGCGGCCCCAGTGGTTGTTCGACTTGTTGTCGCGCGTCTCCAACAGCGCCAGCGCGGCTACGCGGTGCTTGCCGAAGCGGTTGTCATACGAGAGCGAGGTCTGCGTTACACCATAGTAGGTGTAGTAGGAAGCCTCCTGCAGGTTGGTCACATCGCCCAGACCCGAGTAGGTGTTGCTCACCGTGTAGTTCATGGCGTTGATGTAGCCGTTCTCATCGTAGGAGAAGTTAGCCAGAGCCATCTCGTAAGGCGTTGTGAAGGACTTCGTATGCTGGAAGGTCATATCATACGAGGCGAAGAACTTGGCCGACAGACCCTTTACCCAGGGTACATCCCAGCGCAGCGAGATGTTGGGCTGGATAATGGCGGCCGTGCTCTTGTAGTTACCCGACTCGGTATAGGCAGCCACGGGGTTTACCGTAGCCGAAGCTGTCGGGGTGGCGGTGTGGTAGTTCACGCCATCGATGGTCACCGTCTCCGGAACGTAGGGGTGTACACGCATCGCCTGCTGGGCCACGTTGTTCCAGGCCGAAGGATCGGCGGCGTAGATCGGCTGATCGTGCTCCTGGATACGGCCGGCGATACCCACCTCCAGCGTAAGGTTGTTGGCGATCTTGGCCGTGATGTTGGCACGGGCCGTGTAGCGACGGAAGTTGAAGTTGTCCACGTTACCCTTCTGGTCGAACATACCGATCGAGGTAAAGTAGCTCATCTTGTCGTTACCGCCGTTGGCCGAGATGGTGTGCGACATCGTGGTACCGATATCGAATACCTTGTCGTACCAGTTCGTGTTGCCCCAGCCATCCTGGCCGTTGATCATCTTCTGCACGATGTCGGCCGTGAAGATCGGGGTCTTGCCGTCGAGCTCGAGGGCCTTGTTGTACCAGTAGGCGTAGGCGGGGCCGTCGAGCAGCTCGAAGGCTGTGGCGTTCGTGCTGATACCATACGTTCCCTTGTAGGAGATCGTCGATTCACCCTTCGTACCGCGCTTGGTCGTTACGATGATAACCGTGTTACCATCCAGACCGTACACGGCAGCTGCCGAGGCATCCTTCAGTACCGAGATCGACTCGATATCCTCGGGGTTGATCTGGTTGATGTCGCGGGGTACACCGTCCACGATGTAGAGCACCGACTGACCGCGCACCATGATCGACGAACCATCGGCACCGGGCTGACCCGAGGTCTGCACGGCCGTTACACCGGCCACACGACCGGCCAGCATGTTCGTCACGTCGCCCACGGGAGCCTTCTCGATCTCTTCACCCGAGATCTGCGAGATAGCGGCCGTCACCGATGCCTTCTTCTGCACACCGTAACCTACGACCACGACCTCGTCGATCTTCTCCGAGTCGTTCTTCATCACCACGTTCAGGAAGGTGGCGGCATCGCTTACCGTTACTGTCTCGGTCTGCATACCGATGAACGAGAATTGCAGCTGGCTGCCGGACTTCACATTTTGCAGGGCAAAGTTACCATCCACATCGGTCGAGGTACCGTTCTGGGTACCGACAACCATGACGGTTGCGCCGATGACGGGGAGTCCCTCTTCATCGACAACCTTTCCCTTAATGGTGGCTTGTGCCCAAGCCATGCTCGGACTCAGCACCAGGAAGAGAGCGCCCAGGATTGCCAGCATGCGGCCGAGCAACCCCCCCCCTCTTCGTGTTTGGGATAAATGTTTCATAAGCTATTGATTTTTAAGTTTGTAGATTTCTATTCCTCACACTTCATGTTCTCCTCGAGCAGAGCCCACCAGTCGCGATTGACGATGTGTACCAGGTCGAAGATCATCAGACCGCCCTCGCAGCTCTTCATCACCTGGCGCACAGCCTTGGCAAACTGCTCCGAGTCCTCTTTGTACTGATCAACATAGAGCGAGCCCACCACGGGAACCACGCCGCAGGTGAGTGCCTGTGCCAGTTCGGCACCGCCCTCCACCGAGTAGCAGTAGGTCAGATCGTTGGGGTCCATGCCGGCCTCACCGCGCTCACCCTCGATGGGGCGACCCTGTGCGGCATCCACCTCATCCTTCGTTACGAGCGTATAGTAGAGGCCCGTCATGTAGATATCCAGCAGCTCGGCATAGCCCGTCTTGTAGTAGTTCTCCGAAGCCCAGTCGGGGTAGCGCTCTGCGGGGTTGTATTGCGTGCTGGCCCAGTTCACACCCAGCTGGTAGTAGGTGGGGTACCAGGCACCCGTATAGTCGCCAATCAGGATATTGGGGTTGGCAGCATGGATCGCAGCGTGGGCCTCCTCGACAAACGACTTGATAATCGTGGCACGCCACTCCACCCACTGCTTGAAGTACTTGGCGGGCTTCCAGGTCTTCTCATCGGCCCAGGTCAGGATATCCTCGGGGAACTTCTCGACTTTCAGACCGCTCCAAGCCTCGAACTGCTGGCGCGAGAGCTCCGAGAAGTCGGAGGTCATGTTGTCGTAACGCAGGCGGTCGAAGATGATACCGTCGGCATCCGGATAGCGCTCCACGAACTCCACCAGAATATTCTTCTGATACTCGCGCACCTCGGGGTTCGAGGGGTTGAGCATGCCGTTGTAGTTGGTCTTGATCTCGCTGATGGGTACCAACGAACCATCGGGTTGGTAGACGATCGACTGCCACTCGGGGTGTTCGTTGTAGATAATGCCGCGACCGAAGAAGTTGTGGCCGCCGGCAAAGATGTTCAGCGAGCCGTGCACGCGCATGCCGTGCTTGTGGCCCTCGTCGATAAAGTGGCGCATCATGTCGTACTCGCGCGGACGAACCGTCCCCTCGAACTCACCCATGTAGGGGGCATATTTACTGTCGTAGAGGGTCTCGCCCATGATCGATTTTACGTCCACCACGATATCCGTTACACCGATCGATTGCATCTTCTCGGTGTAGTAGGCGATCGAGTCGGCAGTGCTCATGCGGGCGAAGTTTGCCTCGCAATCCACCCACATGTAGATTCGCTTGTCGTTGGCGATCTTTTCGGTCTTGGCGCAGTTCATCAGCATCGGCAGCATCAACAGGGCTGCGATAGCCTGCAGGAATCGAAATCTCTTCATTTTTCTATCTCTTCTTTTTTATTATTTGTGCCTTTTTGGTTCTCTCTTACTTTTCTTACTTTTATGCCGTAACCTTTCCCGCTTTGCAATGTCTTACAAAGCAGGAAAGGTCTTCGGTGTCTTGGATGGGAATTCTACACTCCTTTGCGTTCTGTTTCAGTGTGTTGGGGTTTGTTACTCCTGCTCGGAGATCACCACTACGGTGGGGGTTGCACGCTGCGAGCCGTCGCTGGGGCTGTTGAGCAGCTGACCGTCGAAACCGACCATGGCCGACGAACCGCCGCCGTCGAGATTGATGGCGTAGTACATGCCCTTCTCTACGAAGATGTCAGCCATCTCGCTCAGCGTAAGACCGTTCGAGCCGTTGATGCCGCGACCCTCGCAAACCAGCAGCATCACCTTGCCGTCGTGCGAAGCACCTACAGCCGTGCGGGGCTGGCGCGACTCACCGGCTGTACCTCCCGTGTGCATGATCTCGCGGTAGTAGTATTGCATGGCCACATTGCGACCCTTGTATACGAGCATCGGGCCTCCGCCGATTGCCTGCTCGGGCTCCCACAGCACACCGTTATACTCCTCGGCCGTGGGGGCAGCGGGCATATAGGTCTCGGTCTGCTCGTCGTTGTCCAGCGGCGAGGGGAACGAGTAGGGCTTGCCGCCGATGCAGTAGACCCAGGTGGCCTCGAACGAACCATCGGCCAACTGACCTAAAGCCGCGCGAACGGGGTAGGCGATGATCTGGTTGCCGTTTACGGTGGGGTAGGCCAGCTCCGTGGCGATCGACTTCACCTCACCATTTGTGATGCAGAGGCTCAGCGAGGCGCCATCCCAGAAGTAACCGCCGTTGGTTACTACATAGGGAACACCCATGTTCAGAGTCGAGAAGTGCTCGAAAGCGCCCGTCTGCGTCATGGCGGGATCCAGCAACGTGGGGACAAAGCTCAGCTTCTTGTTCTTGTTCAGGTCGGCAATGGCGATATAGCCTTTGGCTACGCCGCCATCCTCGAAGTTAATCTCGAAGGGCTCGACCGTCATCTTCTTCGGATAGTTCGACTTCGGGGCATCGCTTGCCGTGATTACGGTAACCGGGATGCAGACCGAACCGATCTGCTTGTCTCTGGCGGCGGCGATGAACGTGTAGGCCGTCTCGGGGGTCAGCCCCTCAATCTTCACCTCCTGGGTCTCCCCCTGGATCAGGGTACCCTCCGAGAAGATCTGCTCGAGGCTCTTTTCAAGCGTTTCGCCCTCGGCATAGGTGTAGGCGCACTCCGAAGCGTAGATCGAGTGGATGCGCACGACGATGTAGTCTGTCCCCTTTTCGATCGGGGTGATGGTTGCCGTAGGGGTGGTCTTGGGGCTCGGGAAGACGTACTCGGGGGTCGTCTCCTCGTTGCAGCCGAACAGCAGGCCGAGGCAAGCCATGAACAGAGTCATAAAGGAGAATTTTTTCATGTTATCTTGTAATTTGATTGTGTTCTTCATGCAAATTTAAATAAAATTATCCATTTTCCAAACCTTTTAAATTATTTTAATAAGCGAGATTTGGCCTATGGTTATTTTATTTTGTTGATATACAAACTTATAGCTTGTTTTTAAATCCGAAAATTGATAAAAAATAATTTTATAAAGTTTCTCCTTTACCCTATTTTGACTCCTGCGGATCGGGATAGGTGAAGGGCAACAGCCAGGTGAGCACGAAGGCGGGGATGGCACTCACAAGCGCCCAAATGAAGAACTTTTCGTAGCCCAGGGCATCGCTGATCACACCCGAAATCATACCCGGAAGCATCACGCCCAGGTTGGCCAGTGCCGAGCCGAAGGCGTAGTGGGCCATCTGGTGTTTTCCGGGGGCAACCTGCTGCATGATAAAGAGCGTGAGGCCGACAAATCCGAAGCCATAGCTGAAGTATTCGAAGACGATGGCACCGCAGACGAGCCAGGCGCTATCGGGCTGGTAGAGGGCCAGCAGGGCATAGACTACGAAGGGGACGTTGAAGATGCAGCAGAGGGGGAAGATCGCCCGCTTCAGGCCGCGCCACGAGATGAAGTAGCCGCCCAGGATCGAGCCGATGATGAAGGCCACCACACCGAAGGTGCCGTAGTAGAGGCCGATCTCATCCTTTGTCAGGCCGAGACCCTGCACCGCCTTGTCGGCCTTCAGGAACAGGGGAACGATCTTGATGACAAGACCCTCGGTAAAGCGGTAGAAGATGATCCAGGCGATGTAGATCCAGATGTATTTTTTCTGGAAAAATTGGGCAATCACGGCCCACGTCTCGCGCATGGTCTCGCTGAAGGAGCCGTGCTCCTTGGCCGCAGCACCTCCCGTGGGCAACACGCGCCAGTGATAGAGACCCAGCAGGGTGAGCATGGCTCCGCACAGGAGCATGATGATTACCCAGGCCGAGAGGACACCGATACGGCTCTCCAGAATACCGGCCAGGTAGACCAGAGCACCCATGGCAGTCACCTTCGCAAGGTTGTAGAAGGCTCCCTGCCATCCCACGAACTGCGCCTGCTGGGTCTTGTCGAGCTCCGTGATGTAGACGCCGTCAAGGGCGATGTCGTGCGTGGCACCGCTGAAGGCCAGTACGGTCATGATGGCCACCACATAGGGGAAGAAGTTGGGCAGCGGCAGGGCCATGGCCACCAGAGCCAGCGAGATACCCGAGACGAGCTGGGTGGTGACCACGAAGAATTTCTTGGTCCGGTACATCTCCATCAAGGGGCTCCAGAAGGGTTTGAGCGACCAGGGCAGAATCAGCAGCGAGGTCCAGAAGGCCACTTGGGCATCCGAGATGCCGAAGTCGTTGAACATCAGCGGGGCTACGAGGTTGATCAGGATCAACGGGAGACCCATCGCGAAGTAGGCGGAGGGGACCCACCACAACGGCGATTTTTTGGTTTGAGTTTGTTCCATTTTCTTCTCTTATTTTTTTGTTCGTTTTTTGCTCTGCTTTTCTCTTTTTCTTGTCGTTGTCTCGCTCTTGGGCCCTGCGCTCGGCTGTAGCCGCATTGCCCATTGCTAAAGCCCTAACGTCCGGTTGCGCGTAATGGCGCAGATGCCGACCAGGCCGGCTGAGTCTCCGAGTTTCGATACCTTGATCGCCGTATCTTTCGAGACGAAGTTCAGGGCATATTTGTTGATCGCGCTCTTGATCGGCAGCAGCAGGTAATCCTCTGCCTCATAGAGTGTTCCGCCCAGTACTACCACCTCGGGGTTGAACATGTTGATCAGTCCGGCTATGGCTCGTCCGAGTGAGGAGCCGATGTGTTCCATCACCTCGATGGCCAGCATGTCCTCTTTGGAGAGGGCCTCCAGGATGTCGTTGATGGTTATCGTCTCGCCCTGTTCGTACTGCTTTGAGAGCATCGAAATGTTGCCTTGACGGAGCTTCTCGACAAACTCGCGGTGGGCAGCCCGACCCGAGACCTCGGTTTCGAGACACCCGCGCTTGCCGCACGAACAGATGATCTCGTTGTCGAAGAAGGGAAAGTGTCCGTATTCGCCTGAGAATCCGGATTTTCCGTAGTGGAGCCCTCCGTCGATGATCATGCCGATGCCAAAGCCCCAGCTCAGGTTCAGGAAGATCAGATTCTGCTCGTTGTTTCCCACGCCGTAGATGTATTCGCCGTAGGCCATGGCGCGCGAGTCGTTCTCGATGTAGACCCGATAGCCGAGTTGCTCCTCGAGGAGTACCGAGAGGGGTTTTTCGCCAAAGAAGAAATAGGAGTAGCTGTAGCCTGTCTCGGGGTTTACGCGGCCCGGGATGTTGATGCCGATCGAGAGCAGCTTGTCGCGGCGGATGTGTGATGAGGAGATGAAGTCGCTGATGCGATCGCACAACTCGTCGAAGGATTGGCGACTGTTTTCGATCGTGAAGGCATCCTCCTGTGAGATGATCATATCGCCTCGGAAGTTAATGATTCCCAGGATGATTGTGTCGTGTTTGATGTCTACCCCCATGAAGTATCCGGCCGAGGGGTTCAGGCCGTAGATGCTTGGTCGGCGCCCGCCGGTGGCTCCCTGTTTCCCGAGGTTGATGACCAATCCTTCGGCGATCAGCTCGCTGATCACCTTCGTCAGGGTGGGGACGCTCAGTCCGAGCTCCAGGCTCAGGTCGGCGATGTTTTTGCCGCCGCTGAGCAGGTTGCGCAGGATCTCGCGTTTGAGTTGTGCGGACTTTTTGCCGCTTGTCAGGGTCTCCAAGGGGGTCGATTTCACCATGGCATTCACTCGTAGGGGATAAAACGGGTTCTCTTGGGGGCGAAAAACAATTCGCACCATGTGGCAAAGTTACGAAAAAAGTTTTAAAAATCAGCTCTTTTCGCCCCCTTTTCTAAAGGTTTGTGGCTAAAAAATGAAACATTTTAAACTTTTTTAGCAAGATTTGCAAAATTGATAAAATAAATTTCTTGAAAATTTTGCAAATCAGATAATAATTTCTTAATTTTGTTCCCAAAATGGATATGTGCCTTTTGTCGTTGGCTGTCGTTGCTCCTCAAAATAGAGGTTGCGGCGGCCGGGAAGGGGCGGATACCTATTTATATATTATTATTAAAGCAACTTTAAAAGAGATAAACAAATACTAACTTTTTAACTTTCATACTATGAAAAAATTATTCTATTTGGTTGCCGCAGTCGGTCTGCTCTTTACCGCTTGTGGTGATGATTTCGATGACACGGAGCTCAACAACCGTGTCGGTAATCTGGAAAACCGCGTAAAGGAGCTTGAGGCTGCCGTGGCAATGCTCAACCAGGAGATCAACGGCGTGAAGACCCTGGTGGATGCCATGCAGAACAACGTCTATGTCTCGAAGATCGTCGAGGGTGAGACGGGTTATGAGATCTATTTCACCAATGGCGAGAAGATCTCGATTGCTGACGGTAAGGCCGGCCAGAATGGTAAGGATGGCGACACTGTAACCGTCGTATTGGAGGATGGCGAGTACTACTGGGCAGTCGTTTCGGACGGCGTAACCACTCTGCTTACCGACGACCAGGGCAACAAACTTCCCGTGAAGGGTGATGCTCCCCAGATGCGCGTCGTTATGGAGGGCCAGACCGGCTACTGGGAGGTAAGCTACGACAATGGCCAGAGCTGGGAGCGTATCCTCTTGGAGGATGGTACCCCCGTAACCACCTCGGGTGGCGGTGGCGGCCTCTTCAAGGATGTATATGAGAAGGACAACGTGGTTTACTTCGAGTTCCTCAATGGTGATGTGATCGAGATCGAGAAGCGTAGCGACCTCTACATGAACCTCAAGAAGGAGATCGAGATCCTGGTGGTTGAGTTCGGCAAGTCGGCTACCGTTGAGTTTGAGGCCGTAGGTGTGCAGAAGACCGTGGTTACGACCCCCGATGAGTGGGAGGCTTCCTACAAGGAGGGTGTGCTGACCATTACGGCTCCTGCTGCCGATCACGCTTCGTGCGCCGATCTGAACGGTGAGGTTTCGGTGATCTACTTCGGTAAGGAGAACCAGAGCTCGGTGGTTTCGATTCCCGTATGTGCAGCTGTTCCCGTTGACGCTCCCGCCGGTGCCGGTGACGTAGTTGTGAACTACACCTTTGAGGGTGAGGTTACCGTAGAGCCGCAGGTTGAGTGGATCTCGGCAACGGTTGCCGAGGGCGTGGTTACGCTGACCGTAGAGATGAATACGGGTGTGGCTCGTGAGGGTATTGTACTGGTTAAGGGTGCCGACTACACGATGGCTCTGGTTGTTAAGCAGAATCAGGAGGTTGAGCTCTTGCCTTATGGTTACCGCGCCGGTTCGGAGGAGGTTGTTTGGTCGAAGGCTCTGTCGGAGCTCTCGCTGACGGCCGCTAACGCCAACCACATTGCTGCTACGGGCAAGTACCTGATTGTGGCTGCTGCCGGTGAGGCTCCCGTGGTGCTGGATGCTCTGACGGGTGAGTATGTGCAGACCCTGGATCTGGGCGAGATGGCCGGTGCCAACGCCGCCATCACGGCTGACTCGGAGGGTAACATCGTTGTCAGCTCGTTTGCTGAGGCTACCGGTTTCCGCATTGGCCGTATGAAGGATATCAACGACACGCTGGAGGTCTTCATCACGCGTGATTCGCAGGAGTATGGTAAGGATCTTTCGGTTGTGGGTGACGTGTATGGCGATGCCCGTCTGACGCTGATGTATTCGCCTTGGTCGTCGGGTACGACGGGTCACCTGCTCTATGCAATTTCGGGCGGTGTTGCCGATGACGGCTACTGGTCGAAGATCGCTGCCGGTGAGATCACCGACAAGATCGACAACAACAACGGTGACGTAATCTACCGCGATATGGGTGAGGGTGCTCCCTACTTCATGTCGGGTTACTCGAGCAACTGCTTTGTATGGGCAGAGGCTGGCACGGCTCAGGCTGTACAGGTTACCACGAACAGCAACTGCGGTGCCGTTTGTCTGGATGTGGCCGAGTTCAACGGTGCCAAGTACCTGATGACGGCTTGCGACACCTACTTCACCTGGTCACTTCCCGATGCCGGTATCTACTTTGCCGACGTAACGACGATCGAGAACTTCAAGGCCGGTGTGGTATTCTTCAGCACGGGTGCCTTGGAGTGGAATGCTGCTTCGATGGGTGGTGGTACCGACTGCGCCCTGAGCGTATCGAAGGATGGCGTTTACATGTACGCCTATGTGCTGCACCCGGGTGGAAAGGTTGGTTGCATCCGCGTAGACTGTCTGGCCGAGTAATTTCGGTTTACAAATCAATTCGGGGAGGGCTTAGTCTCTCCCCGAATAGTTACAGCTTACAGCCCCTTGACCGGAGCTGTAAGCGCAAAGCGAAAAACATCCCCTAAGACAGGGGAGCAAATGAAGGAGGAGACGGACATCCTCCTCCCTGAAGATGGGTAAGCCGGTGAGAATAAATCCAAAAACTCTTCTCGAACGGTGATGTGCAGTTGCTGACAACTGAAAATAAGTTAATGAGTATATAGATATGATTGAGGGGAAGTACACCTTACCGAAGGATGGCGGGTTGATCGAGACGACCCTGCCGCGTGATCTGTTGCATCGCTATGAGAAGATGCCGACCAAGGTATTTCAGACCGAACAGGCCGGAGTTACCTATCTGGCCGATATGATCGTTCAGATGCTCCACCAACACAATGAGATGCATGTGGAGGATGATTTCTATGAGGATTTCAATCCTTTTGTCCTGGGTCTGACGACCGGACGTACCCCTGTGGGGCTCTATGCCGAGCTGGTGAAGCGTTATGAGCGGGGTGAGGTCTCGTTCCGCAATGTGGTGGTCTACAGCCTCGATGAGTTCTATCCGATCGACAAGGAGAACCCTCAGAGTCGCAATTACCGCATCCACAACGAGTTCCTGAATCATATCGACATCCTGCCCGAGAATGTGCACATCATCAACGGAAACGTCTCGGCCGAGGATATTGCCCGTTATACGGATGCTTACGACAAGATGCGCCGTATCAACCTGATGATCATCGGTGTGGGCGAGCAGGGACAGATCGGCTTCAACGAGCCGGGCTCCTACGAGAAGTCGCGTACACGCCTGGTGCAACTCTCGCATAACTCGCGCAAGGTGCAGTCGAAGTTCTTCCCCGACATGGCCGAGACCCCCAAGATGGCTATCACGATGGGTATCGGTACGATCATGCGTGCCGAGAAGGTGGTGCTGATGGCTTGGGGTGAAGGCAAAGCTCCGGTGATTCGCGACATCGTCGAGGGAGAGATCTCGGCCCAGGTTCCCGCCTCCTACCTCCAGCGCCACAACAACCTCGAGGTGGTGGTGGACGAGAACGCTGCCGGCCTCCTCACCCGCGAGGTGGCCCCCTGGCTTGTCGGTCCCTGTGAGTGGACCCCCCGCTTTATGCGCAAGGCTGTGGTGTGGCTCTGTCAGAAGGTGAAGAAGCCCATCCTGAAACTTACACACGCCGACTATATCGAGAACTCGCTCGGCGAGCTCTTGGAGGCCGTAGGCTCCTTCGACCAGATCAATATCCGCGTATTCAACGATTTGCAACATACCATCACGGGCTGGCCCGGTGGCAAACCCGATGCCGATGATTCGACCCGTCCCGTCGCCTCGACCCCCTTCCCCAAGAAGGTGCTCATTTTCTCGCCCCATCCCGATGATGATGTGATCTCGATGGGCGGAACCTTCATCCGTCTGGTGGAGCATGGGCATGATGTGCATGTGGCCTACGAGACCTCGGGTAATGTGGCTGTTCACGATGATGTGGTGTTGCAACATATCGATACCGCTCGCGAATTGGGCTTTGGCGACCGCTACGCCGAGGTGGAAGCGATCATCCGCGACAAGCAGCGCGCCGAGGCCGAGCCCCGTCCGTTGCTCGACCTGAAGGGGGCCATTCGCCGCGCCGAGGCCAAGGCTGCCGTTCGCTCTTTTGGGCTTCCGGCCGAGAAGGCTCATTTCCTCAACCTCCCCTTCTATGAGACGGGAGGTATCAAGAAGGGGGCTCTCTCCGATGCGGATATTGATATCATTGTGAAGCTGTTGCGTGAGATCAAACCTCACCAGATCTACGCGGCCGGCGACCTGGCCGACCCCCATGGCACGCACCGCGTCTGCATCGAGGCTGTGCTTGGCGCCCTGGAGGTGGTGAAGGAGGATGAGTGGCTCAAAGAGTGCCACATGTGGCTCTACCGCGGTGCCTGGATGGAGTGGGACCTCGGTATGGTCGATATGGCCGTGCCCCTCTCGCCCGATGAGCTGATCAAGAAGCGCCACGCCATCTACCGCCATGTCTCGCAGAAGGATATCGTCCCCTTCCCGGGTAGCGATACGCGCGAGTTCTGGCAGCGTGCCGAGGAGCGCACCCAGAATACCGCGGCACTCTACGACAAGCTCGGCATGGCCGAATATCAGGCTATCGAGGTATTTGTCAAGATGTTCTAAGCCCGTTTCGGGTTGATCTTTTCGGGGATGGTCCTGCAGGACTCTCCCCGAAATTTTATTGATGGACTTTATTTTTTGTCTAAGCGGATGTTGCAAATAAATTTGCCCCCCTTATACAAAAAAACTTCTGCCCAAGGCAGAAGTCGTTTCAGGGATCACATTTCCTTTTTTGCGGAGAGGACGAGATTGGCTACTCCGCTCACCTAACGGCTCGCTCCGCTTAACGCCTTTCTCTTCCGCTTGCCGCGGGGGCCCTTGCAAAAAAAGGAAATGTGATTCAACCGACTCCCAAGTGGAGTTATTTTTTGTCTAAGCGGATGTTGCAAATAAATTTGCACCCCCCTTATACAAAAAAAACTTCTGCTTTGGGCAGAAGTCGTTTCAGAAATCACATTTCCTTTTTTTGCGGAGAGGACGAGATTCGAACTCGTGGTACCCTAATCAGGTACGTCGGTTTAGCAAACCGGTGGTTTCAGCCACTCACCCACCTCTCCGGGCAACCCTTTTTGGGGCTTTAACTCCAATTGGGTGTGCAAATATAGAATCTTTTTGTCGAAAAACAAAATTATGATCCAAAAAAATTGTATCTTTGTTCAGCAGGGGCCCGGAAAGCCCCTGTATCGAACCCTCAAAACCGTTTGTCGATGAATAGATGTGCCCTCTTTTGGGGATTGCTGTTGTGGCAGATCCTCCATCTCTACCCGGGCTCGGCTCAGGAGTCCTCCCACTATGATACCCGTTTTACCCGCCCCCTTCGCGAGGTGCTGGATCAGATCGAGGAGCGTTTCGATCTTCAAATTGAGTGCCGACGATTCTCGCCCGATACGCTCAGACTGCCCTATGCCGATTTCCGTCTGCGCCCCTATTCCGCGGAGGAGAGCCTTGAGGGGATCTGCGCTCCGCTCGATCTGAAGTGGAGTCGTCGCGCTGAAGGGCGTTATCGCCTGGAGCCCTATGAATATTACCGCCGCACGCCGGCCGAGGGTGAGCGGCTTCTGGCCTGGCTCTCGACCCTTTATGCCGACCGCGAGACGTGGGAGCAGCGGCGTGAGGTGCTGTTGCGCGAGGCCCGCGCGATTCTCGATATGCAGCCCCTCTACGACTCGTTGGTCGAGGAGCCGCGTGTGGTGTGGGGTGAGCAGCGAAGCTTTGACGGCTATACAACCCGAAGCTATGCCCTGGAGACTCTCCCCGGGGTCTTTGTCGGCGGTACGATCTACGCCCCTGCGAATGGTCGACAGGAGAGGCATCCCCTGATCCTCGCTCCGGCAGGCCATTGGGAGGGCGGACGCCTGCGTGAAGATCAGCAGCTGCGCATGGCCACCCTGGCCCGCATGGGGGCTGTGGCGGTCGATCTCGATATTGTGGGGTGGGGGAGTTGTGCCGGAACGGTAGCCTTTGCCCATGAGGATCCGCGCTCGATGCGCCTGCAGGTGCTCTGGTCGCGCGCTGTAGCCGATTGGGTGATTCGCACGCGTACCGATATTGACACCTCGCGCCTGGCCGCTACGGGAGGCTCGGGAGGGGCTACCCACTCCCTGCTGCTGGCCCTTGAGGATCCGCGTTTTCGCATCCTCGCCCCTGTGGCACACCTTACGGCTCACTTCGACGGCGGCTGCCCGTGTGAGAGCGCCGTGCCTGTGACCTTGGCTGCCGGAGGCACCTGCATGACCGAACTTTTGGCTGCCGTGGCGGCCCCGAATCCCCTTTTGGTGGTGAGCAACGGCGGGGATTGGACCCATACCTTCCCGACCTCGGAATACCCCTTCTTGCGGCGCATCTGGAGCCTCTATGGCGCGGAGGAGCGGGTCGAAAACCAACACTTCCCCGAGGAGAGGCATCGCTATGGAGCACCCCAGCGGCAGGCGGTCTATGGTTTTCTGGCTCGTGTGCTTGGGCTCGACCTCCGGCGTGCGGATGAGGGGTGCGTGCAGGTACAGTCCCCCGGAGAACTGGAGGTTGTGCTGCCCGATGAATAAAAATCCATGCGATCAGTCAAAAAATCCCATTCCAAGCGAAAATATCGGGCTATCTTTGTAAAAGATAACAACCAAAACCACCATACCATGAAGCTTAAAAACCTCTTTTTTGCCACATTGGCTCTGTTGTTTGTCGGATGCGCAACCAAGAATGATCCGGCGACCAACGATGCCCTGTATGAAAATCTGCCATTTGCCATGGAGCGAGTTCCGCGCCCCGAGATTCCCGATCGTGAGGTGTCGATCTCGGAGTTTGGCGGCGTGGGGGACGGTGTTACGCTCAACACCGAGGCCTTTGCCCGCGCCATCGACGAGCTCCATGGAAAGGGGGGCGGTCGCCTGCATCTGCCCGCGGGTGTCTGGTTTACGGGCCCCATCGTCTTGAAGGACAACATCGAGCTGAACCTGGATCGCAACGCCATCCTGCTCTTCAGCAATCATACGGCCGATTATCCGCTGGTGCAGGTCACCTTCGAGGGACTCAATACCTGGCGCTGTCAGTCGCCGCTGATGGCCCATCACCTGAAGAATGTGGCCATCACGGGCGAGGGTATCATCGACGGCAATGGCGATGCCTGGCGTGCCGTGAAGCGTGGCAAGATGGCTCCCGATGACTGGAAGAAGCTGGTTAAGTCGGGCGGCATCCTCTCCGAGAATGGCGAGAACTGGTACCCCTCGGAAAGCTATAAGTTCGGAGCTACGTCAGGTGCCGATCAGAACGTATCGACCTGGGCCAAGACCAAGGAGGATTTCGAGCAGATGCACGACTTCCTGCGTCCGGTGATGATCTCGATACACTACTGCGAGAATGTCCTCCTGGAGGGGGTTACGTTCCAGAATTCGCCGGCATGGAATATCCATCCGGCAATGTGTAAGAACCTGACTGTCAATAATATCTTTGTACGCTGTCCGTGGTATGCCCAAAATGGCGACGGCATTGATATCGAGTCCTGCAAAAATGTGGTGCTGACCAACTCGGTCTTCGATGTGGGTGACGACGGCATCTGCATCAAGAGTGGCAAGGATGAGGCGGGCCGCAAGCGCGGTATTCCGTGTGAGAATATTTTGGTGGACAATTGCGCGGTCTTCCACGGCCATGGCGGCTTTGTGGTCGGCAGCGAGATGTCGGGTGGCGTGAAGAATGTGCGCGTGACCAATTGCAAATTCTCGGGTACGGATGTGGGGTTGCGCTTCAAGTCCACGCGTGGCCGCGGCGGTGTGGTCGGCAATATCTACATCGAGAATATTGCCATGAACAACATCGCCACGGAGCCCCTTCTGTTCGATCTCTTCTATGGAGGTAAGTCCGCCTCCGAGGCCTTGGCCGATGGCGATGAGGCCGAAGCTACGGATCTGGCCCTGAAGCCCGTGGATGAGACTACACCGCAGTTCCGGGATATCTTCATCCGTGATGTGTGGTGCAACGGAGCCCGTCGCGCAATGCTCTTCAACGGCCTTCCGGAGATGAATGTGGAGAATGTTCAGTTGGAGAATGTCTCTGTAAGGGCTACGCTGGGAGCCCAGCTCAATGAATCGACCGATGTGGTGCTCAAAAATGTAAAGGTCTTCCCCGAGAAGGGCCCTGCCCTGATGATGAACAACGTGAAGGGGGTAAAAATCGAAAACTTCACCTGCCCCGAGGGGATGGCGGAGGCGATGACCGTCACGGGAAGCCGCAACCGCGAGGTGGAGGTGCAGTCGGCACAGATAACCCCCCGCAACTCGACCCTCTCGAAGGGGGCGCAGCCCGCAGTAACGATCCTTTAGAGGTGTGATCTAAAACTTACAATGATGAGAATCAGCAGACTGATACCGATTTTTTTGCTCCTGATCCTTGGCGGATGCTCCTCCGAGGAGCCCGACACCCTGCAAGGGGTTGAGCAACTTGCCGTGCCACAGCCCTCGATTTCGGTTGTGGGCGATCAGGTTACGGTACGCTGGGCAGCGGTGGAAAATGCCCGCCAATATGGTTGGGAGTTGGCCTGTGCGGGGGCAGTCGAGCGCGGCACCTGCTACGCCTCGCCCTACAGCTTTACCCTCGAGGCCGGTGCGAGTTGCCGCTTTCGGGTGCGTGCCTTAGCGGTCAAGGGGTCGGCTTATGCCGATTCTCAGTGGTCGTCGTGGGTCGAAGCGCAGAGCGGTGCCCGCCCGAAACTCGCTGCTCCGGAGCCGGTTCTGACTCCCGAAGGTCTGACCGAGAGCTCTGTCCGGATCTCCTGGCAGGCTGTTGAGGGTGCCTCGTCCTACTCCTACGAACTCTACGCGGAGGAGGCTGCGGAGCCGATGCTCACGGGGGTGGCTGAGGGGTGCGAACTCTCCTTGGATGCTCTTTCAGCCGCTTGCGACTACCGTTTTCGCCTGAGGGCCTTGTCTTCGGACGATGAATGGGAGGATTCCGCCTGGTCGCAGGAGCTTTGCTTTACCACGTTGCGGCCCTCATCGGGTGTGGATGTGGGGCTTCCCCTTTCGTGGGAGAATGACGGCGTGGTGCGCGCTTTCCCCGGTGCCGAGGGGGGCGGCATGTATACCACGGGCGGTCGTGGCGGCGAGATCTACCACGTTACAAACCTCAATGACAGTGGGGCGGGATCGTTGCGTGATGCGGTGAGCAAACCCAATCGCACGATTGTCTTCGATGTGGCAGGTACGATCCGCCTGAAGAGTGACCTGAAGATTCAAAAAGACAATCTTACACTTGCCGGTCAGACCGCTCCGGGTGATGGAATCTGTGTGGCCGATGCTACGGTGCAGATCTCGGCCGACAACATCATTATCCGCTACCTGCGCTTCCGCCTGGGCGATCAGGGACCGCACCTCTCGGATGGTTCGGATGCCCTATGGGGCCGCTATAACGAGAATATCATCCTCGACCATTGCTCCATGTCGTGGTCGGTCGATGAGGTCGCCTCGTTCTATGCCAACCGCAACTTTACCATGCAGTGGTGCATCCTTTCGGAGGCGATGGCCAACTCGGTGCACAGCAAGGGCGGACACGGTTACGGCGGAATCTGGGGCGGTCGGAATGCTTCGTTCCACCACAACCTGTTGGCCAACAACGGCAGCCGCAATCCCCGTATCGACCACCCCGATGTCTATGACAACTACCTTACGACCCACCGCGGGAATGTGGATCTGCGGAATAACGTGATCTACAACTGGGGCGACAACTCGACCTACGGCGGTGAAGGCGGATGGTTCAACTTCGTGGGCAACTACTACAAGCCGGGCCCCTCGTCCAAAAAGCGCAACTACTTTGTGGATGCCTATGCCCTCTATGACGGTACGGATCGCAACTACCCGCGCCTCTACTTCGAGGAGAACTACCATGCGGGCGACTATGCCGCTGCAATCAACAGCGACCCCCGCAGTGGAATCTATTGGCACAACGGCTCCCAAGTGGGAGATGTGGCCGGAGCCTGGCAGACGGCGCTCATGGCCATTAAGGCCGATGACACGCGGAGTTGCTATACGACAACCCACCCTGCAGATCTGGGCTATGAACGAGTTGTGGCTTCGGCCGGGGCCTCGCTCCGGCGCGATGCGGTGGACTCTCGAGTGGCGGCAGAGGTGCAGAGTGGCGGCGGAAAGTTGATCGACTCGCAGGCGGAGGTGGGCGGTTGGCCTGAACTCTCGGCCACCGAAGAGGAGCTTGCGCGAGCCGCCACGGATACCGATGCCGACGGCATCCCCGACTACTATGAGGAGCTCCTGGGGCTCAACCCCGCAGATGCGGCGGATGGAGCGAAAATTACGCTCGACCCCGCGGGCCTCTACTCCAATCTGGAGGTCTATCTGCACTACCTGGTGCGCGAACGTACCCGCCAGCAGGTTGAGGCGGGCGAATACCGCATGCTCGAATAATCTAACCCCGATGTGCTTATGAAACGACTGACCCTCACGCTTTTGACCTTGGTGGCGATGGTGGCTGCCTCCGCCCAGCCGACCTTGTTTTTGATCGGTGATTCGACCTGTGCCAACAAGAAACTCGACAAGGAGAATCCCGAGCGCGGCTGGGGCCAACTTTTTCAGGCGTTGGTTTGTGCGCCGCTGAAGGTGGAGAATCATGCCGTAAACGGCCGCTCGACCAAGTCGTTCCGTGCCGAGGGGCGCTGGCAGGTGGTGTGCGACCGGATTCAGGAGGGGGATTACGTTTTTATTCAGTTCGGCCATAACGATCAGAAGTCCAACGACTCCACACGCTACTCCACGCCCGAGCAGTATGCCGAAAATCTTGTGCGCTATGTGCGTGAGGCGCGCGAACGCGGAGCCCGCCCCATTCTCCTCACTCCGATCGTTCGGCGCAAGTGGGAAAATGGTCAGTTGATCGATACGCATACCCCCTACTCCGAGGCGATGCGCCGTGTGGCGCATCTGGAGCAGGTCCCCTGGATCGATATGGAGGCCCTGACGCGCCAATGGGTGCAGGAGCTTGGCGACAAGGCCTCGAAGGCCTGCTATATGTGGGTTGAGGCGGGTACATCTCCCTTGTATCCCGATGGGCGTGAGGATGATACGCATCTCAACGTGCGCGGTGCGCATCAGGTGGCGCGTATGGTGGCCCGTGAGCTGATGACCCTGGCTCCGGAGCTCGCCCCTAACCTGCGCATCCCCGATCTGGTGGTCGCCCAGGATGGATCGGGAGACTTCTTTACCTTGCAGGAGGCCGTTTTGGCCCTGCCCGACTTTTCGCGCGACACCACACGACTGCTGCTCCGCGCGGGCACCTATCACGAAAAGGTCTCGATTCCGGCATCGAAACGCCGGGTGAAGTTCGAGGGTGAGGGGGCGGATTGCACGAAGATTACCTATGATGCCTACTCTTCGGAGCGCGATCGCTTCGGGCGTGAGCGTGGCACTTCGGGCTCCTCGACCCTCTATTTCGGGGGCGACGACTGGCTGGTCGAGGGGATCACCTTCGAGAATTCGGCCGGCGAAGTGGGGCAGGCTGTGGCCGTGCAGTGCATCGGAGATTGCATCTGGTTCCGCAACTGCCGTTTTTTGGGCTGGCAGGATACGCTCTATCTCTACGGTGTGGGCAATCGCGATGGCGAAGAGGTGGAGCATAACTCGGCCTACCGCTTTGAAAAGTGCTATATCGAGGGCTCTACGGACTTTATCTTCGGCTCGGCCGAGGCACTCTTTATTGGATGTGAAATTCACTCGAAAAGAGATAGTTATATCACTGCGGCCTCGACTTGTCGGGGTCAGGAGCGGGGTTTCCGATTTGTCGGTTGCCGCCTTACGGCTGCCGAGGGGGTGACGAAGTGCTTCCTGGGGCGTCCCTGGCGATCGTACGCCCAAACCACCTTTGAGGAGTGTTGGCTTGGGGAGCATATCGCCCCCGAGGGGTGGCACAACTGGTCCAAGCCCGAGGCCGAGCGCACGGTACGCTACCGCGAGATCGGCTCCACGGGTCCCGGATCCGCTCCCGAGGAGCGTGTCGCCTGGGCCGAAACCCTCCACGGCCGTAGCTATGAAAAGTGGTGCCGCGCGCGTGAAAAAGCGACTCCGGGAGTTGAATAATTCTTCACAAATCGTTATATTTGTATCCTACTAATCTCCCGATCCATGGCACGAGGTCTTAAACTGTTTGTTTTGTGGCTCTTTGTCGTTGCTGCGCTCCACCCGGTTTTGGGGCGAGGTGAGACACCGCAGTGCCTGATGAAGACCTACTCCACCCTTAACGGTATGCCCCACAACCGGGTATCGGACATCTATACCGACTCCGAGGGATTTGTCTGGATCTGCACCTGGCATGGCGTGAGCCGTTTCGACGGCTACACCTTCAAGACCTATTCGACCACCCCGGGCGACAAGTCGCCTCTGTCGCATAACCGCTTCCTCTCGGTGAGTGAAGACAGCGAGGGGCACCTTTGGTTCAAGGTCTACAACCACCACCTTTATCGCTTCAACCGCTCGACCGAACAGTTTGAAGATCCGATTCTCCTCCTTAATGGGGTCGATCCGAAACACTATCGCGCCACGCACCTGCTGCACGACCGTTCGGGCGGCAGCTGGGTGGTGATCCCCGGTGTGGGAGTCGTTCGTTTCTTGAGCCCCGACCGCATGGCTCCGTTGCGTGTTACGCACCGCCTTGAAGATGCCGATTTTGCTGCCGGCGTGGAGATGATCGGTGTGGACAGCCTCGAGAATGGATGGATCTCCACCTCGTCGGGAGCAATCTTCCGCATCGGTTCTGAGGCCTCGACTCCCGAAAAGGTGGCTCTCAGCCGGACTCCGATTCGGTGCATGAAGCAGCTCGGTGAGTGTTGCTACTTCCTCTCCGACGACGGCCTCTACGCCTATTCGCTCTCCGAAAAGCGGTGGCGAGAGATTGCGCGAGGGGAGGCGTTTTCGGCCTTGGAGGTCGATCCCGTGCACCGCAGGCTCTATGTGGGCAATCGCCGGGGAGAGCTGATGACTCTCTCTGCGGAGGAGCCCGATGCCCCTTTACGTTCGCTTCCCTTGTCGCGTTTGGATCGAATTCGCTCCTTGCAGTGCGACAGCCATGGGGTGGTTTGGATCTCCACGCCCGAGGCGGGCATCACACGCTATAACCCCGAGCGCGGGGATCTGAAACATTTCGAGCAGGAGCCCTATACGGTCTCCTATAACGTCGATACCCTGCCCAAGATCGTTGAGTCGGGCGACCGCCTCTGGATCAAGATGAACCGCTACGGTTTCGGATGCTACGACCGTGAGCGTGATTGTGTGGATCCCTTCTACAACGACCCCTCGGAGCCCGAGTGCCTGATGACCAATGCTGTGGTGCGCTTCGATGTGAGTGATGATGTCCTCTGGCTCTCGACCTACTACGAACGCGGGCTGCGCTGTGCACTGCTTCGCCGGCAGCCTACCGATGCCTGGGCCATCGATACCCGCTCGGAGGATGGCATGTCGAGTGAGGTGCGTGCGCTGATGCGCGACAGCCGGGGGCTGATGTGGGTGGGAACCAAGACCGGTGAGCTGCTGATCTACGATCGGGAGCGCCGTCTGGTGGATCGACTCTTCGATCGAGGCGCCAATCCGGGGATGATCTATGCCCTGAAGGAGGATTCCCGAGGCAGAGTCTGGATGGGAACCCGCGGAGAGGGTCTCTATTGCCTTGAACGTGTGGGTGATAGCTATCGCACAACGGCCCACTACCGCTACGACCCGAAGAACGACTATTCGCTCTCTTGCGACCATATCTACTGTGTTGAGGAGGATGACCTGGGGCGCATCTGGGTGGCTACCTACGGAGGTGGTGTCAATCTGTTCGATCCCGACTCCGAACGCTTCTACCATGCCGATAATCAGCTGATTCATTACCCGATCGAGGAGGCCGACCGCGTGCGTTGGCTCCTAAACGACGGCCAGGGTCGCATGTTGGTGGCTACGGTCGATGGCCTGGTGGTCTGCCATCCCGACCCTTCGCCCCGCAGGATCGAGTTCTCGCTCGTGCAGAAGATTCCGGGAGATTCGACCTCGCTCGGCAACAACGACATCATTCACATGATGCGCGACAGCCGCGGCCGTATCTGGCTGGCCACATACGGCGGAGGCCTGAACCGCATCGAGAACTACCACAATGAGGTGCCGCTCTTCCGCAGTTTTGATACCGAGGCGGGGCTGTGGAGCAATATCTGCATGGCCGTGGCCGAGGATGCTGCAGGCAGGATCTGGGTTGCGGGCCAGAATGTCGTCTCCTGCTTTGATGAGGCGCAGGGGTGGCTGCGCAACTACCCCCTCTATGAGAATCGCAGTGGCGCCACCTTCTCCGAGTCCGCGGTTTTGGCCGACGAGAATGGCGGGGTCTGCTTCGCCAGCGGACACAACCTCTATGCCTTCCACGCCGAATCGCTCCCCTCGCCGACTCCTGACTACCGCCTGCGCTTCACGGAGCTCACGGTGGGCAACCGCCCGGCCTCTGTCGGCGATGGCGAGCCCCTCTCCGTTTCGATTGTCGATGCCGAGCAGATCGAGTTGGACTATGACTATTCGAACTTTCGCATCGACTTCTCGTCGCTGAATTTCGGTGTGCAGGAGGAGGTGGGCTACATGTATAAACTTGAGGGCTACGATCCGGATTGGAATGTGGTGGGCAAGATCAACTCGGCAGCCTACTCCAACGTCCCCGAGGGGAGCTATACGTTCCGCCTGATGGCCTATACGGGCAGTGCCGCCGCGGCTTCGGGCGAGAAATCGATCCGCATCCTGATCCGACCTCCACTCTGGCTTTCGTGGTGGGCCAAGATCTGTTACTTCCTGATCGCTCTCCTGGCGGCCGTATTGGCCTGGCGCCTCTTCAACTCCATGCAGCGCATGCGTCGCGAGGCGCGTATGGAGCAGGAGATGACCGACCTTAAGTTGCAATTCTTTACGAACATCTCCCATGAGCTCCGTACCCCGCTGACCCTGATCCTGGGCGGCATTGAGGATGTGCAGAAGTCCAACGAACTCTCCGAGAGGAGCGGCATCAGCCTCTCGCTGGCCAGAAAGAATGCCCGCCGGATGCTGACAATGATCAACCAGCTGCTCGATTTCCGCAAGATTGTCAAGAATAAGATGGAGCTGAAAATCTCGCGGGTGAATCTGGTGCAACTCGTTGAGGATGCTGTCGAGGATTTCCGCGAGACGGCCAAGGAGCGCCACATCGAGCTGCTCTTTACCGTCTCACGCCGCACGATCCTGGTTTGGGTGGACCTTGACCGCATGGAGAGTGTGGTCTACAACCTTTTGTCTAACGCCTTTAAATTTACACGCAACGGCGGACGTGTGGAGGTTAAGCTCACGGTCAACGAACAGGAGGAGGTGGCTTTGATGGAGGTGCGCGACAACGGTATTGGGATTCCGAAGGATCAGCAGAGCTCCATCTTCGAGCGTTTTCACCAGGCTTCACGTTCGGTGGCCGGACAGCGCGGTTCGGGCATCGGCCTCTCGCTCTGCCGCGATATTGTCGATCTGCACCACGGCGAGATTCAGGTTGAGAGCCGTCCGGGCGAGGGCTCGGCATTTGTGGTGAAACTCCGCATGGGCAATGCCCACTTCGGTATGGAGCAGATCAACTTCGAACCGAGTGGCGCGGTGAAGCGCCCGGAGCTGATGGCCAGCGACTACCTCAGCCCCGAGAGTGAGCGCCGCAGTGATGTTACCCCGCCGGCCGACTCTCCGCGTGTGCTGGTGGTGGACGATAACCGCGAGTTGCGCCTGTTCATGTATAACAACCTAATCGAAAATTACCGCGTTTTGGAGGCTGAGGATGGTTGTGAGGCGCTGGAGGTGATTCGCCGTGAGGTGCCCGATGTGATTGTTACGGATCTGATGATGCCGCGCATGGATGGTATTGATCTGACGGATAAGGTGCGCCACGACTTCTCGATCAGCCATATCCCGATCATCATGCTCACGGCCAAGCACTCGCCCGATGAGCGGATCAAGGCCATCGGCTATGGAGCCGATGCCTACATCACCAAACCCTTCAGTGTGGAGTTCCTCCAGGCGCGTATCGACAACCTGCTGACCCGCCGCCAGACCCTCTTCGAGAAGTTCTCGGCCGAGGCGGCCCGCAACCGGGTGGTGAGCCTCAGCCCCGATGAACACGATCTGGTGGTCACGGATCGTGATGAGGCCTTCCTGGCAAACCTGATGGAGTGGCTCGATGCCCATATCGAGGATTCGGAGATGACCATCGATCAACTGGCCACCCACCTGGGCATGGGACGAACCACGATGTTTAATAAACTCAAGAGCCTGACCGGCAAGTCTCCCATCTTACTGATCAAGGAGTATCGACTCAACAAGTCGTGTATCCTGCTGCGCACGGGACAGTTCTCGGTCTCGGAGGTGGCCTATAAGGTGGGCTTCTCCGATCCGGGCTACTTCAGCCGCTGCTTCCGCGAGCAGTTCCAACTCTCGCCCGTGGAGTATATGCGCAACCACCGGATCAAAGTTCAAAGCGAAGAGAAATAATAGGTTAAATTCAAATATGATGAGAAGATTGTTGGTAATCGGGCTCTTGGCAGCCTGTATGGGATGCACCTCGCAGAAGAGCCTGCTCACGGAAGGTGCCCGCCCCCTCTCGCTGAGGATGGTCGAGAGCGAGATCGCACGCACGCCCCGTGCGGTGAATCTGGATGGCGTGCCCGAGGGTAGGGTGAAGTGGAACTATACGACGGGTTTAGAGCTCCTGGCCATCATGGATGCCGCTCGCGAACACGACCGCCCCGACTTCTACGACTATGCGCTCGGCTACTACGATACGATGATTCGTCCCGATGGCTCGATCCTGACCTACAGCAAGGCGAAGTACAATCTGGACCACATCTGTCCGGGGCGCCCTCTGTTCGAGATCTACGCACGCACGGGTCAGAAGCGCTTCCTTCGGGCGATGGATACCCTCTACAGTCAGCTCAAAGAGCAGCCTCGTACCCCCGAGGGGGGCTATTGGCATAAGCAGGTCTATCCGAATCAGATGTGGATGGACGGCCTCTATATGGCCGAGCCCTTCCATGCGGAGTACCTGAATCGCTTTGTGCTCACGCGTTCGCCCGAGCTTACGAAGGAGCTGCAACGGAAGATTGTCGATCAATTTACGATTATCGCCAGGTACACTTACGACCCGGATACGGAGCTCTTCCGTCACGCCTGGGACTCTTCGCACGAGATGTTCTGGTGCGACAAGCAGACCGGACAATCGCAGCATGCCTGGGGCCGCGGCCTGGGGTGGTACACGGTGGCCCTGGTTGAGACCCTTGAATTGCTGGGCGAGGGGGCCGAAGGGGCAGACGAGCTGAAGCAGCTCCTCGGTCACATCATGAAGACTCTGCCGCGCTACGCCGATCCCGAGACGGGGATGTGGTACCAGGTGCTGGACTGCCCCGGGCGCGAGGGGAACTATCTGGAGGCGACCTGCTCGATCATGTTTATCTATGCCCAACTCAAGGGGGCGCGGCTGGGCTATCTGCCCGAGGAGGAGTATGTCCGCGGGATGAAGAATTACGAACGCTTTGTCGAGCGCTTCGTGCGAGAGAATGAGGACCGGACCATCTCCCTGATCGACTGCTGCGCCGTGGGCGGTCTGGGCGGCAAGCAGATGCGCGACGGATCGTTCGAGTACTACCTCTCGGAGCCCATTATCGAGAACGACTGCAAGGGTGTGGGTCCCTTTATCTGGGCCTCGATGGAGTATGAGCGAGCCCGACGAGAGGGGCGTTGATTGTGCCAGACCCCCCTGACAAGGGGTTTTGATGTATGCGGGGTGTCAAAAAATCCCATAGTTGTGTCAATTTTTACACCTCTATATAAAAAGGTATATTTAATTTTGTGATAGAGAATAGCGCCCCTAAAGGTAGAGAGGGTTTGAGATCGGCAGGGGGGAGTGTAAGCGCGTAAAAGGCAGAGCGGGCATGAGCGCCTGAAAGACTGAGCAGACGAGTGAAAAAAAGCAAGATAGCAAACAAAAATAATAGAAAACCTAATTTAAAAACTTCTAACTATGACAGAGAAATTCTACTCTTTCACCAAGGCGGTGGTGCTACGCATGGCACTCGTTTTGGCGTTCGTTTCTTTGGCAGCAGGCGAGGCTTCGGCTCAAAGTCGCAAGATCTCGGGTACTGTGAAGGATTCGATGGGGCCCGTTGTGGCCGCTTCGGTCGTGGTTGAGGGTACGACCATTGGTGTGAGCACCGCTACGGACGGTACGTTCACGATGGAGATCCCCGCCTCTGCGAAGCAGATTAAGGTGAGCTACGTCGGTTACAAGGATGCCGTTGTGGACCTGGTAGCCGCGCAGACTGTCTACGACATCCTCCTCGAGGAGACCTCGACCCATATGGACGAGGTGGTGGTCGTAGGTTACGGTACGGTAAAGCGCCGCGATGTGGTGGGTTCGGTATCGTCGGTGAGCAATGAGCAGCTCGTGCAGATGCCTGTGGCCACGGTCACGGAGGCGCTGGCCGGTCGCATGGCCGGTGTGCAGGTAACCTCCACGGAGGGTGACCCCGATGCCGAGATCAAGATCCGTGTCCGCGGTGGCGGTTCGATCACGCAGGACAACTCGCCCCTCTACATTGTGGACGGCTTCCCCGTGGAGAGCATCTCGGATATTCCGGCTTCGGACATCCAGTCGATCGACGTGCTGAAGGATGCCTTCTCGACGGCGATCTATGGTGCCCGTGGTGCAAATGGTGTAGTGATCGTTACGACCAAGAGCGGCGAGAAGGGCCGTGTGACGGTGAACTACAACGCCTACTACGGCATCAAGAAGATGGCCAACACCGATGCCATCACCCCGATGAACCCCTATCAGTATGCGCAGTACTACTACGAAATGGGTGTTGTGCGCAACAAGCTTGACGACATCTATACGCCCGTGTTCGGTGGTTTTGAGGATTTGGGCCTCTATCAGAATGTGGCCGGCAACGACTGGGTTGACCAGGTATTCGGCCGCACGGGTACGACCTTCAACCACAACATCTCGGTTTCGGGTGGCGGTGACAAGTTCAAGTGGACGGCCAGCTACGCCCACATCGACGAGGATGCCATCATGGAGGGTTCGTCCTATAAGCGTAACAACCTCGCGCTGAAGGCTTCGTATAAGCCTACCAAGCGCATCGGTTTCGACTTCAATATCCGCTACTCGGATACCGAGGTGCGCGGTGCCGGTGCCAACTCCATCAATGATGCCGGCTCGAACTCGGGTAACGGCCGTATGCGCCATGCGGTGCAGTACATGCCTATTCCGCTTGATATGTCGGCCGCCGGTGGTAACGAGAACGAGGGTGAGTCGAACTACACGATGGTGGGCGACAACGTACAGCCCATGATCGCCATTGCCGACAACGACAACCTGCGCACGCGTAAGAATTGGACGGCCAATGCCGCCTTCTCGTGGGAGATCATCGACGATCTGACCCTGCGCGTGGAGGCCGGTCTGGACGACTACCGCCAGATCAACAACCGTTTCTACGGCATGACCTCCTACTACGTCTACAACAACAACCGCCCGGGTCCGGCTCTGCGCTATACGGACTATTCGCGTGAGAAGATCCGCAGCACCAACACCTTGAGCTACGACTTCAAGAAGGTGCTCAAGAATGAGAATCACAAGCTCAACATCCTGGTGGGTCAGGAGTATATCGTTTCGCGCTCGAACACGTTGGGTCTCGACGTACACGACTATCCCACCTTCTTCTCGGCCGAGCAGGCTTGGAATATGATGAGTGCCGCTACGGGTACGCACAGCGTATCGAACGTCTACAATCCTGATGATCGCCTGCTCTCGTTCTTCGGTCGCGTGAACTACGACTACAAGGGTAAGTATATGATTTCGGCTACGATGCGTGCCGATGGTTCGTCGAAGTTTGCCGAGGGTAACCAGTGGGGTTACTTCCCCTCGGCTGCCGCTTCGTGGCGCATTTCGGGCGAGGAGTGGATGAAGAGTGCCGAGTGGCTCGACAACTTGAAGATCCGCTACAGCTTCGGTACGGCCGGTAACAACAATATTCCCGCCGGTCTGATCTTCCAGACCTACGCCAGCTACGGCGATGCTTCGGATCGTCTGCTGAGCTCTGGCTATTGGGGCCCCTCGGGTGGTGACAACCCGCCGATGATGAATCCCGACCTGAAGTGGGAGACCACCTATTCGCACAACCTGGGTCTGGACTTCGGATTCCTGCGCGGCAGAATCAACGGATCGGTGGAGATCTACCAGAACAATACGCAGGATCTTCTGATCAAGTATCCTACCGGTGGTAGTGGTTACGCTTACCAGTATCGCAACCTGGGTGAGACGCGCAACCGCGGTATCGAGCTCTCGGCTCAGTTCGTAATCCTGGAGAAGGAGAAGTATGGAATCACCTTCTCGGCCAACGCCTCCTACAATCAGAACCGCGTGATGGATCTGGGCGAGGGTGTGACGGAGCTCAACGAGATGACCAACTGGGCCTCGACCCAGGTGGGTACCGACTATGTGGTTCGCGTAGGTGAGCCTTTGGGCCAGATGTACGGCTACATGTCGGATGGTCGCTATGAGGTCGATGACTTCAACTACGATAACGGCAAGTGGGTGCTCAAGGATGGCGTGGCCGACAACTCGGCCATCATCGGTGCCGACTATCTGCGTCCGGGTGCCATGAAGCTCAAGGATCTGAATGGTGACGGTAAGGTAAACGACAGCGACAAGACCGTGATCGGCAACTCGCAGCCCGAGTGGACCGGAGGTTTCTCGCTCTCGGCCTACTTCTACGGCTTCGACCTGGCCGCCAACTTCAACTGGGTATATGGCAACCAGATCTACAACGCCGACAAGATTCAGTATACCACCTCGACCAACAACCCCAACTACCGCAACCTGATCGACCTGGTGGCTGTGGGCAACCGTTGGACCAATATCGACTGGGCTACGGGTCTGGAGATCACCGATCCCGCCGCCTTGGCTGCTGCCAACCGCGGTACGACGATGTGGTCGCCCTACATGCAGAATTCGACCTTTACGGATTGGGCTGTCGAGGATGGTTCGTTCCTCCGTCTGAGCTCGCTGACGCTGGGTTACACGCTGCCCAAGGCGTGGATGAAGAAGCTCCGCATTCAGAAGTTCCGTGTCTATGTAACGGGCACCAACCTCTTCTGCTGGACGGGCTATTCGGGCTACGATCCCGAGGTGGACTGCCGTCGCCAGACGCCGCTGACCCCCGGTGTTGATTACTCGGCCTACCCGAAGAGCACGGGTGTTGTATTTGGTGCAAACCTTACGTTCTAATATCGGCTACACCTTATAATAAAATATAGCGAATATGAAAAACTTGAAATATATCAGTCTGCTTCTGCTGCTTGCCGTGGGCTTCAGCTCGTGTGCCGATATTCTGGAGCAGGAGATGAAATCGTCGATCGATTCCGAGACGATGTATAGCAGCTATGACCTGGCCGAGGCGGCCAACTACGGCGCTATCTACGCCATCATCGGCCGCACGGCCAACTTCCGTGCCCGTTTCCACCCCTGGTACGGTTTGAACTCCGATATCGAGTGGTACCTCTCGTTCTCGGGCGTAAACCGCGATATTGTGGCTTATAACCTGTTGCCTAACAACTCGACAATGAACACCGCCTCGGACAACAACGCCTACTCGATGATGTACGAGGGTATCGAGCGCCTGAACCTCAATGTGAAGAACCTGCGCGAGTATGGTGATGTGGAGAACAACAAGGATATGGCCTTCGTCTTGGGTGAGGCCCTGGTGCTGCGTGCTACGGTCTACTACGACCTGCTGCGTGCCTGGGGTGATGTGCCGGCCCGCTTCGAGCCCGTAACCCCCGAGACGATCTACATCCCCAAGGCGGATCGTGATGTGATCTACAAGCAGCTGCTTAAGGATCTGGAGGAGGCTGCCACGTTGCTGCCCTGGCCCGGTGAGGGTCGTGCCAAGACGATCGACCGCGCCAACCGCGCCTACGCACAAGGTCTCTATGCCCGTATCGCCCTGATGGCTTCGGGTTATGCGCTGCGCCCCGATGAGGGTCAGGTGGGAACCGGAAATCCCGGCTCGGTACGCAAGTCCTCGGATCCCGAACTGCAGAAGAACGTCCTCTACCCGAAGGCCTTGGCTGCCTTGGAGGATGTGATCCAGAACAGCGGCTGCAAGCTCTACGCAAACTATCAGCAAATGTGGGAGGATCTGGGAGCCTTCAATCTGGATGCTTCGACCGTAGGCAAGGAGGTCCTTTGGGTATATCCTTATGGCGATAACCGTGGCCGTTGGAACTACACCTTCGCCGTGCGTGATGACGATGCTACGCGTGCCGGTGGTGCTGCCGGTCCCGTCCCGACGCTCTGGTTCGATTACGACAAGAACGACCAGCGCCGCGATCTGAGCTGCGTAAACTGGAAGTGGTCGAAGGGCCAGCAGGTTCCTGCCGGTATGGATAACTGGTACTTCGGTAAGTTCCGCGTGGAGTGGATGACCAAGAACAACTGGAATCGTGAGGGTAACGACTGTGGTTACAAGCCTCCCTACATGCGCTATTCGGATATTCTGCTGATGGCTGCCGAGATCGCCAACGACTCGGAGGGTGGTGTGCGCGATGAGAACAAGGCCAAGAGCTATCTGGCTGAGGTGCGCGCTCGTGCTTTCGGTGCCAATGCCGGTGAGGCCCAGGCCCAGGTTTCGGCTCTGGGTGGCGAGCAGGCGATCTTCGATGCCATTGTTCAGGAGCGTGCCTTTGAGTTCGTGGGCGAGATGATCCGCAAGCAGGACCTCATCCGTTGGGGCATGCTCAAGGAGAAGATGGACGAGACGAGCCGCAAGATGATGCAGCTCTCGAAACTCGAGGGTGATTATGCCAACCTGCCGCGCGAGTTCTACTACCGCTACAACAAGCAGGGTGAGATCGAGTTCTGGGGCTTTAATGAGGGTGAGAACGTAACGCCCGATGCCACCTGGATGCAGACCACCGACAGCAAGGGTAAGCCCACGACCTACATTCCCGACGATTCGGAGGATGAGACCAAGAACCTCTTCTACGACTCGAACTACAAGGGTAATGTGGCCGAGCACTACTACGATGCCAACCCCGACGAGAAGCAGTACTGGCCGATCTTCCAGAATGTGCTCGATATGTCGCAGGGTAAACTTGTAAACGACTTCGGTTACTAACCGATAAGCTGATTCCTAACCATAAAAACAGGAAATGAATATGAAAAAGATATTGAAATCGTTGTTATTCGCGGCTGTGGTTGCGCTGGGTGTCGGCTTTGTGTCGTGCTCGGACGATCGCGACGACCTGAACACGGTCTTGGTTTTGGACCGTGCGCTGACGCCGCAGAATTTCTCGGCAACCGTATTGGATACGGGTTGTGATGCCAGATTTTCGTGGGACGTGCGCAAGGATGTAGCCGCTTACGTCCTCTCGATCTACAACAATGAGCTCTGCGAGGGCGAGGCTCTCTGGACGGGCGAGGTGACCGGTGATCAGGTCCCCTACACCCTTAAAGGCGTTCTGGAGGCCGAACAGACCTACTACGCTGCGCTCTATGCCGTGAGCGCTGACGAGCGCGTGAAGAGCTCGAATCGTGTCATCTCGGAGGCCATTGAGACCTACGCCATCATGACCTCACTCGATCCCAGGGTCGAGGAGCGTGCCTCGTCGAGCATCACCCTGGCCTGGACGGCTGACGACTTCCTGACCCACATCAAGGTGGTTCCCACGGGTGCCACCGAGGGTACGGAGTATGAGGTGACTGATGCCGACCTGCAGGCTGCCAAGGCCACCGTGGAGGGGCTGACCCCTTCGACGGGCTATACGCTGACCCTCTACTACAACAGTGCCGCTCGCGGTACGGTGGAGGCTTGGACGCGTCCCGATGAGACGGGTGCCACGCGCGTTACGAATTCGGCCGAGCTGCAGCAGGCTCTGGTGGACGGTGCCACGAAGATTGCCGTGGCCTACAGCGAGGAGCCCTATACGTTGGAGTTTGCCGCCGGCGTGACGAACCCGCTGCCGACCTGGAATCAGGCCCTGACGATCTATGGTGAGAGCACCCCCGAGGGACTCCAGCCTACGATCATCGGCTTTACGATGGGTATGAACCCCGGTGCTGCGGAGTATGCAGTTACGATCTCCGACCTGAAGCTCAACGGTAATGGCGCCGGCTATGTGGTCAATGTACCCTCGAATGCCGTGACCCATATCTCGTCGCTGGTGATCAAGAATTGTGAGATCTTCAACTATGCGAAGAACATCGCTACCTGCTCGGATGGCGGTGCTGAGCTCCACGTTTCGGGTGAGATCCTCTTCGACGGACTTACGGCCTATAACATCAATCCCGAGGGTACGGGCGGTGGCGATACGATCGACTTCCGCGTGGGTACCTACAACAACCTTACGCTGCGTAACTCGACGATCTACAATGGTGGTCGTACCTTCTTCTACCTCGACAAGAATATCTCGGATTTCACGGGTAATATCGTAATCGAGAACAACACCTTGTCGAATGTGAACAAGAAGACCAACCGCCAGGGTATGTTCTGCGTGCGTCTGGTCGATGTTCTCAAGGGTGCCTTTGAGGTGAAGAATAATCTGATCCTCAATATCCTGGGTGAGGGTCAGGATCTGACGAAGTTCCACCTGGTGGGTAACTACGACGGTTGCGTTACGCCGACTTTTGCGAACAACTACTACTACAACTTCTCGAATAACGACGATAACTCCTTCTTTACCTCGCCCAATGCTGCTCCCGAGATGTCGGAGGCCGTAGCACTCGGTGGCGGTGGCAAGGTCCTCAAGGACGATCCCTGCCAGAAGTCGCTCAAGGGTCAGTTCTGGATTGAGAATGGAGATGTAATCGCCAACTCGGTGGGTGATCCCCGCTGGTGGACGGCCGTAGCCCCGGTGGTTCCCGAGCAAACGGAGCTCAACCCCCTGACGGCAGCCTATGTGTGGAGCTTTGCCAACAGCGACCTCTTCGAGGAGACCTCCATTACCCGCACGCGTATCATCTCGAACCTGCAGTTCATTGTCGACAGCGAGGAGAATCCGATGAGTATCTCGAAGGAGGGCCAGCTCTTGTTTGCCAAGGCTTCTAAGGTACTCGCTACGGGTGTGCCCGAGGATCAGGCTGTGGCCTTTATGACGGCTATCCCCGGTACGCTGATCGTGGATGTGGCTGAGGGTGCCTACAACTCGCACCTGGAGGCCATCGTGGGCGACCAGCGCCGCACGATGACTGCCGATGGCAGCGTACACATGACCTCGTTCGAGGGCATCACCGAGCCCACGGTGGTCTATATCGTGGCTTGCGGTGACGATGCGGTAATCAACTCGATCGAGTGGTCGGAGGATATCCTGATCGAGGGTCCCTTCACGCTCGATACTCCCGAGCCGAAGGCTTCGGCTGCCGATCTGATGACCAAGGGTGGTCTCGATCAGGTGATCTCGTGGAAGGCTATCGAGAATGCAGCCTCCTATGAGGTGGTATTCAACGGTAAGACCTCGGAGGTTACCGAGCCCGAGTTCGTGATCACGGCCTCGACCATCGCCGGTCTGGAGGAGGGTGACTACACGGTGGATGTGAAGGCGCTGCCCGCTCCTACGTCGCTCAACTTCCTCGCTTCGGGCGTGGGTTCGGTATCGTTCCATGTGACGAAGACCCCCGAGAACATCGACTACTACACCTGGGATTTCACCGATGAAACGATCTACGCCTCGGCAACCCTCTCGGCCAATACCGATTACCTGTCGGCTCCCGGTAGCCGCGCCCTGACCATCATGGCCGCTTCGGGCAAGGAGGTAACCATTGAGGGTGGTAACCGCATCAAGATGGGTGGTAAGTCAACCCTCTCGGAGGGCATCCCCACCGAGCGCGCCTTCAAGTTCGTAGCCCAGAACAAGGGTACGCTGAAGGTTACCCACTGCTCGGCCAGCTCGTCGGGTACGGGCCGCAATACGATTGTCCTGGTGGACGGCGTAGAGGTAGGCCGCTCGGAGGCTCTGCTGACCTCGGGTGAGGGTAAGGCCAACCCCGTAACCTTCCTCTTGGATGATGTGAAGGCCGGTCAGACCATCTATATCTACTGCGATGCTTCGATCAACTACTACGGCATCGCCTGGGAGGAGGAGAAGCCTCAGTCCGTAGCCAAGGAGGAGCACACGATGACCCTGACCAATGAGGCTGTAAAGGCTGTTTGTGCCGATATCCCGACCGGAAAAGATGCTACCATCGCCTTGGCAGGATTCAATACCTGGCAGATGGATGGCGTAAGCTTCAACTCGCGCTTCGCTTGCGGTAAGTCGAGCGGTCTCCCCGTCCTCTACTTCTACAAGCAGGCTACCACCGACAGCTACATCGAAACCTCGGAGCTGGGTGAGATTCAGTCGATCGTGATCACCTTCATCCCCGATGCCTTCAAGGCCGCTTCGAAGCTCTCGATGACTTGCGACGGCGCTGCGGTTGATTGCGCGGAGGATAAGGATAACCTGAAGCTGACCTATACCTTCCCCGCCGGGAACAGCGGCCAGTTCAAGTTGCAGACCATTGGTGACGACCTGAAGATCGAGTCGATGGTGATCAACTACCTGAAGTAGTCCCGATTTTAAAGGGCATATTTTGCACCTCAATCAATTCCCCGGAAGGGTAGTACGGCAAGTACAACCCTTCCGGGGAATTTTCATGTCGGCACAAAATCTGCACCTCTAAAATCAAAAATTTGTGTCGGAAAAGGTTGCGGGTTAAAGAATCTTTTGTGGCTGCCGCCCCAGTCCGAATGGGCCTGTTCCTCTAAAGTCGAAAAAGTCGCGTGTTGGAAGGCCAAAAGTTGCGTAACGCTACCCCGTTCGGGTTTCTTATCGCGATGCACGGAATTTCCAGCACCTAAGGATTGGGGAGCAATCTTTTGACCGAACAATATTACGGTAGTATGCGAAAATAACTAAAAACAAGATTGGAACTCTGAATATTTTTTTCTAATTTTGTCACACATATTAACACGGAGAGTGTAAGTTTATTCCCGAATCGTGAACGTAGGAAATTCATTTGTAACGAGGATAGACCGACATACTCTCACGCTGTATCCGCTGTCGGATAGGCGTGGGGGCTGTTGCTATTTACGTTACAAGGTAATCCTACGACCTACGGTTCTAAAATAGATTTTCAGCACCACGCTTTCTTTTTTTTGTTTAACCGATCGAGGTGCGGGTCGCAAAACAGAGCTTATTATGTGAATTTTTTTTTTGTTGGCGGTTGCCTTGCTATAGGGAGTCTTCTGTGTGCTATAGCTAAATTTAAAGTAATATTGTCTAAATTAACAACTATACTAAAAACACTAAATCATTAAACCATGAAAAAATTATTTTTACTTTTAGCGGCAGCAAGTTTTGCCAATCTTGTTTCGGCTCAATATAAAGTCGGCGATGTATACGAAAAGGATGGTGTTAAGGCCGTTATCTTTTATGTGGATAATGCAGGAGAGCAGGGTTTGGCCATTACTGTAGACGAGAGCCAGGAACCCGATATGCTATATAAGATGCATGAGGATTTAAAAAAGATGAGTAAAAGTGAAAAAAAGGAGTTTAAGGCAAACCACAAGGAGACTGAAAACTCAGTGAAAGCACATTATGATAAATTAGTCTACAAGACAAGTAGTCGTGGCGCAGAAAATATGAAGGTGATTAAAGAATATTGCACAAAAAACGATATTGATATGAACAAATATTTTCCCGCCTTGGTTTGGGCTGAATCGTTAGGTGAAGGTTGGTTCGTCCCAGGATCGTATGAGGCTGAATTGTATGCCAAATATATCGCTTTTGGCGTTGGCAAGAGCAGTTATAAAGGGACAAATATGAAAGATATCAAAAATAGATATCAAGAACTTAATACCCAACTCAAGTCAAATGCCGGATTCGAAAATTTAAATTTGCCCAAGAGTATTAAAACGTCTTCAATCGGGCACAATTCGATATCTACTATTGGTTCGTCTTGGTGTATATATAAGAGTCTTGAATTAAGAGAAGAACAATCCGATATTGCAGGCTTCTCTTTCCGTTCAGATTGCTACTACGATATTGAAGCGTACAGACCTATGATGGGTATGGGTACATGGGTTTCATATGGAAAAATTGCTGTTCGTGTTGTAGATTGTTCTAAACCCAAAGGTAACTGATTATCTTCAAAGCCCCCCTATTTCGGGATATTGTCACTTTAGTGACAAAAGAGTCTTGAGGATCGGGTGGATATAGGCTTGCGCCATTCTCTATTGCAATTATACAACGAAAGAGGAGTGTCCCATACAGACACTCCTCTTTGCCTTTTCGTTGTTCGGGTCGTTACTCGGCCAGCGGCGTTACGCTGACGAACGACTTGCCCTCGCGCTTCTTGCAGAACGATACCGTACCGTCTACCAGTGCGAAGAGGGTGTGATCCTTACCCATACCCACGTTCTCGCCGGGGTTGTGGACAGTACCTCTCTGACGAACGATGATGTTGCCAGCCTTAGCGAACTGACCACCGAAAAGTTTTACGCCGAGTCGCTTGCTCTCCGACTCACGGCCGTTCTTCGACGAACCTACACCTTTTTTGTGTGCCATGTTTCTCTAATTTTTAAGGTTACGCAACAATTTCTTCTACCAGAATCTGGGTCAGATACTGACGGTGACCGTTGCACTTCTGATAACCAGTTCTACGCTTCTTCTTGAAGACCAGGACCTTGTCGTCCTTCAGGTGCTTCAGGATCTTGCACTTTACCGAGGCGCCTTCTACCACAGGTGCGCCCACCTTAACCTGACCGTCGTTGTCTGCGAGCAGGATTTTGTCGAAGCTCACCGACGAGTCTACCTCGCCCTGAAGACGGTGAACATAGAGCTTCCGACCTTTTTCAGCCTTAAACTGCTGACCTGCAATCTCTACTATTACGTACATTTAACTTAAAATGATATGTATTTGAACATATTTCGGAGGGCAAAGATAGTGAAATTTTTTCTACCCGCAACACTTCCGATCAAATTTTCCTCATTTTTTTTCGCCCAGTCGCCGCTTTTGGCATATTTTTCGGTGAGTGCCGGCTCGTAACACTCCGGCTTTTGATGTTGGATCGTATTCTGATATTTGCCCCTTTGCGCCCCCTTGGAGGCGAGTCGCTCTTGGCCCTAAGGGGGCTGGGTGCCGAAGTGCTTGCCGTCGAGCGGTGGGAGGCGCTCGAAGAGGAGCTCCGCCTGCACGGGGCCGTTTTGGTCCTTATCCTCTCGCCGCTGCGTGGCCGGCCGCTTGCCGAGCGTGTTGCTGCCCTACGGGCTCTGGTGCCCCGGCTGCAGATCTTTCACCTTTGGTGGGACTACTCGGAGCAGGGGGCTGTGGAGCGCCTGCTTGCGGGGGTGAACCAGATCTATACGCTCCCCTGCGCGGTGGAGCGCTTGCGCCTGCGTGTGGCACGGGTACTCCAGGAGCGCCGCGGCAGGGCTTGAGCTCTCGAATCGAGCGGCTTCTTCTCCCCGATTTTCGCCCTTTGGACGATCGAATGCGAAAAAATGGATGAAAAATTTTCTTTTCTTCCAAATAATTTCTATCTTTATATCGTTATTGAATTGCAAACCGTAAACAAAACGATAGAATCATGCTGAATAACGAGGTGCGAGAGTATCTGTTGGCCGGAGTATTCAATGCGGCGGTGAAGGCCGGAGCCGCCATTATGGAGATCTATGCCCGTCGCGATGAGTACGGGGTCTCCTACAAGAGTGACCATACCCCCATCACGGAGGCCGATTGTGCGGCCCATAAGGTGATCCGCGAGTCGTTGGGCCCTACGCGAATCCCGATCTTGAGCGAGGAGGGGCGTGAGTTGGGCTATGAGGAGCGCCGCAATTGGGAGATGTTCTGGCTCGTCGATCCGCTGGATGGTACCATCGAATTCCTGAAGGGCAATAACGAGTTCACGGTCAATATCGCCCTTATGGAGAACAATCGCGCCATTGCCTCGGTGGTCTACGTCCCCTATTTGGAGAAGATGTACCTGGCCGAGCGCGGTCGTGCGGCCTGGGTCAAGCGCAACGTAAAGCCTACGCATGATGCGGCCTACACCTTCGACGAGATCGAATCCGACATGCAGACCCTCCCCCTCGATGGCGCATCGGCCCGTCCGCTGCGTGTGGCGGTGTCGCGTTCGCATCAAACCCCCGAAACGGCCGACCACATCGAAGCCCTGCGTTGCAACCACCCCGACCTGGAGGTTGTGGAGCAGGGAAGCTCCTATAAATTCTGCCTGCTGGCTGAGGGGACGGTGGACTACTACCCCCGCACGACCCACACCTACGAGTGGGATACGGCGGCCGGCGAGCTGATCCTCGCGGAGGCTGGCGGCGAGACCCGCTCCCTGCCCGGAGGCGATGTCCTGCAATACAATAAGGAGAACCTGCAAAATCCCTGGTTCGAGTGCCGCGCAAGGGGGATTAGGAATTAGGACCTTCTCCTAAAGTAGGATAGAAAAATGGCGAACCTTAAGTTCGCCATTTTTATTACGCATTACCTTTAGCCTTCTCATGCTCCACGTCGCAGCCGGCGCAGTTGCCTGTGCAGCCCACATCGCCACAGCTCACCGTGCCATCGTCGTCGCGAGTCTCCTGCACTGCGCAACGAATTCCCAGCTTCTGCATGTTCTTGTTTGTCGAGATCTCGCCATCAATGTAATGGCCTTTGATCATGATCGTGAGCGACAAACCAATCACGAAGAACCCCAAAGCTCCCACAGCAAAGAGCAGTACTATCCACCAATTTTCCATTTTGCGAACTTTAAATAACCGCTGTAAAATTTTGAAATTCGGCTACAAATATATACATTTGTAGCTAAATTGCAAAATGGCGGCCAATTTTGTGGTATTTTTGATCGCCGATCGTTAATTAGGTAGAAAAAGCATGAAAATAGTCATTGCCGGTGCCGGAGAGATGGGTAACCACCTGGCCAAGATGCTCTCTGGAAGTGGCCACGAAATCACGGTGGTGGATAAGGACCCCAAGCTCCTGGAGGACGTGGGCTCCTTGGCCGATGTGGTTACTGTGGAGGGGGACTCCACGGCTTTCCGCACCCTGCGCCGCGCCTCGATGCGCAAGTGCGACCTCTTTATCGCCGTGAACCACGAGGAGAACGACAACATCCTCTCGGCGACCCTCGCCAAGCAGCTGGGGGCCAAGAAGTCCATTGCCCGTATTGACAACAACGAATACCTGGAGCCCAACAACAAGGAGATCTTCATTGAGATGGGTATCGACTACCTCTTCTATCCCGAGAAGGTGGCTGCCCAGGAGGTGATCAACCTCTTGGGACACACCTCGACCACCGAGTATGTCGATTTCTCGAGTGGGCGCCTCTCGCTTGTGGTCTTCCGCCTGGAGCCCTCGTCGGTGCTGATCGGGCGTGCCCTGGCGGGTTTCGGCGAGGAGGCCCAGCTGCCGTACCGCACGGTAGCCATCGCGCGTAGCGGTCAGACCATCATCCCGGGACCCCTGGAGCGCTTTATGGAGGGGGATGTGGTCTACGTCATCTCACGCCAGGATGCCGTTCGCGAGGTGATGGAGCTCTCGGGTCAGCACTCCGTGGAGATCAAGAACATGATGATCCTTGGCGGATCGCGCATCGGCATTCAGATCGCTACGGCCCTGCAGGACGACCTGAACATCAAGTTGGTGGACTATAATGCCGAGAAGGCCTACCGCCTGGCCGAGATCCTCGAGCGTACACTTATCATCAACGAGGACGGCCGCAATACCGAGGCGATGATGGAGGAGGGACTCTCCAATATGGATGCCTTCGTGGCTGTTACGGGACGCTCCGAAACGAACATCCTGACCGCTATGTTGGCCAAGCGCCTGGGCGTGAAGAAGGTGATCGCCGAGGTGGAGAACATGAACTACATCAACCTGGCGGAGAGTATCGGTATCGACACGATCATCAACAAGAAGCTGGTGACCGCCTCCAACATCTTCCGCTTTACGATGAATACCGATGTGCAGGCCATCAAGTGCCTCACGGGAAGTGATGCCGAGGTGCTGGAGTTTATCGTCAAACCCAATTCTCCTGCCACCAAGGCCCGTATCCGTGACCTGAATTTCCCCTCGAACGCCATCATTGGCGGTATCGTGCGGGGCGACAAGGTCTTTATCGCTGTGGGTGGCACCGAGATCAAGGCTTACGACCGCGTGGTGGTCTTTGCCATGCGTGGATCGGTAGAGAAGGTGGGACTCTACTTCAATTGATTTTTGATTTTATGCGGCATATTTTGCACATCCCTGGTTTGCCCCGAATGGGCAGTACCTCAAGTACAGCCCATCCGTGACAATCGGCACGATGCACAAAATCTGCTCGCCTAAAATGCAAAAATCGGGAAGGTATGCGGCATATTTTGCACATCCCTTGTTTGTCCCGAATGGGCAGTACCTCAAGTACAGCCCTTTAGGGAATGAGCAATGAGTAATGAGCAATGAGCAATGGGCAATTTCGATATGTAAGCCTAATTGCTGACTGCTGACAACTAAAAAGATCGATGGGATTGAAGAACAACATATTGCGTAAGGTTTTCGAGCCGCGTCTGAGGGCGATCGATCGTTTCCGTCGCCACCCTCTGGAGGTGCAGCGCGAGGTGTTGCATGCCCGGTTGAGTGAGGGGGCCAACTCCCTGTTCGGGCGCGAGCGCGGGATGGAGGCCGGTTGGAGCCCCGAGTGCTTCGCACGCAAGGTTGAGACCTTTGATTATGAGCGCTTCAAACCCTACATCGAGCGGATGCTTCAGGGAGAGCGTGATGTAACGACCTCCGGGCGGGTGGATGCCTTTGCCCAGTCGTCGGGCACCACCTCCGAACGCAGCAAGTACATCCCCGTAACGCGGGCCTCGGTCTTTGAAAATCACACGCGCGGAATGCGCGATGTGGCGGCTCTCTTCCAGGCGGCACACCCTGCATCGACCCTCTTGGATGGCAAGATCCTCACCCTCGGCGGCTCCTGTCGAGTGGAGCAAAACCACTGGGTGGGCGACCTCTCGGGGTTGTTGATCAAGTATACCGCCCCTTGGAATGCGATAACCTGCACTCCTCGCGCCTCGATCGGTCTGATCTCCGACTTCCGGCAGAAGTGCGAGGCGATCTGCCGCCACTGCACACAGCAGGATGTGCGGGCCTTTGCCGGGGTCCCCTCGTGGAATCTCGAGTTGATGCGTGCCGTGCTCGACTATACGGGCAAGGCGAATCTGAAGGAGGTGTGGCCACAACTGGAGTGTTTCGCCCATGGTGGTGTCTCGTTTGCCCCCTACCGCGAGGCCTTTCGGGAGCTGATACCCGACGATGCAATGTGCTACATGGAGAGCTACAACGCTTCGGAGGGCTTCTTTGCCCTGGCCGACGACCCGGCGCGCGACGATATGCTCCTGATGCTGGACTACGGTACCTACTACGAATTCCGCCGAGGGGAGGAGATTCTCCCCCTGGAGGGGGTGAAGGTGGGGGAGTCCTATGCCCTGCTCATCACTTCGAACAACGGCCTGTGGCGCTATGAGATTGGCGATACGGTGACCTTTACCTCGACCTTGCCCTACCGCATTCGTTTTGCGGGGCGCACACGTCAGTTTATCAACGTCTTTGGTGAGGAGCTGATTGTCGATAACGCTGAGCGGGCCTTGGGTGAGGTGTGTCGTAAGACGGGTGCGCGGGTCGAGGAGTATACGGTGGCTCCGCGTTTCATGACCCTGGAGCGAAACGGGGCCCACGAATGGGTCGTGGAGTTTTCGCGCGAGCCCTCCGATCGTAAGCTCTTTGCCGAGCTGCTCGATGAGGCCCTGCGGCGCATCAACTCCGACTACGATGCCAAGCGCCGCTCGACACTCGACACTCTGGTGCTCTATGCCGTGCCTCGGGGTACCTTTCTGGGGTGGATGCAGCGCTATGGGAAGAACAAAGTGCCCCGCATGATGAACGAACGCCGCGTGCTGGAGCAGGTCTTGGATGGACAATGAGCCGTTGAAGAGTAGAAAATCGTTGGAAAATCGTTGGAAAATCGTTCGGATTTAACCGCAAATAAGGTAAAACATAAGATAAGAAAACAGACATGTATATCGCAATTGCCGGAAATATCGGTAGCGGAAAGACAACGCTGACCGAGATCCTGACCCAAAGGTATGGGGCGAAGGCCTATTACGAAGAGCCCAACAACCCCTATATCGGCGATTTCTACGAGGATATGATGCGATGGTCTTTCCATTTGCAGATCTCCTTCCTCGGCAGCCGTATCAAGCAGACCATGGAGATGCTTGGCGAGAAGTCGGGCGACATCTTCCAGGATCGCACGATCTATGAGGATGCCCACATCTTTGCTCACAACCTTCATCAGATGGGCCTCATGGCCTCGCGTGACTGGGAGACCTACATGCGCATCTTTGAGTTGGTGACCAACCTGGTGCCGAAGCCCGATCTGCTGATCTATCTCAAGGCGAGCATCCCGACCCTCATTTCGCAAATTCGTCGCCGGGGACGCGAATACGAGATGAATATCGACGAGGAGTATCTCAAACGCCTGAACGACAAGTATGAGCACTGGATCAACGAGATCTATCAGGGGCAGGTGCTGGTGATCGACAAGGATGTGGACGACTTTGTGGCCGATCCTACGATCATCGACCGAATTTGTGAACGCCTGGATGCCCTGAAGGCGGCCGAAAAGCGGTAGAGCGATATGTTACCCCTGCCCACAGCCTTTTGTGAGCGCCTCGTGCGCGAGCTGGGAGCCGACGGGGCACAGGCTCTCTGTGCTTCGCTCGACACCCCGTCGCCTACGGCCGTGCGCCACCATCCCCTCAAGGGGGAGGGGGCACCCGAGGGGGAGCCGATCCCCTGGTCTTCTCGAGGAAGATACCTCTCGGAGCGCCCCTCCTTTACGCTCGACCCCCGCTTCCATGCGGGTGCCTACTACGTTCAGGAGGCCTCCTCGCAATTTGTGGGGTGCCTGTTGCGTGGTGAGGCGATGGCGGGAAAGCGCCTCTTGGATCTCTGCGCCGCCCCGGGCGGAAAGAGTACCCTTTATGCCTCGCTGGTCGGACCCGAGGGGTTGGTGGTGGCCAATGAGGTCGATCGACGCCGGGTGCAGATTTTGGCCGACAATGTGCGCAAGTGGGGGATGGGCAATGTGGTGGTGACGACAAACCGCGCCGAGGATTTTGAGCCGCTGGCCGAATGGTTCGATGTGGTGGCGGTCGATGCCCCCTGTTCGGGTGAGGGGATGTTTCGCCGTCTGCCCGAGTCGCGCGAAGAGTGGAGCGAGGGGGCCGTGGAGCGCTGCTCGGCCATTCAGCGTGAGATTCTCGCCTCGGCCTGGCAGGCGTTGAAGCCCGGAGGAGTGCTGATCTACAGTACCTGTACCTTCAACCGCACAGAGGATGAGGAGGTGCTGGCCGACTTCGTTGCCTGCACCGAAGGAGAGTTGGAGGCCGTGGAGCCTGTCTCTCAGGCCGAAGAGTGGGGGATCGTTACAGGCGAGGTCGGGCCCTTCCGCACCTATCGCTTCTATCCCCATCGTGCGCGTGGCGAGGGCTTCTTTGCTGCTGTGGTGCGCAAGGCCGGTGAGCCGAAGGCCTCTCGGGGTCGTGACCGTCGGCTCAAGTCGCAGGTTGCGCCCGTCGATAAGCGCGAGCAGCAGGAGCTTGCACGCTGGATCGAGGAGCCCGAACAGATGCGCTTCTACCGTGCCGGTGAGCTCCTTTATGCTGTTCGTTCCACGCACTACGAGGAGTTGGAGCGCCTTTCCGGGACCCTGCGCGTGATCTATGCCGGTGTAGCCATGGGGGAGATCTTTAAGGGGAAGCTCAAGCCCGACGGAGCATTGGCCCTCTATGTGGGGCTTCGTCGCGGGGTGCTTCCCGCGGCCGAACTCTCGGAGCCGGATGCCTTGGAGTATCTGCGTAAGGGCGATTTGCGTGCCGACCTCTTCGAGGAGGGACTCAACCTGGTTCTCTTCGAGGGCCACGCCCTCGGATTTGCCAAACGCATCGGAGGTCGGGTGAACAACCTCTACCCCAATTCGTTGCGTATCGTAAATAAGTAAAGCGAATAAATAATATATATAGGTATGGAGATTAAGAAGATGTTTTACTCGATGGGCGAGGTCTCGGAGATGCTCGATGTAAAGCCCTCGCTGGTCCGCTATTGGGAGGGGCAGTTCGATGTCCTGAAGCCCAAGAAGAACAAGAAGGGTAATCGCCTCTTCTCGCCCGAGGATGTCGAGATGTTGAAGCTGATCTACCACTTGGTCAAGGAGCGCGGCATGACCCTCGAGGGGGCCAAGAAGTCCTTGAAACAGAACAAAAAGTCGATCTCGCGCGACAGCGAACTCCTGGAGCGCCTGCAACGTGTGCGTTCGCTCCTCGAGGAGGTGCGCGAAGATCTGAAGGCGGGCAAGGAGGATCTGCTCGTTGAGGAGGCTGTGGCCGCCCCGAAGCGCGCGCCGCGAGTGGCGAAGCCCAAGCGTGTAGCCGCTCCGGCCGACACCCCCGCAGAGACCCCTGCCGAGGGAACGGGTGAGCAGCCCATGGAGGCCGAGCGCCCGAGTCGTCGTCCCCGAGCCCGCAAGGAGCAGCGGTCGGCCGAAAAGGAGCTCTTCGCCTTCTACGAACAATCCCTATTCCAGAATAGCAATGAAAATTAAGGAGATAGCCGCTGTAATCGAGCAGTTGGCCCCCCTGCAGTGGCAGGAGTCCTACGACAACTCGGGCCTGGTGGTGGGGCGCATGGAGCAGGAGGTGCAGAAGGCCCTAATCGCCGTCGATGTTACGGATGAAGTCCTCGATGAGGCTGAGCGCGAGGGGTGCGACCTGGTGATCACCCACCACCCGCTGATCTTCCATCCGCTCAAGCGTTTCAACGGCGAGGGCTATGTGCAGCGGCTGGTTGAACGGGCCATCCGCTCCGGAATCGCCCTCTATGCCTGCCATACCAATCTCGATAGTGCCCCCCATGGGATGAGTTGGCACCTGGCCTCGGAACTCGGCATCGAGAATCTGCAGCTGCTCGAACCTCGCCAGGCCAACCCCGAGACAGGCTTTGGTGTGGTGGGCGAGTTGCCTGAACAGATGAACCTCAAGGAGTATCTGGCCCGAATCAAGGCACATTTGGGCATAGGCGCCATACGCCACAGCGCGCCGGCCACCGAAACCGTGAGGCGCATCGCCGTCTGCACCGGTTCGGGAGGTTCGCTCATGGAGGAGGCCCGACGTGCCGGCTGCGACCTCTACCTCACGGCCGACCTCAAATATAACGACTTCATGACCCCCGATGGAGCCTTCACAGTGGCCGATATCGGCCATTTTGAGAGCGAATATTGCGCAATTCGAATTTTATTTGATGTTTTATCAAAAAAATTGCTTACCTTTGCGGTTCGCAAGAGTGAATACTCTTGCAATCCGATACACTATTTGGTGTAAATTTTACTTATAAGTCTAAACTTAACATACAGATAATGGCAACAAAGAAAACAGCGGAGGTTGATTATTCGATGCAGGAGAAGATCATTGCACTCTATGAGTTGCAGAAGATCGACAGCAAGATCGACGACATCAACAAAGTAAAGGGCGAACTCCCCTTGGAGGTTCAGGACCTGGAGGATGAACTGGCCGGTCTGAAGACCCGTATCGCCAACATCAATGCCGAGATCGAGGAGTTCAAGACCCTCTCCAACCAGCGTAAACGCGAGGTGGATCAGGCTAAGATTCAGATCGCCAACTACAAGCAGCAGCAGGACAACGTGCGCAATAACCGTGAGTTCGACACGCTGACCAAGGAGATCGAGTATCAGGAGCTTGAGATCGAGCTCGCCGAGAAGCGCCTCAGAGAGTATGCTGCCGGCATGAAGACCAAGAAGGCCGCCGCCGAGGAGGCTGAGGGCATCGCCGAGGAGCGTCAGAAGGACCTCGACGCCAAGAAGGCCGAGCTCGAGAGCATTGAGGCCGAGACTGCCGATCAGATCGCCGAGCTGCGCGCCAAGGGCGATAAGGCCAAGAGTCGTATCGACGAGCGTCTGCTGACCGCCTACAACCGAATTCGCGGCAGCGTGCGCAACGGCTTGGCCGTTGTTACCGTGCAGCGCGATGCTTGTGGCGGATGTTTCAACCACATTCCTCCCCAGCGTCAGGCCGAAATCCGCATGGGCAAGAAGATTATCGTTTGTGAGTATTGCGGGCGAATTCTTGTCTCCGAGTAATTTTTGATTTTATAGGGCATCTTTGTCCTTGCCGTCGGTCGGCTCGAATGGGCAGTACGCTAAGTACAGCCCATCCGAGCCGTCCTTCTTTAAGAACAAATCTGCTCCTCTAAAATCAAAAATATGGGGTGCTGATGAATCTTAAAAGTGGCGTTACGCCACCCCGTCCGGGTTTCTTATTGCGATGCACAAAATCTGCTCCTCTAACTGCGTCCCCAGCCGAGCGCAAAGCGTAAGGCGAAAGCCTAACCAAAAAAGAAGATTGGGCCTGCAAATTTACTTGCAAGGCCAATCTTCTTTTTAGGTTATCCCCTTGGGGTCGCTTTGCCGAGGCGCCAGAGTAGAAACGGCGCAAAAAGTTGCCAACGGCAACGCGCCGTAAAATCAAAAATATGTGGTGCTGTTGAAGGTTGGGAAAACTGGGGGGCAATTCACAATTGGTTTGTGTACTTGAATTTCTCTGGTAATATGCTATGCGACAAGGAAAATAATTTTGAATTTTGAATTTTCAAACCCCAAACCTTTTTCCTTTCATCGGCCTATTCGTGATGAACTTTTGCGGGTTCGTTGAATTTATTTTATTTTCCGGTTTTATCTTCCTATTTTTGTAGCGGTAAAGTAGTTTTTGGAAAAATTATGGCCCTGAATAAAGGATATATCTCAAAGATTTTCATGCTTATGCTGGGTTTGCTGGCCATGGCTTGTGCGCAGGATCGTGCCGAGGTCCTGCAGCCTGAGACAGCAAACAAGCCTGTGCAGGTCTTTGTTGCTGCGCCTGATGGAGCTACCCGTACCGAGATTGAGCCGGATGGGGCCGTCACCCGCTGGAGCCCGGGAGATGCCATTGCCCTTTGGGCCACCGACGGGGTTGATACCCCCTTGAGTGGCGAGGCTTTCTCGCTCTGGCGCTTCTCAGAGGAGTTCCCCACGGCCTACTTCTCGGCCTTTATCAATCCGATGCCCGAGGCACGTTATACCTATTATGGAGTCTATCCTCTTCCGGTTGAAGTGCAGGGACTTACGGCCCTCTACGACCTTCCCGAGGTGCAGCAGGGAACCAACTCCATTTCACATGCCGTCATGGTGGCTCGCCCTGTAGAGGCTGGAGCACTGACCGCGGCAGCTGCGGAGCCTTTGCATCTCGATTTTGTCCACAAATGCCACATCCTGAAGATTACGATTCCCGAAGGAAAGAACCTCCTGGGCGAGCCCATCAAGCGTTTGGATATCACCTTCCCCACGGAGGTGACGGGTCGTCTGGCGGTCAACCTCTCCGACCCTGAGGCCGAGGTGGTGCTCTCGGGGGGATCGAAGCTCCTCTCGTTGCAGTTCGAGGAGCCGGTCGTTGCCGGGGATGTGATCTTTGCCGTGGTGGCTCCGGTCGATGCCTCGAAGGGAATGATCACCTTCAGGGCCTACTCCGAAACGCGTGAGGCCCAGCCCATTGCCACCCTGGGCAAGAAGTTCCTGCCGGGCCACACGACCCCCATTCGTCTGACGATCCCCGATATGCGTCACATCACGCGCATCTACTTCTCGGTGGGTGAGAACTACTTGGGTGAGGCACCCAACAAGCTGACCATTACAGCCCCTTCGGGGGTAACCTTCCCCGACGGACGGACGAGCATCTCGTTCGATGTCAATGAGCAGAACAGCTACGAATACCTCTATGAGGGACTCTTCACCGACAACCTCTCGGGTAAGACCTTCACGATGACCTTCGACTCGGAGCATGCGCTGATGCACCAAACCTTTGTGATGCCGCAATTGGTGCAGGATGGTCGCACGGTGGTGCCCGCCGTGGATGTGCCCTACCTTTACTTCGAGGATTTCTCGACCATCCGGGGTTATAATAACAACGGTACGGGAAGCAGCAAGGGCAGCAGCGGAAGCGCGATCAACGATTCGTTCCGCGTGAGCGGCTGGACGGGTAACCAGACCTATGGAACGGCCGGCAAGGCGATTGCCGTGAAGACCCGACGTGAAACGGTTAAAGAGTACTGCGGTCGTCTCGATTCGCCCCCGCTCTCGGGCCTCAAAGCAGGGGTGCAGGCCAAGGTGAACGTGAAGTTCAACTACGGATGCAGTGCCGAGAACGAGGATACGGCTGTAACGCTTAACTTTGGTTACACCACCACGCAGGGCAGCATTTCGGGTAATGATGCGATCTCGAACCGCACGGAGGTTGCCGCAGTGGACCGAGCGGGTTCCGTGGACAATACCAACCGAACCTTTACGGCCCAATACAGCGGATTTACCAATCAGCACCGCCTCTCGTTTGGATTAAGCACCACCTATGATTTTATTATCAACGGTTGGGAGTCGAAGAACTACTGGCTCTATATTGATAATGTGGTGGTGACCATTGCACCGTGATCCCGATGCATCGAGCCAGGCGAAAAGCCCGGCCCTAAAAAAAGAAGAATACAAGATAAATAGAAAACAATAGTACAAACCAAAAAACAAAAAAATGAAAAAAATTTTACTTGGAATCGCCCTTTTGGCGTCGTCGGCTCTTGTCGGATGCTCTTCGGAGCCCCAGGAGTTCTCGGCTTCCAATGGCTATGGCTACCTCTCGCTGGACTGTACGGCCTCCGAGGTGGTGGTAACGCGTGCTGAGGCAGACTTCACGGTCCCCGAGACCTCGGAGTTCAAACTCACCATCACGGGCACGGATTACAACCAGTCGTGGGATCCGATGTCGGGCTTTGTCTCGAATGAGAACCGCCTGGTGGCCGGCAACTACACCGCCTCGGTGGAGTGGGGTAACCTCACGACCGAGGGTGAGAATGTGCCCGCTTATACGGGCTCGACCCCCTTTGTGATCGAGTCGCAGAAGGTGACCAACGCTTCGATCAAGGCCAAACTGACGAAGGGCCTGGTCAAGGTGGCCTTCACCGAGCAGTTCCTGAGCTATTTCCACAATGAGCAGGTAACCCTCAAGACGGCTGCCGGTAACGAGTTTACCTTCGATTCGACGACCACCGACAAGGCGGTTTTTGTACTGCCCGGCACCTATACCCTCTCGGGTAAGGCCCTCAAGCAGACCGGTGAGGAGTTTGAGTTTGTGACCAAGAGCTACACGGCTGTGGCCAACCACCTCACCCCCTACACCTTCGATCTTAAGAGCGCCGGCTCGGCCACGATTGTCATCAAGACCGAGGATACGGTTGTGGAGGAGCTCCCCATTGAGACGGAGCTGAACCCCGAATCCTAATTCGATAAAAAAGATAAGAGATATGAAAAATTTTATGAAAATCGCATGTGCGTTGCTCGTTGCCGCCTTTGCTATGACGGCTTGTAGCAGCGAAAATACGGAGTTTCAGCGTCCTCAGAAGCCTGTGGTAACCGCTGATACGGGTTTTCTGAGCTTTGCCGAGCAGGGGCTGTCGGTGATCACCGATGCCGAAGTGGTGCGTGCCGCTGCGGTCAATACCGATGATTTCATCTGCACGATTCTCGATGAGCAGGGTGCTGAAATTGAGCGCTTTACTTACGGCAATAAGCCCACGGAGCCTATCGAGCTGAAGGTGGGCAGCTATAAGCTGGTCGTTGTCTCCGAGGAGACGATCCCCGCCAAGGAGTGGGAGCACCCCACCTATGGTGCCGAGGTCCCCTTCACGATCAGCAAGGGTGAGACCAACACGTTGGAGACCATCAAGTGCAAGCTCTCGAACGTCAAGGTGACGGTTGCCTATGCCGCCGACCTCTACAACCTGCTTGAGGCGGGCTCGAAGAGCGATGTAACGGTGGGCAGCAACATGATGAGCTTCGCCTATACCGAGGAGCGTGCCGCCTTCTTTGCCGCCGAGCAGGAGGAGAACTCGATGACGGTCGATATGTCGCTCAACTACGCCGGCAAGAACTCGACGATGTCCTACACGGTCAATGGCGTAAAGGCCGGTCAGTGGCGTAAGATTACCATCAGCATGCCCCACGCCAACGAGGGTAACGTAGTCTTCACCATTACGATCGAGACCCTGACGGTGGATAACGAGATCGTGGTCGATGTGGCCGAGCTTACGGCCATGTCCGAGACGGTGATCCCGAGCGATGAGAAGGATCCGCTGGCCCCGATCATCTCGTGGGAGGGCCACGATCTGGACGAGACCTTCCAGCTCATGGCTTCGCACTTCGATCAGGATGGCAACTGCACCGTGCCCGTGGTATTCGATGTGGATGCCAACAACTCGACCTTTAAGTCGTTTGTGGTTAATGTGGAGTCGACCAGCTCGAGCTTCATGACATCGCTCGAGAGCATGAACATCCTCACGGAGTTCGATATCTGCCAGGTGAACTCAACGACCAACAGCTCGCTGAACACCGCACTGACGATGGTGGGTATTCCCACGGGTGCGAAGGTGTTGGGTAAGGAGTCGGTATCGGTGGCCCTGACCAACCTGATGGGCATCCTCTACGAGCACCAGGGTACGCACACCTTTACGCTTACGGTAACCAACGAGGCGGGTCACACCGTCCAGCAGCCCATTGTGATGCTGGTAAACAAGGCCTCGGAGGGTGGTTCGACCGGTAATGCGCCTACTGTTGAGTGGGTGGGTTACGACATCTCTAAGGCCTACACCATCACCTCGGATCTGACAGTGAAGATCGAGGTTTCGGCTCCCGCCGGAATCAAGGCTTTCACCGTGGATATTGATTCGGATGTGCTTGATGCACAGGCGTTGGATGGTCTGCTCCCGGTATCGGGCATTGATTTGATCAACCCTGAGGAGTGGTATGCCGGTTTCTTGGGCGGATTGTTCCCTACGGGCGATCAGGTGCTCAACCAGACCTTCCTTTCGTTCGATATCACTGAGTTTATGGGTATGCTCGACATGTTGGTGGCTGCCGAAGATAAGGGTTACGCCAACTTCGTGCTCAACGTAACGGACAACAACGGTCAGTACACCAAGGCAACCCTTCAGTTACTTATTCACCAATAAAATATGCCTCATACCATGAAAAAGATATTTTTATTCAGTGTGGCACTCATGGCTCTTTTGTTCGCTTCGTGCGCCAAGGAGGAGCTCTATCTGCCCGGTGGGGGCGAGGGTGCTGTAAGTTTTGCCTTCTCGACCGATACGCGTACCGGTGAATATAATCCCGAGGATTACTGTACGATCCGCATCTACAGCACCGAGGGTCTGATCCGCAAGTATACCTCCAAGGACGAGATGCCCGAGGAGCTGAGCCTCTTGGCCGGCAGCTACTCGGTAGAGGTCGAGCTCGGAGACAAGAGCATCGCCTCGTGGACGAACAAGAGCTATAGCGGCAAGGCCGACTTTACGGTTGTGGCCGGTCAGACGGCCAGCGTGGAGGTGATCTGTAAGGTGCTCAATGCTACCGTGGAGGTGAAGTACGATGCCTCGGTGGCCGAGAACCTTCAGTCGGGCTTCAAGACCACCGCTGCGCTCTATGGCAAGGAGCTGGTCTATACGGAGAGCATGGCCGGATACTTCCTGCCCGATGGCGAGGAGGCCGAGTTGGAGTGGAACTTTGCGGGATCGCATGCCGAGAAGGGGGCCATTGCCCAGAACGGCAAGCTGGCGATCAAGCCTGCCCATAAGTATACGCTCACCTTCAAATTCTCGCCCGATGCCGTGGGTGGTCTCGATTTCGATATCGAGGTGGTAGAGCCTTCGGTAATGGACGATATGATTATCTTCAGCCCCGAGCCCGTCTTCAAGGGTGAGGGCTTCGACCTGGCCTCGTCGCAGAAGTTCTACAACACTACGAAGACCATTCTGCTCTCGTCGCCCAACGCCCTGAAGAGCCTCACGGTCGAGGTTGCCGGTAAGACGGTGGATCTCACGAACTCGGCCTTTGTGGAGAAGACCGATGAGAAGAACTGGAAAATCAACCTCTCGGACGACTTCTTCTCGCCCTTTGCCGGTGGTGAGAATGCCTACAACTTTGTTGCCGAGGATTCGGAGGGTGGCAAGGGTAAGGCTACCGCCAACTTCATTACGCAGGGTATTGTGGCCGCTACGGCTGCCGACTGTGACCTGTGGCTCAATACGGCCGATGTGAAGGTGAAGATCTTCGATTCGAGCGTAAGTTCGGTTGAGGTGAAGATGCGCCGCGCCGGTGGCGAGTGGGCAACCTACACGGCCACGAAGCTCGACAGCGAGACCTATGTGGCCAAGGTGGAGCCCAAGTGGATAACCACGACCAATGAGGCCGGTGGCACTGCCTATCAGCTTGACAAGAACTCGGGTGTATTGGCCAACACCGCTTATGAAGCCAAGGCTGTGATTGGCGGAGTGGAGAAGGAGGCTGTGGCGTCGTTCACGGTTAAGGTTGATCAGGTGATTCCGGATGGCGATTTCGAGGATCCGACGCTGAACTGCTTTACGATCTCCAACCAGGAGACGACCTTCTGGGGTTCGGGTAACAACAACTACATGAACCTCGCAATCCTCAAGAACCTCTGTACGCAGCAGAGCTTCCCCGGTCAGGGCGGTAACTATTGTGCCCGCATGCACTCGGAGGTAGCCGCAGGTATTCTGGCTGCAGGTAACCTCTTCTCGGGAACCTTTGTGAAGCCTGCTACCCAGGGTACGGTGTCGTTCGGTAAGCCCTACGATTGGAAGGCTCGTCCTACTGCCCTGCGTTTCAAGTACTACGCATCGCATATCGGCCAGGCAGATCAGACCCGATATAAGGACGAGTCCGGCAACTACCCCGTCAATAAGGGTGAGCAGGATAAGGCCCGTATCTATGTTGCGATTATCGATTGGACGGCTGTGCGTGAGGTTTCGTCGGGTCTCTCCGAGCCCAGCGGTATGTGGGATCCCGCAGCCATGAGTTCGGTAGAGCAGGGCGCCATCATCGGATATGCCTCGTTCTGGATCGACGGATCGAGCACGGGTGACCAAATGATTACGGTGGATGTTCCCTTCTACTACTACGATAAGGTAACCAAACCCTCGAAGACCTATGCAATCGCTATCTCGTGTTCGGCAAATGCCTATGGAGACTATATGTGCGGTTGTAAGTCGAATGAGCTCTATGTGGATGATTTCGAGTGGGTTTACTAATCCCGGTCGGATCTGAACAAACGAAAACCAAAGGGCGGCAAAGCGAAAACTTTGCCCCCTGCGGTTTTTTGCCAATTCACTCTTTCCTGTTATTGATTGAAACTCAACATGCGTAAGACTTTGCGATACGCGCTTCTCGTGGGGATGCTTTTGGGGGCTTTGATGCCGCTGAGAGCCGGTGGCTTCGAGCCCGAGCCTTTGGATTCGCTCACGGTGAACCAGCGGCGCGAGATTCGAGGCCTGACCTCCAGGACCAACAACTTTGTCCCCAAGGGACAGTGGATCTTTGGTGGTTCGGTCTCCTATTCGACCCATACGAACGACGATTACGACTTTTTGGTTGTGGAGGATATGAACTCCGAAGGTTACACCGTGCGTGTGGCCCCCTTTGTGGCCTATGCGCTGCGCGATAACATGGCCCTCGGAGCCCGATTCATCTACTCGCGTACCCTCCTAAAGGTCGATGGGGCTTCGGTGAGCATGGGTGATGCCGACACGGGAGTCAACCTCTCGGTCGATGGCTACTACGTCTTGCGCCACAGTTACGAAGGGGCGGTCATCTGGCGCAATTACATCCCGCTGGGACGTAGCAAGCGTTTTGCCATCTTTACCGACATTCAACTCTCGGCCGGAGGCATCCAGGGCAAGTATGCCGAGGGGCAGCCCGTGCGCGGTACCTACGAGACGGGCTACTCGGTGGGCTTGGGTGTTACGCCCGGTCTTGTCGCCTTTGCCACCAACAACATGGCCTTCGAGGTCTCGGTGGGTGTGATGGGTATCAACTACTCTTCGGTGGAGCAGCTGCACAACCAGGTCTCCTCCGGTAATCGTACCACCAGCAACATGAGTTTCAGGGTCAATATTCTCTCCATCGGCCTGGGCGTGGCCTTTTACCTTTAAATCCGCAGCGCTATGAGAAAGTTTGAAAAAATCTTTGTGATCTTCGTTGCGGCGACACTCTCTATGGGTGTCGGGGCGGCCTCGGCTCAGCCGGCTCCCCTCAGCGATTCGGCCGATCGACTCACGGCCCCCGTGGCCAGCGACAGCCTCTCGTTTCAAGAGATGATGCAGAACCTGGAGTCCCTCTCCCAGATCATCGCCCAGAAGGAGCTCTCGCCTGAGCAGGTGGGCCATGCCATCGAGAAGGAGAAGACCAAGCAGAAGCGGGCACAAGCCAAGAGCGCCCGCTCGAATAACCATTTCCTGCCGACACATCGCCGCATCGATCGCGAAATCAACAAGAACAAATTTATCTATAAGGGCGAAGTGATGCTGGGCCTTACGGCCTCGTATGGCACCATTTCGAGTGAAGATTCCGACTTCCTGCTCCTTCTGGAGCACATCGATGCCGATGGTACGATGGCCACTGTCAAACCCTTCTTCGGCTACGCCTACAGCGACAATCATGTCCTGGGTGCCCGCTTTGGCTATACCTACATCAATGGTGATATTGGCAACCTGGGCTTTAACCTCGGTGAGCAGAACGATATCTCGGGTTCGCTCTCCAATATGGGGTATAAGAGCGACAACTTCACCTTTGCCCTCTTCCATCGCAGCTATGTGGGACTCGATCCAAAGGGCCGTTTCGGCCTCTTTGCCGAGTTCGAGGCCTCGGTGATGGTCGGCACATCGCGCTTCGACTACATGTCGGGCGATTTGCCCAAGGGTTCGAACAGCAACAATTTTCAGGCGAAATTGGCGTTTAATCCCGGTATGGCGGTCTATGTCTTCCCGAATGTCTGTGCCACCATCTCCTTCGGTTTGGGTGGTATCCAGTACTCGAAGGTGACCCAGAAGAACGATGCCGGTGAAACGGTCGGCTCGCGCGAAGCCTCGAAGATGCGTTTCCGCCTCAATTTGGCCGATATCAATATCGGTATGACGATACATTTGTGGGACAAAAAGAAGAAGTAGCCGATGAAATCGATCGTTTCCAAACTCTTAGCGCTGATTGCGCTTGCCGGACTCTTTGGCTCCTGCATCGAGAACGATATCCCCTACCCGGTGGTCGAGTTGGAGATTGTCTCGTTGGAGGGTGAAGGCTTCACGGTGGCTCCGACGGCCATCGACCGTGCAGCGCGCACGGTGACCCTTACCCTGGAGGAGCAGACCGATATCCGCTCGGTGAAGATCAATTCGGTGGCCTTTAATGAGCCCGATACGCGCACCGATCGCCCTCTTGCCGGGGAGTCTTTCGACTTCCGTAACCCCATTGAGGTGATCCTCTCGCTCTACCAGGACTACCTCTGGACCCTCTCGGCCGAGCAGCAGATCTCCCGCTCGTTCACGGTTGAGGGACAGGTGGGTGCCACCGAGTGGGACCTGAAGAACCATATCGCCCGGGTCTACGTCCCCGAGGGGCACGACCTGAGAGCAGTCAAGGTAACCTCCCTGAAGCTGGGTCCCGAGGGGATCACCGATATGTCCCCCTCGGCCGAAGAACTCACCACCTTTGAGAGTGTCCGCTATGTCGATATCTGCTACCACGGCGATATCGAGGAGCGTTGGTACCTCTACGTCATCCCCACGGAGGTGACCGTCGAACTTACGGCGGCCGATGCCTGGAGTCGCGTGATCTGGCTCAAGGCTATGGGTGAGAGTGGTAAGGAGGTCGGCTTCCGTTATCGCCTCGCAGGGAGCGAGGAGTGGCTTGAGGTTGCTGATGTGCAGGCCGATGGCGGAACCTTCACGGCCCGCCTGGTGGTCGAGCCGGAGAGCACCTATGAGGTGCAAGCCTACTGCGGAGAGGAGAGCTCTCCGATTCGCAGCGTCACCACCGAGGGCGAGGCTCAGCTGCCGAACTGCGGCCTGGAGTCGTGGTGCACTCTGAAGGATATCATCTACCCCTACCTGGAGAACGACGAACCCTTCTGGGGTACGGGAAATGTGGGCGCTGCCGTGGCTGGAGCCACCCTAACAAATAAGAGCACCGATATCCGCCCCGGCTCCTCGGGCACCTATTCGGCACGTCTCGAATCGCTCTTTGCCAACGTGGCCGGTATCGGCAAGTTCGCCGCCGGAAACCTCTATACGGGTACCTATGTGAAAAATGTCGGTACGAATGGTATTATCACCTTTGGTCGTCCCTTCACCCTGCGCCCAACGGCCCTGCGCCTGTGGATGAAGTATGAGTGTGGAGCCGTTGATAAGATCAAGGGCCTCCCGGCGGGCACCGAACTCAAGGAGGGCGACCCCGACAAGGGCTCGATCTACATTGCCCTCGGTACCTGGACCAAGGAGGAGTATGGCATCACGCAGGATAAGGACGGTCCCCGCACCTATGGCACCGACTCCTCGCCCATCTGCATCGATACGCGCAACGAGTCCACCTTCTTTGATCCCCACAGCAAGGATGTGGTGGGTTATGGTGAGCTGGTGATGGACTATTCGACCCCCGAGTGGACGCAGGTAACCATTCCTATTGACTATGTGGCCACCGATCGTCGCCCCACCCATATTATCGTCGTCTGCACCAGTTCCCGCTATGGTGATTACTTTACCGGATCGACCAAGTCGCTGATGTATGTGGATGATATTGAGCTTCTCTACGATTAATTTTTGATTTTATAGGGCACATTTTGCACCGCCTTGCTTGGGCCGAATGGGCAGTACGACAAGTACAGCCCATCCGGCCCAATCTTCGTTGGCGCAAAAAGTTGCCAACGGCAACGCGCCGTAAAATCAAAAATGTGGGGTGCTGTTAAAGGTCGGAAAACTAAGGGCGCTGAGGGTACCGAGGATACCGAGGGTACTGGGGAGCGATTCACAATTTTTTCCTTTTGGCAGGTGACATCTCCTAAGTGTATTCCGGAACGAAGCATAATTACTCATTGCTCATTACTCATTACTCATTGCTCATTGCTCATTGCTGTACCCTTGCTTATTCCTGCCTATTTCCCCCCAAATAAAACCTCTTCTACAATTCTGAATTGAAATTATTTCGTATCTTTGCCAAAAATTTTGTTCGGATTATGCAAAAGTTCTCTACCGGCCTCTTCAAGGCTCTCTTTTTCGCGGTGCTCTGCATGCACACCCTTCTCTTTGTTGCCTGCGAGGAGGATGACCAGACGATTATTGCCACGATCACCCTTGAGCGTTCGGCGCTCTATTTTGCCACCCCCTCCACCACCGAGCAGGTTCGCTTCACCACTGAGCGTGCTGTGGGTATGTCGCTCACGGGTGTTCCTTCGGGGTGGGATGTGAGCCATAATTTTGCTGCGGCCACGATCTCCATAACCTCGCCGGCTGCCGATGATACCTCGGCCGAGAAGAGCGGTGTGATCTATGGCTATGTCTACTCCGAGACCTCTACGGCTTCGCAGTTCGAGATCTATGTCAGCTCGGTGATGCCCACCTCGCTGGCCGATTTTCGGTCGAGCTGCTATGTGATCACCGAGGCCGATCACAGCTATTCGATCCCCATTGGCTATAAGGGCGAGGGGAGTCTGCCCAGCGGAGTGAGCTCTGTGGAGCTTCTCTGGCAGAGCGACGACAACCTGATCTCGCACCTGGATATGATCTCCGAGGATGAGGCGGCCTTCTATGTGGCTCCCGATGGGAAGAGCACCTCGCGCCACGGAAATGCCCTGCTTGGTGGTTATACACCCGATGGTGAGCTCGCTTGGACCTGGCACCTCTGGGTCACCTCCTCTGCACCTCGTGCCGTGGGGCGTTACATGGACCGCAACCTGGGAGCCGATGGCACTGCTCACGCGACACACGATGAGATTCTCCGCTCCTATGGCACCTACTATCAGTGGGGTCGTCTCACCCCGTTTGTCGGCCCCAAGTATTATAACTGTGGCTCGGCACAGAGCGCCGATCTCTACCAAATCGGAGGTGTGAATTACGCCTATATCACCTATCAGCTTGCCCAAGGGGAGATGGCAACTGACGACTACGCCTTGGCCCATCCGCTCGTCTACCTCCTCTCCGATGAGTCGTTGAGCTATGACTGGAACGCGACTCATCCGAATGACCTTTGGCGTGCGGAGGGCAAGAGCCTTTATGACCCTTGCCCCAAGGGGTGGCGTGTGGCCGACAATTTCGATGACCTGACCTTTGCGGGAGACCCTTTGGCCGACCTTGAAACCCTTGAGCAACAGTTCGGTTGGGAACTCTCGGATGGGGAAAACCTCCTCTTCTTCCCCGGTGCGGGTCGCCGCAGTTGGCTGCAGGGCTCCATCACCAACGTCAATACGGCCCAGACGCCGAAGCCGTGGATCGGCTACTACTGGAGCGCCACGGCCGAAGCCGATCACCTCTCGCGAGCCCTCTACTTCTCGCTCGACACCGAGCACCCCGAGCGCTCGGAGTTCGAAAATGCCATTCCTTCGCCCCGTGCCAACGGCATGCAGGTGCGCTGTATCAAAGAGTAATTTCCAAAACCAATTTCTACAGATGAGTAACACACTGAAAATCGGCCTTTATGGCTTTGGCGTCGTGGGCCAGGGGGTCTATGAGGTGCTGCGCAAGTCGCGCAATGCCCATGCCGAAATTGTTAAAGTATGTGTCCGTACACGCAATAAACCCCGCAAGGTACAACTCCCCGCATCGCAGCTGACCGATAACGAGGCGGAGCTCCTCGAGATTCCCGGCATCAACCTGATTGTTGAGGTCGTGGACGATGCCGAGGCCTCCTACCGCATCGTCAAAGGGGCCCTCGAGCGCGGGATCTCGGTCGTCTCGGCCAATAAGGCCATGCTGGCTAACCACCTGCCCGAGCTGATCGACCTGCAGCACAAAACGGGCGCCGCCCTCCTCTACGATGCCTCGTCCTGTGGCTCAATTCCCGTGATCCGCAACCTCGAGGAGTACTATGACAACGACCTGTTGCTCGAGGTGAAGGGTATTTTGAACGGCTCGTCGAACTATATCCTCTCGCGGGTCTTCGACCACCAATGCCCCTACGAAGAGGCGTTACGTCAGGCCCAGGAGCTGGGATTCGCCGAGAGTGACCCATCGTTCGATATCGAGGGATTCGATGCCCTCTTCAAGCTGGTGATCATCACCATCCACGCCCTGGGCGAGTATGTCGCCCCCGAGCGGATCTTCACCTACGGTATCTCCACCATCCACGACTCCGACATCCGTTACGCCCGCGAAAAGAGCGTCAAAATCAAGCTGGTGGCCCAGGTCGTGAAGGTCTCGGACGAACACTTCACCATGTTTGTGATGCCCGAGTTTGTGACCCGAAACAAGTACATCTACTCCGTGGACGACGAATATAACGGCGTGGTAATCCGCGGTGAATGTTACGACCGCCAATTTATGTTCGGCAAGGGTGCCGGCAGCCTCCCCACCGCCTCCTCGATCCTGAGCGATGTGATGGCCCGCCTGCACGACTACCGCTACGAGTACAAGAAGAGTCGCTTTGTCGATCGTCCCTCCTACACGACCGATATCCTGCTGCGCATCTATGCCCGCTATACGACCACTCCTGTGCCCGAAATTCTCCCCTTCGAGCAGATTCATGAGCAGTATTTCAGCGCCGAGAGCAACTACCTGATTGGCGACGTGAAGCTCTCCGAGCTGATTGCCCATCGCGAGGAGTTGCGTGGCAAGGATCTTTTCTTGGCTAATATTCCTCGTTTTTTTCTTAACCGCGACTAATTTTTGATTTTATAGGGCATCTTTTGCACCGCCTTGCTTGGGCCGAATGGGCAGTACGACAAGTACAGCCCAACCGGCCCAATCTTCGTTGGCACAAAATCTGCTCCTCTAAAATGCAAAAATTCATTTTCGATTTTGTAGGGCATATTTCCCCTTGCCTTGCTCGCCCCGAAAGGGTAGTACCTCAAGTACAACCCTTCCGGGGCTTGCTGCGTTAAGTCGAAATCTGCTTCTCTAACTGCGTCCCCAGCCGAGCGCAAAGCGTAAGGCTGAAAGCCTAACCAAAAAAGAAGATTGGGCCTGCAAATTTACTTGCAAGGCCAATCTTCTTTTTAGGTTATCCCCTTGAGGGTCGCTTTGCCGAGGCGCCAGAGTAGAAACGGCGCAAAAAGTTGCCAACGGCAACGCGCCGTAAAATCAAAAATGTGGGGTGCTGATGAATCTTAAAAGTGGCGTTACGCCACCCCGTCCGGGTTTCTTATTGCGATGAACAAAATCTGCTCCTCTAAAATCAAAAATTTATAGTACCGATGAAGGCTGGAAAACTTGGGAAACTAAATAATTTTGGGTGCTTATATACGAGATTACACTATCGGGAGCGAAATTCACTTCGTACCGCCGTCTTTATAAGTGCTGACCCACCCTCTAAATCCCCCGCCTCGGGCAGGGGACTTAGTCAGCCTAATGGTTGAAAAAGAGGTCATTTTACACCAGAGTGTAAAATGATATATAATTACCTAATTTTGAATTTTGAATTCCGCTAACCCCTTCTTTCCTCGGATTTCGTGCTCTTTATGCTCATTCCGGCTGCATAACCCCTAATTCCCGCCCCTTTTTGTTGCTATTCTCACAAAAAAGCCGTAACTTTGCGGGTGCCCAAAGGTTTGGGCAACCACGAAAATTAACGAATAATATCTTGGGAATGAAGATAGCTCTCGCTCAGCTGAATTACACGGTCGGTGATGTGGATGGCAATGCCTTGAAGATCATCGATGCGATCGGACGGGCCAAACAGGAGGGCGCCGATCTGGTGCTCTTTGCCGAGCAAGCCGTGAGCGGCACCCCGGCGTTCGACCTGCTGCGCAAAACCACCTTCCTCGAACTCTGTGAGGATGCGCTGGTTGAGATAGCCTCTTGTTGTGATAATATCGCCGCCATTATCGGCTTGCCGATCCTTACGGATGAGGGTACGGTGAGTGCTGCGGCACTGGTGCAGAACCGCAAGGTGCTCCGTTTTGTGGGCAAGGAGCGCATCTCGGCACGCCGTGAGATGGGCTTCCTCGATTCGGGCTTGGGGTATGAGTATGCCACCATCAAGGGGCGCAAATGCGCCATCGTGGTGGGGGATGACCTGCGCCACATTCATGATCTGAACCCCTCGGTCGAGACCATCATCAGCGTCAATGCCCGCAAATACGGCAAAGGCCTGTTGACCTACCGTTATGAGACGATGCGCAATATCGCCTACCGCGAGGCTAAGGAGCTGGTGATCATCAACCAGGTGGGAGGCTCGACGGATATCGTCTATGACGGTACGTCGGGTGTGCTGAACAAACACGGTGAACTGGTGGTGTTGCTCAAGAGTTTCGAGGAGGATTTTCAGATCTACGATACTGAAGCGGAGTATACCCCCTACAAGGATGTTCCCTATAATGCAACCGATCGCACCCGTCTGATCTACAAGGCTGCCACGCTCGGTCTTCGCGACTTCTTCCGCAAGAACGGCTACCAGAAGGCCTCGATCGGCCTCTCGGGCGGTATCGACTCGGCCGTGGTGGCCTCGTTGGCGGTCTCGGCCCTCGGCAAGGAGAATGTCCGCGCGCTGCTGATGCCCTCGCCCTTCTCGTCGGAGCACTCGGTGGAGGATGCCAAGCAGTTGGCTCTGAATCTGGGGATCGAGTACAATGTAATCCCTATTTCGGAGATCTACACCAGTGTGATCAATACCCTGAAGCCGGTGATCGGAGGTACCGATTTCGATATCACGGAGGAGAATATCCAGACCCGTATCCGCACCATTCTGCTGATGGCTCTGCAGAATAAGACCGACTATGTGTTGCTCAACTCATCGAACAAGAGTGAGAATGCCCTCGGTTGGTGTACCCTCTATGGCGATACGGCCGGAGCCTTCAGCCCCACGGGTGATCTTTATAAGACCGAAATGTACGATCTGGCTCGCTACATCAACCGCGAGTGCGGATCTCCCATCCCTGAAAATATCCTCACCAAGGAGCCCTCGTCGGAGTTGCGCCCCAACCAGAAGGATAGCGATCTGCTGCCTCCCTATGAGGTGATCGATGCCATCCTTTATCGCATGATCGAGAAGGGTGAGCACCGCGAAGAGATTGTCAATGCCGGTTTTGATTCGGAGGTGGTGGAGACCATTCATGGCCTGATCATGCGCAACGAGAAGAAGCGTTACCAGTTCCCGCCCGTGCTGCGCCTCTCGAGTTGTGCCTTTGGACATGAGCGTTTGATGCCCCTCACGAATAAATACGGAGATTTGAATTAGCGCTCTCGCCGATTGCGGCTTGATGCTGTTGGGCAACAAAAGGGATGGGCTGTGCGTTCAGACTACGATGAAGCGGATAAAACATAGTGCAGAGGTGGTTGGCGTAGAGCCGGGGTTGGTTCGCGTGGCCATAGTTGCCAGTGGTGCCTGCCACGCCTGCCGAGCCAAAGAGCTTTGTGGGATGGGGGAGAGCCAGCAGAAGATAATCGAGGTGCGCACGGCCGACTCGGAGAGTTATCGCCCCGGCGAGCAGGTTGAGGTTAGTGAAGAGCAGCAGATGGCCTTTCGAGCCCTGCTGATTGCCTATGTGGGAGCTTTCTTGGTCTTAATCGTGATCTTGATCCTCCTCTTGCAGTTCAACTGTTCGGAGGGGACGGCAGCCCTTGGCTCGTTGCTGGGAGTACTCCTTTATTATGGCTGCATCTACTTGTTTCGTGATAGAATAGAGCAAAAAATTTATTTTACAATAACAAAACAGTAATGGAAAATTTACTACTGATCACCATCCTGACACTCTGTGTGTTGGGCGTTCTGGCGGCCGTGATTCTCTATTTCGTGGCCCAGAAGTTCAAGGTCGAGGAGGATCCCCGCATTGACGAGGTGGAGAAGATGTTGCCCGGCGCAAACTGCGGCGGTTGCGGCTTTGCAGGCTGTCGCGGTATGGCCGATGCCTTGGTTAAGCGCGAGGATATCTCGGAGCTCTTCTGCCCGGTGGGTGGTGGCGATGTGATGAAGTCCTGTGCGGCCTACCTGGGTAAGGCTGCTCCCGAAAAGGAGCCGCAGGTGGCCACGGTGCGCTGTGGCGGCACCTGCTCGAAGCGTACCCGCACGAGCCGTTACGACGGCGCCCGTTCGTGTGCCGTATCGATGGGCCTCTATGTCGGAGAGACCGATTGCGCCTTCGGCTGTCTGGGCTATGGCGACTGTGTGGCCGTATGTAAGTTCGGGGCCATCCGCGTGAATCCCGAGACGCAGATTGCCGAGGTTGATCCCGACAAGTGTACGGCTTGTGGCGCTTGTGTGAGAGCCTGTCCGCGCCACATGATCGAGATCCGCAAGAAGTGGCCGAAGAACCGCGCCGTCTATGTGGGCTGCATGTCCAAGGAGAAGGGTGCCGTGGTGATGAAGGCCTGCAAGGCGGGGTGCATCGGCTGTGGCAAGTGTGTGAAGGTCTGCCCCTTTGGAGCGATCACGATCGAGGGCAACCTCGCCTATATCGACTCGCAGAAGTGTAAGCTCTGCCGCAAGTGTGTGAACGAGTGCCCGACGGGAGCCATCAAGCTCGAGAACATGGAGCCCCTTCCGAAGGAGCCCAAGCCGGCACCGGCAGCCCCCAAGCAGTAGCGAGCGGATCCGAAATCCGGGCCCCGGGGCTTGAAGGCGGTTTTTAGCGCTTCGCATGTACCCCTTCGGATGCGGTATGGCTCATGCGTTGCTGATGAGAGCATTGTAGATTGAATAGCAAACAAACCAAAATATGAAGACATTTCCCATTGGCGGAGTCCATCCGTCGGAGAATAAACTAAGCCGTGGGGTGGCCATCGAGCGTCTGCCATTGCCCGACCAGGTGACGATCCCCCTGGCCCAGCATATCGGAGCCCCCGCAACGGCTCAGGTGGCCAAGGGCGACAAGGTGCTCACCGGTCAGCTCATAGCTGCCGCCTCGAGCTTCATGTCGGCCAATATCCACTCGCCGATTTCGGGAGTGGTGACCGCCGTGGAGCCGGTACTCAACGGCCAGGGCCTGCGCCAGATGATGATAACCATCAAGCGCGAGGGGGACGAGTGGCTGGAGACGATTGACCGTTCGCCTGAGATCAAGTATGAATGTAACCTCACCCCCGCCGAGATCATCGCAAAGATCAAGGAGGCCGGTGTGGTAGGCATGGGTGGTGCCACCTTCCCCACACATGTGAAGCTCTCGGTGCCCCCGGGACGTAAGGCCGAATATCTGATTATCAACGGAGTGGAGTGTGAGCCCTATCTCACCTCCGACCACCGCACGATGTTGGAGCGTGGCGAGGAGTTGCTGGTCGGTGTGACGATTCTCATGCGCACCCTCTCGGTTAATGAGGCCTATGTCGGTGTGGAGAACAATAAGCCCGATGCCATCTCGCACCTTCGGGAGTTGGTGGCCGGGAATGCGCACTTTAAGGGGATCCACATTACGCCTCTGAAGGTGCAGTATCCGCAGGGAGGTGAGAAACAGCTCATTGCTGCTGTGACTGGTCGCCAGGTGCCCCCGCCGCCCGCTTTGCCGATTCATGTCGGGGCCGTGGTGTGCAACGCATCGACCACGGTGGCAGTCTATGAGGCCGTGCAGAAGAACAAGCCGCTCATTGAGCGTGTGGTAACCCTCACCGGAAAGTGTGTGAAAAGCCCCAAAAACCTCTTGACTCGCATGGGTACCCCCATCTCGGCCTTGATTGAGGCGGCCGGAGGCGTGCCCGAGGAGCTGGGCAAGGTGGTCAATGGCGGCCCGATGATGGGACGTGCCATTGTGAACCTTCAGGCCCCCGTGACGAAGGGGTGCTCGGGTGTGACCCTCTTCGCTGAGCAGGAGGCCCTGCGCAAGGAGCCCTCGGCCTGCATCAAGTGTGCCAAGTGTGTCTCGGCCTGCCCGATGGGACTGGAGCCCTATCTGCTGAGCAAGTACTCCCGCAAGCGCAACTGGGAGGCGATGGAGCAGAACGATATCACAAGCTGTATCGAGTGTGGGTGTTGTCAGTTCACCTGTCCGGCCAACATCCCGCTGTTGGACTATGTCCGCCAGGGCAAACAGATTGTAATGGGCTTTATCCGCGCCCGAGATGCCGCTGAAGGACCAAAAAAATAGTTGGGGGAGTAAATTTTCGCTGACCGAAAGATCGACGAATAAGAGAGTTGGAAGTAGATAATTTGCTTCCCCCAAAAAAACAGAAAGAATAAACAGAATATTATGACAAATAAACTCATTGTAGCCCCCGCACCGCATGTCCATGGCTCGGACTCCACCCGGCGGATCATGCGCGATGTGATCCTGGCGCTGATGCCGGCCTTCGCCGTTTCGCTCTGGGTCTTCGGCCTCGATGTGCTGCGCGTGACGGCAATCGCCATCCTGAGCTGTATGCTCGTGGAGTGGCTGATCCAGAAATTCCTATTCAAAGAGCCCTCTACGCTGGGAAACCTCTCGGCTGTGGTGACGGGCCTTCTGCTCTCGTTCAACCTGCCGGCCTCGATTCCCTGGTGGATCGTGGTGATTGGTGCCGTGGTGGCCATCGGTATTGCCAAGATGTCGTTTGGCGGACTGGGCAAAAACCCCTTTAATCCCGCTTTGGTGGGGCGTGTCTTCCTGCTGATCGCTTATCCTGTGCAGATGACCTCCTTCCCCGCGGTGGAGCGGCCGGCGTTGGATGCCTTGTCGGGTGCCACGCCTCTGGCAGCCGTGAAGTTTGGTGTCGCAGCCGATATGGTTCCCGTTGAGAACCTGCTGTTGGGTCTGATGCCCGGTTCGCTGGGTGAGGTGGCAGCCGTGGCCCTGCTCGCAGGTTTCGTCTACCTGCTGTGGCGCAAGGTGATTACCTGGCATATTCCCGTAGCGGTGCTCGGTACGATGGCGCTGTTTGCCGCTGTATATGGTGCTTTCAGCTTTGCAACGCCGCACGAGGTCTTCAGTTTTACCCTCTTCCACCTGCTGGCCGGAGGTGCTATCCTGGGTGCCGTCTATATGGCTACGGACTACGCCACATCGCCCATGACCACGAAGGGTGCGGTGATCTATGCCGTGGGTATCGGTGTGATTACGATGTGTATCCGTCTGTGGGGAGCCTATCCCGAGGGTATGTCCTTCGCGATCCTGATCATGAACGCCGTGACCCCGCTTTTGAACAAATATGTGAAACCCAAGCGCTTCGGCAAAAAATAGAAAAGAGATGAAAAGTACACTTTTTAATATGGTGGCCACGCTCTTCTGCATTACGCTCATCGCTTCGGCGGGCGTGGGCGGTATCTATCAGCTGACGGCCGAACCTATCGCCCAGGCTAATGCTGCGGCGGTAACCGAAGCGCTCCGCCAGGTTCTGCCCGCTTTCGACCAGACTTCGGAGCAGGAGCTTACGCTCGACCAGATGCCCATCCAGGTCTATACCGCTACGCAGGGCGACCAGGTGGTGGGCTATGCCGTGAAGAGTATGACCAAGAATGGATTCGGAGGAGCCATTACGATGATGGTAGGTTTTGATCCCACGGGAACGATTCTCAACGTGAATGTCCTTTCGCAGGCCGAGACTCCGGGTCTGGGTACCAAGATGGCCGAGCCGGAGAATGTGTTGCTGAAGAGCGTGCAGGGCAAGAATCCCTCGCAGATGAAGCTCTCGGTAAAGAAGGATGGTGGTGATGTCGATGCCCTGACGGCCGCTACGATCTCGTCGCGAGCCTATGTTGATGCCGTGGCGCGTGCCTTTAACGCCTTTAATGAGGTGGCCCAAACGGGAGCTGCTGCCATCGACGGCGCCTCGGGTGCTACCGATGCAAACCAGAGCGCAGAGCATGCGCAGGAAGGAGGTCAGAATGAGTAAACTGCAACTTATCTTAAAGGGGATCATCAAGGACAACCCGACCTTTGTGCTGATCCTGGGTATGTGCCCCACGCTGGGTACGACCACTTCGGCTATGAACGGCCTGGGTATGGGTGTGGCTACGATGGCCGTACTGATCATGTCGAACTTCGTGATCTCGATCATCAAGAATCTGATCCCCGACAAGGTGCGCATTCCCGCCTTTATCGTGGTGATCGCCTCGTTCGTGACGATCATTGAGCTGCTGATGAAGGCCTATGTTCCGGCCCTTTATGCTACGCTGGGTGTCTTCATCCCGCTGATTGTGGTAAACTGCATCATCCTGGGGCGTGCCGAGGCCTTTGCCTCAAAGAACGGCCCCTTCGATTCGATCCTCGATGGTGTGGGTATCGGTTTGGGTTTCACCCTCTCGCTCACTACGATCGGTGCCGTGCGTGAGGTTTTGGGCAGCGGAGCGCTGTTTGGCTACTCGCTTGGCGTGGCCGATTTCATGCCTCTGATCTTCGTTCTGGCCCCCGGTGCCTTCTTTGTGCTGGGTTACCTGATGGTCTTGTTTAACAAATATCTCAAGAAGTAAGCAGCTATGGAACTTTCGTATTTTGCAATCATCATTGGCGCCATCTTCGTCAATAACGTTGTCTTGGCGCAGTTCCTCGGTATCTGCCCCTTCCTCGGTGTCTCGTCGAAGGTGGAGACCTCGCTGGGTATGGGAGCCGCCGTAACCTTCGTAATGGCCCTTACGGCCGTGGTGGCCTGGTCGCTTCAGACCTACATCCTTGCCCCCTTCGGTATCGAGTATATGCAGACCATCGTCTTCATTCTCGTGATCGCCGCCTTGGTGCAGATGGTCGAGATCATCCTGAAGAAGGTCTCTCCCTCGCTCTACCAAGCGCTGGGTATCTTCTTGCCCCTCATTACGACCAACTGTGCTGTGCTGGGTGTGGCTATTCTGATGATCCAGAAGGAGTTCACGCTTTTGCAGAGTGTTACCTATTCGGTGGCTACAGCCCTTGGCTTCGGCCTTGCGCTGGTCCTCTTTGCGGGCCTGAGAGAGCGCCTCGACTTTGAGGATGTCCCTGAGGCGATGCAGGGGGCTCCCATTGCGCTGATTACTGCGGGTATTTTGGCCATGGCGTTTATGGGATTCTCCGGCCTGGTCTAATATTTTGTCGTGATAAGAGGCCATTTGCGGCCGCTAACCCTAAAACCAACAATGGGCTGTACATCTAGTACAGCCCATTGTTGGTTTTAGAGTCGAGCCTTGCAACTCCGGTCTTTAATTATTTTGGTGAGGGGACTGGGAAAACTGGGGGAACTGGGGCAATGCGCAATTCGCAATTATATTGCTCATTGCTCATTGCTTTTTTCGCGCACGGCTTGTTCGATCGAGGCAATGAGTTTGTCGCGTTCCGAGCAGCTGATATACATGCGCGATTCGTAAATATCGGTGATCTCTACGAAGTTATCCCACTCGGAGGCGTAGATGCGCACACGCTCGACCTGGATTACGTCGAGGTAGTGGCCATAGTATCCGAAGAATCCGAAGCCGCCCAGCAGGGGGATGATTCCCTTCATCTCGGAGCGTTCGACGGGGCGCACCGAGGCAATTTCGCTTAGCGGCAGTTCGGTGATATCCATCAGGCAGTCGATGCAGAGTCGTTCGTCGTTGAGGCGGATCTTGCGGGGAATGGAGAGGGCCATCAGCAGTAGCAGGGCCACGATGCAGGAGGAGAACCAGGCCGAGAGGTAACCTCCCTCGTAGAGGAAGTAGAGGGCTGCGGCAAGCAGGGTGAAGATCCCGACATAGAGGGCCGTGAGGAGCCACACGCGGCGACTGAAGCGGAATTTAAAGATCAATTCGCTCTCCATCTTCTTGTTCGTTTTCTGCCGCGAGCAGCGCCTCGGCAATGGTGAGGTCTTCGCGGGTGGTGATCTTTAAGTTTTGTCGCTCACCCTCGCAAAGGGTGATCTTCGTTCCCAGTCGCTCCACAACGGAGGCATCGTCCGTAAATGCGGGGTCGAAGGGCTGGCGGTAGGCCCGGCGCAGCAGGTGGGCATCGAAGAGCTGCGGGGTCTGCACGGCGCGCAACAGCGAACGATCCACCACCTCGGAGCCCTCATCGGTCAGGCGGCGGAAGGAGTCTACGGCGGCCACAGCGGGGATGGCCGACCCATTGCGTGCGGCACAATCGAGACAGCGCAGGATCAGCTCGCGACTGACCAGAGGCCGCACACCATCGTGTATGGCCACCAGTTCAACCCCCTCGCCCAGTTGAAAGAGGGCCTCCAGCCCCGATTTCACCGAGTCGAAGCGCTCCTTTCCTCCTGTAGCCACCGTATGGACGGCCACCTCGAAACGGGCCGCAAGGTTCTCCCAGAAGGGGCGCTGCTCCTCGGGGAGGACAACCACGATTGGAGCCCCGGGCAGGGCCTTGGCGAAGCGATTTATTGTGCGAATCAGGATGGGCTCGCCACCCAAAAAGAGAAATTGCTTGGGAAGCTCCGAGCCCATGCGGCGACCACTGCCGCCGGCGACAATTACAATACCGGTTGAGATCTTTTCCATAGGAGTTTCTTTCCAAATCCGAGGGTGTTATCCGTTAGTTTTGCCTCTTCGATCCCTAAGGCCCACAGGTGCAGATCGGCTACGGCAGCATAGGGGAAGCGCTTGAGGTAGAGCCGTCGCCCTCGTTCATCGGCTGCACGAACCGTGCCTGTGAGCTGCAGCCCCTGTACGCACCCTACGATGCGAGTCTCAAGGACGATGCTCGCGGCCACTTGCGGATTTTCGGCCATCTCGCGCCCGTGGCGCGTATCGGGCGAGGAGGTGAAGAGCAGCTCCCCGCATTTGGGGTCGAAGGCGTAGAAGCAGTTGGCACACCAGATCCCCTCGGGGCTTTGCGTGGCCAGGGTCAGCACATGGTGTTTGCGTACGAAACGAACCATCGCCTCGGGGATCTCTGTTTGAGGGGTCTTTTCGATCTTCTCCATTCGGCTCTATAGCACTATGCAAACGGGGTTACTCTTGGTCGGGTTGCGGCTCGGATTGGGCGGGAACCGTGGGCTTGGCGGCATCGAAGGCCACCGTGTCGCGCAGAGTGAGGCGCTCTTCCTCCGAGACCTCACCGTCCAGTTCGGCCATCACCTTGGCCTTGACGTATTCGAAGGCCGCTTTGTTCTCCTCCTTGATGGGCTCCGAGGGCTCCTGCGGAATCTTTAAGGGGTCGATCGGAGTCTTGCCCTTCCAGACACGGTAGTCCAAGTGGGGTCCTGTCGAGGTGCCGGTGCTGCCCACATAGCCGATCAGCTGGCCCTGTGAGACGTGTGTTCCCTGCTTGATCCCCTTGGCGAAACCGTTGAGGTGGAGGTAACCGGTCGTGTAGCCTCCGGCATGCTTGATCTTGAGGGTGTTACCGCCACCTCCGCCCCAGCCTTTGAAGATCACCACGCCATCGGCCACCGAGACGACAGGTGTGCCCTTGGGTGCAGCAAAATCGACACCCGTATGCGGGCGGCGTACCTTGTGTACGGGGTGCAGGCGGCTGTAGGAGAATTTCGAGCTGATGCGTGAGTACTTCAGCGGGGCCTTCAGCAGCTGCTTGCGCAACGACTGCCCATCGGCCTCCCAATACTCCACGCGCTTGTTTTGGCGGAAGGGGATGGCGTAGTAATCTTTGCCGTAGTGTGAAAATTTCACACCCCAGATGCGGCCGATGCCTACCGATACGGTGTCGATCAGCTTTTCATCGTAGATCACCGTGAAGCTATCCCCCTTCTGGACACTGAAAAAGGAGATGGTCCATTGGTAGATGTCCTCCACCTCGGCCGCCAGCGAGTAGGGCATGTCGCCATCGACCATCGCCTGCCAGAGCGATGACTCGATCACGGCACTGCGTTTCTGGCGCTTGAGGGTAAATTCGCGCTCGCCAAGGGTGATCGACACCGAGTCGCGCTCTCCTTCGTGGTTGTGGAAGCCGAAGACGACATACTGCGAGGTGTTGCGCTCGTAGGCCAAATAGTCGAGGTGGGAGCTGTGGAGCGAGTCCTCGTGGATGAAGGCCGTGTAGCGGTGGCCGGCGCGGATGTTCCTCAGGGGCCAGATGTCGGAGGCCTCCCGATCCAGGCGGTCGATCTCCACGGCCGATACCCCGTAGCGATTCAGAATCTTGCCCAAGGTTTCGCCGCTCTCCACCTCGCCCTGCTCCAGGCGGTAGTCGGTGGCATCAATGCCATAGAGTATGTGGCGCGGGGCCTCCTGCGGGGCCTCCTGTGCCTCGTCGCTCTTCGAACCACAAGCAACTCCCAGCATCAGGAGCGAAAGAATAAGCGTATCTCTGAAAAATCGATTCATCTTGACAGTTTTTTTGTTTAATCCCCAAAGGTACAAAATAATTCAAAAATCACAATTCAAAATTCACAATTATTTTTGCATTCAGTGCTCGGTATTCAGCTTTCGACTTTTATTGGGCTTTTCGGTATAGTGGGTTTCCTCGGGTCTATAAGGGGTTGGGTATTGTGACAATCCTTGTCAAAAATGAAACTTTTGTTGCTTTTATTTGGGAAATCGGTTTTTTATCCGTACCTTTGAAAAATTGACAAACCGAAAGCGAAAAAGAAGATGTTGCGTCATTTGCTGATTCCTGCATCGTGGATTTACGGATGGGTGGTTCATTTGAGGAACTACCTGTTCGATGCCGGTTTGTTGCGTAGCGAGAAGTTTTCGATTCCCATTATCTGCGTTGGCAACATTACGGTGGGCGGCACCGGGAAGACCCCGATGTCGGAGATGATCATTGATTATATGTCGCGCCACCACAAGGTGGCCCTCCTCTCGCGTGGTTACGGTCGGAAGACCAAGGGCTACCTGGAGGTGCAGAGCAACTCCCACTACCGCGAGGTGGGCGATGAGCCTCTGCAGATCAAACTGAAGTTCCCCAAGACGGTGGTCGTGGTGTGCGAGAAGCGTGTGGAGGGGATTCGACGCCTGCAGCAGGAGCATCCCGAGGTGGACCTCATCGTCCTCGACGACGGCTTCCAGCACCGCTACGTCAGCCCCAAGATCAATATCGTGATGGTTGATGCCACCCGCCCGCCGCACGAAGATCGCTTTCTGCCCTACGGCTCCCTGCGCGATGAGCAGGAGCAGCTGCATCGTGCCCACTACTTTGTGGTGACGAAATGCCCCGACAATATGACCCCTCTGGAACGGCGTTTGCTCTACAAATCGCTGGTCAAGGTGGCCTACCAAAAGGTCTATTTTACCCGCATGGAGTCTTTCCGTCCCCAGCCTCTCTTCCCCGAGGTGGCTCCGGATCGCCCCTTCGGGCGCGGTACGCGGGTGATCGCCCTCTCGGGGATCGGCAATCCCGAACCCTTCCACCGCTCGTTGGAGAAGAGTTGCGAGGTGGTCGAGAAGCTCACCTTCGAGGATCACCACGTCTATAAGGTGCGCGACGTGAAGCAGTTGCAGGCTCTTGTGGAGCAGTCGCCCGAGGCGGTGATCGTCACCACCGAGAAGGATGCCGTGAAGCTGACCAACCGCAAGAAGATCCCCTCCGAACTGCAGGAGCGGCTCTACTACTTGCCAATCAATATTTCGTTCATCGAGGATTCGGATACCGATCTCCTCAGTAAATTGGAAGAAGATGTTAGAAGAAATTAAAAAGTGTGCCTCCTTCATTCAGGAGCGTATCGAAGGTTTTGTCCCCGAGGTGGGTATTATTCTGGGCACCGGTCTGGGTGCCTTTGCCGAGCAGATCGAGGCCAAGTACATCCTCGACTACCACGATATTCCGGGCTTCCCCGTATCGACCGTCGAGGGCCATAAGGGTCGTTTGATCTTTGGCCTGGTCGAGGGCCGCAAAGTGGTGGCCATGCAGGGCCGTTTCCACTACTACGAGGGCTATGCCATGTCGCAGGTTACCTTCCCGGTGCGTGTGATGAAGCTCCTGGGTATCCAGTACCTCTTCGTCTCGAACGCCTCGGGTGGCATCAATACCAGCTTCTCGGTGGGCGATCTGATGATCATCACCGACCACATCAACCTGATGCCCAATCCGCTCATTGGTAAGAATATGGCTGAGCTGGGTCCCCGCTTCCCCGATATGCACAACTGCTACGACAAGGCCCTGCGCGACAAGGCCACAGCCATTGCTGCCGAGCGGGGAATCAAACTCCAGTACGGGGTCTATGTCGGCGGCACGGGCCCGACCTTCGAGACCCAGGCCGAGTACCGCTATTTCAAGGCCATTGGCGGTGATGCGGCCGGCATGTCCACAGTCCCCGAGGTGATTGTGGCCCGCCACATGTCGATCCCCGTCTTCGGTGTCTCGGTGATCACGAACTGCGGCCTGAGCGACGAGATCGGCGACCATGAGGATGTGCAGCGCCAGGGAGCCAAGGCCGGCAAGAATATGGGTCTGCTCTTTACCGAGATGATTAAGAATTTGTAGAAAAGGTAATATATGGTAAATAAAGTAATACTGGTAGGTAATGTGGGTATGGACCCCGAGGTGCGTACCCTGGAGGGGGGTGCCAAGGTGGCTCGTGTACGCCTGGCTACTACCGAGCGTCTCTTCGATAGACAGAACAATACGACCAAGGAGCACACCGAGTGGCACACCATTACGCTGTGGCGCGGCCTGGCTGATGTGGTGGACCGCTTCGTGAAGAAGGGGTCGCAAATCTATGTTGAGGGTCGCCTCCGTACCCGCGAGTGGGAGAAGGATGGCGTAAAGCGCTACTCGACCGAGATTCTGGCCGATTCGATGAACCTGCTGGGTCGTCGTTCAGAGGGTGGCGATGGCCAGCAGCCCTATGGACAGTCTGCTCCTCAGCCATCGTATGGTCAGCCGTCGGCCTATGGCGCTCAGCCCCAGCAGCCGGCCTATCAGCAGCCGCAACCGGCACCGCAGCCGATTATGGCTCCGGCTGATGATCCGGACGACCTTCCTTTTTAATTGATTTCGAGTGATAAGTGGCTATCTGCTGCCGCTAACCAAAAAATCCCGAATGGAATGTACCATGAGTACTATCCATCCGTGATTTTTTAGCCGAGCGTTGCATATAACCGCTTCTGACTCGAAATCTCGAGCGGTAAATTTTGCACCTCCTCATTTGCCCCGAATGGACAGTATGAAAGTATAGCTTAGTTTTTGGGGGCGGATGTTTGAGATGGAAAATAAAAGGGTCGTTACGACCCCAGCCCATCCGTGTCAAATTTCGGTCGGCACAAAATTTCCTCGCCTAAAATTAAAAAGTGTAGCATTGCCTAACCGCTTCTGACTCGAAATCTTTGTGGGGAAATTTTGCACCTTCTCATTTGCCCCGAATGGACAGTATGAAAGTATAGCTAAGTTTTGGGGGGGGCGGATGTTTGAGACGGAAAATAAAAGGGTCGTTACGACCCCAGTCCATCCGAGTCAAATATCGGTCGGCACAAAATTTCCTCGCCTAAAATTAAAAAGTGTAGCACAGACGAACCTCCTCTGACACGAAATTGGGAGAAGGGTTTGTAGGAGATGTCGGAGTTGCGGATTTTTCGGATTTGGGAATAGCCATCGCAGATGGTACAAGAAAAGATAGTTACCCGAGGTCAAGTTTGCTTGAAGCCGAAGGGTAACTATCTTTTTTTGTCGTGGCCGTAAGGCTGCCCCAAATTCGCAAACAAAGAAAAGAGAAACGCCAGTTTCTCCTGGAAGATTTTGGTGCCGCTTTTTTCAAAAAGGGGCGATTCCGTCTTATAAAAAAAGAGCCGTACCCAGCGGGCACGGCTCTTGGTGTTTATCCGATTTTAGATAGCTCCCTGGGGGATCAGTTCGGCGGCTTCGGCAGCGGCGGCGGCAGCCTCGGCGGCCGACGGGGTAACCGAACCGGCCGGTTCGACGCGGATGATGCTATCGACCACATACTTTGTAAAGCCACGCCAGGGCAGGGTGCCGAAGTACTCTTTGTAGTGGAGCTCCACAACCTGTCCGCCCTTGAGCATCAGCTCCTTGGCGATGCGCTCATCCTCGACCGAGAACTCGAAGTCGTTCGACTGGATGGTTCCGGCCCCTTGGGAGCGGATGCCCGCCTGGATCAACTTGCCCTCATAGGTCTTGAAGAGCACCCCTTTATAGACCACATAGTTCAATTCGCCGCTCTTCACGCCCTCGCCAAAGACGAAGTAGTAGCGGAAGTAGCAGAAAAGGCCGCCGCCAAGGAGAAGCAGCACGATGAAGATACCTAAAAATCGTTTCATACGCTATAATCGCTTTTCGGTGTTACTCGTTGATGGTGGGCAGGAACGAGTAGTTCTTGCTGTAGTTGAGCATCTGTGCAGTGTAGTCGGCGGGGTAGGAGATCTTCACATCCACGATCTCGCCATTCTTCTCCACGAGCTCGATCTCGGGGTTCACGAAGCCACCGTAGGGCTCGATGCCGAGGGCGGCATTGCGCTCCAGCACCTCCTTGTGGAGTTCGGGATCCACCTTCACGGCGTAGTTCTCAACGATCTCCTTGCCGGCCTCGTAGTCACCCTCCGACTTGATGCGCTGCATCTCGTGGAGCAGTTCGCCAAACAGAGTGCGGAGCTTCGGGAAGTCATTCACCACGATGTAGCTCTTGCCATTCTGCTTCACCCACTCGATCACGTTGTCGGCCTTACCCTTCTCATAGCACCACTCGGCGATGAGCTTGCGGTTGCGCATGTGCGACTCCTCGACATTCTTGCCGGGCTCGATGCGCGAGAGCTGGGTCATCATACCGTTCATGATATACTTGGCGTACTGGGCCCAAGCGGCATCGAGCGAGGGGATGAGTCCCAACTCAACAAGCTTCTCGTCACCCAGGTAGTAGAGGGCAAAGAGGTCGGCGCGTGCCTCCTCGAGGGTCGAGCCGTAGCTGCGGAGCTCGCCGCCCGTTACCCCCTCGCCGAGCTGACCCGAACCGTGGCCCAGGCACTCGTGGATATCGGTATGGAGGTCATCCGAGAGCTTGCCGTACTTCTTCAGGCGCTCGCGATCCTCCTCGCGCAACATGAACTCCTCGAGGAATCCGTTGCCCTGGGCAGCCTTGTCGTAGGCATAGGTGATGTTGTCGATCGTTACCGACTTCGAGCCATGCTCCTTGCGGATCCAGTCGGCATTGGGAAGGTTGATGCCGATGGCGGTGGCGGGGTAGCAGTCGCCGCCGAGCTGGGCCACGGTGATCACCTTGGCCGATACGCCCTTCACCTCCTTCTTCTTGAAGCGGTCGTCGATCGGGGCGTTGTCCTCAAACCACTGGGCATTCTGCGAGATCACCTCGGTGCGGTGGCAGGCCTCCTCGTCGCGGAAGTTCACCACGGACTCCCACGAGGACTTGATGCCCAGGGCATCGCCGTAGTTCTCGATAAAGCCGTTCACGAAGTCCACGTTCGATACCGTATCCTTCACCCACATCACGTTATAGCGATCAAACTCGCGCAGATCGCCCGTCTCATAGTAGTTGATCAGCGAGGCGATGGTCGATTTCTGGGGCTCCTTGGCCACAGCCTCGGCCTTGCGCAGCCAGAAGACGATCTGCTCGATGGCGGGCGAGTAGAGGCCGCCGATCTTCCATACCAGCTCCTTGAGGTTGCCCTCCTTATCCTTCACCAAACGGCTGTTCAGACCGTAGGAGATGGGCTGCGGGTCGTTCTTGTCGGCCATGGCGGCATAGAAGGCTTCGGCCTCGGCCTGCGTCACGCCGTCACCATAGTAGTTGTTGGCCGAGGCGGCGATCACATCCACGCCGGCGGCCTGATTCAGGCGCGAGGGGGCGAAGTCGGCATCGAAGATCGAGCGAATCACCTCGGGGCGCAGGGCCTCCAGCTCGCCCCACTTCTCGGCGGGAATCGTAGCGACAACCTCCTCGAAGTAGGCCTGCGAGAACTCGGGCTTGAACTTGTCGTTCGAGTAGTGGTGGTGGATACCGTTGGCGAACCATACCTTCTTGAGGTACTTCTCCAGGGCCTTCCACTCGGCGGTCTCGCGATCACCCGTGTAGTTCTCGCGGATGCACTCCAGGGTGCGGCGCACCGCCAGGTTGTACTTGAAGTTTTGATCGAACAAGATGTCGCGACCACACTTGGCAGCCTCCGAGAGGTAGTAGATCAAGACCTTCTCCTCCAGGGGCAGCTGCTCGAAGGCGGGCACCTCATAGCGGATCACCTTCACATCATCGAAACGGTCCACCACCCAGGGCTTCTCCGTCTCTGCGGCCTGGTTGCCGCAACCGGCCATCAGGGCCGCACAACTCATCATAAAGCTGAAAATTACAAATTTTTTCATTGGTATAGTAGTTAATAACTTGCCAAAGGTACGAAAAAATTCAAAATTCAAAATTCAAAAGGAATTTTTTTTTCTTCTCTTAATCTTGAATTTTGAATTTTGAATTTTGAATTCTGTCTGCTACTTGCTCTGCTTAACGTACTTGTCGAGCCAGGAGAAGAACTCGCGGTTCCAGACGATCGAGTTCTGGGCCTGGAAGACCTGGTGGGCCTCATTCTCGAACGAAACGAGACGGGCATCCAACCCCTTCATGCGGGCAGCCGTGAAGGCCTCGAGTGACTGCGTGTAGGGGATGCGGTAGTCCTTCTCGCCGGTGATGATCAGAATGGGCGAGTCCCAATTCTGCACGAACTTGTGGGGCGAGTTGGCATAGGAGCGCATGGCCGTAGCATTCGACTTGTCCCAGTAGTTGCCTCCGTAGTCGTTATTGACGAACCAAAGCTCCTCGGTGGAGCCGTACATCGAGTCGAAGTCGAAGATGCCGCAGTGGGCGATGAAGGCCTTGAAACGCTTCTGGTGGTTACCTGCCAGGAAGAAGGTCGAGTAGCCGCCATAGGAGGCGCCCACGCAGCCCATGCGGGTCTCATCGGCCCACGGCTCCTTGGCCACGTCGTCGATGGCCGAGAGGTAGTCGCGGATGTTCTGACCCGAATAGTCGCCCGAGATCTGGTCTAACCACTCCTGACCGAACGAGGGGAGGCCGCGACGATTCGGAGCCACCACTACATAACCCTGAGCGGCCATGAGTTGGAAGTTCCAGCGGTAGCTCCAGAACTGCGATACAACGCTCTGCGGGCCGCCCTGGCAGTAGAGCAGGGTGGGGTACTGCTGTGCGGGGTCGAAATTGGGGGGCAGGATCACCCAGACGAGCATCTGCTTGCCGTCGGTGGTCTTCACCCAACGCTTCTGCACCTCGCCCATGCGGATGTGCTTGTAGATCTCGCCATTTACGTCCGAGAATTTTTCCATCTGGCCGTTCTCGCCATTTACGGTGAAGAACTCGGTGGCCATCGAGATCGTGCAGACCTCAGCCATGATATTCCCCTTAGCGAAGCTGAAGGCGTTGATGTCGTGATCACCCTTCGTGAGGACGGTCACCACCGGAGCGATGCGTGCGAGCGGATTGGGTACCTCCACGCGGCAGATCTGGTGCGTAGCCTCGATGGGCGAGATGAAGAGCAGCGAGTGGTCGTTCTCCCACACTACGTTCGTGGCGTGGTAGTCGAACAGCGGGGTGAGGTAGGTGGTAAGGCCCGTCTTCGAGTCCCAGACAAAGAGGCGTTCCTTGTCGGCCTCGTTGCCAAAGCGCTCCTGCGAGCGGAAGGCGATCTTCTCGCCATCGGGCGACCAGACGGGGTACTTGTCGTAGCCAACAAAGGGCTCTTGGGCACCTGTGGACTTGCAGATGTTCACCGTCTTTTTGCTCTCCAGATCATAGACAAAAACATCGGAGTCGGTCGATACGGCATACTCCTTGCCGGTCAGCGGCTTGCAGGTGTAGGCCAGCTTCGTGCCCTGCGGATTCCAGCTGATCTCGCTCATGTCGAAATAGGGGGCCAGGGGGGCATCCCACTTCGCCTCGGGCATCAGATCCTCTCCCGAGGTAACCCCTGCCGGGGTGATCTCGCCGAGGAAGATGTGGCGGTAGTCGCCTCCATCCCAGTAGTCCCAGTGGCGCACCATCAGGTCGTCGTAGATGCGGGCCTTCGACTTGGGCATGTCGCGATGTACGTCACGCGAGTTGATGTCGAGCGTGTGTACGGGCTGCACCCACCACAGGTGAGCTCCGTCGGGGCTCACGCCGAAGCCCTCCACATCGCCTTCGAGTTTGGTGAGCTGCTTGGCGTTGGCGCCATCAGCATCCATCTCCCATACCTGCATCGAGCCCGAGCGGTTGGAGAGGAAGTAGATCTTCTTTCCGTCGGCGCTCCACTGCGGGCTGACGTTCTGCGAGCTGTTGTCCGTCAGGTGCTTGATCGACTTGTCGGCGAGCGACTGGGTGAAGATCTGCGTCAGCGAGCGGTTCTCCTGCATCGAGTAGTCCGTCAGGGTGTAGAGCAGGGTCTCTCCGTCGGGTGAGAGTGACGAGGAGCCTGCGCGGCGCATCTTCCACATCACCTCGGGGGTCAGGATGCCCGCCGAGATCTCCTGCTCGGTCAGGGCGTTGTCGATTTCTAACGGTTGGGGTTGCTCCTGCTGCGAGCAACCCACGGCGGCCATTGCGAAAATTGCCATGGATAAGAGAATTTTTTTCATTGTTTTTGGGTTGGTTTACTTTCTTTTATTTACTTTTGTGTTCAAATTTCATCGTCTATGGCACACTATACCATCTCCTATGCCCGCAAGGTGCTCCACCTGGTAAGCCTTCACGAGCTCCCGGAACTCGATTTGGACCATGAGCTGTTGCTTGTGGAGCGCCCCAATGAGCACTTTACGCGAGCGAAGATACTCAATTTTTTTGAAACTTACAACTCTATCACCCTTGCCGGAGAAGATGCCGGGGAACTTTTTGAGGAGTTTGCCCTCGAATTCAGGCGTGTTACAGCTGCCGGCGGGGTGGTAACCACCCCTCGTGGCGAGGCCTTGATGATCTTCCGAAATGGCCGTTGGGACCTGCCCAAAGGTCGCCTGGAGCCCGATGAGCCCCTGCGCCGGTGCGCTGCCCGCGAGATTGAGGAGGAGGCCGGAGTTGCTCCCGGGCGTTTGGTGCGGCCGCTGTGCGACACCTGGCACATCTATAACATCTACGGAGCCTGGGAGCTTAAACACACCTTCTGGTACCATTTCGAGCGGTCGGATGCCGCTGCTCCCGCCCCGCAGCTCGAGGAGGGGATCACGCGCTGCGAATGGTGCCCTGTGGAGGAGGCCCGCCGCCGTGCCGAGGAGAGCTTTCCGACCCTTCGTGCTGTGATGAGAGCGTTGTGATTTGTGATTTGGCGATTTTGATCAGGTAAAAGCCTGTAATGAAATAGAAAATGTGTCTCATCGAGGCACATTTTCTATCTTTTTAGTTTGGCCTTCAGCTGTTTGTATCCCTCGATGCCGAGGATGGTGAGGCCTCCGTATTGGGCGGTCTTGGCTAAGCCGAACAAGGCGATCCAAAGTCCGCTCTTCCAGGCCGCAGAGATGGGCAACAGCAACTGGGCAAAGGAGGCGACGTAGAAGGGAATAGCCATCAGCAGGACGATAACCCCCGTGCGAAACGAGAGGCTCGCCAACCATCTCTTTACCCCGCTCCACCAGACGTAGGCTGCCATCTCGGCCTAAAATTGTCCGTTCATGGCGTTGGCCATCCCCTCGGCGATCTGGTCCAGGGCCCCTTGAATCTTCGAGCCGATCATCATCTTCATCATCATATTGAGCTCGGCGTGCAGGACTAAGCGCATGCGCGTATCACACTCCGAGACCGCGTGCAGCTGAATCCAGAAGGCAAAGTCCATCGGAATGCCTCCGTCGCCCACGATCTTCACATGCTTCGGGGCAATCTTCTCATCGATTTTGAGTTTGACGTTGAACCCCTTGGCCTTGAACGAGCAGTGGTCTTCGTCGGCCTGCCACTCCTCGACCTTGTCCTGAAGGGCGGGTGTGAGGTGGTCGAAGCGACTGATCATCATGTAGATCTGATCGGCCGGGCGTAAAATCTGGTGTTGTTTCGAGATGTATTCTTTCATTTTTATGCGCTTGATTTTCTGGTGATTAGTCGATGGTGATCGTGCGCTCCTCTTCCGAATCGGCCGTGATGGTGATGGTCATTACCTCTTCGGGCAGCAGCCCCTCGATCTTCTCAGGCCACTCCACCAGGCAGAGGTCGCCCGAGTAGAAGTACTCCTCGTAGCCGAAGTCGAAGGCCTCCTCGGGGCGTTCGATGCGGTAGAAGTCGAAGTGGTAGACCGCCTCGCCTGTGGCCGTGGAGTAGTGGTTCACGATGGCAAAGGTGGGGCTCGAAATGGTGTCTTCACTCCCCAGCTCGGCCATGATGGCACGAATCAGAGTCGTCTTGCCGGCTCCCATCTCCCCGCGAAAGAGGACCACGGAGCGTCCTTGAAGGCTTCGGAGCACCTCCTCGGCCACATCGGGCAGTTCGTTAATGGAGCTGATATGCAGGGTTTTCATCTTGCTTGTCGGTTCAATTTTTGGCAAAGGTACGAAGAAATTCAAAATCCGAAATTCAAAATTCAAAATAATTTTAGGAATTACCTACATGCCCTTATGCCTCTAACGCCTCTAATGCCCGTCAAAGGTGAATTCCGGCCTACTTTTTGGGCTCCAAAACAATGTAGGGAACCAACATCTCCTCCATCGAGATCCCGCCGTGCTGGAAGGTGTTTCGGTAGTAGCGGATGTAGCGGTTGGCGTCGTTGTTATAGACCAAAAAGTCGCTGTTGTAGGCAAAGATGTAGCTGGAGGTGAGGTTTGAGGCCGGGAGCTGAATATCCTCGGGGCGGGTTACCTCATAGACCTCCTTGGCGTTGTAGGCTAAGTTGCGGCCGGTCTTGTAGCGCAGGTTGGCCGAGGTCTCCCTGTCGCCCGTCACCCGCACGGGGTTATCGACACGAATGGTGCCGTGGTCGGAGGTGATGACCACCGTATGGCCCCGCTCGGCGAGGAGTTTGAGGATTGTAAAGAGATCCGAGTGCTCGAACCAGGAGCGTGTCAGCGAGCGGAACGACGCCTCGTCCTCGGTGAGCTCGCGGATGATGTCGGTCTCGGTGCGGGCGTGGGAGAGAATGTCCAGGAAGTTGTAGACGATCACCGAGAAGTCGGCCTCGTAGATGCGGTGGATATTCTCCACCAGCTTGCGACCCGCCTCGGGGCGTACCAGTTTGTCGAAGGTGTATTTGTAGTTCTTGCCGCTCTGGGCCATCAGGCGCTGCAGGAAGTGCTCCTCGTACTGATTTTTACCCCCCTCCTCGTTGTCGTTGAGCCACTTCTGGGGCATCAGTTTGTCGATGGCCAGGGGCATCAGGCCCGCGAAGATGGCGTTGCGGGCGTATTGGGTGGCGGTGGGCAGAATGGCGCAGTAGAAGTCGTCCAGGGCCACGTCGTAGTAGCCGCGCAGGAGCGAGGAGATGGCCCGCCACTGGTCGTAACGGAAGTTGTCGATCAGCAGCAGCGTGGTCTTGCGGTGGGAGTCGGCCACCGGGAAGATTTTCGAGCGCATGAGCGTGTGCGACATCACGGGGGTGTCGTCCGAGCGCTTGTTAATCCAGTTGTAGTAGTTCCGACGCACAAATTTAGAAAACTCCTGGTTGGCCTCGTTTTTCTGGTAGACCAGCACCTCCTTGAGGCTCGGATCATTGGCCTGTGCCAGCTCGATCTCCCAGTTGGTGAGACGGCGGTAGAGGTTGCACCAGTCCGAGAAGTTGTCGGCCATCTGCAGCGAGGTGCTCAGTCGTCCGAACTCGGCGCGGTAGTCGGCCGTGGTCTGCTCGGTGACGAGCTGCTGCTGGTGGACATTCTTCTTGATCGAGAGCAGCACCTGGTTCGGATTTACGGGCTTGATGAGGTAGTCGGCAATCTTCGACCCCACGGCCTTGTCCATGATGTTCTCCTCTTCGGACTTGGTGACCATGATCACCGGGGTTGTGGGGCGAATCTCCTTGATCTTGGGCAGGGTCTCGAGGCCCGTCATGCCGGGCATCATCTCGTCCAGAATAATGAGGTCGTAGGCCACCTCTTGGGCCATATCTATGGCATCGTAGCCGTTGTTGCAGGTCTCCACCTCGTAGCCTTTCGAGGTCAAAAAGAGGATGTGGGGCTTCAGCAGCTCCACCTCATCGTCTACCCAAAGTATCTTTACCATGCGCGTTGTGTTCAAAATTTCAAGACAAAGTTACACTTCTTGCGTGGAAAAACAAAATCCACACCGCTATTATAATGCTCCTCGCGGCGCTTTTATTGTGCCGAGCCCGAAAAACAAGCCTTTTTCAATTCACGATTCGCAATTATTTCTTCACCTTTGGAATATTTAATGGATAATATTTCCAATGGCAAGAAAATAATTTTGAATTGAGCATTGCGGATCCACACTCCCCGCTGGGATAAAAAACTCGAAAAAAAATAAAATTTTTTGCTCTTTATTGTGAATTAAGGAAATAAACCGTATATTTGCACTCCCGATTCGGACCCTTTTGGGGTTCGGGCTTTTGGTTGTGGCCGAAAAATGGCCCATTGAAAAGGCCCTCGGATACAAATTTGAGGTTTAACTAAAATATATAACAAACAATGACAAAAGCAGATATCGTTAGCGAAATCGCTAAGAGCACCGGCATCGAGAAGGTGCAGGTGCAGGCCGTGGTAGAGGCTTTCATGGAGAGTGTTAAGGGCTCGCTGATTCAGGGTAACGATGTGTTCCTCCGCGGCTTCGGCAGCTTCATCGTCAAGAAGCGTGCTCAGAAGGTGGCTCGCAACATCCTCAAGGGTACCACGATCACCATTCCCGAGCACAATATCCCCGCTTTCAAGCCCGCCAAGAGCTTTGTAGCCAAGGTAAAGTAATCAATTTTAAGTCTAACCTATAAAAAACACCGGATTATGCCGAACGGAAAAAAGCACAAGCGTCATAAGATGGCGACCCACAAGCGTAAGAAGCGTCTTCGTAAGAATCGTCACAAGAAGAAGTAGTTTGATGCACCCCCGGGGTGCGCAACTGATAGATAAAGCTAAAGGGGTTGAAAGACTCTTTTAGCTTTACCTATTTAATGCAACCAAAAAGAACCTTGGTTGAGCGGGTAGCCTCGATGGTGAGGTGTATGGAGGGCTCAATCGGGTGATTTACAATAAGAAACAACGCGCAGGAAGCCTTGAATAAGTCGGCTTTGGCGTGTGTAAAAACTTTTTTCGGAGTTCTGCGAAGTTGGCAGCCCGCTTTTGCAGCTCTCGTTGTTCCTTTTCGGCGCAGTGTGCTCCCGACCCGGGTGGGGTGGGGAGCGGTCGAAAGCCAAGACCCATAAGCCGCGGAACCCGTGACGAAGAGTTGTACCCGGATTCAAAGCCCGGTTTGCCCCGCAACTCCACCCCTCGATATATGAACCGTGAACTGATTATTAACGTAACGCAGTCGGAGATAACCATTGCCCAGACCGAGGACAAGGTCCTGGTCGAGCTCAACAAAGAGCAGTGCAAGAGTGGTTTTGCCGTCGGAGACATCTACCTGGGCAAGGTGCGCAAGATCATGCCGGGGCTGAATGCCGCCTTCGTCAATATCGGCCATGAGAAGGATGCCTTCATCCACTATCTCGACCTGGGAGGTCAATTTCCGTCGCTCGACAAGCTGGTTTCGAGTATCCAGCCCGGCAAACGCGGTCAGCGCGTGGAGTCGATGAAACTCGAGGAGCCCATCGAAAAGGAGGGCAAGATCGGCAACTACCTCCAGGTGGGGCAGTCCATCCTGGTGCAGATTGCCAAGGAGGCGATCTCGACCAAGGGGCCGCGCCTGACGGCCGACATCTCATTGGCGGGCCGCAATGTGGTCCTGGTACCCTTCTCATCGAAGGTCTTTCTCTCGCAGAAGATCCGTTCGAACGAGGAGAAGAAGCGCCTGAAGCGCATTGCTGCGGGGGTCTTGCCCAAGAATTTCGGCGTCATCATCCGCACGGCGGCCGTCGAGGCCAAGGATGTGGATATCGAGCAGGATATCCTCTCGCTGGTGGACCGCTGGCACAAGACCCTGCAACAGATTCGCAAGAAGGAGGCTCCGGCTCTGCTGATGAGCGAGCTCTCGCGTGCCAATACGATCATCCGCGATACGCTGAGCAACTCCTTCTCGCAGATCGTGGTCAATGATGAGGCGATGTTCAACGAGATTCGCAGCTACATCCGTGTCATCGAGCCCGAGTCCGAGAAGATCGTCAAACTCTACCGCGGTACGGTGCCCATCTTCGATAATTTCGATATCTCGAAGCAGATCAAGTCGCTCTTTGCCAAGTATGTGTCGTTGCGCCGAGGAGCCTACCTGATTATCGAACACACGGAGGCGATGAACGTCATCGACGTCAATTCGGGCAACCGCACCAAAGCCGAGGATAACCAGGAGCAGACGGCCATGGATGTGAACCTGGCGGCAGCCAAGGAGATCGCCCGTCAGTTGCGCCTGCGCGACCTGGGCGGCATTGTCATCATCGACTTTATCGATCTGCATAAGCAGCAGAACCGCCAGTTGCTCTACGATGAGATGCAGAAGCTGATGGCCACCGACAAGGCCAAGCATACGATCCTCCCGCTCACGAAGTTCGGTCTGATGCAGATCACGCGCCAGCGTGTGCGCCCCGTGCCGGTGCAGGATGTGACCGACGTATGCCCTACCTGCAACGGAACGGGTAAGATTCAGCCCACAGTGCTCCTGGACAAGAAGATCGAAAACCAAATCTCCTACCTCACGCAGGACTGCAAGCACAAGTTTATCGAGCTGCGTGTGAGTCCTTACGTCTCGAGCTACCTGAAGCGCGGGCTGTGGTCGCTCAGGATGCGTTGGATGTGGCGCTACAAGTGCCGCCTGCGCATCACCGCAGACCAGAGTGTGGGGATCATCGATATCCATTATCGCGATAAGAAGGGCAATGCCCTGATCCGAAACAACCATTTATAATTCGAAGATTTGACGGCACGGGAGGAGATACTCGAAAGGGTAGGCGAAGCCAAGACACTTCGCTCACTCTGCCGTTTGGTTAAAGACGAGGGGGTAACCCTCCACCTGCAGGAGCTGGTGGGAGGTGCCCTCTCTTCGTATGCAGCAGCGGCCATCCGCAAACTCCGGGGTGTTCATATCTTTGTCGCTGAGGATCGCGATGCTGCAGCCTATCTGATGAACGACCTCTACGCCCTGTTGGACGAGCAGGAGGTTCACTTCTTCCCCTCGGCCTACAAACGCTCGATCGCCTATGGACAGGAGGAGGCCCAGGGGGTGGTGCAGCGCACCTCGGCCCTGGGGGCCATTCGCAACTGCCGCAGGCAGGAGACGGCCGTGATCTGTACCTGGCCCGAGGCTGTGGCCGAACGGGTGGCCGATGCCGACACCGTGCGCCGCGAGGCCATCCGTGTGAGGGTGGGGGAGCAGATCGCCATCGCTCGCCTTGTGGAGCAGTTGGAGGAGGCCGGCTTCGAGCGTGTGGACTTTGTCTACGAGCCGGGACACTACTCGCTTAGAGGCGGTATCGTCGATGTCTTCTCCTATGCCGAATCGAAGCCCTACCGCTTGGATTTCTTTGGCGATGAGGTGGACTCGATCCGCCGCTTTAATATCTCGAGCCAACTCTCGGATGACCGCCTCGAGGCGGTGGAGATCCTCCCGAATCTGAACCGTGAGGGGGAGGGAGCCGGTGCGGAGCGTGTCTCGCTGGCGGCCTTTGCCGGTGAGGAGGCCACCTGGTGGTTTACCGATCCCGACTATGCTTTAAGGCGCATCAACGAGGTGCGCAAGAAACTGATTCCCGAGTTGGAGGAGCCCGAGCTGATCGACCGCTACGTTACGAGTCGCAACGGCCTGCTGGCCGATCTCCGGGGGGTGCGTCTGATCACCCTGCGCGACAATCTGAAGGAGCGCCCGGCAACCGAGGCGTTGAAGTTCCGAACCGCTCCGCAACCTAAATTCAATAAAAATTTCGAGCTTCTGGCCGACGATATGCTGCGTTCGGCCGAGGCGGGCTATACGACCCGCATCTTATCCGAAAACAAGGCCCAGGTGGAGCGCCTGGAGAATATCTTCCACCAGATTGGTCGCGGCCGTGTTGAGGTCAGGGCCTGGGGACTTACCCTGCATGAGGGCTTCATCGACCACGACCTGCGCCTGTGTCTGTATACGGATCATCAGATCTTCGACCGCTATCAACGCTACCGTATCCGCGGGGAGATCAAGCGCGATGAGCAGATGACCATTCAGGAGCTCAACCAACTGCGCCCGGGGGACTATGTGGTCCACATCGATCACGGTGTGGGGCGTTTCGACGGCCTGGTGAAGATCAACGAGGGCGGCCGCCTGCACGAGGCGATCAAGCTGGTCTATAAGGATGGGGATGTGCTCTTTGTGAATATTCATTCGCTGCACCGCATTTCGCGCTACAAGTCGGGCGATGGCGAGCCTCCGAAGATCTATAAACTGGGCAATGGCGCTTGGCAGAAGCTCAAGAATGCCACCAAGAAGGCCGTCAAAGATATTTCGCGCGAGCTGATTGCCCTCTATGCCCGCCGTAAGGCCTCGAAGGGTTTCCGATTTTCGCCCGACAGCTACCTGCAGCATGAGTTGGAGGCCTCCTTCATGTGGGAGGATACGCCCGATCAGCAGTCGGCCGTAGCCGCCGTGAAGCGCGACATGGAGTCCGATCAGCCGATGGACCGCCTGGTGTGCGGTGATGTGGGCTTTGGAAAGACCGAGGTGGCCATTCGTGCCGCCTTCAAAGCGGCGGTCGATGGCAAGCAGGTGGCCGTCCTGGTCCCCACCACCATCCTCGCCTTGCAGCACTACCGCTCCTTCTCGCAGCGCCTGAGGGATCTGCCCGTAACGGTTGAGTACCTCAATCGCACAAAATCCGCGAAGGAGGTGAAGCGCATTACCGAGGAGCTCCAATCGGGCAAGATCGATATCTTGATCGGCACGCATAAGATGCTGGGTAAAGGGATCAAGTTTAAGGATTTGGGCCTTTTGGTTATCGACGAGGAGCAGAAGTTTGGCGTGGCGGCCAAGGAGAAACTCACCCAGTTGAGTGTCCATGTCGATACGCTGACCCTGACCGCTACGCCCATCCCGCGTACGTTGCAATTCTCGCTCATGGGTTCGCGCGACCTCTCGGTCATCTCCACCCCGCCCCCCAACCGCCAGCCCATCACCACCGAGTCGCACACCTTTAGTGAGGAGGTGATCCGCGATGCCGTGGAGGAGGAGCTCGCGCGTGGCGGCCAGGTCTACTTTGTCCATAACCGTGTGGAGGATTTGCAGACCCTGCAGGGGCTTATCACCCGCCTCTGCCCCAAGGCCCGTGTAGCGGTGGGACATGGCCGGATGCCGGCCAACGAGCTTGAGAAGCTGATCATGGATTTCATCTACGGAGAGTTCGATGTGCTGGTGGCTACGACCATTGTCGAGAACGGCATCGACATCCCGAATGCCAATACGATCATAGTCAATAACGCCCACTGCTTCGGCCTGAGTGATCTGCACCAGTTGCGCGGCCGTGTGGGACGCTCCGACAAGAAGGCCTACTGCTATCTGCTCTCGCCCGCCGAGGAGCTCTTGTCGAGCGATGCCCGTCGTCGTCTGCGGGCCATCGAGGAGTTCTCGGATCTGGGCTCGGGCTTCAATATCGCCATGCAGGATCTCGATATCCGAGGTGCGGGAAACCTGCTCGGGGCCGAGCAGAGCGGATTTATCGCCGACATCGGCTTCGAGACCTACCAAAAGATCATGCAGCAGGCTATCTCGGAGTTGCGCCGCGAGGGACTCGAGGTGCCGGGCATGAACGAAAAGGAGCAGCAGATCCTCGATACGTTCCATTGGATCGACGACTCCCATATCGAGGTGGAGCTGGAGGCTGAACTGCCGGACAGCTATGTGGGGCAGACCTCGGAGAAACTGCGCCTGTATCGCGAGTTGGACAATATCAAGGAGGAGTCGGCCCTTGTGGCCTTTGAAGAGCGTCTGGTCGATCGTTTCGGCAAGCTGCCCCGGGCCGCCGAGGAGCTGTTGGATGTGGTGCGCCTGCGCTGGGAGGCGGTGCGACTGGGTATGGAGCGCGTGAAGGTGAAGAATGGGCTGATGATTGTCCACTTCATCGCCGACAACCAGTCTCCCTATTTCCAAAGCGACGTCTTCATGCAGCTCCTGAAGGGGGTTACGACTCAACCTGAACGTTTTGTCTTGAAACAGCACAATAACCGACTGGCCATGACCGTTCGACAAGTGAAAGATGTGAAGGCCGCCGTAGAGGTGTTAAGAAGTTTGTAGTTGGGTGCAGATTTCACCCCGGAGGAGAGTATGAAAAATCTGATCGTAGATATCGGAAATACGCGCGTAAAGTATGCCCTGATGAGGGGTCGGGAGCTTATTGCTTCGGCCGGCAGTGCAGATTTTGACCTGCAGGTGGCCAAAGAGTTGCTTGCGCAAAGCGACGAAGCGGTCCGGTGGGCTGTTCTCTGCTCTACGCGCAGTGACGGAAGGTGCGAGGTGAGGGAGTTGGAGCGCCTGGGGTTGCAGCCGCTGCTCTTTGATGCCGACTGCCCCGTGCCGCTCGGTAACGACTATCTTACGCCCCACACGTTGGGGCGCGACCGCCTGGCGGCAGCCGTCGGAGCCGACCTGCTGTATGGCGATCGCCCGTTGCTGATCGTCGATTTCGGCACGGCCATCACCTGCGATGTGGTCTCGGAGCACACCTTTCGCGGAGGATTTATCTCGCCCGGTCGTCGGATGCGCCTTCGGGCGCTGCACGACTATACGGCCCGTCTGCCGCTGGTGGAGCCTGCGACCGAGTTGTTGCCCTGGGGGCGCACCACCGAAGAGGCCCTGGCTCAGGGTGTCGAACAGGGTATTTTGGGCGAAGTGGAGGGTCATATTGCCCGCTTTAGGGAGAAATTTGGCGATTTATTGATAATTTTTGCCGGAGGAGAGGCGAAACATTTTGCCAAACAAATTAAAAATGCGATATTTGCAGACTGTGATTTGGTCCTTGTGGGGTTGAATCGGATTTTAGAGTATCATATACATGCTGAAAAGTAATCGATATTGGCGCATTTTGGGGCTGCTTGCGAGCTGCCTGATAGCCTTCGTAACCGAGGTTGAGGCTCAAGAGAGCAGCATCAACACCTTCTCACCCTACTCGATGTACGGGCTGGGAGAGATCCATACGCCGGGAACCCTCCCGCAGCGTTCGATGGGTGGCGCCGGCGTGGCTCTGCGCAGCCTCTCGACGATCAACCTGCTCAACCCCGCCTCCTACAGTGTGGCGCTGCCCCGTTCGGTGCTCTTCAACTTCGGCTTGGAGGGAATGAACAACTACCTCTCGCAGACGCAACCCGATGGCTCGGCGAAGAAGAGCAGCTACTGCACCTTCAATTTCCACGATATCGCCCTGCAGGTGCCCATCACCAAGCATCTGGGTGCCGCGTTGAGCCTCATCCCCTACAGCAGTGTGGGTTACCGCAATTATCACCGTGAGACGATTGCCGATGTGGGTTTGGCCGAATACGACTACTCGGGTGAGGGTGATGTGACGGAGGTAAAGCTCGGCGTGGGCTGGGAGATCTTCAAAAACTTCTCCATCGGCGTGGCCGGAATCTACTATTGGGGTGATATCGACCGCAACTACACGATGAAACTCTTCCCCTATACGGGTATCGGCACCTATCCCTCGACCGTGGGGCTGATGAACTACAGCATCTCGCGCTTTAAGGCGCAGTTCGGCCTGCAGTACTCCCCCATTATGGATAAAAAGCGGCTGCTGACCCTTGGCGTGGTCTATGACATGGGTGGCGACATGAAGCCCCTGGTGAGCAATTCGATCGTGGTGAACGGAACCCTCCCGACACAGGCGCATAACAACGTCAATCATCTGCCCTTGGTTTTGCCCCATCAGCTCTCGGGTGGCGTATACTATGAGACGATCCATTTTGCCGTGGCCGTGGATGCCGTCTATCAGCGTTGGGGCTCGAGCAATCCCGATGGCGGAGAGATCGCGACGGGCGGCTACCGCGTGGAGTATTGCAATACGGCCATCCTGAAGGCGGGTGTGGAGTGGACGCCCAACCGCAACGATGTGCGCAACTTTCTGAAGCGCTGGCACTATCGTGCGGGTTTCAACTACGGCTTCTATCACCAGACCTTTGGCGGTGAGCGGGTGCCGCAGTATGCCGTAACGCTCGGTTTCGGTATTCCTGTAAAGTTCGGCGGATTCTCCTCCGTGGATGTGGGCTTCGAGTATGGCTGTCGCGGCAAGGACAAGCTGATCTCGGAGCAGGTTTCGATGGTCAAGCAGCAATACTTCAAGTTTGCCGTGGCCTTCTCGCTCTTTGGCGACGATTACTGGTTTGTTCGCCCGAAATACGATTAACAACCGCCTAAAAGTTTGCATATTCAGAACGAAATATGTAATTTTGCGTTAAGAAACGAATATCAACTTAATACATTAACGAAAAATGAAGAGAGTAAAATTTTTGTTGAGCGCTCTGTTGGCCTTTGCCGGTGTGGCTGCCATGGCGCAGAGCGAGGAGGAGTTGGCCAAGTTGGCCGATCCGGCTTATGCCAAGTGGGGGGATACGCCGCTGGAGCGTTACAACAACGTAAACCGCAGCTCGTTCCTCAAGGAGGCGTTGCAAAACAAGAATTACAATGAGGCTGCAAGCCACTACCTCTACCTGGTGGAGCATGCCCCTACGGCTGCCGAGTCGATCTACCAGCGCGGTGAGCAGGTTTACCTGCGCAAGTGGGCTCAGCAGAAGACCGTAGCCACCCAGCGCCAGATGTTTGATTCGGTGCTGATGGTCTATGACCACCGTCTGCAGTATTTTGGTACCACGCCCGAGGCCAAGGCCGAGATCCTGGATCGCCGTGCCCGTCAGTATGCCAAGTACGGCAAGCGCGACCGCGAGGGGTTGCGCGAGGCCTTCCGTCTGGCCATTGCTGCCGATGTCGATGCCATGAGCGCTGAGTTGGCCGAGACCGTTGCCCTCTACTTCGCCAACCTGGTAGATGACTATAAGAACGATGAGGTGTATGCCGATGAGGTACTGGCCGAGTACGAGCGCCTGAGCCCTATCTATGAGACCATCACGACCGAGAACGAGCCCTTCAAGGAGTCCTTCGAGACGGCTTTCGGAACGAGTGGCGTGGCCAGCTGCGACAACCTGGAGACCATGTTCCGCAAGAAGTTGGCCAACGATCCCAACAACCTCGATGTCCTGAATCAGGCTGTGGCACTGATGGGTCGTGCCAAGTGTACCTGCGACTTCTTCTTCGAGATCACGGAGCGTCAGTATGCCCTGGCTCCTTCGGCCAATACGGCTATCTTCCTGGCTCAGGGTTTCCAGGAGCGTGGCGACCTGGACAAGGCCACCAATTACCTGCGTGAGGCCCTGAAGACGGAGACCGAGTCGGAGTCGCGTCAGAACCTTCTGGTGCAGTTGGGTATGGTGGAACTCGCCTCGAATCGTGTTTCGGCTGCCATGCAGGTGGCCAAGGAGATCCAGGAGATCGACGAGGATAACGCCTACGCCTACTTCCTGCGTGCCCAGTGCTATGCCGCTTCGGGTTGCCAGGAGGCCTATTGGGTGGCTTTCGATACGATGAAGAAGGCCGAGGAGCTTTTCGTGGAGGAGAACCTCAAGGAGCAGGCCAAGACCCTGGCTCAGGCCTATGCCGGTCGCTGGCCCCTGTCGAATGACGAGCGTTTCTTCATGGAGGGTATCAAGCACGGTGATACGGTGACGGTTCCCTGCGGTGTGGCCGCCGGCTTGAAGACCACGGCTCGCTTCCGTTAATCGTTGCTGACCAACAATCAGATGATGATGCGATCGCACTTGAAACTATTTCGGGTAGCACTCCTCCTTGTGGGGAGTGCTATCTTGCTATCCGCCTGCGCAGAGCAGGAGGAGGCCCGGCATGAGACTCCGGTCGAGCAACTGATGACCGAGTATAGCGAAAATCGTACCATCATCGCCACCGAAAACGGCATTAAGCAGTACCAGTTTTTTGCCCCGCTGCTGGAGGGATACACCGCCGGAGACGAGCCCTACCGCGAATTCCGCCGCGGAATTCGCATGATCACCTTCATGAAGGACTCCTCGGATCGGGTCGATGTTACCCTTACGGCCAACTACGCCATCTATTACGAAAAACGCAAACTTTGGGAGGCCAAGGGAAATGTCGTAGTCAAAAAGTCGGATGGCAAGACCCTCTATACCGAGCAACTCTTCTGGAACGACCTGACGAACAAGATCTACTCGAATGTCGATTCGAAGATCGTAGAACCCGATGGCGAAACCTATGTCTCTGGTTTCGAGTCTGATGAGGAGTTCCGTTACTGGAGCGCCCGCGAGATGGACGGCCGCATGGAGGTGGAGTTCAAACCTACACCCCCCGATACGACTGCGGTGAACCGTCCCGACTCCCTTGCCGAGGGACGGCGACCGGCTGCTCAAGCCAAGAGTTCGCCCGAGGCCGAGCGGCGCCGCGAGGAGGCTCGTCGCCGCTCCGAGGAGCGCCGACGTCAGGCAGCCGAGAATGCCGCGAACCGCCGAGGCCGGCAGCTTGAGGGACCGAAACGTCCCGGTGACCCCTCGAACCGTGTGCGCCTGAAGAGTGACCAGGGCTCCGTGTCGGGTGAGACCCCCCTTGTGGAGGCTCCGGTGAGTTTCTCCGCCGGCCAAAAAGAGGGGCAGCGCATCCGCCCCAACCATGAGAAAGTAGTACGCGATTAACCTTAGCAATGACAACCTCGATTCTGATCATATTGGTGATGTTGCTCCTCTCGGCCTTCTTCTCGGGTATGGAGATCGCCTTCACGAGCAAAAATCGCCTGCGCTTGGAGATCGACCGCAAGCAGAGCCGCCTCTTTGACCATGTGGCCGAGATCTTTGCCCGCCACCCGGGACAGTATGTCACCACGATTTTGGTGGGCAACAATATTGCGTTGGTGGTCTATCAGCTCTGCATGTCGCTCCTTTTGAGGGGGCTGGCTGAGCTGGTGGGGTGGAGCGAGTTTGTGGAGCACGGCTCGGTGCTGGCCGAGACGATCATCTCGACGCTGATCGTGATCTTCTGCGGTGAGTTTATCCCCAAGTCGATTGTCAAGCAGAATCCGAACTTCTACTACCGCACCTTTGCCCCGCTGATCTACCTCTTCTATCTGTTGCTCTATCCGTTGGCACGTCTTACCACCGGTATCTCGCAAGGGATCCTTTGGATCTTGGGCCATAAGACACAGCCCGACCGTGAGGTTGCTGATTTCAACCGCTCGGATCTGGTCCACCTGCTCGATACGAACAGCCCGGAGCCTCAGCATGAGTCGGAGAATGAGCTCAAATTGTTTCAGAATGCTTTGTATTTCACGGATCTGCGCGTGCGCGACTGCATGATTCCGCGTGTGGATGTCGAGGCTGTCGATGCCGACAATACCACGATACAGCAGCTCACGGACCGATTTGTCGAAACCCAGTACACCCGCCTCTTTGTCTGGCGCAAGAGCATCGACAATATGGTCGGCTATGTGAACTCGAAGAGCCTTTTCCAGAGCCCGCAGAAGATAGATGATGTGATCATGGAGGTGCTTTGTGTCCCCGAGACGATGCCGTTGCAGGATCTGCTGGAGCAGATGACCAAGCACAAGACCAACGTGGCGGTGGTGATCGATGAGTTCGGCGGTACGGCCGGTATCATCTCCTTGGAGGATATCCTGGAGCAGATTTTTGGTGAGATCGAGGATGAACACGACACCCCCGATCTGACGGAAAAGCAGATTTCGGAGAACGAATGGGTCCTCTCGTGTCGTCTGGAGGTGAAGTACCTGAATGAAAAGTATGACCTCGGGATCGAGGAGTCGAAGGAGTATGACACATTGGCCGGCTACATTATCTATCAGATGGAGGGGATTCCCTCAGCCGGAGAGACCGTAACGCTCGACCGACTTCACATCAAGTTGTTGCGCACCACGCGCTCGCGTGTGGAGCTTGCGCGCATCAAGCGCCTGTAAATTCAGCCTTCGGGGTCCTCATGGGCCCCGGTTTTATTGAAAAACCCCTCAGCTTTGTTGCAAAAGTGGGCCGAAAATGAAATTTTTGGCTCGAAGAGGTGTGTTTTCAGAATAAAATTACTATCTTTGACCGCTTTAATACCTATTATAAAATAGGAGAGCCCGAAATTGAACGTAAACAAAACAAAAATTAAAGTAATATGGCAAGTTTAAACACGTTGAGAACCAAATTCGGAGTGGTGCTTTCGATTGTAATCGGTATCGCCCTTTTGGCATTTATCCTCTCCCTGAAGGCTGAGATGGGCTTCTCGGGGAACGACCCCAAGGTCGGTGAAATCAATGGTGAGAAGATTAAGTACACGGAGTACATGGCCGCTTACGAAAAGGCCAAGGCTATGCTTGGTGGCGAGGCTTCGACCGATGAGCAGTTTGATCAGCTCTCGAATGCCGCTTGGCAGCAGCTCTTCTCGGAGCTGGTGCTGATGCCCGGTTTTGAGAAGATGGGTATCCGCCTGACCGAGACCGAGCGCAAGGCCATCATCAGCGGCGAGATCCCCACCCAGGCTTTCTATGCCCTCTTTGCCGATCCTCGTACCGGTGAGTTCAGCCTTGAGGCTGTTTCGGAGTTCCTGGCTCAGGCCGAGACCAATCCTCAGGCTGCTGCCCTTTGGGCTCAGCTCATCGAGCAGGCTCGTCAGGAGCGCGAGGTAGCCAAGTATCTGGCCGTTGTCAAGAATGGTGCGAACCTCACGACCCCCGAGCTCGAGCGCGGTGTGGCTGCCGCCAACAAGGCCTACACGGGTAAGTATGTATCGAAGAGCTACTCGTCGGTACCTGATTCGCTGATCACGGTCTCGACCGCAGACCTGAAAGCTTACTACAACAGCCACAAGGAGAGCTACAAGCAGCTCCCCAACCGCACGATTTCGTATGTGGTATTTGACGTTGAGGCTACCTCGGACGATATGCTCGCCGTGGAGAATGAGGTGAAGAAGGCCAATGAGCAGTTCTCGGTTGCCGAGGATCTGAAGGCCTATGCCCGTGAGAACCGCTATGCTCAGGTGTCGGATCGCTACCTGGCCCTCAAGCAGTTCGGCGATGAGGAGGCCGAGGCTCTGGCCGAGGGTAAGCAGTATGGCCCCGTGTTGAAGAACAATGTTTGGACCATGTCGCGTGTGCTGGATACGAAGATGGCCCCCGACTCGATCGGTGTGCGCCACCTGGCTCTTCCCTATACCGAGACGGAGCTTGCAGACAGTCTGGCTACGCAGTTGCGTAACGGGGTTGCCTTCGCCGAGGTAGGTGAGGGTGCCGGTGAGGAGCGCGTTTATCCCTTCGCGGCCTTCACCGATGAGTTTATTCCCGCTCTCTCGACCGCTAAGGTCGGCGACGTGGTGGAGATCACGGCCGGTAACGCCATCCACATCATGCAGATCTATCGCATGGACAAGCCCTCGAAGCACATCCGTGCGGTGACGGTTACCTATCCCGTGGAGGCTTCGGCTGCTACGAAGCGCGAGATCCACGGCAAGGCCGGTATCCTGGCTGTTGATGGTGCCGGTTCGCTCGATAACTTCAATGCTGCCGCTACGGCTGCTGCCGTTACCCCCCGTGTGGCTACGATCAATCAGGGTGAGCGTTCGATCCGCGGTTTGGAGAACTCGCGCGACATCGTGCGCTGGGCCGCTGATGCCAAGAAGGGCGATATCTCGGAGATCTTCAATGTGGGCAACGACTATGTGGTAGCTATGCTCACCGAGATCGATGATCAGGAGTATGCCTCGTTTGAGAAGCGCCAGAACCAGATCCGCAATATCGTAATGCGCGACAAGAAGTATGCCTATATCCTTAACGAACTTAACGCTGCTAGCCTTGAGGAGGCTGCCAAGAGCCTCGGTTCGGAGGTGAAGGAGTTCACGGATGTACGCTACGGTTCGTTCTATGTGCAGAACCTCGGCTTCGAGCCCCGCGTAATCGGTGCCATCACCGCCTCGGAGCAGGGTGTCGTTTCGGCTCCCGTGAAGGGTAACACGGGTCTCTATGTATTCGTAGTGGAGAATATTGCCGACGACCAGAAACAGACCCTCGAGCAGGAGAAGGTTCGTGCTCAGGCTACGGCTGAGGGTATGGCCATGCAGGCCTCGTTCTCCGCTATCCAGCAGATGGCCGAGATGGAGGATTTGCGTGCCAAATACTTCTAACAGATTCCCTTAAGGCGGGCTGTGCTCGCATAAGAAATAACCATGGGTAGTACATCGCGTACTACCCATGGTTATTTCTTTGTGTGTGTGTGGGGGGGGCAGTGTGAGGGGTGTGATTGACGGGGGGGGGAGAACGAGGCGGGCACTCGACTCCTCTCCTTTCGAGAGCCCGGTGCCCGCCTCGTTACCCTTCTTCTACCGCAGGAAGAGCAGTTCGCGGTATTTGGGCAGGGGCCACATTTGGTCATCCACAATCTCTTCGAGTTTATCCACATGGCGGCGGATCTCATCAAAGAGTGAGGCTACGTTGTCGTGGTAGGCGATCGCCTTGAGGCGCACGTTCTCGATCCGGTTTGCCTCCTTGCGGGCCTCGATCAGCTCGCTCACTCCCTCTTGTATCGCGCTGGCGTGATGCTGAATGCGTTTGATGAGGTCGATGTCCGGCCCAGCATCCAGGCCTCCGATCTGTTGCATCTTGTAGACCTTGTCCAGGAGCATGGCCTCATATTTCGAGGCGATGGGCAGGATGTGGTTCATGGCAATATCGCCCAGTACGCGCCCCTCAATCTGTACCTTTTTGGTGTAGGTCTCCCACTTTACCTCGGTGCGCGCCTCCAACTCAACCGGAGAGAGAACCCCCATTTCGGAGAAGATCTCCAAGGTCAAGGGGTCGAGGTAGCGGTCGAAGACCAAGGGGGTCGAGCTTTCGCAGTCCAAGCCGCGTCGGGCCGCCTCCTCGCGCCAGGCTTCCGAGTAACCATTCCCATCAAAGCGGATCGGCTTCGATTCGCGAATCATACGTCGCAACTCTTCGTAGATCGCCTTCTCCTTCTTCATTCCGGCCTCGATCTTTTCGTCCACGGCCTCCTTGAAACGCCTTAGTTCGTAGGCCATGGCTGTATTGAGGATGATCATGGCTTCGGCGCAATTGTCCGAGGCCCCCACGGCGCGGAATTCAAAGCGGTTTCCCGTGAAGGCGAAGGGCGAGGTGCGGTTGCGGTCGGTGTTGTCTCGCAGCAACGAGGGAATGGGGGCGATGCCGCTCATGCGGAAGATGTTCTTCGCATCGAAGCGGATGGCCGAGTCGCCATGGCTCTTCTCCAGTTTGTCGAGTACGGCCGTCAGCTGCTCGCCCAGGAAGGTGGAGATGATGGCCGGGGGAGCCTCTCCGGCACCTAAGCGGTGGGCATTTGTCGCCGACATGACTGCTGCCTTCAGGAGTCCGTTGTTTCGGTGTACGGCCGAGATGGCATTGATTAGAAACGTAACAAATTGGAGATTCTCCGAAGCCCCTTTACCCGGACTGAAGAGGTTTACCCCCGTGTCGGTGCCCAGCGACCAGTTGTTGTGCTTGCCCGATCCGTTAATCCCCTTAAAGGGCTTTTCGTGCAGCAATACACGGAAGTGGTGGCGACGGGCAATCTTCTCCATGAGGGTCATCAGCAGCTGGTTGTGGTCGTTGGCCTGGTTGGCCCGCTCAAAGACCGGGGCCAGCTCGAACTGATTCGGCGCCACCTCGTTGTGGCGTGTCTTTACGGGGATGCCGAGTTTGAGCGACTCATACTCCAGCTCGCGCATGAAGGCCATCACGCGGGCGGGAATGGCTCCGAAGTAGTGGTCTTCGAGCTGTTGGTTCTTTGCCGATTCGTGGCCGATGAGTGTCCGCCCCGTAAGCATCAGATCGGGGCGCAGAGCCCAAAGCCCCTCATCCACCAGAAAGTACTCCTGCTCCCAACCCAGATAGGTGAAGACTCGCTCGATCGACTTGTCGAAGTAGTGGCAGACAGCTGTAGCGGCCTGATCGACAGCTTCCAATGAGCGTAGGAGCGGAGTTTTGTAGTCTAAGGCTTCACCCGTATAGGCGATGAAGATCGTGGGGATGCAGAGGGTCGTATCGACAATGAAAGCGGGCGAGGTGGGATCCCAGGCCGAGTAGCCGCGGGCCTCGAAGGTGTTGCGGATGCCGCCGCTCGGAAACGACGAGGCATCGGGCTCCTGCTGGACCAGCAGCTTGCCCGAGAACTCTTCGAGCACCCCTCCCCGTCCGTCCGGCTCGGCAAAGGAGTCGTGCTTTTCGGCCGTGCCTCCGGTCAGGGGCTGAAACCAGTGGGTGTAGTGGTCGGCGCCGTGCTCTAAAGCCCACTGCTTCATGCCGGCAGCGATTCCATCGGCGAGTTCGCGTGTCAGGGGCCGACCGTGCTCCATGGTCTCCATAAGGGCCCGATAGTCAGCCTTCGAGAGGTAGCGCCGCATCTGGTCATGGCCGAACACCTGCTCGCCAAAGTACTCCGAGGGTCTGTTCTTGGGGGCTTTGACCTCAACTGCGGTGTGGTTGATGGCCGCATCGACCATCTTAAAACGTAATAAGGACATAGTTCTTTTTTCGATTAACCTAACTGGGTGCAAAGGTACGCAGAATGTGCGAGATCAAGATGATAAGAAAAACGAATTTTTCAACATTTCGTGAAAAATAGGGGTGTTTTTCCAAAAAAAGCCTCAAATTTTCCGGCTGCTCCTTAAAAATAGGGTTCAAAAATCTGCTTTTGGGCTAAAAATAGCCCTGTTATTTGAATAACAGCCCTTTTTGTGTCGCTCTCTCTCTTTCTGCGGGACCACCTTTTTTGCGCCTCTTTTCTCTGAATTTGCACAAAAAAGGAGCGAACCGTTGTCGGTCCGCTCCTTGGTTAAGATCTGCTTGCTGCGCGATTACTCCTCGAGGAGAATCTCCATGATCTTCTGGGCAGCCGTGGCGATCGGGGTACCGGGGCCGAAGATGGCGGCGGCACCGTCCTTATAGAGCTGATCGTAGTCCTGAGCGGGGATCACACCACCCACAACAACCACGATGTCCTCGCGACCCAGCTTCTTGAGCTCGGCAACGATCTGCGGAACGAGCGTCAGGTGACCTGCGGCCAGCGACGATACGCCCACCACATGTACGTCGTTCTCTACGGCCTGCTTGGCAGCCTCCTCGGGAGTCTGGAACAGGGGACCCATATCGACGTCGAAGCCCAGGTCGGCATAACCCGTGGCAACTACCTTGGCACCGCGGTCGTGGCCGTCCTGGCCCAACTTGGCGATCATAATACGGGGCTGACGGCCCTCCTTCTTGGCAAAATCGGCGACCATCTGCTTGGCCTGCTCGAACGATGTGTTGTTTTTCACCTCTGAACTATATACACCCGAAATGGAACGAATAACAGCCTTGTAGCGACCTACGACAACCTCGCAGGCATCCGAGATCTCGCCCAGCGTGGCGCGAACCTTGGCAGCCTCTACGGCCAGCTCCAGCAGGTTGCCCTTCTCGGTCTTCACGCACTCCGTAATAGCGGCCAGAGCCTTCTGTACGGCAGCCTCGTCGCGGTTGGCGCGCAGCTCCTTCAGACGCTTGATCTGGCTCTCGCGTACGGCGGTGTTGTCCACAGCCAGGATATCGATCGGATCCTCCTTCTCGAGGCGGTACTCGTTGATACCCACAATCTTCTGGGCACCCGAGTCGATACGGGCCTGCGTGCGGGCAGCAGCCTCCTCGATACGCATCTTCGGAATACCGGTCTCGATGGCCTTGGCCATACCACCCAGCTTCTCTACCTCCTCGATGTGAGCCCAAGCCTTGTGAGCGATCTCGTTCGTAAGGCTCTCCACATAGTAGGAACCTGCCCAGGGATCCACCTCGCGGCATACGTTGGTCTCCTCCTGAATGTAGATCTGCGTATTACGGGCAATACGGGCCGAGAAGTCCGTCGGCAGGGCGATGGCCTCGTCCAGGGCGTTGGTGTGCAACGACTGGGTGTGACCCAGTGCGGCACCCATAGCCTCGATGGCGGTACGAGCCACGTTGTTGAAGGGATCCTGCTCCGTCAAGGACCAACCCGAGGTCTGCGAGTGGGTACGCAGGGCCAGCGACTTGGGGTTCTTGGGGTTGAACTGCTTCACGATCTTGGCCCACAGCATACGGGCGGCACGCATCTTGGCGATCTCCATGAAGTGGTTCATACCGATAGCCCAGAAGAACGACAGACGGGGTGCGAAGGCGTCGATCGACATACCGGCGTTGATACCGGCACGCAGATACTCCAGACCGTCGGCCAGCGTGTAGGCCAGCTCGATGTCGGCCGTGGCACCGGCCTCCTGCATGTGGTAACCCGAGATCGAGATCGAGTTGAACTTGGGCATGTTCTTCGAGGTGTACTCGAAGATGTCGGCGATGATCTTCATCGAGAACTTGGGAGGATAGATATAGGTGTTACGCACCATAAACTCCTTCAAGATATCGTTCTGGATCGTACCCGACAGCTGCTCCAGGGTGCAACCCTGCTCCAGACCCGTTACGATGTAGAAGGCCAGAACGGGCAGCACGGCGCCGTTCATGGTCATCGAAACCGACATCTGGTTCAAAGGAATACCATCGAAGAGGACCTTCATATCCTCCACCGAGCAGATCGATACACCGGCCTTACCAACGTCGCCCACTACACGCGGGTGGTCGGCATCGTAGCCGCGGTGCGTTGCCAGGTCGAAGGCTACCGAAAGACCCTTCTGGCCGGCAGCCAGGTTACGACGGTAGAAGGCGTTCGACTCCTCGGCCGTCGAGAAACCAGCGTACTGGCGGATCGTCCAGGGGCGCATTACATACATCGTAGAGTAGGGGCCGCGCAGGAAGGGAGCCACACCTGCAGCGTAGTTCAGGTGCTCCATGCCCTCGAGGTCCTCCTTCGTATAACCGCCCTTCACTTCAATTTGCTCGGCGGTCAGCCACGGCTCTACCTGTCCGCAGCCCTTCTTGGCGCAGCAGCTCGTCTGCTCTGCGCCCGCATATTTCAGTTCTGAAAATTTAGCTCTCATAACGCGTTGCGATTTAGATGCCAAGCTCCTTGAGGTAGAACTTGAGCGTTTCGAGCACGTTGCTCTTCACGTTGATAAAGTTGGTGATGCCCTGAGCCTCCAGTTCGGGGGTGCAGGCGGGAGCGCCGGCAACTACCAGGATTGCCTTGCCACCCAGCAGCTCCTTCACCTTCGGGGCTACGGTTGCGTAATCGTCGTCCGATGCACATACCACAACGATCTCGGCCTTCGAAGCCAAAGCGGCCTCTACGCCCTCCTCCACCGACTTGAAGAAGGTGTTGTCCTGAACCTTGATACCGGCGCAGGCGAAGAAGTTGCACGAGAACTGGGCACGGGCACGAGCCATGGCCAGGCTGCCGCAGGTGAGCATGAAGGCCTTGGGAGCCTTGCCGCTGCGATCCACACCCAGACGCATCTGCTCAAAGGCCATCGAACCGCGGTAGGGGGTCAGGACGTTACCCTCGGCCTCCTTACGCTCAACGGCGCAGGCGCACAGATCCTTCGATGCGGTCTCCGTGAAGTTGGGGTACTGGTTGGCACCCAGCAGGATCTGACGACGCATCATGATGTTCTTGTCCTTGGCGGCGGCCGAAGCCTTCACCTTCTCGACTACGAAACCGGCCTCGAAAGCTGCCGTGTAGCCACCCTTCTCCTCAACCTCGAGGAAGAGCTTCCAAGCCTCCTGGGCGATGCTCTGGGTCAGGGTCTCGATGTAGTACGAACCACCGGCGGGGTCTACCACCTGGTCGAAGTGCGACTCGTGCTTCAAGAGCAGCTCTACATTGCGGGCGATGCGCTGCGAGAACTCGGTGGGAGCCTCATAAGCGGCGTTGAAGGGGAGTACCTCCAGCGTATTCACGCCGGCGATCGTGGCCGACATGGCCTCGGTCGTACCGCGCAACATATTTACATAGGGGTCGTAAGCGGTCTGGTTCCAGCTCGAGGTCACGGCGTGCGTGAACATCTTGCAAGCGCAGTTCTTCTCGGGGTTGTAGGCCTTTACGATGTTGGCCCACAGCATGCGGGCAGCACGGAACTTGGCCATCTCCATGAAGTAGTTGGCCGTAACGCCCATCGAGAAGCGGATCTTGCGGGCAGCGACATCCACCGGCAGACCGGCCTCCAGGAGGCGAACCAGGTAGTCGTGACCGGCAGCCAGCGTGAAGGCCAGCTCCTCAACGATCGTCGAACCCGAGTTCGAGAAGTTCTCACCACCAACGGTAACGATGCGTACATGTTTGTACTCGGCCGTGCGCTTCATCAGCGAGGCGATCTCGTCGAAGCACTCCTGACCGTTGCCGGCGCAGCAGAACTGACCCTTCAGCGAGAGGCTCTTGATCAGGGGGTCGATTACGAAGTTCAGGTGCAGGGCAGCCTTGTCGATACCGGCCTTCTCGACCTTATCGAGAACTAACTCGGCCACCTTGCGGAGCTTGCAGCCCGAGAAGGTGAGCTGAACGGCGGTAAGCTCGATGCCTGCGAGCAGCGTGTCGATGAACTCGGCCGAGAACTCCTCGCCACATACGCGGAACTCGAGCGAATCCACACCGGCGTTGAGGATCTTCAGCGCCTCGGCATTAGCCTTTGCGGGGCACTCCACCTTCAGGGTCTGGTGTACGCCCCAGCGGTTGTGCGTGCGCGTACCGCGCACATAAGGGAACTGACCGGCTTCGGTCTCGAGGTGCTGAATGCCTTCGAGGTTCTCGGCGCGATAGTAGGGACGGACGTTGAACCCTTCGGGGGTACGCCATACCAACTTGCGCTCGTAATCAGCACCTTTCAGGTCGGCTGTAATCACCTCTTCCCACTGCGCCGTCTCTACGGGCGGGAACTCGGTGAACAGCTTTTCACGATTGGTTGTTGCCATAACTTTTTGTTAGTTGATATTAGGATTGTTTGTAATTAAGTAAACTCGGTTTTGGCTTTTTCAAGGCATAAAGTTACAAACTATTCTTCAAACAGCCAACTTTGTGTGAAAAAAATAACGCCACAAGGCGAGTTTTCGCTCCTTTGTGGCGTTATTGTGATACTTTTTTGGTCCTTTAGGCCTTCTCGGGGGTGTGCTTATACTTAAAAACAAGTGCAAAGAGCAGGGCCACCACCAGGGCGTAGGCGGCGAAGATGAGCCACGAGGTAGACCATCCGGCCACCTGAGCCCCGGGCTCGGTCTGTGAGTTTACGAAGTGGTTTACGACCTGCTGTGCTCCGAGCGTTCCGATCGTGGCGCCGATGCCGTTGGTCATCATCATGAAGAGACCCTGGGCCGAGGAGCGGATCGAGGTGTCGGTCTCGTTATTCACGAAGAGCGATCCCGAGATGTTGAAGAAGTCGAAGGCGATACCGTAGACGATCATCGAGAGGATAAACATCCAGACGCCGCCACCGGGGTTACCCAGGCCGAACAAACCGAAACGCAGCACCCAGGCAAACATGGCCATCAGCATTACATTCTTAATGCCGAAACGCTTCAGACAGAACGGGATCAGTAGAATGCAGAGGGTCTCGGAGATCTGCGAGAGCGAGATCAGCGCATTGGCGTGGTTGGCACCAAAGGTCGAGGCATATTCGGGAATGGCTTTGAAGCTGGTGATGAAGGGGTTGGCAAAACCGTTGGTGATCTGGAGCGATACGCCCAGCAGCATCGAGAAGACGAAGAAGAGAGCCATCTTTTTCTGCTTAAAGAGCGAGAAGGCTCTCAGGCCGAGGGCCTCTGTCAGGCTCTTCTTCTCGCCCGAGGTGTTTACGGGGCAGTGGGGCAGGGTGAAGGCGTAGAGACCCAGTACAAGGCCGAATGTAGCGCTTAAGTAGAACTGCATGTAGCTCTTCTGGAATCCGGCGAAGTCGCAGAGGAGCATGGCGCAGATGAAGCCCACGGTACCCCATACGCGAATGGGGGGGAAGTCCTTCACGGTGTCCATGCGGTTGCTCTCCAGAATGCTGTAGGCCACCGAGTTCGAGAGGGCGATGGTCGGCATGTAGAAGGCTACGCTCAGCGAGTAGAGTCCGAAGATGAGCCAGTAGTTGTAGTCGGGAGCCGTAGCGCAGATGCTGTAGGCCGAGGCGGCCAGGAATCCTGCGGCCAGCAGGTGGCAGAGCCCCAGCAGTCGCTGTGCGGGAACCCAGCGGTCGGCAACGATGCCCACCAGGGCAGGCATGAAGAGCGAGACGATGCCCTGCATGGCGTAGAAGAGACCGATCTTGTCGCCCAGACCGATTTCGTAGAGGTGCGTACCCATCGAGGTGAGGTAGGAGCCCCAAATGGCATACTGCAGGAAATTCATCAGAATCAATCGTAGTTTGATACTCATAAATCTTTTATTTTTAGTGTTTTACAAATGTTTAATTTCAATTTTCGGGCCTTTCTTCGGATCCTTTTTTCGGAAGGCGATCAAAAAATTTTCAACAAAAGTAAAAAATTTTTTCGAAATTTCTTTGCAAATGAAAAAATAAGTTCTACTTTTGCACCGTCAAACAACGACAAACGTTCTTATTGAGCTATGGTGTAATGGTAACACAACAGATTCTGGTCCTGTTATTCTAGGTTCGAATCCTGGTAGCTCAACGACCGCTGCAGCCAAGAGGCATAAATAAGCGGGATATCGAAAGATATCAAAAACAGAAAGAGTGAATAAACGATGCTTGCATCAGATTATTCACTCTTTCTGTTTTTATGTGCTTTGCACGCGCTTATTTATGCCCTCGGCGCCACCGGTCGAAACGGTGCATCAAGAGGCCGCAGGCCTCGCGCCGTAACATCGCCGCGACCACCGGTTGAAACGGCGCAAAAGTGAAGCGTGCGCCGTACGTAACTTATTTTATATAACTGGGCAGTCTGGGAGTTTTTACGCTGTCAAGAAAAAGCAATTGCTCATTGCTCATTACTCATTGCTCATTGAAATAATTCCTAATTGCTAATTGTTAATTCCTAATTCTTTCGTATCTTTGTCCTCATGATTGATCGGGAAACCATAGACAGGGTCTTTGCAGCCGCCGATATTGTCGAGATTGTCGGTGACTATGTAAGGCTTAAGCGCCAAGGTACAAATTATGTGGCTTGTTGTCCTTTTCATAATGAAAAGACGCCATCGTTTGTCGTTTCGCCTTCGAAGGGCCTTTTCAAGTGTTTCGGATGCGGCGAGGGTGGCAATGCCATCACCTTTGTGATGAAACACGAGAGCCTCTCCTTTCCCGAGGCCGTGAAGGTGGTGGCCAAGCGTTACGGCATTGAGATTCACGAAAGGGAGCTCACCGAGGAGGAGGTGCGCCGCAATGACGACCGCGAGAGTATGTTTGTGGTCAACGGTTGGGCGGCCGACTACTTTCAGCAGTACCTCCACGAATCGGATGAGGGGCGCTCGGTGGGCCTCAGCTACTTCGCGCAGAAACGCGGATTCACGGCCGCAACGATCCGCAAGTTCGGTTTAGGTTTCTGCTCGGCGCGCGGTGCGGCGATGTCGGAGGCGGCCCTGACGGCGGGCTACAAGGAGGAGTTCCTCACCGGTGTGGGCCTCTCGATCAAAAGCGAACGCGACGGACACCTCTTCGACCGTTTTCGCGACCGCGTGATCTTTCCGGTACACAACATCTCGGGCCGCATTATAGCCTTTGGTGGTCGTATCTTGGGCACCAACAAGAATGTGGGCAAGTATCTGAACTCGCCCGAGAGCCCCATATATAGCAAGAAAAACGAACTCTACGGCCTCTATTTTGCCAAACGAGCTATCCAACAACAGGATGTAGCCATTATGGTTGAGGGCTACACCGATGTGATCTCGATGCACCAGGCGGGAGTTGAAAACGTCGTTGCCTCGTCCGGCACGTCGCTCACGACGGAGCAGATCCGCCTCTTGAAGCGCTTCACGAAGAACATCACGGTGATCTACGACGGAGATGCGGCCGGTATTCATGCCTCGATACGCGGTATCGACATGATCCTTGCCGAGGGGATGAATGTGCGCGTGGTATCCTTGCCTGCGGAGGATGACCCCGACTCTTTCGCCCGCAAGCATTCGGCTGACGAGGTGCGTACCTACATTGCAGACCACGAACACGACTTCATCACCTTCAAGGCCGGGCTCCTGATGCGCGAGGCGCAGCGTGATCCGATCCGGAAGGCCCAACTCATCGGGGACATGGTACAGTCGATCGTCCAGATTCCCGATTCGATACATCGCTCGGTCTATATCAAGGAGTGTGCCCGCATCATGGATGTGGATGAGAACGTCCTGATCTCGGAGGTGGCACGCAAGCGTCATACGGCTGCCGGAGACCGTGAAACTCAGGAGTTTATGCGCCGTCAGGCGGCCCTGATTCAGCAGGAGCAGAGCGCATCGGTCGCCACCTCGATGCCCCTCTACAAGGAGGGTATTCGCGGGGGTAGCAGTGCCGAGGCCCTTGAGGGCGAACTGGTGAAGTACCTGCTCAAATACGGCCATCTGAATTTCGACCTCCGCGAGGGGCGCACCATGGTGAGTTGCAATGTTGCCGAGGTGATCTTTGATGATCTGGAAGCCGATGGCCTCCAATTTCAGAATCCGCTCTATAACGAGATCCTTTCGACCTATCGTCGCGAGTGGGAGCTCTTAGGCAGTGGGGTCGAGGTTCCTGCGCACCACTTTGTGAACCACCACGACCCCGAGGTCTCCAAGCTTGCCGTCGATCTCCTTGCTTCGGACGACAACTATGTGGCCAGCCGAATTTGGACCCAGAAGGAGATTCATGTGGAGAGTGAGATGGAGATGCTCTCGGCCGGAGTGCCGCGCTGCATGGCCCTCTACAAGTCCAAAGTCATAGAGCGCATGGTTCGTGAGCTAAATGATAAACTCCTCGATGAAAACCTCACCGAAGAGCAGCTCTCCGATATTTTGCAGCGCCTTTCCAAGCTCAATGTAGCCAAGGTTCAGTTGGCGAAGAAGGTAGACCGCCTCCTTTTGTGATTTTGTAGGGCATCTTTCGACTTGCCTTGCTCGAAGCTGTCTAACAAGTTGATTTCTGCGTTACGCTTGCCCTCAAAATGCTCATTTACGCCAGGTAAACTGCGCTTTTTCGGGCTTTGCAAGCCTTGAAATCCCTCTTCTTATACAGCTTCAGTCAATAAGGGAGTCTATAAAACTTGTTAGTCACCCCCTCACTGCGTAAAGTTGAAACCTGTACGCTGCCAAAGGGGCAGGGTCGGGGGAGTGTTTCCGGTGAGGGAAACACGGTGTGCAAACAGAAAATAAACAGAAAGATGTGTACCCGAGGGTACGAAAAGATAAAAGAATTAGTTACCTTAAACCCAACCCTGCTTGTGCCCGAAGAGAACAAAATTGGTGCCAAAACGACAATTTTACCCTCCAAATCCTTCGGCTGACCCTATTTTATTCATTCGCTTCCTGGCTCTCGGCCGCTCTCTCTTTCTCCTGAAACCTTTGCCCCCCCCTCGGCCCTTTTGACCTCTTTTGCTCTCCGGTACGAAAAAGAGTGCGGGCTATTGCGCGCACTCTTCGGTTTCGATCTCTGCTCTCGGTTCCTCTTCGCTCTGCACCCTCTGCTCGGTCTCGAGATCGGCTGCGTCGCGGATTGAGCTGCTGAGCCTCTTTTTGATCTTTACATTCAGCCCTACCATGCGTTCGCCGAGGCGGACCAGGTTGTTGTTGCCGTGGGTCAGGCGTTTGAAGGCCTCGTCGTAGGCCGTTTGGGCACTCTTGATCCCCTTCTCTACCCCTTGCAGAGCCTCTGTGAAGGCCACCAGCTGGTCGTACATCTTTGAGCCACATTCGGCAATCTCGCGCGTATTGCGCTCCAAGTCGCTGCGTTGCCAAAGGTTATCGACCAATTTCAGCAGGGCGAAGAGGTTTGTGGGGGAGGAGATGATCACCTTTCGTTTGTAGGCATCGGCCCAGATCGCGGGGTCGGCCTGCATGGCAGCCAGGAAGGCCGACTCGTTGGGTATGAACATCACCACAAAATCCGGAGTGCACTCCATCAGCTCCTGGTAGCTCTTGGCCGAGAGTTCGAGAACGTGCTTGCGTACCGATTCGAGGTGCAGCTTGAGTTGTCGGTCGCGCTCCACGGGCTCCTCTGCGGCGGCGTGGTTCGCGTAGGCCGTAAGCGAGGTCTTCGAGTCGATGACGATCTGTTTCCGATCCGGCAGGTGGAGGATCACATCGGGGCGCATGTTCTCGCCGGCTTCATTCTTCAGCGTGTCCTGTGTCTGGTAGTGTACCCCTTTCACCAGGTTCGACGTCGAGAGAATCGTATCGAGAATCATCTCCCCGAAATCGCCCTGCACCTTCGAATCCCCCTTTAGAGCTCGGGTGAGGTTGGTCGTCTCGGTCGTTATGCGGTGGTTGAGCTCCATGAGGTGTTTGAGCTCGTTCTTTAAGGCACCGTGCTGCTCGGCCTCCGTGGCGTGGATCTTCTCCACGCGTTCGCGGAAGTCGGCCATGTGTTGGTTGAAGGGCTTGAGCAACGCCTCCAGCGACTCCTTGTTCGTCTCGCGGAACGAACGTGACTGCTCGCCCAGGATGTCGTTGGCCAGGTTCTTGAATTGCAGCCGCATCGCCTCTTCGGCCTTGGATTGCTCCTCCTCCGATCGGGTGTGACGGGCCTGCTCTTCCCGGAGCCGAGCCTCTGCCCCTTCGAACTTCGCCAGCAACGTTGCCCGGTCGGCAATCGCCTCGCGCAACTCCAGCTCAACCTTTGCCGTTCGCTCCTGTTCGTGTGCCAGTGCTTGTGCTGCGGCCTTGTGTTGAGCCTCCGACTGCTGGATCTCGCCCCTGAGCGTCAGCAGTTCCGTGCGAGCCGTGGCTTCACTCTTGCAGCTCCGCCTCCAAAGCAGTCCCATCAGGAGTGCGGCGGCTGACATCAAACCTAAAAGCAGATATAAAGTGGTCTCCATGTTTCGTTCTTTGGAAACAAAGGTACAAAATAATTCCACAACCCAAGTGCTCTGCGCTACAATTTTTTTATCGCGCCTCTGTGGGCGATCCTTCCTAAAATTCTCCTTCCCCGACTCCCGGCTCTTTCTGCGATGCTTCAGCTGAGCAGAAAGAGCCGTAGCGGGGAAATCCGCCCTTTATAAATAAGTATCCCTATTTTTTAGCCAAAAGATGTAAGAATTTGCAAATAGTTTGTGAAAAATATGTACTATGTATTGCATAATACAAATAAAAATACATATCTTTGCGATGTGAATATATAGACAATGCAAACAACCAAATAAAAAAAAAGCCTTATGAAGAAGATTTTTACACTTATGGTGATTGGGGTACTCGGCGTGATGAGTACCTTCGCAGCGCGTCAAATGATTTGTTCGGGGCGCGTGGTGGATGGCAGTGGTGCGCCCATTGCCTTTGCAACGGTTATCCTGCTCGAGGGTTCGGAGCAGGTGGCAGGTATGGCTACCGAGGGAGATGGTAGCTTTACCTTCACGGCGCCGGCGGGCCGCTATAGGCTTCGGGTGCAGTATGTGGGCTATGAGCCCCTGGAGCGCGAAGTGGAATTTCCTGCCGACAGCCACCTGGGCGACCTGCTCCTCAAGGAGTCGGCCACGGCGATCGACGAGGTGGTGGTCAAGGCGCAACTTATCCGTCGCGAGGCGGACCGCTTTGTGGTCGATGTGGCCAACTCGCCCCTTGCTGTCGGGAAGGATGGCGTGGAGTTGCTGAAGACGGCTCCGGGTGTCTGGATGCAGGAGGACGGGATCTCGATCAACGGATCGGGCGGCACGAAGGTCTATGTGAACGATCGCGAACTGAAGATGGAGGGGACACAGCTCATAACCTACCTGCGGTCGCTGCGGGCCGAGGAGGTACAGCGTGTCGAGGTGGTGCCGCAATCGGGAGCCGATTACGATGCCAGCTCCTCGGCCGGTATCATCCGCATCACCCTTAAGCGTCGTCGCGACGATGGTCTGATGGGATCGGCCTCCTACAACTTCACCGTCGGTGAGTATCAGGCGATGCACAACCCCTACCTCTCGCTGAACTACAACTCGGGCGGTTGGAACCTCTACGCCTCGGGGTGGATGAACCTGGGAAATCAGGATGGGGTAGCGGAGGAGCAGACCGACTATCTGCTGCGCGACATGCGCCTCGAGGCGCGGAGCGACCTGCACCAGGAGAACCTCTACGGCGGAGGAAAGGCGGGAGCGATCTACGACTTCAACGATCGCCACTCACTGGGTGCCGAGTTCGAGTACTGGAGCAACAGCGAGCAGAGCACCACCCCCTCGACCACGCTGATTCATAACGGAGATGCTTCGGATCGCAACGAGGGCCTCTTTACCTCCACCTCCGATCGGGAGAACTTCTCGGCCTCGCTGAGCTACATCTTCCGCCTCGACACCCTGGGCTCGAACCTTAAGGTGCTGAGCGACTACACCCACCGCACCATTGGCGATGGTTCGGACAACGAGACCCACAAGTACCGCGCGGCTCAGGTGCGCGACTCGCTCTATCGTGAAAATACGGCCAGCCGCTATGACATCTTCACGGCAACCCTGGCCCTCGAGCAGCACCTTTCGCCCAAATGGATGCTCCGAGCCGGTGCGAAGTACACGCGGAACGAGACACAGAACAGTGCCCTCTACCGCCGCTTTGAAGGGGGTGAGTGGCTGCCTAACAGCGTGGCAGACTACGCCATAGAGTACACCGAGAACATCGGAGCACTCTACCTGATCGCCTCGGGGCGTTTCGGACGCTTCTCTCTGACCGCAGGCCTGCGTGGCGAGTACACCTACACCTCGGGGCGTGGCAGTAGCTTTGAACAGAACTACTGTTCGCTCTTCCCGAATGCCCACCTTGCCTGGCAGTTGGACAAGCCGGGCAAACATTCGCTCGTGGCCTCCTATTCGCGCACGATCAGCCGTCCCAACTTCTGGGATCTTACGCCCGCCCGCCAAGCCATCAGCGACTACTCCTACCAGACGGGTAACCCCGAGCTGAAGCCCGCCTTCAACAACCAATACTCGCTCACCCTGGTCATGTGGCATAAATATTCGCTCACGGCTGGCATCAACAACCAGACCGATGCCATCTCGCAGGTGATGGTGGCCGATCCGCACGAGCCCGAGATGCTGATCCTCACGCGCCAAAATATGCCCGACTATAATTGGTATTACGTCACGCTGTCGGCCCCTGCGCAGTTCCGTAAGTGGTGGATGTGGAATACGAACCTGAACTACATGTGTCTGGGTGAGCGCATGAGCCCCGAGGCTCCGATCGAGTATCACGGTACCTTCCAGTGGTATACCTCGATGACCTTTCAGCTGCCCCACAAATTCATCCTCGAGTGCTCCTACAACGGCATGACGGCCATGACCATCAGCAACGTAAGTGTCGGCGCGCGCCACAGCTTGAACTTCTCGCTCAAGAAGCGCCTTCTGAAGGATCGCCTGACCCTGACCCTCTCGGCCAACGACGTGCTGGGCCTAAAGCAGGAGATCTCCGCCTCGCAGCCCGACTTCCGGCGCACCTACCGCGTACACCAGGCTTGGGGTGACCGCTGCTTCTCGGTGGGCATCAACTATAACTTCAACGCCGGAAAGGCCTTCCACTCGAAATCCGTCGAGCGCGGTTCGGCCGAGGAGCAGAGCCGCATGTAGCGTGGACCATCGACGGTCTATCCTACTCGACGGCCCAGAGTGTAGAGCTGAAATTTAGGTTGAAATTTACCTCACCTGTTTGGCATCTGAGAATTTGTTCGCGAAATGATCGAGTAACTCTTTTGTGGCTGTTTTGCTTGCAATTGGAGGCGCATGGGAACCCCTGTGCGCCTCTAATCATGCGAAAGATGAGGCGTGAAAATATTTCGTGGAGAGGTTAAACGGCCTCCAAGAGTTCGAAATTTTTGAATTAAATAATTCTTCGCTCCTAATTCCTAAATTTTTTTGTTACCTTTGTAAGATTAAACAACCTTAAGGCAGGAGCTGTGGTCGGGCCGAGGCGATTTTGAAGATTATTTTGAAGCGGTTTTTCAACTCCTTTGATGGCATAATGCGGGCTTTGCAACCTTCAAAGAGCGAAAAAGAGAGCCAATCAGGATCAAACGCAACCGAAACAGCGTGCTGCCGGATAGATGAGAACTTGTTCACTTTTATCGCATAAACCTTAAAACTTAAAGTCGGAAAATATGACCCGTATTGTCTCCCCTTCGATGCTCTCGGCTGACTTCGGCCACCTGGAGCGTGACACCCGAATGATCGATCGCAGCCGTGCCGAGTGGTTTCACATCGATGTAATGGATGGTGTATTCGTCCCTAACATCTCGTTCGGATTCCCCGTCTTGGCGGCCATCACCAAGGCCACTGAAAAGGTGATCGACACCCACCTGATGATCGTTGAGCCCGAGAAGTATGTCGAGCGTTTCGTCAAGGCCGGTTCGCACTATGTTACCTTCCATATCGAGGCCACCGAAAAGGTGCAGGAGTGCATCGATCTGATTCATCAGGCGGGAGCCAAGGCCGGTATCTCCATTAAGCCCAAGACTCCGGTGGAGACGTTGCGCGAGTGGCTGCCCCAAATCGAGCTGGTGCTGGTGATGTCGGTGGAGCCGGGCTTCGGCGGACAGAGTTTCATCGAAGGATCGACCGAGAAGGTGGCCGAACTCAAGCGCCTGATTGCCGAGACCGGATCGAAGGCGATGATCGAAGTGGATGGTGGTGTCTCGTCGAAGAATGCCCGTGAACTCTTCGATGCCGGAGCGGAGGCCCTGGTGGCCGGAAGTGCCGTCTTCAAGGCCCCCTCGCCCGAAGAGGAGATTTCCAAGATCTTGGAGGCATAGCCCTCCATCAAAAAAAGCGTACTGTAACCCCTGCTTATGATTTCGTTAGACAGCCTTACCGTCAGTTATGGAGGGTGGACCCTCTTCGACAACATCTCGTTTCTGATCAACCCGAAGGACCGTATCGGTCTGGTGGGTAAGAACGGAGCGGGTAAGACCACACTCCTGCGCCTGATCATCGGCGAGCAGCAGCCCACCTCGGGGGCTGTGACGAAGAATGCCGACTGCACGGTGGGCTACCTGCCTCAGCAGATGAAGGTGGCCGACACCACGACCCTGGTTCAGGAGACGGCCAAGGCCTTTGACGAGGTCTTGAGACTTGAGGCCGAGATCGAGCGCCTCACCCTTGAGATCGGTGAGCGCACCGATTATGAGTCGGAGGCCTATGCCGAGCTGTTGCACCGCCTGAACGATGCCAACGACCGCTACCACATCTTGGGTGGCGAGACTCGCGATGCCGATATCGAGAAGACCCTCTTGGGATTGGGCTTCCGGCGCGAGGATTTCGGGCGTGCGACGAGTGAATTCTCGGGCGGTTGGCGTATGCGTATCGAGCTGGCGAAGCTGTTGTTGCGCCGTCCCTCGATCTTTCTGTTGGATGAGCCGACGAACCACCTCGACATCGAGTCGATCCAGTGGCTCGAAGAGTACCTCAAAAATTACAACGGCGCCGTGCTTGTCATCTCGCACGACCGCGCCTTCCTGGATAATGTTACCAACCGCACCGTCGAGCTCTCGTTGGGAAAGATCTACGACTACAAGGTTCCCTACTCGAAGTATGTGGTCCTCAGGGCCGAGCGTCGCGAGCAGCAAATGGCGGCCTACGAAAACCAGCAGCGCCTGATTGAGAAGACCGAGGAGTTTATCGAAAAGTTCCGCTACAAGCCTACCAAGTCGAACCAGGTGCAGTCGCGCATCAAGCAGCTCGAGAAGCTCGACCGCATCGAAGTTGATGAGGAGGATTTGGCCACCTTGAATATCAAATTCCCGCCCGCCCCCCGCTCGGGACAGGTGGTGGCCGAGTTGAAGGAGCTCGGCATGTCGTTCGGTCGCAAACACGTCTTCAGTGGTGCGGAGTTCACGATCTCGAAGGGCGACAAGATTGCCCTGGTGGGGCGTAACGGCGAGGGTAAGACCACGCTGGCGCGTCTGCTGATCGGTCACCTTACGCCCACCGAGGGGTCGATCCGCCTCGGGGCCAACGTCAATATCGGCTACTACGCCCAGAATCAGGAGGATCTGATGAATGGTGAAATTACGGTTTACGACACCTTGGATAAGGTCGCCGTGGGCGATATTCGCACCCGTCTGAGGGATATTCTGGGAGCCTTCCTCTTCCGTGGCGAGGATATCGAGAAGAAGGTCAAGGTCCTCTCGGGTGGCGAGCGCTCGCGCCTGGCCTTGGCCTCGCTGATGCTCGAGCCCCACAACCTGCTGGTTTTGGACGAGCCGACGAACCACATGGATATGCGCTCGAAGGATATTCTGAAGAGTGCCCTGCTCAAGTACGACGGTACGGTGGTGGTGGTTTCGCACGACCGCGAATTCCTGGACGGCATGGTCGATAAGGTCTATGAGTTCCGCGACGGCGGGGTCAAAGAGTACCTGGGCGGCATCTACTACTTCCTCGAGAAGCGCAAATTAGAGTCGCTGCAGGAGGTGGAGCGCAAGGCGACCCCCGTGGCGGCCGCAGCAGCTCCCAAAGAGGCCTCGTCGGGCAAGTTGAGCTACGAACAGAAGAAGGAGCAAGAGAAGTTGGTGCGCAAGCTCCGCAAGGCTGTGGAGGCCGTGGAGTCCGAGCTGGCCGGAGTGGAGCAGCAGATCGCCCAATGGGACGAGAAGCTGGCCGCCGCGACGGAGTATATCGAGGCAGACTATGCCGCCTACAACGCCCTGAAGGCCCGCTACGACAAGTTGATGCATGAGTGGGAAAAAACAAGCTATGAATTGGAATTAACCGAAGAACAATAGGATTTAAGAATGGATAACAACCTGATTTTTGGTATTCGTCCCGTGGCCGAGGCCGTGGAGTCGCACAAGCAGATCGAGAAACTCTACATCCGCAAGGGGGCTGAGGGACCGCTGATGCAGGAGTTGAAGGATCTCTGCATGCGCCACCGCCTGCGTTGGCAGGAGGTACCCGTTGAAAAACTCAACCGTCTGACCAAAGGAAACCACCAGGGTGTGGTGGCGCAGATTGCCGCCATCGAGTATGTGGAGCTGCAGGATATCTTGGAGCGCGTACCCGAGGATGAGACCCCGCTCATCGTCCTCTTCGACGGCGTTACGGATGTCCGCAACTTCGGCGCCATAGCCCGCTCGGCCGAGTGTGCCGGAGCGCATGGTCTGATCACTCCGCTGAAGAACTCCGCTCCCGTAAATGCCGAGGCTATTCGCTCCTCGGCCGGCGCGCTGACCTCGATTCCCGTCTGCCGCGTAGGCTCGTTGCGCAACACCGTGAAGCAGCTCCAGATGGAGGGTTTCCAGATTGTAGCAGCTACGGAAAAGAGTCGTAAGTTGCTCTACGATGCCGACTTTCGCAAGCCTACGGTGATTGTGATGGGCGCCGAGGATACGGGAATCTCGAAGGAGCTCCTCAAACTCTGCGACGAGCAGTTGGCCATCCCCTTGATTGGTCACATCGAGTCGCTCAACGTATCGGCCGCCGCCGCCGTCATGCTCTTCGAAGTGGTAAGACAACGAATCGGCTAAAGGCAATGACGGCCTACGTTTTCAATCACCCTCAGCTCGGTCCAATTACCCTGGCGCAGACTCGTCGGGCCCGTAGGCTCTCCATTTCGGTTAAGCCTTCGGGGGAGGTGCGCCTGAGTTTTCCGCTGTGGGCGAATGAAAATCAGGCGTTGGCCTTTTTGGAGGAGCGCATGAAGTGGGTCCTGAAGGCTCGCGATCGGGTGGCTCGAAAGACCGAACAGAATCCCCCGAAGAGCTACAGCCCCGAGGAGATTTTAAGGATGAGGAGCGAAGCCCGGCTGACGCTTCCCGTCCGCGTGGCCCAATTGGCCAGCAAGCATAAGTTCAATTATCGCGGACTCACGTTTCGCCCCTCGCGCTCGAAGTGGGGCTCTTGTACGCTGTGCAAAGAGATCTCGCTGAGCATCTTTCTGATGATTCTGCCGGAGCACCTCCGCGACTTCGTGATCCTGCACGAACTCTGCCATACGGTACACATGAACCACTCGCCCGAGTTTCATGCCCTGCTGAACCAATGTATCGGTGGTCGTGAGAAGGAGCTGCAACAGGAGTTGAAAACCTATCACATCCGATGAATATCACCTTCCGCCCAACCCTTAAAGAGGATATCGGCCGCATCATGGAGCTGGTGGCGGCTGCCCAAGCCTGGTTTCGCGATCGGGGGATCGACCAATGGCAGGATGGCTATCCTACCGCAGCCGTCTTCGAGCAGGATATCTTGCGCGGCAATAGCTATGTGGGTGTGGTCGATGACCGGGTGCTCCTCACGGGGTGCCTCTCATTCGATGGCGAACCTACCTACCGCGAGATCTTCGAAGGTGGGTGGCTCAACGAGGCCCCCTACGGCGTGGTCCATCGCCTGGTGGTCGATCCTGCCTGCAAGGGGCGCGGCCTGGCCGGTGCTTTTCTCCATTTTTGTTATGCCGAGGCCAGCCGTCGCGGCATCAAAAACATCCGAATCGACACCCACCTTCAGAATCTCCCAATGCAGCGGCTGATTGCCCGCCATGGCTTTCTTCACTGTGGCCGCATTGTCCTCGAGAGCGGAGCCGACCGCGAGGCTTACCAGCTGATGTTTTAACGACTCCCAGAAATGAAGCTGTCTAACCAGGTGATTTCTGCGTTCAGTCTCTTTCGGTTGCTCTCAAAATGCTCATTTACAAAGAGTAAACACCGCTTTTTGGCTTCGCAAGCCTGGAAATTCCTCTTGTTATACAACTTCAAACAAAAAGGGTGTGTCTAAAAAACTTCTTAGACACACCCTGCTGTAGGATCCATACACAGCTCCCTCTTGCAGAGCCGCACCTTGTCGGGTTCACGCTTGCTCCACTCCGGGGGGGGCTATAGCAGTCTCTTTTTTGAGGGAATTACCACAAAATCTTTCAGGTAGAAGGGCTCGAAGTAGGCCACGTCTTCGAATCGGCCCGCCTCGAAGGCCTCTTGGGCCGGGCGTGCCAGACCGCGGGCCGAAGGGGCCACATTCACCCACACAGCATCGGGCAGCAACTCGCGGCACTTCTCGGCACCATTGCCGAAGATGACCAGCGGCGCCTCTGCGTTGTGGCGGAAATCGGCAAAGCTCTCGGAGGTGATCACTTCGGCCGAGACCTCCGTAAGGGGTTCCCCTTGGGTCGTAAAGATTCGGGTGTAGACCTCCATGCGGCGGGCATCGACCATTGGGCAGAGTCGCGCCCCATCCCATTGGGGTACATTCAGGATTCCCGCCTCGAAGTCCTCGCGGGCTACGGCCGTCAGCGAGTCGAGCGACCCCACGGCAATCAGCGGCTTCTGCAATCCGTAGCAGAGCCCCTTGGCAAACGATACGCCGATGCGCAGGCCCGTATAGGAGCCGGGGCCCATGCCTACGGCCACGGCATCCAATTCATCGGGCTGTATGCCCGTTTCGCGCAGCAACTCATCGACGAAGAGCGCCACCTTTTTGGCGTGGTCGCGCCCCTGGTCGCTCTCGCGCAACGACAACAGCTCGCCATCGCGAGCAATACCCACCGAGCAGATGTCGGTGCCGGTCTCAATCAACAGAATCAGTGCCATCTCTATCTTCTGTAACTCTTCATTACCTTGTCCATCTCGCGCTTGGCATCATTCTCTTTCAGATACTCGCGCTTATCGTAGCTCTTGCGACCCTTCGCAAGGCCGATGACGATCTTCACCAGGCCGCGCTCGTTCAGAAAGAGCCTCAGCCCCACGACCGTCAGTCCACGATCCTGTAATGATCGCTCCAACTTATTGAGCTCCTTGCGGTTCAGGAGCAGTTTGCGGTCGCGTTTCGGGGTGTGGTTGTTGCACGTTCCCCAGGCATATTCGGCAATATTGACGCCGCGGATCCAGAGTTCGCCCTCGCTGAAATAGCAGTAGGAGTCCGTCAGGGCCACCTTGCCCAGTCGTACCGACTTGATCTCGGTGCCCACCAATACTACGCCGGCAACATACTCCTCCAAGATCTCGTAGTCGAAGGTTGCCCGCTTGTTGCGAATGTTTATGTTCTTATAATCGGCCATAATTCGGACAAAGGTACAAAATTATTTTCAATTTTCGGGACCGATCAGAAGTTCAGCTTCACGCCGACCGTGCAGGCGATGCCCGTAAGGGGGTAGTTGGCCCAGTCGTGGAGGCGTTCGTTCAGCAGGTTGCGCCCCTCGGCAAAGAGGGTAAGCGAGGAGTTCAGGTGATAGTCTGCATAGAGGCGCAGATCGACCGTGATGGGAACCTTGTAGGTCAGCCACTCCATTTTTCCTGCCCCCTGATTATCGCTCAGGTAGTGCAGGTTGCTCCAGTGGCGTGTGCTGCAAAGCTCTCCCGAGAGGGCGATCGTGAATTTGCGGTGGGCGTACTCGGCCTTCAGGGTCGAGCGCAGGGCCGGAAGGCCTCCGGCGAGCATCTGCTCGCCCAGTTGTCCGCGGAAATCGTGCAGATACCCGAGCACGGTTCCCTGGATCATCAGGTCGGCCACGGGGCGCCACTTCAGATCTACGCCCAGGGTCGCGGTGTTGCGGCGGGCTTGTGCCACGCCGAACTGCAGAAAGTTGCGGTTCGCGCTCTCGGCCATCGGGAAGTTGATGCCGTACCAGTAGCGGGCGTTTTCGATCCAACTCATCTCGATATGCAGGCGATAGGAGAAGCGGTTCGAGAGGTTGCCTTCGGCTCCGAAGCGCAGGTTGTAGTGCACCGTATTCTTCGGCAGGGCAAAGCCGGTGATCAGGTATGGGTTCTCTTTGAGCAGGGAGCGGAAATCGTTACGCTCCACCTCGCCATCAAATCCCGCAAAGGGGACGAAGGCTCCGTTGCCGAGGTTGAATTTCAAGCGGATGTGGGGGATGGGGTAGTGGAAGGACTCGTGCCCCTCGGAGGAGGTGATGGCCGCATAGTGGTATTCGGCTCCCACTTCTGCCTCCATGCTGTGGCGCGTAAAGCTGTAGGCGAAACGGCCGTGGAGGTTTTGGTTCTCATAGCCGCTCATGTCGCCGGCGCCCCAGGCCCCCTCGAATCCAAGGCCGAAGTTCAGGTGGTGGCTTCCCCATCGGAAGCCGATTCGCCCAATACCTCCGGCATCGATTTGGCGGGCATCCATCAACGAGAGGGTCCGGCTGTTGTCGTGCAGATAGATACCGTAGCCCTCGATGTTGAAATTCACTTTGCGCTCGTCGTTGAAGTCGTCGCCTATGCGGATGCGCATGGCCGCTTCTCCGAAGTTCACGCGGCTGCCTACCATCAGATCATCCTGCGGGTCGGTGGCGCCGTAGCGGTGCAGAAGCCGATTTTCGTAGTAGAGCTCCGTCTCGAGGATGTGGCGTCCGAGGTAGCGGCCCGCAGCACCGCCGATGCGGTTATACATCCGGGTCGCCGTGGGCTCCAGCCCGGCGTAGTTCTTCACGCGGGCATAGTCTCCCAGGTGGTTGACGTAAAGCATGGCGTAGCCGATCGAGGGATTCTGGGTTGCCAGGTGGAGGTCGGCCACGCTGTTGAGCGGATAGCCCACGCCCGCCTTCAGGTAGAAGGGGGTCGGGCGGTTAAACTCCCAGTAGGTAACCGTGGCCGGACGGAACGTGCGTGTCTCGAGTTGGGTGTTCAGGGCACGCGGCGAGATCGTGTAGTCGATCTCGGGTCGGATCTTCACCGTATCGGCAAATTCGGGTTGCAGGGCCGGTTTGGCCGCCGTGGCCACCTTCGGGACATAGCTTTTCGAGACCTCGACCTGCTTCTCGACCTGGGCCGATAGGGGAAGGCTCATCAGGAGGGTGCCCCACACCAGGAGCATATGGATGGTTCTTTTCATGGGTTACTCTTTTAATTGTTTGATGCGCTCTCGGGCCTCGCCAACGATGCCGTCGTCGGTCGGAGAGTAGCCGTCGGCCACACTCTGCCAGGTGGCACGAGCCTGGAAGCTGTCTCCCTGCTTGAGGTAGCAGTCGCCCAGCGTGAGGAACGATTTGGCGAGCCAGTAGTTGTGGGCCGAGGGCATCTCCGAGAAGGCGAAGACCAGCTCCTCGACCTCCTTTAGTTTCCCGGCATCCATGCGCGCCAGAATTGTGCGATACATCGCCTCAGCCCCCTCGGCCGAGCGTACCTCCGTGCGCAGGAGGTCATACAATGCCTGCGCCTTCTGCCTCTCGCCCTGCTCCTCTAAGAGTTGGGCATGGGCGAAGCGTGCCTCGCGCAGCGCCTTTTCGGAGACCTCCTTGCGGCTCTCGATCTCAAGGGCCATCTCCTGAATGGCCGTCCGGTCGCCCGTGGCGATGGTGCTGCTCACATAACCCTCGAGCGCTTGGTTGCGCTCCTGGGTTGTGGCGGCTGCATCGGCCAGTCGGCCGTAGGCATCGGCGGCTGTGGCATACTCCTTCGAGGCGTGGGCCATCGGGGCCAGACGTTTCAGCGCATCCTGGGTGTATTGGCAGGGCCCCAGGTCGGTAAGCTCCTTGAGGGTCTCCAGCTCCTGTTTCGGCTGCTGGAGGTCGTGGTAGCAGTTGCTCAGGTAGTAGAGGGCATCGCTTCTGTAAGCCCCCTTTGTGAAGCTCTTCAGGTAGCTGCGCAGTGAGCGTGCGGCCTCCTCGGCACGGTCGGCCAGGTAGAGGCTTTGGGCAGCCGTGAAGCTCAGCGAGTCGCGGGCCCGGAGCGAGAGGTCGCCATCCACGCCGCTCTTTTCGGCATAGGCGAAGTAGCCGTCGGCATTGCCTTCGGCCAGGTAGAGTTCGCGAATCCCCTGCAGGGCACTGCGGGCCTCGGCCGATGAGGGGGCGGCCTTTACCACGCGGTCGTAGTAGGCCATCGACTGCTTTTTGTCGCCCAGGTTGGCATAGATCAGCCCCAGATCCGAGAGGGCGCGGCTGTAGACCGGCGAGTGGGGATAGCGGTTTACATAATCCTTCAGTATGGTGGCTGCATCGCTGTAGCGCTTTTGTGCCATGTAGGTGTGGCCCAATTCGTAGGCGGCATCATCCACCCAGTCGCCCTTGTCGGCCGAGATGATCCGCTTCAGTGAGGAGATCTTCTCCTCGGTCCGTCCCAGGATACCGAGCGTGATGGCCTGCTGATAGGCGCCATAGTGGCATGCGGGGTAGGTCGTTGAAGCCGCCTCGCGGTAACTCTCGAGAGCCTGCTCGAAATTGCGCCGGCCGTAGCGGCTGTCGCCCAGGCGGTTCAGGGCATCGGCCCGCAGGGCATCGTTTGCCGTGTAGAGTTTCAGAAAGAGGAGAAACGCATCTTCAGCTTCGGCCTGCCGACCGCTTCTGAGGTGGCAGTAGCCGAGGTTGAAGTGTGCCAAGGCATATTCGCGTTCGGTTTTGGGGGCGTGTTGCAGGTAGCGCTCCAGAAGTTGTTGAGCTGCGCTGTACTGCCCGCGCGAGAAGGCGATCTCGGCCCGCCAGAAGTCGGAAAGGGCTGTGTAGCGGGCACTCACACCGATTCCGGCAGCCTCCTTGAGGTGTACCTCGGCGCTGCTCAGATCGCCCGCCTCGTAGCGCTTCAGGGCGCGGTAGAAGGTGATCTTCTGGCGGGCGGCCCGCATGTCGCTATCGGGGGCCGGGAGGGTGCGGATGGCCTCGTAGGCGGCATCGTAGTTCTCGGAGTTGTAGTAGGCGGCAGCCAGCAGGCTCTTCACCTCGTCCAGACGCTCCGAGGCGGGGTATTCGGTGCAGTAGCGCGTGAGGATGTTGATCGCCTCGCCGAAGTGCCCGCCGCCGAGCTCATATTGCAACTTGCCGTAGTTGAAGAGGGCATCTTCAGCCACCTCGGGCAGCAGGAGTTTGTCCGTAGCCATGGCAAAGGCCTGCATGGCTGATTGCTTGTCGCCCAGGCGCAGGTAACAGTCGGCCAGGTGGTAGGCGGCATTCTGCGTGAGGGCATCTGCGGGGCCGGCCGCCCGGCGCAGCACCTCGGCCGCCTCTTTGTAGCGGGCCAGACGGTAGAGCGAGAAGCCCTCGATGTAGGCTGCCTCGCGGGTCTGCTCCCCCTCCAATTGGTTGTAGGCGGCCATATATTCGTAAGCCTTGGCGTAGTTGTCCAGGTGGAACCATGCCTCGGCGATCATGCGGCAGAGATCGCGCTGTTGGGCCGTTGAGGCGGTCGGGATCAGCGCATCGCCATGGGTGGTGACGTAGGTGTAGTTCTCTTCGCGAAACTCCAGTTGCAAGAGGTAGAAGGGGGCTACGCTGCGGTAGGTGTTGCTGTGAGTCAGCTCCTCGAAGCCGATCTTGGCTTTGGGGTAGTCGCCCCGCATGTAGTCGATGTAGGAGCGGTAGTAGAGGGCATGGTCGGCGTAGATGCTCTTTTTGTTCACGCGTTCGAAGTACCCGTAGGCGGCATCATACTCCCCGGCGGCAAAGTCCAGGTAGCCGCGGCGAATGTCGTATTTGGTGCGGTTGTCGGCCGAGAGCGCGCGGTAGTCGGTCCTCTCGAAGGTCTCACGCGCCTTGGTGTACTCTTCGCGTGTGCAGTAGTAGGAGGCCAGGGCAAAACGCACGTCGTTCGTGCGCAGCGACCCCGGAAAGCGCTCCTCGAAGAGTTTGAGTGCCCGCTCGGCATCGGGGTGTCCCAACTCTACGGCGCAGACGGCCAGGTGGTAGGCGGCCTGCTCCTGTTCCGGAGTCCGATCTTCGGGGATGGAGCGTTGAATCTGCATCCAAGCGCGGCGGGCATCGGCCCAACGTCCGCGTTCGAAGAGTTCCGAAGCGCGGGTGATCTCCCGGCGCAGGTGCTGCTCGGAGTTTTGTGCCCGCAGCTCTCCTCCCGTGAAAATCATGGAGATCAATACAATAGGTAGAAATATCTCTCTTAACATGGTTGCGAGTTGTTTCAATGGAACAAAGATACTCTTTTTTCGGCAATGCACACCCTTTTTTAGGAACGATTCTTGCTCCAAATTTCGTATGCCAAATTTTTTTTCTTCGCTGATATACGAAAATGGATATAACTTTCGTTTATTAATCAAGAAACATTTATAAGATAACACAATTAAAAAAGAAGACTATGTTAAGCTACATTGTAAAGATTCGCCGTGACGAACCGGTGAAGTTCCAATTGGAGAGCCACCCCGATATGATGGCACTCAACCCCAAGGAGATGATGCTCTATTCGGCCGTGATGTGTGCCGCCTACACGCTGGAGTACCAGCTTAAGCGTGCCCGTGTGCAGGTTAACTCCTTTGAGATCGAGCTCACGGGCAACCTCTCGACCGACACGCTGCAGGCCGAGGCCTACTACACCGATTTTAGAATCAAATATCGTGTTGAAGGCCAATCGAGCGAGCAGGAGTCGGCAATCTCCCAGGCGTTGCTCAAGACCCAGGATGACGGATGCGGATTGATTCGCATGCTGAAGATGATCGGTCGGGTGGATCCCGAGTATGTGATTCTGTAATACCCCCCACAGTGATTGGGGCGGATGGAACCTCTGAAAAGGAGACTCCATCCGCCCCGATTTTTTGCTCCTCTAAGGTGCCCTCGGCCTACGGCTCGGCAATGATTCTTCGATACTCCGAGCAGGCTATGGCGTAGTTGAAGTGGGCGGTGATGACATTTGTGTAGATTTGGATCCAGTTGAGCTGGGCTTGCAGGACATCGAGAATGGTGGTGAGCCCTTCGCTGTAGGAGTAGGTTCCCAAGTCGAGGTTCTCGCCTGCAATGCGCAGGCTCTCGCCGACCGACTCCACGCGGGCCTGGCTCTCGACCACGGCGCTCCAGCCGTTGCGCTCCTCGCGCAGGATCTGCTCCATGAGTTCCGATTGTTGCCATTCGACCTCCAGGGCCGTGGCGCGGGCTGCCCCCGTGCTGTGGCGGCGGGCGCCCCACCCGAAGATCGGAACCGAGAGGCGGGCAAAGAGTGCTCCGTCGATTTGGGTGGCCCCTGTCCGGTTGGGCGACTCGGGATGCCACGACCCCCGCACGCCGACCTCGAGTCGCGGGTTATAGCCTGCCCGGGCGATTGTAATGGCGTTTTGCGCCGCTGCCGTGCGCAGCCGCGAGGTCTGGTAGTCGGGGCGGTTGTCGAGGGTCTGATCCAGGCTTTTGCGCTCGGGTCGGGGTTGTGGGTCGAAGATCGACTCGCCGAGCTCAACGGGCCTGTCGCTCGGTGTGCCGCGCAGGATGTTGAAGTTGTGCAGGGCCTCCTCGAAGTTCTCTTCGGCCATGAGCAGTTCGTATTCGGCTGTGCTGAGGCGGGCCTCGATCATCAGCACATCTCCCTTGGCGATATAGCCCTCGCTGAAGCGGCGGTCGATAATCTCTTTCAGGGAGCGGATGATGCGGACATACTCCGCCATAGCGGCGCGGTATTCGGCCATGGCCGAGAGGTTCCAATAGGTGTAGTCGGCGGCATAGCGGATCGAGAGCTCGGTGTCGAGCTCCTGCTCACGGGCGATGGCATGGTTGAGCATGGCTTCGCGGTAGGCAGCCCGCACGCCTCCCCCTTTGTAGAGGGTGGCGATGATCTCGGGTTGGAGTGCGAAGCTCCAAGGTTTTAACTCCGATTCTTCGCGGAGGGCACAGCTGAAGTCGCCCGCCAGGGAGAGCCGGGGCAGAAAGTCGGTGCGGGAGAGGAGTTGGCGCTCGCCGGTTACCCGGCTGTGGGCTCGGGCGGCCTCCAGTTGGCGACTGTGGCCGAGTACCTGTTCGCGGTACTCCTGAAGATGGGTCTGGGCCGTTCCGGGCAGCAGTGGCAGCCATGCGGCCAGTAAGATGAGGACTCTATACATGGTCTTTATGGGGTTGGATCTTGTGGAAGAGGGCGTAGAGTGGCGGGAGCACCCCGATGGTAACCATCACCCCGGCAATCAGGCCTCCCATGATGGTGGCGGCCATGGCTCCGAAGAGGGGGTCGAAGAGCAGGGGGACCATACCGAGGATTGTCGTTCCCGAGGCCATAACCACCGGGAGCACACGGCTGCGCACCGCCCTTTTTAGGGCCTCGCTGGGGGCTGCTCCTTGGGCTTTCAGGCGTTCGATCTCGGCAATCAGCACCACTCCGTTTTTGATGTTCATGCCCACCAGACCGAGCAGACCCAGCAGGGCGAAGAAGTCGAAGAGCTTGCCGGTCAGCAGGAGTCCCGGCACCACTCCGATCAGCAGCAGCGGCTGCACCAACAGCACGATGAGCGGATTTCGCAGGTTGCCGAAGAGCAGGATGAGTGTCGTGGCGATCAGCAGCAGTGTAAGGGGCAGTTTGGCCATCAGCGCCCGGTTCGACTCGATCTGGCTCTCCTCCTCGCCGAAGAGGTGCATGCGGTAGCCGCGTGGCAGGTTGATCGTGCGCATCGAGTCGTAGAGCGTGCGAAAGAGGGCCTTGGTATTGACTCCCTGTTTGGGATCACATTGCGCCTTCATCACCCGTTCGCGGTTGAAGTGTTCGATCACCCCGCGCCGAAAACCAAACTCGAGGCTGTCGATCGCCTGCTCCAGGGCGAATACTCTTCCCCGTGGTGAGAAGAGTGGAATGGCCTGGAGGGAGTTCAGCGTCTCGTTTTGCTCCTCCTTCAGCAGGATCTGGAGCACGCGGTCTCCCTCGCGATACTCGCCCAGCTGCAGACCCGACGATGAGAGGGCCATGCCGGCTGCCAGGCGGCTGCGCGAGATGCCGATCCGTTGTCCCTTCATCTGTGAGTAGCGGGGCATCCAGGTCGGAATGCGGTTGCCCCAGCTTTGGCGGATGTTGCGGGTATCTGGATTTCGTCTCAGGATTGCCTCCGCGCAGTCGGTGAGGCGTTGCAGGGTGTCGATGTCGGGCCCGATGAATCCGAATTCGATCGTGGCATCGGGCACGGGCGAGAGCTTGAAGAGCGAGGAGCGCAGCCAGACATCGGGCAACTCCTGCTCGACCCATCGGTTGAATTCGGCCTCTACGGTGCCACTCTGTCGGGGGTGGTGGAGTTCGACGAGCAGGTTGCCAAAGTTGGGCTCGCCGGCCACGCTCCCCGAGGCGAGGTAGTAGCGCGGAGGGGTGCCTCCCGCAGTGAGCGATACCCGTTTCACCTCGGGGCGTGCCATCAGCCACTCCTCCATCCTGAGGAGCCGCTCTTCGGTCGCGCGAATATCGTAGCCCTCGGGCAGCAGGACGTCGGCCCGAAAGTAGGGTTTGCTGAGGTTCGGAAAGAAGTTTTGCGGTCGCCGGCCCAGGAGCCAGAGGCTCAACAGCAGGAGTCCCACGCACCCTAAAGGGATGGCGATACGATGCCGCAAGGTCCTCTTGAGCAGTTTGTCGAAGCTGCGAACGATACCTGCGGTGCGATCCTCGCTTCCGGGGCGGGGTGCCTGCAACAGCTTAACCCCGAAGAGTGGGGTTTGTGTCAGGGCCAGCACCCAGCTCAGCAGCAGAGAGAGCGAGACAACGATAAAGAGGGGTTTGATGATCTCGGCCACGGATGAGGGGGCGAGGTAGAGCGGAAGAAACGAGAAGATCCCGATCAGGGTGGCTCCCAGAAGGTTCCAAGCCGGTTGCTCTGCCCCTTGCAGAAGGGCCTCCGTGCGCCCCATGCCACCCGCCATGCGCTGTTTGGCGTTGTCCACCACCACGATGGCGTTGTCCACCAGTATCCCCATGGCGATGATGAAACCGGCCAGCGAGGTGCGATTCAGCCCTTCGCCCAGGGGTTGCATCAGGAGCAGCGTTCCACCGATGGCGAAGAGCAGCGAGCTGCCGATTACCACCCCCTCGCGGAGGCCCATCGAGAGCATGATCACGCCGATGACGATCAGCAGCGATTCGAGCAGGTTCAACAGAAAGGTGTTGGTCGCCTCACGGGCGATGCGATCCTCAGGGTAGAGGACCTCGAGCTGCAGCCCTACGGGAAGCTCCTCGGCGGCCAAGGCCTCCGAGACCGCCCGCCCGACCTTCACCACATCACTCTGTGGCTCCGTGCTGATGCCGATGCCGATCGCTCTTACCCCATTCACACGCATCAGCGCCTCGGGCGGTGTGCGGTAGTCGCGCTCCACGCGGGCGATGTCGCCCACACGAAACTGCCTGCCGTCCGAGGCCATCAGCAGTTGATTCCTCAGGTCGTCGAGCGTGTGGTAGGTGCCGCTCTCCAGCAGGCGGATCTGCAGCTCTCCGGCCCGGATTGTTCCGCTGCTCAGGAGTCGGTTCTCCTCCTCAATGGCGGCGATGATCGCTTCGGGACGTATCGAGAATTCGGCTAAGGCCGAGAGCGAGATGTAGAGGTTGATTACCGGCTCTTGTTCGCCGTAGAGGACCACCTTCTCTACCCCCCTTAGGCGCATCAGATGCCTCTTGAGCCGTTGGGCGGCCTCGCGGAGCTCCGTAAAGCTGAACCCTAAGTCGGCTGTGAGGGCGTAGTAGAGCCCGTAGACCTCGCCGAAGTCGTCGCTTACGCGTATGGCAGAGGCCCCATCGGGCAGCCGAGAGCCGATGTTGAGGGTGCGGCGCCGCAGTTCGTCCCAGCGTTGCGGAATCTCGCGGGCCGGGGTGGCCGGGTCGAGCTCCACGCGAATCAGGGAGGTGCCGTAGCGCGACTCGGAGGAGATCTTTTTGACCGAGGGCATCGACTGAATCTCCCGCTCGATGGGCTCGGTGATCAACTCCTCGACCTGCTCGGGGGAGGCTCCCGGGTAGTGGCAGCTCAGGGCTGCGGTCTTGATCACAAAGACCGAGTCCTCCTTCTTGCCCAGTTGCCAAAAGGCGACGATCCCGCCCACGAAGGCAACCAGGAGCAGAAACCTGACGATCGAGCGGTTTTCGAGGGCGAGGCGTGGCAGACTTTTCATTCTTCAGCGTGATTTTCGTTCTTCAGAATCCGGACACGCTCCCCGGCCTGCAGGCGATAGACCCCGGCCGTGACCACCCTCTCGCCGGCCTTCACACCGCCCAGGATCGCTATGCGGCCGTTGCCGAAGGGGTTACCGAGCTTCACCTCGTGCAGCTCCACCCGATTCTCCTCTCCGACGACCCAGACCCAGGTGCCCCCGCTTGCCGGAGCGTAGATGGCACTCAGCGGAAGCGAAACCGAGGTTGAGTCGGGATCGTTGATCTGCATGGAGATCGTGCACGACATCCCGGGAGCAATGGGGTAGCGCATTGTGTCGGGGTTGATCAGGGTGAGGGAGGTGGGGAATCCCGAACCATCGGTCGAGGTACGGGCATGGTTCTTCAGGCGGGCGTTGAATCTGATGCCCGGGTAGTTGTCGAAGCGTACCGTGAAGCGGGTTGTGGGACGATCGAGCAGCGGCAGCGTATTCTCCGGAGAGGTGAACGATACGGTGCGCGTGAGCGGATTGACGAGTCGTGCGATCGGCTCACCCGAGCTCACCCGTTGGTAGGTATCGACATAGGTCGCCTCGATCACCCCCTTAAAGGGGGCTCGGATCTTCGTGTCGTTGAGCAGGGCCCGCGAGTTTTCGTATTTCGTGTGTGCTTGTGCGCGGCGTGTCACAGCGTTTTCGTACTCCTGCATCGAGATCGCCTCATGGGCCAGCAGGCGTTTCATGCGCCCGAGTTGCGACTCGGCCTCTTCATAGGCCGTGCGGTTGGCCTCCACCTCGAGCTCCACCTCCCGCGGATCAAGCTCCGCGATCAGCGCACCCCGAGCTACGGTCTGCCCCTTCGATACGGGGACATCGAGTACCTGCCCTCCGATCTTGAAGGCCAGATTGACCGCATCATCGGGCGTGGAGAGACCCACGAACTCCTTGTCGATGGTTCCGAGCTCCTGCACGCGCTCCACCTTGACGCTCTTCGTCGTTTCGGACTCCTCGTTTCTCGGGCCCCTTGTGCGGCATCCGACGACTGCGAGCAGCGCCAGGAGCATGAGCCGAGCGCAGCCTCTTCGCAGCGCCCATCCGGAATGATTGCTTTGGAACATAAAACAGAAATGTTGGCTTTCGCAGGGGAAAACCAACATTTATACCAAATCGGTTCGGGCTCTTTCGAAGCGGCTCTTTTTGTGCCTAATTGAGCTCAATATCGCGACAGTTGCGCTTGTCGATGATCACACCGTCCTCGAGGGTTACCACTCCGTTGTTGGCTCTGAGCAACGTGCGGATCGTGTGGACGTCGATGTTGCAGCAACGCACCGGGCGACTCTCGTGAAAGCTCCATACGCCCTCTTCGTTCAGGGCATCGGGCGTAAGGCAGATCACCGTGGCTCCTTCGCGATCGGCACGGTCGATGAGCATCCTCAGGCGATGGGCACAGCCGTTGCGCAACCGTTTGAAGTTGTTGATGCAGAGCATGTAAAGCTTTCCTTCGGTTTGCAGAACCTCCTCGGTGATATCTCCCGCCTGGTCGCGCAGGGCAAACTCGGCGATCGAGGCCCGGATGGGCGGGGTGTCGAAGTCGGTGCGGGTCTCGACCCACTCCCAACGGCTCTCGTCCTGCCACTCGGTATCGGTGAGCGAGAATTCGCGCAGCTTGCCGCTCTTGCGGTTGCGGTAGACAAGGATCGTCTCGCTCTGCTCGCTCTCCTCCTCGAGGCTCTCGGCATCGGGGTGGAGGCGTTCGGTGCGCAGATCCACCCCGATCTTGTAGGGGAGGAAGTCGATGAATGGAAGGTGGCGGCTGCAGTAGATCCCCAGACCCATCGAACCACTGAAGAAGATCAGGGTGAGGAGCACCTCGGCCGGCTTGAAGGCGAAGATCTTGTCGGGGCGGTAGCGATACCACACCACAAAGGCCATGGGCAGCAGCAGCAGATTCTTCAGAAAGGTCTCCCAGGGGGAGAGTTTGAGGGCATCGCCGAAGCAGCCGCAGTCCTCGACCGGCAACACCGTGGCGCTCAGCAGCGACAGAAGCGTGAAGAACGACATCGAGGCCAGGGCGAAGATCGAGACCAGGCGGATGCGGACCTTGCACAGAAGCATGCAGCCCATCATCAGCTCGGCGCCGCAGAGCCAGATGGAGAAGGCCATTGCCAGGCGACTCAGCTCCTCGAACCCGTAGATAGCCAGGTACTCATCGACCTTCAGGGCCGTACCCCAGGGATCGATCACCTTGCTTAGTCCCGAGAAGACAAATGTGATCCCCATTACGATACGACAGACGGTGGCTGTCCACTTCAGCAGACGCGGTTGCATGGCTTATTGGTGCTTGATTAGGGGGGTTACGATCTTTTCGATGCGCGAGAAGATCTCCTCGGGCGAGGCCATCGACCCCGAGCCGTCGTCGCAGCTCACCACGCGCAGGGCCTCGTCGTGGTCGGCAGCCGTGAGGTAGACCTCGCGTACGCACTGCTGCAGGTCAAGCGATCCTTCGTGAATATCTCTGCCCCCTTGCAGGTAGTTGCGGTCATCCCCTTCGCGCTGCTCGCTCAGTTTGCGCTCGGTGAAGGCAAAGGGAACATCCAAAAAGAGCGAGAGGTCCGGGCGCGGAATGGCGTAGTGGTGGTATTCCAGCTCCAGGATCCACTCCGCGAGGCGATCGCGCTCCTCGCGGGTGTGCAGTTTGGCGCACTGGTAGCCGATGTTCGAGTAGACGTAGCGATCCAGAACAACGGCCTTGCCTTCGGCAAGCCATCCGCGAATCAGCTTCGCGGCATCGTTGCGGTCGCCGGCATAGAGCAACGCCACCAGGTAGGGGTTGACCTGCTCCACCGATCCGAATTCGCCTCGCAGGAAGCGGGCGATGAGCTCCCCATAGACCGGGGCATCAAAGCGCGGGAAGTGGAGGTATTCGCTCTTCATCCCCTGTTTCTCGAGGTATTGGCGCAGGAGTTGTATCTGGGTCGATTTTCCGGCTCCGTCGAGCCCTTCCAGGACAATAAGCATAACAGGTCTCTTCTTTTGGGTTTATCGTAACATGCGGACGGCGCGCTTCAAGGCTGCCTCCAGCTGATCAATCTCTTCGTGGGTGTTATACAGGCCGATCGAGGCGCGGCACATCCCCTTCACTCCGAAATGTTTCATCACCGGCTCGGCGCAGTGCTGTCCGGTACGAATGGCCACGCCCAGCTTGTCGAGGATCATCCCCACATCGTAGGGGTGCGTCCCCTCGATCGTAAAGGAGAGGATGGCACACTTCGAGGGGTCGTTGCCGTAGATTCGCAACCCCTCGATTGCGTTCAGGCGCTCGGTGGCGTAGTGCAACAGGTCGCTTTCGTGCGCCTCCACGGCTTTCAGGTCCAGTCGGCTCAAGTAGCGGATTGCCTCGGCGAGCCCTACGGCCCCGATGAAGTTGGCTGTGCCGGCTTCGAACTTTAGGGGCAGCTCGGCGTAGGTCGTCCGCTCGAAGGAGACACGATCCACCATGTCGCCGCCACAAAGGAATGGAGGCATCTTTTCGAGGAGTTCGCGCTTACCGTAGAGGATACCAATGCCCGTCGGGCCGTAGAGTTTGTGGCCCGAGAAGGCGTAGAAGTCGCAGTCGAGCTCCTCGACATTCACGCCGCCATGTACCACCCCCTGGCATCCGTCGATCACCACCACAGCCCCCGCGGCGTGGGCCTTCTCGATCATCGGTTTCAGTTCGGGGCGAGTGCCTAAGGTGTTTGAGGCCTGCGTGATGGCTACCACGCGGGTACGTTCGTCGAGTAACTCGGGGAGCTGTTCGCTCATCAGTCGCCCCGTATCGTCGAACCTCAGGACACGCAATTCAGCCCCCTTGCGCTCACACATCAGTTGCCAGGGGACGATGTTCGAGTGGTGCTCCATCTCGCTGACAATGAGGTTGTCGCCCGCTTTAAGGAAGGCTTCGCAGTAGCTGTAGGCCACGGTATTGAGCGAGGCGGTGGCCCCGGCCGTGAAGATCACCTCCGAGCGATCCTTGGCTCCGATGAAGCGGCGCACCTCTTCGCGTGCGGCCTCATACTGCTCGGTCATCTGCTCGGCCAGGTAGTGGGCTCCGCGGTGGATATTGCCGTTCAGCGTGCGGTAGAGTTCCCCCGTCTTTTCAATAACACACGCGGGCTTTTGGGCCGTGGCTCCGCTGTCGAGGTAGATCAGCGGGCGGCCATAGACCCGGCTCTCGAGGATCGGGAAGTCGTTGCGTATTTTCTGGATATCGAACATGGCTTACATGGCTTGCAATTTCTCGGAGACGAGTTCGCAGAGCAGCGCCCCGAGTGCTTCGTGGGAGTGGTGGCAGACCACATCGCCCGCAAAGCCCTCGATCTGCAGTCGGCGGGCCAGCTGTTCGCTCAGGCCGCGCTGGCGCATGTAGAGGATGGCATCGCCATCGAGCTGACCCACCGTGGCGCCGTGCGAACACTTCACATCGTCGGCATAGATCTCCAGCTGGGGCTCGGTGCGGATGCGCGAGCCGGGCGTAAGCTCGATGTTGCGGCTTGTCTGACGGGCATCGGTGCGCTGGGCATCGCGGGCCACATAGACCAGACCCCGGAAGCGCCCGAAGGCCTCCTCGCCGCTGGCAACTCCCTTTATCGTTGATTCGCTTGTGCAGTCCGAGTGGTTATGTTCGGTGCGCAGCACCACTTCGCAGTGCTCCTTTTCGGCCGCCAGGAAGAGCCCTCGCAGGCGGCTCTCGGCATGCGGGCCATTGAGTGAGAGGCAGATGTCGGCATTCGAGGAGCCGAGTTGCAGCAGTGTCAGGTCGCTTGCCGAACCCTCCTCCTGGAGGATCTTCAGCGTGCGAAAACTCTCGGCCGTGAAGATCTCGGTAAGCTCCAGACGGGCACCTCGCTCCAGGCGGATCGTGCTCTCACTGCTGTCGTTACCGTTGTGCAGGATCACCAGCCGGCGCACCGTGTCGGGGGCAAGGGTCAGCTCTGCGATGGCCGAGGCCTCCACGAACTCCACCCCCGCCATGCGGGCGAGCTGTTCTTGAATCGTTTGCTGCTCCATTACTCCTCCTTGTAGTCGTTAATGAGCCAGTCGTAGCCCTCCTTTTCGAGCTTCAGGGCCAGCGACTTATCGCCCGAGTAGATGATGCGGCCCTTATAGAGCACATGCACAAAGTCGGGGACGATGTAGTCCAGCAGGCGCTGGTAGTGGGTGATGACCACCGTGGCATTCTCCGGTGTGTGGAGCTTCGTCACGCCCGTGGCGACGATGCGCAGGGCGTCGATGTCCAGACCCGAGTCGGTCTCATCCAGGATGGCGAGCTTCGGCTCCAACATCGCCATCTGGAAGATCTCGTTCTTCTTCTTCTCACCGCCCGAGAACCCCTCGTTTACCGAGCGGGCCGTGAGCTTCGAGTCCAGCTCCACGATGGCGCTCTTCTCGCGCATCAGCTTCAGGAACTGGGCAGCCGTCAGCGGCTCCTGACCACGGAACTTGCGCTGCTCGTTTACGGCCTGCTTCATGAAGTTGGCCATCGTTACACCGGGGATCTCCACCGGATACTGGAAGCCGAGGAACAGGCCCATTGCCGCACGCTCCTCGATCGAAAGCTCCAGCAGGTTCTTGCCCTCGAAGCAGACCTCACCGGCCGTGACCGTGAACTTCTCGTTGCCGGCCAGCACCGAGGCTAAGGTCGATTTTCCCGAACCGTTGGGGCCCATAATGGCATGCACCTCACCGGCCTTCACCTCCAGGTTGATTCCCTTGAGGATCTCCTTCTCGCCGACCGAGGCATGCAGATTCTTAACACTTAACATATTTCTAGTCTTTTGTTTTCGCTTTTCTTACCGTTTATGCGGTTTTTTAGTTTTTGGCTGTTTCGATTCTCCCCGCTCCCTCAATTCCTAAATTAGAAAATCGTGAATTAACCGACCGACCCCTCCAGACTCAGGGCCAGGAGCTTTTGCGCCTCGACGGCAAACTCCATGGGCAGCTTCGAGAGTACCTCCTTGGCGTAACCATTGACGATCAGTCCCACGGCATCCTCGGTCGAGAGGCCGCGCTGACGACAGTAGAAGAGCTGCTCCTCGGAGATCTTCGAGGTGGTGGCCTCATGCTCCAACACGGCCGAGGGGTTGTGGCAGTCCACATCGGGGAAGGTGTGGGCTCCGCAGCGATCACCAATCAGCAGCGAATCGCACTGCGAGTAGTTGCGAGCCCCGTCAGCCCCCTTGGCGATCCGCACCAGACCGCGGTACGAGTTCTCGCTTTGGCCGGCCGAGATACCCTTCGAGATGATGTGCGAACGGGTGTTGCGCCCGATGTGGATCATCTTGGTTCCCGTGTCGGCCTGCTGGAAGTTGTTGGTCATGGCCACAGAGTAGAATTCGCCCACCGAGTTGTCTCCCAGCAGTACACAGCTCGGATACTTCCAGGTGATGGCCGAACCGGTCTCGACCTGGGTCCACGACAGGCGGGCATTCTCACGGCAGAGGCCGCGCTTGGTCACGAAGTTGTAGATGCCGCCCTTGCCCTCCTTGTCGCCCGGGTACCAGTTCTGGACCGTCGAGTACTTCACCTCGGCCGAGCGCTCCACGACAATCTCCACCACGGCGGCGTGGAGCTGATTCTCGTCGCGCTGCGGAGCGGTGCACCCCTCCAGGTAGCTCACATACGACCCTTCGTCGGCCACGATGAGCGTGCGCTCGAACTGACCCGTGCCGGCGGCATTGATGCGGAAGTAGGTCGAGAGCTCCATCGGGCAGCGTACCCCTTTCGGGATATAGCAGAACGAGCCATCCGAGAAGACGGCAGCGTTCAGCGCTGCGTAGAAGTTGTCGGTGTGGGGAACCACCGAACCCAGATATTTCTTGATCAGTTCGGGATGCTCCTTGATCGCCTCCGAGATCGAGCAGAAGATGATTCCCTTCTCCTTGAGGGTTTCGCGGAAGGTGGTCTTCACCGAAACGGAGTCCATCACGGCATCTACAGCCACCCCAGCCAGGGCCATCTGCTCCTCCAGGGGGATGCCCAGCTTGTCGAAGGTGCGCTTGAGCTCGGGATCGACCTCATCCATGGAGCCGAGCTTCTTTTTCTGCTTCGGTGCAGCGTAGTAGATCACCTCCTGGAAGTCGATCTCCGGAATTTGGAGGTGTGCCCAAGTGGGGGGCGTGAGTTTCAGCCAGTGGCGGTAGGCCTTCAGGCGCATTTCGAGCATCCATTCGGGTTCGCCCTTCTTCTCCGAAATCAGGCGTACAACCTCCTCGGAGAGCCCTTTGGGGATGGTTTCGGTCTCGATGTCGGTTGTAAAGCCGTACTTGTAGTCGCTCTGCTGCAACTCGTCGAGTATATTTTTTTCTGTCGTTGACATAGGGTGTCGTGTTTAATCTGACAAAGATACAAAAACTATTGCAAAATACAAACCGAATATCGCCAAATTCCCTTCGGATTCAAAACATGCCTAAAATAATTTCGCAAACAAATTTAACCGCTTCTAAACAAAAAAGAGAGTCTCCCATTGCGGAAAACTCTCTTCAAGTCGAATATTCTCTCTTGGGCTACTTCTTGTAGCGTACTTTCAGCCACTCCACTTCGGTGCGGGGACCCGAGGCCCCATACTCGTGGTGGAAGATGATTCGGTTGTTGCTCTGGCTGAATACAAATACCTTGCTCGAGGGCGAATCCAATGATTGCGAATCGTCATTGGTCAGCTCGATGCTTGCAATCTCCTCTACCTTGCTCGAACCGTTGCCGATGTGTACCGATACGGTTGCATCGATGACACCGGAGTGGTCTACCGACGAGGTGATGTAGAAGGGAATCTCTACACCCGAGGGGATATGGAATTTGGGCGAAGCGATCTTCGGATCGCGGAAACGACCCTCCAGCCATACGCCACCCGTGCCGTCCCAATCAATCTGCACCTGTCCCGAATCGAGGACATCACCATTCGATACATCACTCCAGGGGTAGAATTGAGATTTACCTTCGTTGATCGAGTCGTAAAAACCGTAGCACCCCGAGTCGTGTTTGGTGCGGTAGGGGATTCCCGTGACGTAGATGGTCTTCTCGGGGCTCTCAAAGCGACCGCTGTAGCGGGTCTCGATGTAAGCTTTGGCTTTATACTCACCCCAGCGGATGCCGTCGTAGATCGAGAGCAAAAAGAAGGAGTCGTGTCCGATGATTCCGTTGGCATAGGGAAGCGGATAGTCCTTGCCGTTGATGTGTACACCGGCCTCGGTAATCATCGAGGTCTGAATGCCCGAGTAGGTGGAGTGGGCATCGGACTTGGTCTCGTCGAGCCAACGTTCGCCGAGGATGATTTCGGAGTTGGTCATCTCGTTGGCACGGTCGGCATTGGCATCATTCAGGAAGTAGTCGTAGCTGCTTCGTGCGCCGCAGGTCAGGGTCGGAGTCTCCCACTTGACCTCAGCCTTATAGGTCGTAGCGCGACGGAATACCTGTCCCTTGTAACTGTGTCCCAGAGTTCCCTTGTCGCTCTCGAAGATCAGGATGAAGTCGTTCAACTTTGTATCGGGAGGCAGGGCAATAAAGAACCCTTTGGGGTCGGGATTGGTGATAAGAATCTCCTCCGAGGTGGTGAAGTTTGACTGACACACTTGGCTGATGATGTCGTAAGTAAAGCCCGTGTTGAAGGGGGTGCCGTCTTTCTGACGCAGGCGCACGGTGCGCAGCGTCGTGGGGGCCTCCTCTCCCGTGAGCTTGACATGTAGTAGCGAGTTGGCCGAGGTGAAGTAGAAGTTCACATCGCCCTTGGGGGCCGATACGGCGCAGGCCGTCAGCAGGGCGGCGTTCTCATCCGTGCCATCCTGTGTCTTGTAGTCCTTGGTAAAGGTGTAGGACTTGAAGTCGGCCGAAGCGGGGTAGAGGGCAAAGTAGTTGTCCACATCGGCTGCGTAGTCGAAGTTTCCCTTGAACTTTACATCGCTGTTGCCACTTCCCTGGGCCACCATCACGGCCGGCGAGGTCTTGCCGATGCCACCCGTGGAGAAGATGCTTATCATGTCGCCCTCCTCCCACTCAAAGTGGGTGTAGTCACTGCCGGTAATCGTAACGCGGGTCTCATCGCCCGTCTGGGCGGGATCGTCGATATCCTCGGCCTCCTCTTCGGGGGTGGGCTGAATGGGGGCCGACTCCTCGAATGAGCCCTCATAGCCGCCCTCATCGGGCGATATAGGGTTCGCCTCTCCTGTCGAGCCTACCAGCGTAGGAACAGAGACCGAAGCCTCGAAATTACCCAATGTAATCGTACCCCAATTGGGCAAATCGGTGTTCACCGGTGGGGTGGGGTCGTCGTCTGAACATGCCACAACAAGCGACAAGGTCAGCATGTATGCCAATAATCGTTTCATCTTTTCTGCTTATTATTATTTTGTACTAATTGTTGTCGTCCTCGAGGTTGCCTCCGCCTTCGGTATCACCGATACCTGTGTCTGCGCCACTGCTAGCACTAAAACCCTGCTCTACGTTCATCTCTACGATCTCCACCTCGGGGGTGGTGTACTGTTGTGTTGTTTTCATCTCTCTTTTGTTTTTAATTTGTTAACCTACCTTTTATCTCGTTTAACCTTGATAATTTTTAACAAAATTAGATAAAAAATCCCAGACGATCAAATTTTCAATGTTAAGAAATTGTTAAGTTTTTTGATCGGTAGCGCGGTGATATAAAAAAGAAGAGATTTTTCTCTTCTTTCGTGGTGCCTTCAATCTCTGAGAGGCCTTAAAAGATAAGTTGCCACAACTCTTCGTCTTTCCACCCGTCGGGCGACCAATTCCAGTGGGCTTTGGTGCCGACGTGCCGAAATCCTCCACCCGAGAAGAGGTGGCGGCTGGCCGCATTGTCCGATTCGATATGGCACCACAGTTGCTCGAGGCCCAGCGTCTTACGGGCATATTCGATGGCCAGGTTCAGCGCCTCGCGGGCATAGCCCTGTCCGCGGTCGTCGGGGCGATGGATCAAGATCCCCAAGCCCGCCCGGCGGTTCAGCGCATCGATCTCGAAGAGGTCGAGTGTCCCGACTGCCTCGCCCTCGAGGGGCTGGATGATCAGGCGGCAGGAGCGGCTCACAAAGGGGTCGAGGGGTTGGTTTCGGGCAAACTCCTCGAGTGCATGGCGTGAAAAGGGGGCAAGGGTACCGCTGACGTGCCACACCTCGGGGTCGTTCTCCCAACAGTACATGCGATCCACGTCCTCGGGCTCAACGGCCCGAAGCAGCACCTTCTCTCCTCTTAAGTTCATGGTTTACAGTCCAATGATCTTGTTTCGGATCAGCATGGCCGAGCCCCATGCGCTGGCCGACTCGGTCATCTTCGAGACGCGGAATTTTGTATCCTTATAGACCAGATTGAGCGAGAATTTGTTGGTGGCCGACTTCAGGGGCAGCATCACATAGTCGCCCGCAGCGGCCAGGTTGCCGCCCACGATCACCGTCTCGGGGTTGAAGGTGTTGATCAGGAAGGCTACGGCCTTGCCGACCTTCTCGCCAGCCTCCTCGATCAGCTCGATCGAGAGGTTGTCGTCGTTCTTGGCGGCGGCGATGATATCGTCGATATGGATCATTTCGTGGCGGTCGTACTTTTCGCGCAGGATCGTATTGACCCCCTTGCCGATCAGCTCCACCATTTTATCCTCGATGGCTACGCCCGAGACCTCGGTCTCCAGACACCCCTTCTTGCCGCACGAACAGATGATCTCGTTGTCAAAGAAGGGAATGTGGCCGAATTCGCCCGCGAAGCCGCTCTTGCCGTAGTAGAGCTGTCCGTTCACCACAATACCGATCGCCACGCCGCGACCCATGTGCAGGTACAAGACGTTGGTCTCCTCTTTCGACTTGCCGCAGGTGTACTCTGCATAGCAGCGCGCGCGGGTGTCGTTTTCCAGCAGGACTCGCAGGCCGACGCGCTCCTCGATGATGTCGCGCAGGGGAGCTTCGCTCGAGGTGAAGTATTTATAGGAGTGGCCCGTTTCGGAGTTCACGCGTCCCACGATGCTCACCCCCAGGCCGAGGATCTTGTCGCGATTTACCCCGCAATTGTCAATGAAGGCGTTGATATTCGAGCAGATGCGGTCCAGACACTGGGGGCGGTCCGAGAGCTCGAACGTGGTGTCGATCTCCTCCTTGATGATGTTATTCTGCAGGTCGGTGACCATGTAGGTCATGTTGTCGCGCCCGACATTTACGCCGGCGAAGTAGATGGCCGAGTTGGCCAGACCGAAGACGTTGGGACGGCGTCCGCCCGGAGTCTCCACTTTGCCCAGATCGGTTACGATGTTCTCATCGACGAGCTCCTGCACCAGCTTGGTGATGGTGGGCACGCTGATATGCAGCTCTTTGGTCAGCTCCGAGAGGGTACATTCGCCATTGACAGCCATGTAGGCGATGATGTTTCGCTTGATCAGGTTGTTTTTGTGCGAAATACCGCGCTGCGCATCGTCGCTGTGGCCATTGAAAAATTCGGTAAGTGAGCTCATATCTGCTTATTCTTAATAATTATTTCCGTTTTATAGGACAAATATAATAAGAAAAATTGAAAACAAGCCCCCTTTTTGCGATTTATTTTAATAAAATATCAATTTTTTATAAAAACGCCGAGGGGAAACCCTTTTGTGGATTTCCCCTCGGTGCGGTGTGCGTTCAGTGGTTTAAAGCGTAGCCTTCGACTCCACGGCAACCTCGCTGCTCACCTTCTTCACCAGTCCCTGCAGGACGTTGCCGGGGCCGAGCTCCGTGAACTCCGTGACCCCATCGGCCAGCATCTGCTTGACGATGTAGGTCCAGCGCACCGGGGCCGTCAGCTGTGCGATCAGGTTCTTCTTGATCGTCTCGGCATCGGTGTAGGGCTTGGCATCCACATTCTGGTAGATGGGGCATGAGGGGGTGTGGAAGGGGGCCTCGGCAATGGCGGCGGCGAGCTCCTCGCGGGCGGGCTCCATCAAGGGCGAGTGGAAGGCTCCACCCACCGGCAGGCGCAGGGCGCGACGGGCACCGGCCTCCTTGAGCTTTGCGCAGGCGGCATCTACGGCCTCCACCGAGCCCGAGATCACCAGCTGACCCGGGCAGTTGTAGTTGGCGGCTACGACTACCCCCTCGATCTGTGCGCAGGCCTGCTCCACCACCGAGTCCTCGAGACCCAGGATGGCGGCCATGGTTCCGGGCTGAGCCTCACAGGCCTTCTGCATCGCCATAGCACGCTTTGAGACGAGCTTCAGGCCATCCTCAAATGACAAGGCTCCGGCGACAACCAGGGCCGAGAACTCGCCGAGCGAGTGGCCGGCAACGGCATCGGGCTTCACGCCTAAGGCCTTGGCCAGGATCACCGAGTGGAGGAAGACGGCGGGCTGCGTTACCTTCGTCTGCTTGAGCTCTTCGTCCGTACCCGAGAACATGATGTCGGTGATCCGGAACCCGAGAATTTCGTTGGCCTGCTCGAAGAGGGCCTTGGCCTCGGGTACGTTGTCGTAGAGGTCTTTGCCCATGCCGACCGACTGGGCTCCCTGACCGGGGAATACATATGCGTGTTTCATCTCTTTTCAGTTTTGATTCGCTGGCAAAGGTACAAAATAATTCACAATTCACAATTCACAATTTACAATTATGGAGTGAAAACAGAAAGAAGCTGTCTAACCAGGTGATTTCTGCGTTACGCTCGCGTTAAAATGCTCATTTACGCTTAGCAAACTCCGCTTTTGAGCGCTTCGCAAGCCTTGAAATCCCACTTGTTATACAACTTCTACGCCAAGGGGCTGTCGCAACACTACTTGTTGGACAGCCCCTTTACTTGTTGCGCCTTATCTTGCGCCCCTTTTTCTTACTTGTTGCAAATCAGGTTCTTCTTCTCGATATCCTTGAAGTAGCGGTAGGTCGATACGCGGAGCTCTTCGGCTGCGGGGTCGTCGCAGACGATGATCCCGCAGGGGTGTACCTGCAGGGCCGAGATGGTCCACTGGTGGTTGTATCCCCCCTCGATGCCGTGGCGCACGGCGCGGGCTTTCTTGTGGCCGGTGGCCAGAATCAGCACCTTCTTGGCCGAGAGGACGGTACCGACACCCACCGTGAGGGCGGTTTTCGGAACCAGGTTTACGTCTCCACCGAAGAAGCGCGAATTGACAATGATCGTATCCTGCGTGAGGGTCTTCTGGCGCGTGCGTGAGTTGAGCGACGAGAAGGGTTCGTTGAAGGCGATGTGGCCATCCTCACCGATGCCACCCATGAAGAGGTCGATACCACCGGCCTCGACGATGCGGGCCTCGTAGTCGGCGCACTCCTGCTCCAGATCCTCGGCGTTGCCATTCAGGATATTGACGTTCTCGGGTTTGATGTCGATGTGGCTGAAGAAGTTGTTCCACATGAAGGAGTGGTAGCTCTCGGGGTGCTCCTCGGGCAGGCCGACGTACTCATCCATGTTGAAGGTGATGACGTTTTGGAACGATACCTCGCCGGCTTTGTGGAGGCGGATCAGCTCGGCATAGGTCTCCAGGGGGGTGGAGCCGGTAGGCAGACCCAGCACAAAGGGTGAGGAGGTGTACTTGGCTTTCTGCTTGATCTGCTCCACAATGTAGCGGGCTGCCCACTGGGCCACCTGCTGCGGGTTGTTTTCGATAATAAGTCTCATAATCCAAACTTTTAGGGTTTGACTTCGCTGTTCTGTTTCCGTTTTTGTGGGAAAACTTTTTTCAAAGATAGCAAAAAAAATGAAAAAATGTACGCCCCCGGGCAAAAAAATATCCGTTCCCCTTTCGAGGAGCGGATATTTCTATTTTTAAGTTGGGGTCGAAGGGTTACTGTGGAAATCTTAAACCCTTCTCCCGAGTGATTAAATATCAATGTTGAAGTCGCCGATATCGAAGATCTCCTCCTCGTCGATATGCTGGGTCTTGGCATCGTTCATCCAGTAGGGCTGCCAGGTACGAACGTGGATCAGCGGGTGCTCCTCGTCGGTGAAGTCCCAAAGCAGGAAGAGGTAACCATCATCCTCATATTTCGATCCGGTGTACTGGGCATAGTAACCCTGGCGCAACAGTACACCGTAGTAGTCATTGAGGGTCGGGTGGCGCATGATCTTGATCTCGCTGAAGGTAACGCGGATATACTTGGTCAGACCAAAGATTCGGCGGAGGCCGGCGATGTATTGGTCTTTATTTTGTGTCTTATAGGTTACCTTGTTGAAGGTAATCGGCGAATCTATTTTCTTGACCTGGGTCACCTTACCGGTGATGATGATGGCATCGTCGCTGAAGACCTGCTCCAGGAAGTTGAGGTCCTTCTCGTTGTAGGCGGTGCGGAAGTGCTCCACATAGTCCAGAATCATCTGGCGGCGGCGCATATCCGTCACCTCGCCACCCTTTTTGATCACCTGACGGTAGAGGTTGTTGCTGATGGCAAAGTAGAAGCTGACGATTCGTCCCGAGATGTCGAAATCCACTACAGCCTCCTGGTAGGAGTCGTCCTGCATAGTGGAGTCCACGGGGCGGGTCTGCAGCGGAATGTTACGCACCTGCAGGTGGTTGCCGATACCCTGCAGCAGCGGCTCGACGATTTCGGTCTCCATGCAACTGAAATTTACGTTGCTCCAGAGCATCGAGATCGAGTTTTGGGCCTCGGTGGCGATGTTGAGCTTCGAGAAGTCGATCTGACCGTTGGCGGCAAAGGCGCGGTTGGCCTCGGTGAGCAGGGCCGACAAGTTCTGCTCGATGCGCTCTTTGATCCCCGGGTTGTCGTATCCGTCGCTGAGCTCAAACTTAACCTCCTGCGCCGTAGCCGAACTTAACGCTCCGGCGATGCAGCATAAAAATAAAAAGAGTCTTTTCATAGGATATTTTGTTTTGCTTGTTTCTTCTGCTTATTATTTGGTAATCATCACCCACCAGGCTCCGCAACCCTTATAGTTGCGGCTCGAGTCCTCATAGCGTGAGAAGTAGTTTACGCGTTTGCCATTGGCCTGCTTTTTATCCAGAATGGTGCGAATCTTTCCATCCGAGATGTTGTAGACAATCAACAGTGCCTGTCCCACCATCTCCATATCCATCGAGCGTCTTACGTCGCCGTGGGCGCACTTGTCGCTGTTATTGTTCAAAAGCGTTTTCACCTCATCAATGGTTTGGAGGCTGATCAGCTCATCTATTGGGAATCCGGCCGCGGGGGCGGGTTCGGGCTCAGCAGCTACGGCAGGAGCCGGGGCCGGCTCGGCTACGGGGACGGGCTCAACTGCAGGAGCAGGGGCAACGGCCATTGTTGTAGCGGCAGCCTCGGTGGCAACCTCAGCACCGGCCGTAGCCGTAGCCGCGGCGATTGCAGCGGCAGCTCCCTCCGAGATGTTCAGTTCGGCAAGGGCGGCCTGCTCCTCAGCCGTCAGGGCGGGTGCAGGGGCGGGAGCCGGTGTAGCCTCAACCACAGGTGCGGGCTCGATAGCAGGGGCAGCGGCCACCTCCTCGGCTTCACCGGCCGAAGGGATAATGCTGCTCTTCTTCACGAAGACGAAGGCGCGGTAGAGCGTGCCACGCATCGTGTTCAGCTCGTGGCTGGCCTCGGCTACCTCGGCGGCAACCACGTTCTGACCCGTGGTGTTCTCCTGCGTGGCGAGCCACTCTTCAATATTGAGCATCAGCAGATCCTTGGCCACCTCCATGGCCTCCTCCTTCGTGGGGGCGGCGTTCTCTCCATAGAGGTAGTTCTGATCGCGCTTGATCTCGTTTATCTTGCTTTTGACCTCGTCAGCGGTCATTTGTTGTCCCTCGACAGGAGCGCAAAATCCGGCAACCGCCAGGGCGATAAGTAGTAATTTTTTCATGGCATTTATTGGTTAAGGCGTCTATTTTATCGTAAATTTCGGGGCCGTGGAGTGCTTTTTGATCTGGTCGTCGTAGTAGAGCGTCTCCAGGTTGTGAGTTGGCGTGAAGGCGTTGAGCTTCGCTTTCAATACCCCTCCCGGCTTTCCGATCTGGTCTCGGTCGATCGAGACCTGCAGGATGTGGTTGTATCCCCACTGCTGATTGACCATCAGCAGGGTTGCCACGATATGTTGTTCGTCGCTCTGCTCGATTCCGATATAGGGTTCGCATCCGCAATCGAGGCAGTAGCTTACCAGACGGCCCAGGTTGATCGTGTATTCTTCGGCTTTGAAGCCGTACTTTTGTTGGGAGATCTGTACCGTATACGCTTTGGCGAGGGCACTTACGGAGAGGAGGTTGATGAGCGATTCGGCGGCATGCTTGCGGTCGATCAGCAGCTCGAAACGACTCTCCGAGTCCGACTTCACTTCGCGGTAGTAGAGTGCCGAGGCCATCTGCGGGATCATGTAGTGGCCGCGCTTCTGGATCCAGATTCCCTTGGTGGTGGTCTTCTCCAGGCGTGAGATCTTCGGCTCTCGCGGCAGACTCTCGTCAATCGGATAGTTGGCGAGTACCCCGCGCAGGTTGTTCTCCTGCTCGATCTTATTCTCTCCCGAGATCAGCTCCCAGTTCGCCGGCAGCGTGATTGTGTAGAGCCGTTTTCCCTCCGAAGAGTCCCAGCAGAGCTCATACATGCCCGTTTGGGGGCTGTTGATGCTGAAGAGCAACTCTTTTTGTCCGATCACCAACTCCATCGAGCCGCTTTGGCGTACCCCGTTGTCAAAGCGTTTGCGCTCCAGCTCCTCGGGGCTTTCAGTCGAGAGCTCCTCGAGCAGGTAACGCTCGGCGAAGTCGCATAACTCCTTGCCTGCCAGCTTTTTGAGCTCGGGGTCGAAGAGTTCGATGCCCAAGTGGCTGACGATGCCCGCCTGCCACTCGGCAACGACAGGGAAGCCTTTGCAACGGCCGACCCGGAGTGTTGTATCTCTCTTCGGCTGGTTTAGCGTGAGTTGGTTCGCCTCGCTAAGCTCTCTGAGCAGCTGCGTGCGATACCAGGCGCTGCTTTGGGCCTGGGCCGTAAGGCCAAGACCCAGCAGGGCTATACCTATATATAATATACGTCGCATGGCTTATCCTTTTTTTGTGTTCTTCTTCTTTAGACTCCTTCTTACTGCTTGCGGAATCGACCCAGCGGGTGATCCTTCTCCGGATTCATGCACTTACCCAGTACGATCGTCTCCTTGAGGTTGTTTGCGGCATCGTACCAACGGGCCTGAATCAGGTGGCCGTTGTCCCACTCACCGATCAGGTAGTCGCCGGGCTGTGCCAGACGGTTCTTCGTGTCGTGGGCATCAATGAGTCGCTGCGACTGGAAGGTCAGCGTACCCGTGCCGTGGGGATAGCCGTCCTTGAGCTTGCCGGTGAAGGTGCCCACCGTGGGGTACTTGGGAGGCTGAGTGGTCGTCACCTTGGCCTTCACGGTTACCTCCACGCTCTTCTGAACAAGGCTGCCGTCGAGGGCCGTTACGGTAATGGTCGTCTTACCGGCCTTTACACCCGTGATCTCGGGACCCATCACCGTGGCGATTGCCTCATCGGCCGAGGCGTAGCTCAGTGCGGGGTTCGTAGCCTCGATGGGCATGGCCATGGCGTTGATCATCACCTTCTCGCCCACCTTCACGGTGTAGGACTCGGCATCGAGCGTGATCTCCTGTACAGGGATCTCCTTCTCACCGCCGCCAAAGGCGAACCAGGCTCCGGCACCACCGCCGCCTACAACTACTGCGGCCACGATGGCCCAAATCCAGGAGGGAAGACCCTTCGGTTTGTCGGCAACCTCCATCAGATCGCCGTGGCAGTGGGGACAGACGAAGTCGTCCGTAATATCTACCTCAATGATTTCGTTGGCATCGGCTTTCGGGCAACCCTTCTGGTCGCCGCTCGTAAAGTTCGTGCACTTTCCTTTCTTCGTGTAACTTGCCATAATTTTCTATTTTTTTTGTTCTTCTATTCTGTTTTGTGTGGCTTATTTCTCCAGCTCGTCGCACATCTTGTTGATGCAGTCGGTATAGAGCTTGTAGGTAGCATCGTTCGGGTTGTTGCGACGCTCGGCGAAGATCTGGTTGCCCAGCTCGACGAGGGCCTTGACCAGCTCCTCACGCTTCGAGATGTGGAGGTACTCCTCGGCCATGCGGCTCTTGACCTCGGCCTGCAGCTGGCGCATGTCGGCCACCTTGGCACTCTCGGTCTCGTGCAGCTCGGAGAGCTTCTCGCCGTAGACGATCGTCGAGAGGATCTGGCCGCGGTGGTTCTTGCGCAGCTGGCAGTAGCTCTTGCGGCCCGTGCCGTCTCCCGTCTCCTGCAGGTCGATGATACCCATGGCAATACCAAGCAACATATCGTTCAGGTAGTTCTTCGGGTCGAATTTCTCCACGAAGAGCGAGGGGTACTGGCGGCCGTCACCCTCAAGGTGCAGCACCAGACGGTTCACCTCATCGTTACCCTCCGGCAGGGCCAGATCGTACTTGGTCTTCAGGTGCTTCACATCGCTCACCATACGCAGCGGGAAGCTGTAGGTCAGGCTCATAACCGTAATCTCATTGATGCGGGGGCTGTCGGTGGCGAAGCTGACCGTACCCTTGTGGCCGCTGATGCTGCTGCGGAATACCTCCTTCAGACGCTCCGTGAACTCCTTGTGCTTCTCCGAGGTGGGCATGGTGATCTGCACGGTCGAGAACATCAGGTTGGTCTGCGGGATGGGGGTGGGGTTGTTGGCCAGGCTGATACCCACCTCCGACTGATCGAACGTGAGGTAGACACCGGCCGAGTTGATGATGCTCTCGGCAAACTCGCGCAGGGCATCGTTCTTGTCGCTCGAGCCGTACTGCTCATAGAGCTGGTCGATGATGTTCTTTCCAATCACCGGCTTGCGACCCTGCAGCAGGGTCTCGTGTGCCGACTTCACGCCGTTCATGCACTCGCTCTCCATGATCTCGAGAATCATATCCTCTCCGGCCTCTTCTACCAGGCGCGAGAAGGAGATCTTCTCGCCACAGAGGCCAGCCAGGCGGTTGCGGATCGCCTGATTCTGGCTGTTCTGGGTCTCCTTATCCAGGCGCAGCATGTTGGCGAACTGGTGTACGGGCTCCGGATCGTAGTAGCGTACCACGGCATCCTTGAGCGTAACGCCTGAAGCGATCTCCTTTTCGGTGCAACGTACGTTGATCTGCTTCTCGGCCATCTCCACAGCCTTTGTGAAGCGGTTGTTGATCTCCTTGATATCCGAATCCAACTCGCCGAGCTCGATCTTCACCTGGGCCAGCAACTTCTTGGCAAACTCCGAGGCCTCAACCTCCGTGCGCAGGATGCAGATCTTCTCCAGATTGGTCGTGTAGTCCTGGTAGATGTTCTTCTTCTTACCGAAGGCGGCACCCAGGAAGCCGGTGTGTGCCCACTCCTGCTCCATCTGCGCCTTGCGCTCGGTCAGCTCGGTCAGCTTGCGCGTCTTCTTCTGCGTGGCAGCCTCGAAGCTGTCGAGCATCTCATCGAGGTACTCGTTCAGCACGACCATGCGCTTGATGATGGCCGACATGGGCTCCTTGCCGCTGAGCCACAGCTCGAAGAAGTCCTTCTCCACCTTCTTGCGGATCTCCTGGGCGATCTCGTTCTTCGAGCGCTCCTTGAGCTCGTAGAAACGCTTTACACCCACTTCGCGGAACTTCTGATCGAAGCGCTGGTTGCAGAGGGTCGTCAGACCGCTCAGGGCCTGCGACTCGTTGTTCTGCCAGGCGGCCATCGAGAGCTTCGGTACGATGCTCTTCCAGTCGTCCTCGATCGTCTTCCACTTGGCGGCAATCTCACTCTCGAGGATTCCTTCGGAGAGCATCAGCTGGCTCTCGGTGAGGCATACGCGGTGGCGGAAGGCCTCGCCCTCGGCTCCGGCGATCTTCGAACGGTAGTCCTCGTTCTTGGGTTCATCGCAGTAGCCCTGGTCGTCCGTCCAGTTGTTGTACTTGAACTGGTAGAGGGCCTGGCGGGCCATCGTATAGGTCAGGAACTCCTGAATCTCCGACTCGGGGTTCACGATGCGCTTCAGACCAAAGGCCTTGAAGACCTTCGAGCGTACCGGTACGGCATCCTCCTTGTTCTCGGCATTCTCATCGAACTCATCCTTCGGATCGACATTTTCGGTCGAGTAGCAATCCTTGAAATCGCGCGTGTTGTTGTCCTCGCGCAGGGTGATGTAGTGGAATGCAAGGTCCGAAACCAGCACGGGAAGCTCATCCTTGGTGTTGATGATCTTGCCGTTCTCGTTGGCATTCGTATAGATGAAGGCGGCATTGTAGACATTTTCGTCGCAGGGTACGAACTCGAACTGGGCCGTTACGTCGTGCGGCTTGAAGGCACCCACCTTCAGGGCGTTGAGCTCCGTGAGGGCGGCGTAGCCGTTTGCGTGGTAGAGGCCTTTGTCCCAGTTGGGCAGCGGCGAGCGCTCGGGAATCTGGCAGTAGAGGATGATCTTGTAGGAGCGACCGGCCTGCGGGGGATACTCCTTGCGGGTCTGGGCCACCAAATCGACAATCGAACCCGAACCCGTACCGCCAGCCAGACCGGCAAAGACGTGGAACGTCACATCCTCGTTGCTACCCACGGCTTGTACGCGCTTCACCTGATTCGTGAGGATGGCGCGGTAGTCGTTGGCGCTGCACGAGAAGAGGAAGCGACCCAGGCGGCGCTTCTGGGCGGCAGCACCGTCGTCACCGACATTACCCACGATGTTGGCCCAAATCTTCTTGCTGCCAATCCACTTCGAGATGCCGGGGTAGTTCTCTACGCTGGCGAGCTGCGAACCGAGCGAAGCCTCGCGGATGTAGAGGAAGTTGTCCTTGCCCAGGCGCGAATCCTGACCCATCACCTTCCAGGTCTGGTCTTTGGGATCCATCATCTCCTTGCTCGAATCCACATAGATGAAACCGATGGGGAGCTTGCGGCGCTCCTCTTCGGAATACTCTTGGAACATGCGCTTGCGGAAAGCCTTCAAAATCTTACCTCCGGTACCACCGATACCGATTAAAATGTGATTGTCCATAATGATGCTGTTTTATTTTATTAGTTTTGTTTTTCTTAGTCGTTTGGATACCCTCATGCAGGGTGGAGGCTCTGTTAAAGGTCGTCCAGATTATACATTTGCCAGGAGGCGGCGTAGCGCTGAGCCCGATTGGCATCCCAGATTAAAAGCCCTGCGGCCAGAGCCATCGCCCCCAGAGCCCAGAGGAGCCGTGCCCAGATGTAACTGCTCACCTCGCCGCGCACCTCGCGATAGTAGGCGGTGGCCATTGCGGCGGCATTCGTGCTCACGGCGTTGATCTCCTGGCTTCCCACGTTGAGGAATTGTTCGGCCCCGGGTACCTGTTGCTTGAGCAGGGCTGCCAGCTGATCTTCCGAGAGGCTGTGGCCCGCCAGCTGAGCCTGGGTGATGGTGGTCGTTGCTGCACTCCAGGCGTGGTCGATCTGACGACGCACGCGAACGGCTCCGAACAAAAAGATGCTCTCGGCAAGGATAAAGAGAAGAGCGACTCCGATAATCAGCAGAGGCTTGGGTTCGGCGAGGTTGTAACGCGCATAGACTCCCCGCGGAAGGAGAATCAGTAAAATACCGACGGCACCGCTTACTACAACAGCCAACAGCAGGGCGGTAAAGAGTTCTTTGAGCACAAAAAACATAGACGAAATTTGCTTTTCCGAAGATTCTCTTCGGGGAGGGTAATTTATGTTGGGTTATCAAAATACAAAATTAAATAAAAATCAACAAAAAAGCAAGTTTTTCGACAAAAAAGGTTGTGAGCCGACACTCGTTTATCCTGAAAGGCGCTTGGAAATTTGGAGCGCTTTCGCTGAAGGGGTTATCTGTTGCCGGATTGGAGAAGAGCCCTCGAACGGGTGATAAATTGCAGAAGCCGGGTGCGCTACGCCCGGCTTCTGTGAAAGTTCTATCTTTTCGGAGTTTGTCTCCTCCCTGCCCCTTTTTTGTTTGAGGTCGATCAAGGGGAGGGTTAGTACATGTTGTCGTACATACTCTGGCTCTTGTCGTACTTCAGATCGGCCAGCGATGCAGCCTTGATGCCGATATTGAAACTCCACTGTTTATAGTGGCCGAAGGGTACCCAGTTGAAGGACATCTGCCAGCAGTGCAGGTCGCGTGTGATGGAGATCTGCGAGGTGGTCAGTTTGCGTTTCATCAGGTCGAAACCGCCTTGGAGTGTAAGACCCATCTTGGGGGTGATATTGACGGAGGCATTGAAGCCAAGGGTTTGATCCACATTGCGTTTTACGCCTGTTGTTCCGTTGTTTACATAGCTTGTGCGGTAGTTTACGCTGTAGTTGAAACTCAGGTTCCAGGGGATCGAGAAGTCGTAGTAGGCCTGCGACATATACTGCCTTCGAAGGACGGGGTCCATCTGTCCGTAGGGGTCGAAGAAGGGGTTTTGGTACTCGGGCGGGATGGTGGTGATATCGTTGATGGCAGGTTGCGACTTATCCTCGCGCGATTGGAACGAGTAGCCGAACGACCAGCCGGTCGAGATGATGCGGCCCGGGAAGAAGAGCTTGTTGATGCGTTTACCCTCGGGGGTGACGCGGTAGGGGTCGAGCGTGGCGTTGAGGTTCAGGCCGAAGTTGCCGAACAGGGTGGTGCGGAACGAGAGCTGAATGTTGGAGAGTCGCATCGAGTCGGCGGCGAAGTTGTAGGAGCCGCTGATGCGGAAGTCGTCGATCAACTTGACCTTCTTCACGCCGGAGGTGTCGCGCTTGCTGAGCACCTTGATCTCGAGGTTCTGCGAGAGCGAGAAGTTAAGCGAGGCCGAGAGCTTGCCCGAGGGAACACCGTAGGCGTTGTCGGCAAAGGGCGAGTAGACGGTATGCTTGCCCAGCGTATCGCTCTGGACGACCTTGTAGTAGCCGTAAGTCATCTTCGTAAAGTCGGGCGAATAGCTGAAGCCCACGGTCGGGGTCAGCGTATGGCGCACGGCCTGAAGTTTCTGCTGTCTGTGTTTGTTCTTGGCGCGATACATACCGTAGATCGTCGTCGAGGCCGAGAGGCTGGTCGAGTAGTCGTACAGGCGCCAGAAACCATACTCCGGGTCGAGATAATCGACCTGGTTGGTCTGAGGATTCCATTGGCGCTCCTGCTTTTTGAAGTACCAACGCTCGGTGTAGTTGAACGAGGGCGAGATGTTGATGTAGTTGAAGAGGTTGAACGAGGCCGATACGGGGATCTTGTGTTCGATACCGTGCTTCATCTTGTCCAACGATTCGCTGGTGAAGACCTCCGACTCGGTCGTGGAGAGCGAGTTGGTCATCTTGGCCGAGTACTGCATCGAGATCTTCTCATACCAACGGGCCTTGCCCATCGCCTCCTTGCGCTTGAAGGGGTAGATGCGCGAGACGTTGAAGACGATCGTGGGAAGGGTGATCGAGATGGTCTGATTTTGCGAGTTCTGCGACACGGACATATTGGCCGAGAGGGAGAAGGGGGTGCCGGCCCAATTCTTCGAGTAGGAGATCGAGGAGTTGGTCTGGGTCGAGAGCATGTCGTTGAGGTTGGTGGCCGAGTAGCGGCTGTAACCGCTTGTGGCGAAGTTCACCGAGGCCGAGAAGGTCGATCCGGGGTTGGCCTTCGGGTCCTGGGTGTGGGTCCACTTGAGGCTGAAGTTGCTCTGCTTCAGGTAGTCGGGCTCGCCCTTGTCGCCCGTCTTGATGTTCGAGTACTGGAAGTTCAGGCGGCCGTTGTACTTGTAGCGCTTCACATAGCGCGACTCGGCCGAGGCCTCCCACGAGCCCAGCGTATAGATACCGCCTCGGATGGCCAGGTCCATGTAGTCCTTGAAGGTGAAATAGTAGCCCAGGTCGCGGAAGAAGAAACCCTTGGTGGCATCCTCGCCATAGGTGGGCATCAGCAGACCCGATTTGGGACCCGAACTGATGGGGAAGAAGCCCTCGGGGATACCCAGGATGTAGATCGGCACATCCTCCAGCACGAAGTAGGCGGGGCCCGTTACCACCTTCTTGCCCGGGATCACCTTGGCCTTGGTCATGGCCAGGTAGAAGTGCGGGTGGTCGGTATGGTCGCAGGTGGTGTATTTGCCGTCCGAGATGTTGATCGTGTTGTCCTTCATCTTCTTCACATGGCCGCCTACAAGCCAGCCGTCACCCTCCTGCGTGGCCACGCCCTTGATCTTGGCCTTGCCCGAGTTGATGTTGTAGGTGATCGTGTCCATCGTGTAGGAGGAGCTGCCCTGGGTAAAGACCGGGCGTACGATCTCGGCTTCGCCCTGCACCGTGTCGGCCTTGCCGTAGGCGTAGATCTCCTTGGTGGTCATATCCATCTGCATGAAATCTGCCTTCAGATTCATATCCTGATAGTTCACATCGCCATCGGTATAGATGTAGACCTTCTTGTTGCGCACATCATAGATGAGCGAATCCTTGTTCTTTCCCGAGATGATGTCCTCGAGCCCCATGCCGCCGCCGCTTCTCTTTCGGCGCACGGAGTCTCCGGCCAGCGTGTCGGGCTGCAGGGCCGTGGTGTCGCTGCGGCTTTCGATCAGCGAGTCAATATGTACCGTGAAGAGCGAATCGTCGCGAATGGTGTCGCGTTGCGGGGAGAGGGGGCTGCCAAGGGCCTCGCGGCCGCGTGCCCGACGTGCCCGCCTGCCTTCGATTCCCGGGGTGGTGAGGCGCGGAGTGCTGTCGCCTGCACTGCGCAGGGAGATGCTTTGCAGTGAATCCTGCAGGGCCCGGAAGAGCACCTCGGTCGAGGAGTCGCGACCCAGGAGCGCCTGTCCGAAAAGGAGCAGGATCATTGCCGAAAGGAGATATTTTGCCTTAAAATGCTTCAAAATTCCAAAAAAAATTGTACCTTTGCCGACGCTGTCGGCAAAAACGCCCCGGGTGGGGTGTCGTGCCTATTTGCGCCCTTTTTTTGCGCGACAAATATAGATAAAAAATCGGAGATAGATGAATTTTTTCGCCACTTTTCCCCCATTCGGGAGAGTTTTTACGGCCTTGGGGCTTTTGGCGGCCTTCCTGTTGTCGGCCCCCGAAGGGCTCTGCGCTGCCGAGCGGCGCGGTCTGAGCGTGGTGGTCATCGATGCCGGGCACGGCGGTCCGAAGTACCCCGGAGCCAGCTATGGAGGCTACCACGAGAAGAATATCAATTTGCAGGTGGCCTTGAAGTTGGGTAAGCTGATCGAGAAGGAGATGCCCGGTGTGAAGGTGATCTACACCCGCACCACCGACAAGCAGTTTTCGTCAGACCTGAATGCAGACCTGCAGGCGCGTGCCGATATTGCCAATAAAGCCGAGGCCGACCTCTTCATCTCGATTCATGCCAATGCGGCCCGCTCGACGGCGGCCCGTGGCTTTGAAACCCTGATCATGGGAGAGAGCGAGAAGGAGACCCGCCTGAACGAATCGGTCCTCTATGCCAACAACAAGGAGGAGTTTCTGGATATGTCCGATGAGCGCACGGCGGCCATTGTCAGGGCCTACATCCAGAACCTGCAATTCACCTATGGCCGCTATAGCGAGGCCATGGCCCGCATTGTGCAAAAGAGCTATGCGAAGGCGGGTTACCATGACCGTGGAATCAAACGTCAGCCCCTGAAGGTGCTCTATGCCACCGATATGCCGAGTATTCTGACCGAGATCGGCTTCATGTCGAATGCCGCGGAGCTCAAACAGATGACCTCCGAGAAGGGGCAGGCGACCATTGCGCGGGCGTTGCTGGGTGCCGTGAAGGACTATGCGGCCTATGTCGAGGAGACACTCCTGGAGGAGACCGCCTCGGCAGATCCGGTGCAGACGGCCCCTTCGGCAGAGGCAGACAAGGCTCCGGCCGAGGTGGAGGTCAAGGCCCCGGAATCGGGCTATACGATTCAGCTCCTGGCCTCAACCAAATCATTGAAGCTCAACAGCTCGGAGCTTAAGAACTACCGCGGCAAGTGTCGGGAGTATACCGCCTCGGGACGTTACTGCTACAAATATTGCTACGGCACCTACGCCACAAAGCGGGCCGCGGAGGCCGACCTCAAGGAGGTGCGCAAGAGTTTTAAGGATGCCTATGTGGTCCACTTTACGGGAACACAGATCCGGTAGTGAGGTGAAGTTTTGCCTCGAGAGTGCAGGAGATCTGAAGGCTCTTGCGCCCGAACAAGAATGAGAAAAAGTAAAAAAGTAAAAAATAGAGCAATGAAAAGAGAGGTAAGAATCGGAATTTTCGGTGTGGCGATGATCCTCTGCGCCTGGGCCGGCATACGATTTTTGAGCGGCATAGACATCTTCAGCCGCAATGTAGACTATTTTGCTGCCTATGATGAGGTTACCGGCATGCAGGAGGCTTCGCCCGTTTTGATGCGCGGCGTGAAGATCGGTACCGTCACGGAGATCATCTTCGACTCCACGGAGAGCGAAAAGGTGCTCCTGCGCCTGACCGTGAAGAAGCAGTTCGTGATCCCCAAGGACTCGGAGGCCCGCATGGTCAGCAGCAGCATCATGGGAGGCAAGGCCGTGGAGATCATCACCGGCACCTCGCCCGAACGATTGGAGAAGGGCGATACGCTTCGCTCGACCGTGGTGCCCGATATGTTGGCCTCGATCGATCCCATTATGCAGAAGGTGACCACCCTGGCCGATGAGCTCACCGCAACGCTCGAGGCGCTGCATGGCGTGGTGGAGAGCAATGCCGGCAACATCGAGGGGATGACCACCCACCTGAACTCGCTCTCGGGTAACCTGGATCAGATCCTGAGCTCCGAGAAGGAGGGCCTCACCAAGGCCGTGCGCGGCATCTCGGAGTTCTCGGTAGCATTGGGCGACAATGCCGGACGTCTGGACTCGCTGATGGCCAACATGAACACCTTCTCCGAGAAACTGGCCGAGGCCCGCGTGGTGGAGCATCTGGACAAGACCCTCTCGGAGTTGAGCAGTGTGCTCGCTGAGATTCGCAGTGGCGATGGAACGGTCGGCAAACTTCTGACCGACCAGGAGCTTTATGCCCAGCTGACCCAGGCGAGCGAGAACCTCTCGGCCCTCTTGGCCGATCTGAAGGAGCATCCGTCGCGCTATGTCCACTTCTCGGTCTTTGGCCAGAGTGATGAGAAGCAGGCGGCCAAGGCGGCCCGCAAGGCTCAAAAGGCCGAAGCTCAGCGCCTGAAGGATTCGCTCAAAAACGCCCGTTAAGAGAGTGTGAGACTGTTCCTTGCGTGTGGTTCGGAGGGCAACTTCGGACTGCACCCGGGGAACATTTCCAATTATGAAATGAGATGATTTATCCGTCCAATTTTGAACAAAAAATAGGTTTTGATCGCCTGCGTGAACAGGTGGCAGCCCTCTGTACGATGCAGCGCGGTCGCGAGTTGCTCGCCGAGCAGCACTTTAGCACCGATCGTCGGGAGATTGAGCGTCGTCTGGATCTGGCCGATGAGATGCGCACGATCCTGATCTTGGAGCGCGAATTCCCCGACTCGGAGTATGCCGACATCAACCTTCTGGTGGCTAAGGCGCGTGTCGAAGGGGCCTTCCTCGATGCCTTCGAGGTGGTCACCTTAGGCAAGGGGCTTCGCTCCATCGGCGAGGTGGTGGGCTTCCTCCGCGCCCGAGGCCAGGAGGCCTATCCCGCCCTCTATGCCCGTACCCGCGAGGTGGGCTCCTTCCCGGAGATTCTGCTCGAGATCGACCGCCTGATCGACCGTTTCGGTGAGGTGAAAGATTCGGCATCCCCCGAGCTGCAGCAGATTCGCCGTTCGATCCGCGACCATGAGGGGCGTGCCGCCAAACGCCTGCAGCAGCTCCTGCAGTCGGCCAAGCAGGCCGGAATTGTGGAGGCCGATGCCTCCCTCTCGGTACGCGAGGGGCGCACCGTGATCCCGGTATCGGCGGCCAACAAACGCAAGTTGCAGGGCTTTGTGCACGATGAGTCGGCCACCGGAAAGACCGTCTACATCGAACCCGTGGAGGTGGTTGAGATCAACAACGCCCTCAAGGAGCTTACCTATGCCGAGCGCCGCGAGATTGTCCGCATCCTGACCCTCTTTACCGAGTCGTTGCGCCCCGTGGCCGCGGAGCTGGAGCTTGCGGGCGAGTGCCTGGCGGAACTCGACATGGTGCGTGCCAAGGCCCGTTGGGCTGTGGAGAATATGGGCGGACGTCCCATCGTCTCGACCGACGACCGTCTGGTATTGCGTCGGGCCCGTCACCCGCTCCTGCAACAGACGCTCAAGGCCCAGGGTAAGGAGGTCGTGCCGCTCGACCTGGAGCTTGACCGCCACAAACACCTCTTGGTCATCTCGGGTCCCAATGCCGGCGGCAAGTCGGTCTGCCTGAAGACCACGGGTATTGTGCAGTATATGTTCCAATGCGGATTTCTTGTCCCGGCTCTCGAAAATTCGGAACTCCCGATCTTCGAGAAGATCTTTATCGACATCGGCGACGAGCAGTCGATCGACGACGACCTCTCGACCTACTCTTCGCACCTGAAGAACATGAAGACGATGCTTGGCGGGGCTTCGCAGCGAACCCTCGTGCTGATCGACGAGTTCGGATCGGGTACCGAGCCCATCATCGGAGGCGCCATTGCCGAGTCGATCCTCGAGCGGCTGGTCGAGCGAGGGTGCTATGGCGTGATTACGACCCACTATGCCAACATCAAATACTACGCCTCCAATACGGAGGGCATTGCCAATGGTGCCATGATGTTCGATGTGCAGCAGATTCGTCCGCTCTTCCGTCTTGAGATCGGCAAGCCGGGCAGCTCGTTTGCCGTCGAGATTGCCCGCAAGATCGGTCTTCCGGAGGAGATCATCCGCCGCGCCAGCGAGAAGGCCGGTACGGACCATATCAACCTCGAAAAACAGTTGCGTGAGATTGCCCGCGACAAGCACTATTGGGAGCAGAAGCGTGACCGCATCCGCCTTACGGATCGCAAAGTCGAGGAGCTCGAGCAGAGCTACTCGGAGCAGCTCGCCCGCATCCGCGAGGAGCGCAAGGAGATCCTGCGTAAGGCCAAGCAGGAGGCTCAGGAGCTCCTCACGGAGGCCAATCGCACGATCGAGAATACGATCAAGGAGATCCGTGAGGCGCAGGCCGAGAAGGAGCTCACGCGCCTTGTGCGCCGCGATTTCGAGGAGTTCCGCGAGCGGGTGGATCGAGCCGATGAGGAGGATTCTGAACGATCCTTGGCCGTACAGCGTGAGATGGAAAAGATCGAGCGTCGTCGTCAGCGCCGTCAGGAGCGCAAAGAGAAGCAGGGAGAGACCCCCGTGGCTGCCGCACCGGCGCCCGTAAAGAGGGCTCCCGAGGTGAAGGTGGGCTCGAAGGTGAAGCTCCTGGGGCAGGAGATGCCCGGTGAGGTGCGCTCCCTGAAGGGCAAGAAGGCCCAGGTGGCCTTTGGGCAGATTCTTACGACGGTCGATGTGGCGCAGCTTGTGGTGGTCTCGAACAACGAGTATCGCGAGGCGACACGTCCCGTGGCACCCCGCACCGTGGTGGCTGTCGATATTTCGGCCCGCAAGCTCAACTTCCGCGACCATATCGACGTGCGCGGCATGCGTGTGATGGAGGCTCTGGAGCAGGTGCAGGATCTGGTGGACGATGCCTTGATGGTGGGGGTTAGCTCGGTAACCATCCTGCATGGCAAGGGCACAGGTGCCCTCAAAGAGGAGATTCGCCGTTACCTGCGCACCATTCCCGAGGTGGCCTCGGCTGTAGATGAGCATGCCGACAGAGGGGGAGCGGGGATAACGGTGGTAACCTTCGGGTAAAAATTGTTTTGAGGGGGATTTTCGGCGTTATGCTCGGATGCGAAAATGCTCATTTGCCCAAAGCAAACTCCGCTTTTCGCCCCGTCGCAAGCCTTGAAAATCCCGCCTCAAAAGCAATTTTTGGAGGATCGTTTTGAGGGATATTTTCGGCGTTATGCTCGGATGCGAAAATGCTCATTTGCCCAAAGCAAACTCCGCTTTTCGCCCCGTCGCAAGCCTTGAAAATCCCGCCTCAAAAGCAATTTTTGGAGGATCGTTTTGAGGGATATTTTCGGCGTTATGCTCGGATGCGAAAATGCTCATTTGCCCAAAGCAAACTCCGCTTTTCGCCCCGTCGCAAGCCTTGAAAATCCCGCCTCAAAAGCAATTTTTGGAGGATCGTTTTGAGAGATATTTTCGGCGTTATGCTCGGATGCGAAAATGCTCATTTGCCCAAAGCAAACTCCGCTTTTCGCCCCGTCGCAGGCCTTGAAAATCCCGCCCCAAACGCAGAACGTTCGGAAAGGGTTCGACCGATAGAAGAAATTTAATTAGAGATGAACTACAGACTCTCGGAAATAGCAGCCATTGTAGATGGCAGACTGCTGGGCGAGGATAGCTCGGTAGGCAGCATTGTGACCGATTCGCGCAGTTGTACGCCCGAGGCCGATGCCTTGTTTGTGGCCATGCGGGGAGAGCGGCACGATTCGCACCGATTTGTCCGCGAGATGGCGCGGCGCGGTGTGGTGGCTTTCCTCCTGGAGCGAGAAGAGGAGCTCCCGGCGGGGTGTGGTGCCGTGGTGGTCGAAAATGCCATTGCGGCCTTGCAACGCTGGGCGGCCTGCCACCGCTCGAGCCTGAAGGGGGAGGTGGTGGCCATAGCGGGCTCCAACGGCAAAACCATAGTCAAGGAGTGGCTGGCACAGCTGATGCCGCCTCAAAGGCGCCTTTTTCGCTCCCCGAAGAGTTACAATTCGCAGCTCGGAGTGGCCCTGTCGCTCTTGATGGCCGACCCCGAGGATGAGGTGGTGCTTATCGAGACGGGTATTTCGCGTCCCGGAGAGATGGCGCGCCTGGAGCGCATGGTGCGCCCCGATCTGGTGATCTTCACCTCCTTGGGAGAGGCGCATCAGGAGAATTTCGTCTCTTCGGAGCAGAAGGCGGACGAGAAGCTCTTGATGGCCCGATCGGCTCGGCGGATCCTCTACCACAGCCGTTATCCTCTCTTTGCCGCACGCATCCGAGCACGCTATGGCGATCGCGAGCTCTATGATGCCGCCTGTGAGGGGTTGCCTGAGGGGTTGCCGGCCTTTGTGGCGGAGAGTGAGGCGGGACGTGTGAATTTTGCCTTGGCCCTTGCCGCCGTCCGTATGCTGGGGGCCGAGCCGCAGCCGCAGGTCGTGCAGCCGGTTGAGATGCGCTTGGAGCTTAAAGAGGGGATCAATCGCTCGCTTCTGATCGATGATGCCTACAATTCGGATCTCAACTCCCTGCGCATAGCCCTGGACTACCTGCATGGCGTAGCCATGGGACGTCCCACTACGCTCATTCTCTCCGATATCGAACAGAGCGGACTCTCTCCTCAGGAGCTTGCCCGCCGCATTGCCGAGGCGGTACGCCGGGCCGGTGTCGATCGGTTTATCGGAGTGGGGGAGGGGCTCTGTCGCTCGGCCGAGAGTTTCGGGAGCCATGTCAGCCTCTATCGCTCGACCGAGGAGCTTCTGCGCAACCTCAGAAGTGATGATTTTGCCGGGCGCGTGGTGCTGATCAAGGGGTCGCGCCGCAGCCGCCTGGAGCGCGTGGTCCACCTCTTGGAGCAGCGCAGCCACACCACAACCTTGGAGGTCGATCTCGATGCGATGACCCACAACCTCAACTACTTCCGAGCCCGCCTGCGCCCCACGACCCGCCTGGTGGCAATGGTCAAGGCGGCAAGCTACGGCGCAGGGGATTTCGAGGTGGCGCAGCTCTTGCAGCACCAGGGGATTGACTACCTGGCTGTTGCCTTCACCGATGAGGGGGTGTTGCTGCGCGACCGCGGCATCACGATGCCCATTGTGGTCCTCAATGCCGATGAAGGGAGCTTTGAGCAGATGGTGCGCCACCGCCTTGAGCCCGAGATCTATAACTTGCGTTCGTTGGAATTTTTCGTGCAGGCGTTGCGACGCGCCGGAGAACAGGCCTATCCCATTCACCTGAAGCTCGATACGGGAATGCACCGCTTGGGATTTCAGCCCGAGGAGCTCCCCGCGCTGATCGCTCGTCTGAAGGAGCTTTCGCAGGTGAAGGTCGCCTCGATCTTCTCGCATCTGAACTGCTCCGACGACCCTGCGCAAGACGACTATACGCGGGCTCAGATCGCCCGTTTCGACCAGATGTCGCGTTCGATTGCCGAAGCCTTTTCCTATCCGATTCTGCGCCACACGGCCAATTCGGCCGCCATTGAGCGCTTCCCCGAGGCGCAGTTCGATATGTGTCGCCTGGGGCTCGGCCTTTACGGCTTTGGTTATCAGCACAATGAGGAGTTGTGCCCCGTCTCCACGCTGCGCACCCGCATCGTACAACTCAAAACCCTCAAGGCGGGTGATGCGGTGGGCTACGGCCGGGCCGGCCGCCTGGAGCGCGACACGCTGACGGCCACCATTCCGGTGGGCTATGCCGATGGTCTGGATCGCCACCTGGGGTGTGGCCGCTGGGCTATGCGTGTGCAGGGCCTTCCGGCTCCGATTGTGGGGCGTGTCTGCATGGACAGCTGTATGATCGACGTAACGCACATCCCCGGAGTTCGGGAGGGTGATGAGGTGGAGATCTTCTCGCCGCATCCGGGTAACGACCTCGAGACGATGGCCCGCGTGTTGGGGACCATCCCCTACGAGATCATGACCTCCATATCGGGGCGTGTGAAGAGAATCTATTTGAAGGAGTAAGCCATGGAAAATAAGTTCGGAATCCTCTATCTGCTGCCCTGCCCGATTGCCGATGATGGCGATGTTTGGGAGGTGCTGCCCGCAAAGAACCGCGAGGTGATGGCCTCGCTCGATTACTTCATTGTCGAGAATATCCGCTCGGCGCGGCGTTTCCTGTCGAAATGCCGCCTGGGCCTCTCGATCGAGGAGCTTGAGTTTCGCGAACTGAACGAACATACGGTGGCGGGACCCGAGGTCGAGTCCCTTATAGCGCCCCTGCTCGAGGGGCGTTCCGCCGGAGTGATCTCCGAGGCGGGTGTACCCGGCGTGGCCGACCCCGGAGCCATGGTTGTGGAGCTCTGCCACCGACACGGAATCCGTGTGGTGCCTTTGGTGGGCCCTTCGTCGATCCTGATGGCAGTGATGGCCTCGGGGCTTAACGGCCAATCCTTCGCCTTCAACGGCTATCTGCCCGTCAAACCGCCCGAGCGGGCCCGCGCCATCCGTCACCTCGAACACCGAGCCGTGAGTGAGCACCAGAGCCAGCTCTTTATCGAGGCCCCCTATCGCAACCTCAAGCTGGTGGAGCAACTCCTGGAGGTCTGCCACAGCGAAACGCGCCTGACCATCGCCTTGGATCTCACCTCGTCGGGGGAGTTTGTCCAAACCCATACCATCTCCCGGTGGCGTCGCCTTCCGCTCCCCGACCTGCAAAAGCGACCGGCGATCTTTATCCTTGGTATATAATTTGAGTTTATAAGATATGTTGTTTAAGAAAAATAGAACAAAAAACAGAGATATGGCAAAGCAAGAGATTCATAATGAGGATGTTAATAATGAGGCCGGATTTGTAGAGGACCAGACCTCTTCCTGCACCGGGGAGCCCTCTGGTGCCAATGTGGCAGACCCCGATCAGTCGGCAACTGACACAATGGCAGAACCCGAGGCCGAGGTTGCACCCTCTGCCGAGGAGCTGGTGGCCGAGTGGAAAGACAAATACATGCGCCTGCAGGCCGAGTTTGACAACTATCGCAAGCGTACCCTCAGAGAGAAGATGGAGCTGGTGGAGACCGGAGGTCAGGATGTGCTGAAGGCTGTCCTGCCGGTGGTGGACGATGTGCAGCGTGCCGTGGAGGCAATGGCCAAGAGCGACGACGTGGAGGCCCTGCGCAGAGGTGTGGAGCTCATCGCGCAGAAGTTTACGGAGACACTCAAGCAGAAAAAGGTGGTGGCCATCGAGGCTAAGGGACTCCCCTTCGACGAGGAGCTGATGGAGGCTGTGGCCAAGTTCCCGGCAGGCGAGGAGCAGCGCGGCAAGGTGATCGATGTGGTACAGACGGGCTACATGCTGGGCGAGAAGGTGTTGCGCTTTGCAAAGGTGGTCGTAGGCGAATAACTCGAATCTAAATAGAGATAGAACATGGCAGAAAAGCGCGATTACTACGAGGTGCTGGGTGTTCAGAAGAATGCCAATGCAGACGAGATAAAGAAGGCCTACCGCAAGGCGGCCATCAAGTATCATCCCGACAAAAATCCGGGCGACAAGGAGGCTGAGGAGAAGTTCAAGGAGGCTGCCGAGGCCTACGACGTCCTCTCGAATCCCGATAAGCGAGCCCGCTACGACCAGTTCGGCCATGCCGGTATGAGTGGTGCGGCCGGCGGTGGCTTTGGTGGCGGCTTCGGAGGTGGTTTCTCGATGGAGGATATCTTCTCGCAGTTCGGAGACATCTTCGGAGGTCACTTCGGCGGCGGTTTCCGCTCCTCGGGCGGTGGACCCCGCATGAGCCGCGGCTCGGATATTCGGGTTAAGGTGCGCCTGACCCTGCAGGAGATTGCAAACGGCACAACCAAAAAACTGAAGATCACCAAGACCGTGGCCTGCGACAAGTGCGGCGGTAAGGGAGCCAAAGACTCGAACGGTTTCTCGACCTGTTCGACCTGTAACGGTTCGGGTTATGTGATGCGTGTGGAGAACACCTTCTTCGGCCGTATGCAGACCCAGGGAGTCTGCCCCACCTGTGGCGGTTCGGGTCAGGTGATTACCAACCCCTGCGACAAGTGTAACGGCGAGGGCACCCTGCGCGGCGAGGAGGTTGTGGAGATCAAGATCCCGGCCGGTGTGGGTGAGGGAATGGTCCTCACCGTAAGCGGAAAGGGCAATGCGGCCCGCCGTGGCGGCATCAGCGGCGACCTGCAGGTCTTGATCGAGGAGGAGCCCGATATGGAGCTGATGCGCGATGGCAACGACCTGATTCACAACCTCAACATTACCGTGACCACCGCCCTTCTGGGAGGTACCGTAGAGGTCCCCACCGTGGATGGACGCGCCAAGATCAAGATCGCTCCCGGTACCCATGCCGGTAAAGTCTTGCGTTTGGGCGGCAAGGGTCTGCCCGATGTGAACGGTTACGGTCGTGGCGATATTCTGGTGGTTGTCGATATCACCATTCCCGACAAGCTCAACTCCGAGGAGAAGCGCCTGATCGAGAAGCTCGCCGAGCAACCCTCTTTCAAGAAGGCTTCGTCGGTGAAGAATCAGAATATTTTTGAGCGGATGAAAAGTTTCTTCCGGTAATTTCGATTTTATGCGGTAAATTTTGCACCTTCTCATTTGTCTCGAAAGGGTAGTACCCCAAGTACAACCCTTCCGAGCCAAGTTTCGGTCGGCACAAAATTTTCGCACCTAAAATCAAAATTAAGGTCTTTTCGATTTTACGCGGTAAATTTTTCACCTTCTCATTTGTCTTGAAAGGGTAGTACCCCAAGTACAACCCTTCCGAGCCAAATTTCGGTCGGCACAAAATTTTCGCACCTAAAATCAAGAAAGGGTTGTTGCAACGGCCATAGTCCTATTTAGGAGAATAAGAGATATAGGAGATATAGGAAATATAGGAAATATGGGAAATTCCTACAACTCCTATAAAATTACCAATTGCTAATTCCTAATTGTTATGGGATGGTTTACACCATATAAGAAGCGGGCGAACAGTTTTAACTACATCCCGCGTTATTTTGACCCGCAGAAGGAGGCGCGCGAGCAGCGGCGTGCCGAGCTGACGGGGCGCCGTCTGGACGACAACGAGGAGTACGTCCCGGGCAAGTATATTCGTACCCAGCGCGATGCGCGGGCTGCCCGCAAGGAGCAGGAGCGTGACCAGGGACGATCGAAGATCTTGCGTATGGTGATGCTCCTGGTGGCGTTGTTGTTTGTGCTGGGTGTGCTGGTGCCGGGGCTTACTTCGCTCCTGACACAGACCAAGCGCAAGAGCCAGACCGTGGAGAGCTATTATGGCGATTTTGACCCTTCGGCCCCCATCACAATTGTGCCCAACGACTACCAAGAGCCTGAAACCCTGAACGATTAATTCCGAAATAAGCCATGAGCAACCGCATTCAACTGCTACCCGAAGTGGTAGCCAATCAGATCGCTGCCGGTGAGGTGGTGAACCGTCCGGCATCGGTCGTCAAGGAGATGATGGAGAACGCGGTGGATGCCGGCGCAACGTGTGTGATGGTCAATTTCCGCGATGGCGGCCGCGACCTGATCCAGATTGTGGACAATGGCTGCGGCATGTCGCCCGTGGATGCCCGCATGGCCTTTGACCGCCACGCCACAAGCAAGATCCGCTCGGTGGAGGATATCTACAAACTCCACACCTTCGGTTTTCGCGGTGAGGCGTTGGCCTCGATAGCGGCCGTGGCCCAGGTCGAGTTGCGTTCGCGCACGGCCGAGGAGGAGTTGGGGACCCTTACGGAGATCAACGGCGGAGAGTTCGTCTCGCAGAAGACCGTGGCGGCTCCCGTAGGGTCGCAGTTCATGGTGCGCAACCTCTTCTACAATGTTCCGGCCCGACGTCGTTTTATGGAGAAATCGACCGTCTCGGCCACCCACATCAAGACCGAATTTCAACGTGTGGCGCTTTGCAATCCGCAGGTGCGCTTCGACCTCTATAACAACGATGCTCCGGTTTATCATTTGGAGGCGGCGACCCTCCCGAATCGTATTGTCGATGTGATCGGTCCCTCGATCCGCCACAACCTCTTGGAGGTGGAGGCCGAGACCTCGATTGTTCGGATCCACGGCTTTGTCGGGCGCCCCGAGGCGGCCAAGAAGACCAAGCCCGATCAGTATCTTTTCGTCAATGGGCGCTACTTCCGTTCGCCCTATTTCCAGAAGGCGCTCATGCGGGCCTACGAAAAACTGATCCCCGAGGGGACCTTCCCGGCCTGTTTCCTCTACTTCGAGATCGACCCCGAGCGGGTGGATGTCAATGTTCATCCCCAGAAGACTGAGGTGAAGTTTGCCGACGAGGAGGCCGTGTGGCAGATTCTGAATGCCGCCGTGCGCGAGACACTCGGCAAGACGGGAGCCATCCCGATGATGGACTTCAGTGATGAGGGCAAGGTGGAGATTCCGGTGGCCGATCATACGGCCTTCTACCAGGAGCCCCCCTCGCGCTCAGACCTGAATTATAATCCCTTCCTGGAGTCGGCAGAGGCCGATGCGGCGACCCCATCGCGAGCGGTGATGCACGATTCCGGAGCCTTGTCCCCTGTGGCGGATCCGCTGTCCCGCGCTCCCCGTTCGGCCTCTTTCCGGAGCCAGGAATGGGGTGGGGTGGAGGAGTTTGCCTCCGAGTCGAATTTCGACTTTGTTGCCTCCGATGAGGAGAGCCTTCGGCAGTCGCTGCTTCCTGACCAGCACCCTGTAACCATTGCCGAGGCGTGGCCCCTTCAAGGGGGGTATGCGGCGGCACGGCGAGAAGGGCGTCTGTTGCTCCTGGATCTGAAGCGTGTGCAGGAGTGTGTGCTTTATGAGCACTACCTTCGCCTGCTGGGCAATGGATCGGCCGTAAGTCAGCAGTTGCTCTTCCCCGAACGGTTGATTCTCTCCGAGGGGGAGTATGCCGTTTTGGAGGAGAATCTGGTTGATTTTGTCGCCTTGGGTTTCGATCTGGAGTTGTGCGGCACCTGTGTGGTGGAGGTGCGAGGCATCCCCGCGGAGTTCTCTTCCGAAGGTTTCGATACGTTGCTCTATGAGCTGATTAGGCTCTTCGAGACACCGGTCGATGTCGTGGAGATGCGCCGAGAGCAGCTTGCGGCCACAATGGCGCGTTCAGGTGTGAGTCCGCGCCTGAACACCCTCACCTCCGAGGAGCTGCTCGAACTGTTAGAGCGCTTCCAGGGGTGTCGTGAGCAGGCCTATACCCCCCGCGGAAAGCGCGTGCTGGTGGAACTCGGGGCTGAGGAGTTGCGCGAAAAACTGGCCTGATCCCCTTTTTTCTGCCTCTGTGGCGCGGTGAAACGAGATATTTCATTATATTTGCGTATCCAAATCAAGTGAACGATGTTTCGAACGAACTATTTTCAGACTCCGCCGGTGGTCAAGAATCTCATCATTGCCAACTGTATTGCGCTGTTGGCTACCGAGTTGCTGCCCATCGGAGGCGATATAATCGGCTATCTGGCCCTCTTCAACCCCGAGAGCCCCTTCTTCCACTCGTTTCAGGTGGTCAGTTATATGTTTCTGCACGGAGGCTTGGAGCACCTCTTCTTCAATATGTTTGCGCTGTGGATGTTCGGCCGCACGCTCGAGGCCGAGATCGGCAGCAAGCGTTTCCTGACCTACTACCTGGTCTGTGGTATCGGTGCAGCCCTGTTGCAGCTCGGGGTGGGGTGGTTGGAGTATGACCACGCCGTAAGAACCTATGGTGCCATGAGCCTTCAGGCGCGTGCGCTCCTGCAGGTGCCTACGGTCGGTGCTTCGGGTGCCGTCTTCGGTCTGCTGCTCGCCTTCGGTGTGATGCACCCCAATGCCGTGATTATGCTCATGTTCCCGCCGATTCCGATGAAGGCCAAGTGGTTTGTCGTGATCTATGGTCTCATTGAGCTCTTCTTCGGCATGTCGGGCCGTCAGCCCGGTGTGGCCCATTTCGCCCACTTGGGCGGTATGCTCTGGGGCTGGTTGCTGCTCATCTACTGGAAACGTCGTCGCGAAATCTACTATTAATGGATCATGGCCGAGTACTATCGCAGCGAAATACGAAGCGTGCATGCCTCGGGCAAGGAGCGCCGTAGCACTCCGGGTGTGATCGCCGATACGCTCGCAGCCCTGCTTACGGGAATCGCCGCTCCGGCGCTGATCCTCACCCTGATGGTCCCCTGGTTCACCCCCTCGGGACGTCTGTTGCCGATCTTGGGCCTGGCGGCCCCGGCCACCTATCTGCTCACCCTCTGTTTAGCCCTCTACTGGATCGCCCGTTGGCGTTGGCGCTGGGCAGCTCTTCCGCTCTTGCTGCTCTTTGTCGCCACCTTCCAACTCGACCTCTTCCTGCGCCTTCCCTTCTCCCGGGAGCGGGTCGAAGAGCCTCGTGTGCGGGGGTCGATCAAGCTCATCTCCTACAATGTCCGTCAATTCTACGGACTCGATGGCGAGTCGAATCGCGACAGCCTGATCGGTTGGGTGGGGCGCCAGAGGCCCGACATCCTCTGTTTTCAGGAGTTTACGCCCAATACGGGTCGTGGCTCGAAGGCCCTTGTCGATTCGTTGCTTGAGGCGGCCTCCGGGCGCACATACTTCTCCACCACGGGCGATACCGTTACCTCCCAGGCCATCTACTCCCGCTACCGCATCCTGCGCTCGGGCCGTACCTGTGCAGACCTTCCTGAGCTCCGCTCCATGTGGGCCGACCTGCTCGTGGGTGAGGATACGATCCGGGTCTTCAACTCCCATCTCCACTCCACGGCCATCACCTCCGATGATCAGCATTTCCTCTCGACCGAGACCTTTCTGCAGGATACGGCTCGCGAGCAGAAGGTGCGCTCGATTATCGTCCGCTTTTCGGATAACAGCCTCCTGCGTGCCGCCCAGGCCGATACGATTGCCGGCGTGATCCGTCGGTCGCCGTTGCGTACCCTGGTTTGTGGCGATTTCAACGACACCCCCATCTCCTATGTCTATCGCACGATGCGTAACGACCATCGCGATGCCTTCTCCGAGGCCGGGCGCGGCTTTTCGTATACCTTCAACGGCTTCCGCAACCTGCTGCGCATCGACTATGTGCTGCTCGACCCCTCGTTTGAGGTGCTCGACTACCGATCGCCGGCCCTCGACTATTCGGATCACCTCCCCGTGGTGGTCACCTTCAAGCGATAACCCCTTCATTTACAGTTATGATACTCGATACCCTTGATCATGCTTCGCGCTATTTCGGCCTCAATCCGCGCCTCGAAAGAGCCTTTCGTGCCCTTGAGAGCCTCGATCTGGAGCAGATGGCTCCCGGTCGTTACGAAATTGACGGTGAGGAGATCTTTCTGAATCTGGCTCATGCGGAGCTGAAGCCCTCTGCTGCGGCGAAATTGGAGGTGCACAACCGCTATCTGGATGTGCAGCTGCTGTTCGAGGGGCGCGAGAGCTTCGGCTGGAGTCCCCGTGCAGAGCTTCGCGAGCCGGAGTCCCAATTCGATGCCGAACGTGATATACAATTCTTCGCCGATCCTCCGCAGACCTTCTATACGCTCGTCCCCGGACAATTTACCATCCTGTTCCCGGAGGATGCCCATGCGCCGCTTGTCGGTGAGGGGGCTGTCCGCAAGGCGATCCTTAAAGTTCGTGTCTGATTACGCTTCAAAGAGCTCATATATCCACTGACGGATTGCCCATGCCGCGTCGCTTGTGGGCCATCCTGGCCGTCGCCTTTGGTGTCGGCCTCTCGGTCTTGGACTCCACGATCGTCAATGTTGCCCTGCCTACCATCGCCGGTGAGTTGGGCGTCTCGGAGTCTTCGTCGATCTGGGTCGTAAACGGCTACCAGCTCGCCACGGTGATGACCATGCTCTCCTTCTCGGCGCTGGCCAATCAGGTGGGCGTGCGCCGAATCTACCTCCTGGGCCTCAGCCTCTTCACGCTTGCCTCCCTGGGCTGTTTCCTGGCTCGCGACTTCGCCTCGCTGCTTGCGGCCCGCGTTCTTCAAGGGGTGGGAGCGGCCGCCATCACGAGCATCAATACCACGGTCATCCGTTTCATCTACCCGAGCGACCGCCTCGGCCGCGGCATGGGACTGAATGCCACGATCGTCGCTGTCGCTTCGGTCGCCGGCCCCGGAGTTGCCTCGTTGATCCTCTCTATGGCCGACTGGCCCTGGCTCTTTGCCATCAACCTGCCGATCGGATTAGTCGCCATCCTTCTCAGTGCCCGTTTTCTGCCCGATAACCCCGAGCGCATGCAGGGCCGTAGGTTCGATTGGCGCGATGGTGTGATGAATGCCCTCTGCTTCGGCCTGTTGTTCACTGTCGCCGAGGCCTTTACCCGTGGTGTGAGCCTGTCGCTCTCCCTGCCGCTGCTCCTGCTGCTGCTCGTTGCCGGCAGGCTCTTTGTCCGCTCGCAACTTAGGAAGGAGAACCCGATCCTGCCCTTCGATCTGCTGCGTATCCCGATCTTCTCCTTCTCGGTTGCCACCTCCATCTGCTCCTATGTGGCGCAGATGTCCGCCCTGGTCGCCTTGCCCTTCTTCCTGCAGCAGGGCCTTGGCCGCTCGGCTGTCGATACCGGCCTTCTGATGATGGCCTGGCCCCTGGTTACGATCTTCACGGCCCCTCTTGCCGGTCGCCTTGTCGAGCGCATCCATGCCGGTTGGCTCGGTGGTGTGGGATTGCTGACCATGGCCCTGGGCCTATACTTCTGCTCGCGCCTCGTGCCCGATGACCCCACGGCGAAGGTGGTGGGGGCATTGCTTCTGTCGGGTGTGGGCTTCTCGTTCTTCCAATCTCCGAACAACAGTATCCTGGTCGCCTCGGCACCCCCGAGTCGCAGTGGCAGTGCCAGCGGTATGCAGGGTACAGCCCGCCTGGTGGGGCAGACCTCGGGGGCAGCCCTCGTGGCCGCACTCTTTCGGCTCTATGCCCCCGCCGAGGGAAGCGTTGTGGTCCTCTCGGCCGCCGCCGCTCTCGCATTGCTCGGTGCCGGCTTCAGCTTTTCGCGCCTGCGCCTCCCCCTTCCCGAGGCTATTCGTCCAAAAAGAGGGTGAAATCGCCTATACCTATTTATATATACCGATAATCGGCTTTAAGGACCGGTATGCCTATTTTTGTTCGATTTGTCCTATTTTACTTACGAATTGCAACTATATATTAAAATAATTTAATAAACGGTTGCCAAAAAAGTGAAAAAAAGCAAAAAATTGTTATTCTGCTAACAATTTTAGGTGAATTTTGTTGTGTGAATGGAAAACTCTTCGTATATTTGTATCGGACTTTTTATATTAACAAACCAATAAATTTAAACGCTTATGATTAGAAAACTTGTACTATCGTTAGTTGCAGTTTTGGGCGTAGCCACAATGAGTATGGCCCAAACGCAGGTATCGGGTAGAGTAAGCGGCGAAGACGGTGCTCCGATCATCGGTGCCACCGTGTTGGTTGAGGGCACCACGACGGGAGCCTCGACCGGAATCGCCGGTGAGTTTACTTTGCGTGCGCCGGCCGACGGCACTCTGGTGGTTTCGTTCATCGGATACCAGACCCAGAATGTGCCCATCAACGGCCAGACCTCGATTGAGATCGTTCTCAAGGAGGAGAGCGAGCGCATTGACGACGTTATCGTCGTAGCCTTCGGTGAGGCCAAGAAGGAGGCCTTTACCGGTTCGGCTGCCGTGATGAAGTCGGATGACATCGCGAAGGTGCAGACCACCAACGCACTGAACGCCCTGTCGGGTAAGGTGACGGGTGTGCAGATTACCAACGCATCGGGTCAGCCCGGTAACTCGTCGCCCTCGATCATCGTGCGTGGCGTCAGCTCGATCAATGCCGGTACGGCTCCGCTGATCGTGTTGGACGGTATGCCCTATGACGGTTCGATGGATTCGATCAACCCGAACGATATCGAGTCGATGACCGTCTTGAAGGACGCCGCTTCGAACGCCCTGTATGGTGCTCGTGGTGCCAACGGTGTGATCATGATCACCACCAAGCGTGCCAAGGGTCGTGATGCCATCGTAAATGTAGACATGCGTGTGGGAGTGAACTCGCGTGCCGCCAAGGATTACGACTATGTAGATGATCCGGGTGAGTACTACGAGCTGCACTATCGTGCCCTCTACAACAACTACCTGAACTCGAACAAGTCGCCCCTGGAGGCTTGGCAGCTCGCCAACAACGACCTGATCGCCAACTCGGCATCGGGTGGTCTGGGTTACAACGTCTTCACCTATCCCGCATCGCAGATGCTGATCGGTCAGAACGGTAAGCTTAACCCCAACGCCACGCTGGGTCGTCTGGAGCACTACAACGGTCAGGACTACTGGGTTACGCCCGATGATTGGGTAGATGAGGTTTACGGTACGGGTGTTCGTCAGGAGTACAACGCTTCGATTTCGGCCACGACCGACCGCTCGAACTTCTACGCTTCGTTCGGTTACCTGAACAACGACGGTATCGTTGAGAAGACCAATTATGAGCGTTACACGGCTCGTCTGCGTGCCGATTTCCAGGCCAAGAAGTGGCTGAAGGTCGGTGGTAACGTAGCTTATACGCACGACTCGTCGGAGTACTCGACCTCGGAGGGTGACTCGGGTTCGTCGGGTAACATCTTCTCGTTCACCTCGAAGATGGCTCCTATCTATCCGCTCTATGTGCGCGATGGTAAGGGTAACATCATGTACGATGAGAACGGTAACATCGTTTACGACTACGGTGATGCTTCGCAGCCCGGTGGTAATGCCGGTTTCAACCGTCCCGTTCACGCCGGTTCGAACGGTGTGGGTGCTCACATGATGGACGTTGCCGGTTATGAGAGCAACGCATTGAACCTGAGCGGTTTCGCTGATGTAACCTTCCTCAAGGATTTCAAGTTCACCTTCAACGGTGGTATCTATTTCTCGGAGTCGGGTGAGACCCAGATGACCAACCCCTGGTATGGTCAGTATCGTACCTCGAACGGTATGATCACCAAGTACCGCGGTCAGACCTTCACCTACAACCTCCAGCAGATCCTGAACTACACGAAGCAGATTGGCAAGCACAACATCAACGCCATGATCGGTCACGAGAATTATGTGGCTACCTCGGCTTCGTTGCAGGGTAACAAATCGAACATGTTCTCGCCCGATATGCTTGAGCTTCCGATGGCCATGAAGACGGTTTCGACCTCGTCGGGCAGCTCGGAGTACAACAACGAGGGTTACTTCTTCCGCGCTCAGTATGAGTACGATGGTCGTATCTTCGCTTCGGCTTCGTATCGTCGCGATGCATCGTCGCGCTTCCACCCCGATCATCGCTGGGGTAACTTCTGGTCGGTAGGTGCCGCCTGGTTGATCAACCGCGAGAACTGGTTCAAGGCCGACTGGGTTGATATGCTGAAGGTGAAGGCTTCGTATGGTTCGCAGGGTAACGATAACATCGGTTCGAACAACTACCGTCGTACCTGGGGTGTAACCGAGAGCGAGGGTATGCCTTCGGTTTCGATGTCGGGTATCGGTAACGAGAACATCACCTGGGAGACCAACGGTAACCTGAACGTAGGTTTCGAGTTTGAGGTGCTGAAGAGCCGCTTGAGCGGTAACGTAGACTACTTCTACCGCAAGACGACCGACATGTTGTCGTTCTTCTCGGTTGCTCCTTCGGCCGGTTACTCGGGTTACTACAAGAACGTGGGTGATATGGCCAACCAGGGTGTCGAGATCGAGCTGAACGGTACGGTGATCCGCTCGAAGAACGTAAACTGGAACATCAACGCCAACATTACCTATGTAAGAAATGAGGTGCTTGAGCTGGCTGAGGAGAACAAGACCGCCAAGGATATGTTTGACCTGGATGGCAAGCAGTACTTCGGTTACGGTTCGGGCAGCCACGCCTTCGTGGAGGGTGCTCCTCTCTACTCGCGCTACGGTAAGGCCTATGCCGGTGTGACCGACAAGGGTGAGTCGATGTGGTATATGTGGGACATTAAGTACCTGAAGGATGCCAACGACAACCTGGTCCTGGACAAGGATGGTAACCCGCAGGAGGTAAGCCGCTCGCTGACCACGACGACCAACTTCTCGGCTGCCGACAACTTCGTAATGGAGTCCTCGATGCCTGAGTGGTATGGTGGTTTCGGTACGTCGATCGAGTTCTATGGTGTTGATTTCACGGCTAACTTCTCGTACCAGCTCGGTGGTAAGGTTTATGACGGTGACTATGCTGCTGCCATGTCGTCGCCTACGGCCGGTTCGACCGGTCAGGCCTACCACAAGGATTTGTGGAACGCCTGGACGCCCGAGAATCCCAATTCGGATATTCCTCGCTTCCAGTTCGGTGACCAGTACACTGCTGGTTCTTCGGATCGTTTCTATGTATCGTCGAACTACTTGAGCCTGAACAACCTGACCCTGGGTTATACCTTCCCCCGCAAGTGGATGTCGAAGATCGGTATTCAGCGTCTGCGCATCTATGTAGCTTGCGAGAACGTATGGTACTGGTCGGAGCGTGACGGTCTTGATCCTCGTCAGAGCATTACGGGTGGTGCTTCGCAGGCCTACTATTCGCCGGTTCGCACCATCTCGGGTGGTCTTAACCTGACCTTCTAAACATCAACGCTTAAAAAGAATAGAGAGTTATGAGAAATATTTTTAAATTTGTTTGCGCAGCTCTTCTGGGCTTAACGCTCACCACGAGCTGTATCGACGAGGTCGATCCCACCAGCGTTGCTACCGATGAGCAGATTCAGGGTTCGTCGCAGTCGCAGCAGGCATTGGTGAACGGTATCGCTGCCTACATGAACCACTGGAGCAGCGGCTGGTCCGATTACCACTACGCCTATGGTTATCCGTCGATCGGTCTTATGCGCGATCTGATGTGTAATGATGTTGCCTCCTACGGTGCATACTATGAGTGGTATGACGCCTGGTTCACGAACCAGTACATGGGTCAGGACTATGTTTACGCCCAGTACACCTGGACCTACCTCTCGAGTCTCATGTTTACGATCAACTCGGTGATCGGTGTGATTCAGCCCACTTCGGAGCAGACCAAGAACTGGTTGGGTATTGCCCATGCCTATCGTGCCATGGTTCGTCTGGATATGGGTCAGATGTATGAGTTCAAGGCCAATCCCTACACCAGCAGCATCAATAGCGAGGTGAATATCGAGGGCCTTACGATTCCCGATCTTCGCGAGAACATGAGCGAGGAGCAAACGCGTAAGAATCCCCGTATCACGAAGGCTGAGCTGATTGAGGATATTCGCGCCGATGTGGAGCTGGCTATCGAGTACCTCGAGGGCTTCAAGCAGGTAAATCCTTCGGATCCCACGCAGGCCGTTGCTTATGGTCTGAAGGCCCGTCTGCACCTCTGGGAGGAGGATTACGCTGCCGCCAAGGAGGCCGCTTCGATGGCTATCTCGCTGTCGGGTTGCACGCCCCTTACCGAGGCTCAGTGGACCGACCCCAAGACCGGTTTCAACTCGTTTGATTCGAACAACTCGTGGATGTGGGCTACCCGTCTGACGAGCGAGTCGAACCTGGTGAAGACCTCGCTGCTGAACTTCTCCTCGTGGATGTCGATCGAGAACACCTATGGTTATGCCTCCGTTCTGGGTGGTGGTGTTTACCGTATGGCTGACGTGAAGTTCTACAACCGCATTCCGTTTGGTGACTTCCGTAAGAAGTCGTGGGTTCCGATGGATCCCTCGAAGCTTCAGGTGAAGTATGTGGATGGTCTCTTCTCGGAGGATTTCACCGAGGACGATATGCCTCCTTTGGCTTCGATCAAGTTCCGTCCGGGTCAGGGCGAGATCAACGACTACCTGATCGCTTCGGCTACCGACTATCCTTTGATGCGTGTGGAGGAGATGTACCTGATCGTTGCCGAGTGCGATGCTCGCAACGGCGATGCCTCGTCGCTCAAGAACTTCATGACCGCGTACCGTAACCCCAACTACGTTTGCAACGCCACGTCGGCTGAGGAGCTCGTTGAGGAGGTTATGTTCCAGAAGCGTGTAGAGTTCTGGGGCGAGGGTCGTATCTTCTTCGACTACAAGCGTCTGGCTCTGCCTATCAACCGCTACTACGAGGGTACGAACCACCACGAGCAGTCGCAGTTCAACGTATTTGACGGTGTTGCTCCCTGGATGAACTTCTCGGCCGTGCGTACCGAGAACGAGAACAATCCCGCATTCGTGAACAACCCCGATCCTTCGGGCACGGTTGCTCTGATGGACGAAGATGGTATTAAGTAGTGTCTAACGAGTTAATACGAATTAAGATGAAAAATTTGAAATATTTATTCTTGACCCTGCTCGGCGCTCTGGCCTTTGTGGCATGTACCGAAGATGAGCGCGAGGCCGATTGGAGCGGCATTAAGGGTAAGGGTGTATACTTCGGCGTGGACGCTCAGACGAGCTATCTGCTCGAGGAGAACCAGTCTATGCTGCGTGTCCCCGTGCAGCGTACCTTCACCGAGGGTGATCTCCAGGTCCTGATGCAGCTTGAGGATGTAACGGGTATTTTTGCTGCCGATACCAAGGCTCGTTTCGCCGATGGCGAGGCCGAGGGTTATGTAGAGGTTGTATTCGACTTCAAGGCTCTTCAGGCCGGTACGACCTATCAGCTCAAGCTCTATATCCTCGACGAGGATCACAAGTCGGGCTATGGTATGGATAACCTCACCTTCACGGTGAAGTACGATCCCTGGACCTATGTAGGTAAGGGTTACTATCGTGACGGTATCGTATCGGAGGTATTCAACGTAGCTACGCCTTATGCTCAGATCGAGTGCGACGTTTACAAGTCTGATGTTGAGAAGGATCTCTATCGTCTGGCTAATGTCTATAACAATCCTTTCTATGCCGGTCCTATGTTCGGAACTGATCCCGCTTCTGTAGGTCCTCAGATGGTTAAGGAGGGTTATATCACCTTCAGCCTTGCCAACCCCAGCAAGATCTATATCGCTACCAGCGAGGTGGGTCTGAATGTGAACTCTGATTACGGTTGGTTCGAGATTGGTTCGATCTGTCCCGAGAACGGCTTTGAGGATGCTGCTTATGGTACGATGAAGAACAACATCATCTCCTTCCCGGCCGGTGGCCTCTTCCTCTACCTGCCGCTCTACCAGGGTGGTTACTACTTCCAGACTAACATCGATGCTATGACCCGTATCGTAATGCCCGGTGGCGTTCCTACCGATCCTTCGGTAAAGATCGACTACGAGGGTGTGATGATCGATCCCGACTCGAATGCTGCTGCCATCTTCAACATCACGATGAACGAGGATGCTGCCAAGGTGCTCTTCGCAGCTGCTGAGCTGGGTACGGACTACGCTCCGATCATCGCCGGCATGACCGACGGTTCGATTCCTTGCGAGGAGATCACCGCCAATGGCGAGTTTGCTTACCAGCTCAACGATCCGGGTGAGTTCATGGGTATCTTCATCCCCGTTTCGGCCGATGGTACGATCTTCGGTACCGCCATGGGTGTACCCTTCGAGTACTCGACCGGTGGTGTAACGCCTTCGCAGTTCGCTGCCGAGTTCGAGGTTGAGGCTGACGAGACCTTCGCTTATTTCAACATTACGCCCAACACCGAGAAGTTCGAGTACTACTGGGACTTCATGACGAAGGCTGACTACGATGTTGCTGTGGCCGAGTTCGGTACGATCGAGGCTTACAACCTGGCATTCTTCAACTATGTAGCCGAGTCGAACGGTGTTTCGGTGGCTGCCGTGATGAACTCTTTCGCTTCGAAGGGTCTTGTAGAGGAGATGCTCGTTGAGGGTCTGAAGCCCGCTACCACCTATGTGGCTTACGCATTCTGCGTGAACATGACCACCGGTGAGGCTCGCTCGGCCGCTACGATCTACGAGTTCTCGACCCTTGAGGCTCAGCCGCTGGATGCCGATTATGAGGCATTCCTCGGTACCTGGACTGTAACCTCCACTTCGTCGGAGGAGGGTAAGACCCCTATGTCCTTCGATCTGACCTTCTCGCAGAAGAAGTCGAACCTCTTGTATGATGTTACCGGTTGGACGGGTGTTCCCTATCCCATTGTGGCTTACTTCCAGGCTGCTGATGCCGAGAGCGATGCGCTCTTCTACATCCCCGAGCAGGCTACCAATACGACCATGAATTCGGCGTACGGTACCATCCGTGTTTGCTTCTTCGGTCGCTACTATGAGCCCGAGTACGAGCAGAACATCTTCATGGGCCAGAGCGGTTCGCCCTGCCTTGTAGGTGGTCTTTCGTCGGCCTCCGCTGGTAACATCCAGCCTTGGTCGGTTACCATCGAGGGTACGAAGTACAACTACATCGGTGCTGACCTCTTCGGTCTGATCCTCGACGGCGACTATGCCGGTCAGGGTGTAACCTTCGCCGATGACCTCACCGTAGGTCCTTACACCATGGAGAAGGCCGCTTCGACCCAGTCGTTTGAGCCCAAGGCTCAGTTCTCGACCGGTATGTCGGTTATCCGTGAGGCCAACCTCCGTGAGGTGGATGGCAAGCTCCTCCGTCGTGAGTTCCTGGCCAAGCACAACTGTGTAATGGCTCGCTAATCTCACCTGATGAGCGATCTTTGGAGCTCGACCCTCTGGGTCGGGCTCCTTTTTTCATAATAGCCTTTCTCTCGCCTTGAGCCGCTTCGCCGGAGCCCCCATGCGCCTAAAAAGACCGGCTCCCGACCCCTTCTGCAAGAATTTCCCCTACAAAATGAAAGGAGCCTTTTAGTTTCTTAAAAAATTTCATTATCTTTGTCGCGTGTTAGGAAAATAACAGCAAAAACACATATAACTTAAAGCTAAAGCATTATGATTTATTCACACGAAGTGCAACACATGTGTTGCGTAAAGAAGGGTGCCACGCACGCTTCGGCTCCCATTCCCGAGGAGGGCAAGTGGGTACGCGCCAAGGAGATCAAGGATATTTCGGGCTTCACGCACGGTATCGGTTGGTGTGCTCCGCAGCAGGGTGCCTGCAAACTTACGCTCAACGTAAAGGAGGGTATCATTCAGGAGGCCCTCGTCGAGACGATCGGCTGCTCGGGTATGACCCACTCGGCTGCCATGGCTTCGGAGATCCTGCCCGGCAAGACACTCCTCGAGGCTCTCAACACCGACCTGGTGTGCGATGCCATCAACACCGCCATGCGCGAGCTCTTCCTCCAGATCGTTTACGGTCGTACCCAGTCGGCCTTCTCGGAGGGAGGTCTCGTGGTAGGTGCCTCGCTTGAGGACCTGGGCAAGGGCCTTCGTTCGCAGGTAGGTACCATGTTCGGTACGTTGGCCAAGGGTCCCCGCTACATGGAGATGGCAGAGGGTTACTGCACCCGCATGGCTCTCGATGAGAACGACGAGGTGATCGGCTACGAGTTCGTACACATGGGTAAGTTCATGGAGATGGTCAAGAAGGGTACGCCCGCTGAGGAGGCCCTCGAGAAGGCCAAGGGCTGCTATGGCCGCTTCAAGGATGCCGCCAAGTATATCGACCCCCGTCAGGAGTAAGAACCTTCACGTTAAAACGAGTTACTAATACGAGAAAACAAAAGTTAGAAAAATATGGCAAATTTGTTTGAAAGTTATGACCGCCGCATAGAGCACATCAACGCGGTGCTGGCTCAGTACGGAATTAACGGCGTGGAGGATGCCAAGGCCATCTGCGAGGCCAAGGGTATCGATCCCTACACGATGTGTAAGGAGACGCAGCCCATCTGCTTCGAGAACGCTGCCTGGGCCTATGTCGTAGGTGCCGCCATCGCCATCAAGAAGGGCGTGAAGTCGGCTGCCGAGGCTGCTGAGGCTATCGGCGAGGGCCTCCAGGCCTTCTGCATCGCCGGCTCGGTGGCCGATGACCGCAAGGTTGGTATCGGTCACGGTAACCTGGCTGCCCGTCTGCTCCGCGAGGAGACCGAGTGCTTCGCCTTCCTGGCCGGTCACGAGTCGTTCGCTGCCGCCGAGGGCGCCATCAAGATCGCCGAGATGGCCAACAAGGTGCGTCAGAAGCCCCTCCGTGTGATCCTGAACGGTCTGGGTAAGGATGCTGCCAAGATCATCTCGCGCATCAACGGCTTCACCTATGTGCAGACCGAGTTCGACTACTACTCGGGTGAGCTGAAGATCGTTAACGAGACCGCCTACTCGAAGGGTCTGCGTGCCAACGTGCGCTGCTACGGCTCGGACGACGTGCGCGAGGGCGTAGCCGTAATGTGGAAGGAGGATGTCGATGTATCGATCACCGGTAACTCGACCAACCCCACCCGCTTCCAGCACCCCGTAGCCGGTACCTACAAGAAGGAGCGCACGCTCGCCGGCAAGAACTACTTCTCGGTAGCTTCGGGTGGTGGTACGGGCCGCACGCTGCACCCCGATAACATGGCTGCCGGTCCCGCTTCGTATGGTATGACCGATACGATGGGCCGTATGCACTCGGATGCACAGTTCGCCGGTTCGTCGTCGGTTCCCGCTCACGTGGAGATGATGGGCTTCCTGGGTATGGGTAACAACCCCATGGTAGGTGCTACGGTGGCTGTGGCTGTGGCTATTGCTGAGGCCATGAAATAGTGATTTTTCGTGATAAGGCGGCATTTGCTGCCTATCCCTTGCGAGCCCCGAATGGAATGTACGTCAGTACTATCCATCCGGGGCTCGCTGTACGATAGTGGCAACTACCGCCTTCTGACGAAAAATCCGAATTCAGCGCATCGTCTTTTTTTGCCGAGCGTTGCAGCTCACCTCTTCTGACAACAAAATTATGCTCCTCTAAAGTCAAAATTCAGTGCGCTCGGGTCATCATCCGTATTTTCTTATGCCGTAATGTGCGGCATCCTCTCCCTTACGGGGGCTCTACTTGGCAAATTGGAATCCCAGGTAGACGTCGTCATACTTCTCGAGCATCGTCGAGACGGAGCTCAGGGCTGAGATCTTGGAGCCCAAGGCCGTCACGAAGCTCATCAGTTTATCCACCGGGAAGACCAATTCGAGGTGCTCGCCATCGATATAGGCATAGCCCGTGAACGAGGCTCCGAGCTTCGAGAGGGTGAGGGTGATGGCGTGGGTCGAGGGATCGTAGGTGTAGGTACCCTTTACCTCGTGGCCCTTCACGGGCATCGACCACCCCTTTTCGTCTGTGAAGGTGATTTTGCAGAAGCCCTCGCGGATGCCGATCTTCTCATACACCGAGGAGAGTTTGCCCTCGATGGTGGACTCCATGGCCGAGCCGGCGAGGTTCGAGAGGGTGTCACTCGAGCCCATGCGCACGCCGGGAGAGGTGTAGTTCCAGGCGCCCACGATCGCCTTTTCGGTCAGTTTGCCGCCGGTGGCCTGGTCGATTACCTCGGTGGCGACACCCTTCAGGGCATCGAGCCAGCTCTGTGCTGTGGCACGCTCTACGGCCGTGCAGGTGAGCATCAGGATCAAAAGTACTGTAAGTCGCTTCATATTTCTGAATGTTTTGGGTTTTTCCTAAACCAGGAAGATTTCTGTTACAAATATACGAAAAATTATCTGCTCTCCAATGCCCCGGCGGGCCCGATTTTCTTGCCGGCTCATCGCTGTAGGAACCGCTCATCTGAGCGCGGGGCGGAATCCCTACTCCAGGAGAGATGGCGTGGGGGCTGTGGGGCGGTAGCGGAACTCATTGACCGTGCGTTGGCTGCTGAATTCGTACCAGCGGTCGCTGAGCAGGCCTCCCTTACCGAAGGCAAGGCCCAGTTGCAGCTGGATGGCGCCGAAGATCAGGCGTTCGTTCTTGATGCGGATGCCCACGCCTATGGCCGAGTAGAAGTTGTTTCGGAGGGGGTTGTCCGCCTGACCCAGCAGTCCGAAATCGGCGAAGCCGAAGAGTGTGATGCGGAATCCCCAGGGCTGGTAGGGGGTGAAGAGCACGGTTTCGGTGTTCAGGCTCCAGCGGTTGATGCCGGCATCCACATCTTTGAGGGTGCGGATGCCCGAGTTGTCGTTGAAATTGATCGTCTCGTTGCTGCCCTCCAGACGATTCCACCCCTGGGTGTAGTTCATCTTGGCCAGCTGGCGCACGTTGAAGCGGCCTGCGGGCAGCAGGTTTGAGAACCACTTCAGGTCGATCTTCGCTACGCTGCGGAACCACGCTCCGTCCGTGGGGCGGATGTAGCTCCCGAGTTGTGCCCCGGCATAGGCGTAGCCCCATGAGAGGAAGTCGCCGCCTCGCAGCCCGGTACCGAAGTAGTAGCCGTTGTGGTACTCGCCCCAGTGGTAGCCGCCGACGAGCTCGGCGCGATAGCCCGTGCCGATGTACTCGCGTGTGCCGTAGCCGTAGATCATGTTGGTGGTCAGAAAGCGTTCGCGGTAGATACCCAGCGAGGCCAGTACTTCGTCGCTTTCGTGGTAGGCGGGATTGAAGCCGAAATCGACCTTGGGGCGCTCCTCAAAACGCGTGCGCGTGTAGTTGGCCATGGCGTAGATGCTCGAACGAATCGACTTGAACTCATGAGAGAGACCAGCCCAGATGTTGGTCTTTCTAATGCGTGAGAAGATGATGTTTTCGGGGTCATCTTCGTTGTAGATCGTCTTCTCGCGAATGAACGAGGAGCCCAAACCATAGTCTGTGGGCTGGATCAGCTCCTTGCCGATCGAGAGGTGGAGGGTCGATTCCCGGAATTCGCGGCCGGCCAGGATCTCGGCGGTATAGAATGATCCTCCGATGTTGGGGATTTTGTATTGCACGACGTTACCTCCGTAACTGAAGTCGCGCCGGTCGAAGTTTGTCTCCACATTAAAGCGCGTACCCCAGCCCATGATGTTGTCGTCGAACAGGGCTACCATCGTCTCCCCGTCGCCTCCCCAGCGGCCATCTACCGAGATTGTCCATCGGTCCTGAACCGTGAGGCGCAGAATCACATCGCCCGGATTGAGCGTGTCCGGAATGATGTGGAAGGCAAGCTCCGAGATGTAGCTGCGGTCGTTGAGCAGCTGCATGTTGCGCACCAGTTTCTGGGGGTCGATCGTATCGCCCACCTCGAACATCAGATCCCGCCGGATCACCCGTTCGCGTGTCTGGACGTGGAGCTTGTTACCCGTGCGTTCGAACCAGTTGCCTCCCGAGTCGAAGACCGGAACGCGCTCCACCTCTATCGAGCTGATGCGACGTCCGTGAAAGGGTTGGAAGATTTTGCTTTGGTCGATAACCAGACCCGAAGGGGTAGGGGAGATGCTTTGTTTCTCGGTGACCAGCAGGTTGTAGATCAACTTCGAGATCTTGTTGCGGTTGGCCTTGCTTTCGAGGCTGTCGAAGAGGCGTTCGTTGCGGGCCTCGGAGAGGGAGTCGGTAGGCTCCTCGACCAGGAGTTGGAGTTTGCGTCTGAGCGAGTCGGCGCGTTGTACCGAGTCTCGGCGAATTCGGTTGATGGCCCTGCGCAGGGAGTCGATCCGGTGCAGGGAGTCGCGCATGAGTTGCGCCTCCAATTTGCGGATCGAGTCGCGGGCTTCACGAGCCTCACTCCTGTGCCGGCTCTTCTGTTGGGTCAGGGAGTCTTGTTGCCGCGTGGTCTCTCTTTGCGCTTGCACATCGCGTTTTCGTGCTGCCGCCTCTGTAGAGAGAAGCAGAGCGAGAAAAATGGTTATCAGACAAGCGAATCTCATGCGGAAACAAGCATAAGGCTGTCCAACGTGATGTAAGACAGCCTTCGTACAGAGGGTTGGGGACTCTATTTGCGGGCCTCTTTCGCCTCGATGGTCTCGGTGGCGTGGGGTACGCGCATCAAACGCTCCTTCGGAATGAGCTTACCGGTGGTCTTGCAGATTCCGTAGGTCTTGTTTTCGATGCGGATCAGGGCCATCTCAAGGTTGCGGATGAACTTCATCTGATGGGCTGCCAGGCGTTCGTTCTCCTCCTTGGAGAGTGTGGCAGCACCCTCTTCGAGCACCTTGTAGGTGGGCGAAGTATCCTCCGTGTCGTTGGAAGTGGCGTGCGTAATGGTGGCTCGCAACATGTCGTAGTCGGACTTGGCGTTAGCCAGTTTGGTCAGAATAAGCTGTCGGAACTCCTCCAATTCGGTGTCCGTATATCGGGTCTTTTCCATCTCTGCCATAATAAAAACTTCATTTGGTTTATTCAAAATTAAACAAATATTTTGAAACTACCAAATTCCGTGCGAATTTTATTCCAAAAAAGTAGAAAAGCCCCCTCCACAGCGGTGTAGAGGGGGCTTGGTGAAAGCAACAGCTCAGGGGCTACTGCTTCGTAAGGGCAATCTTGATCGGCTGCTCGTCAATATCCGAGTCGGCAATGATCTCTCCGGCGGGCTGAGCCGTGAACTTCACCTCCACCGCCTGAATCTGCTGGGCGATGTAGTCGGCAAAGCGCTCGGCCGGAAGGGCGATCTCGAGATTCTCAATCTCCACACGGATCTTGTCCGTCACCTCCAGCCCCGACTCCTTACGGATGTTCTGGATGCGGTTCACCAGTTCGCGGGCTACACCCTCCGAGCGCAGCTCCTCGCTGATCGTGATGTCGAGGGCGATGGTGAGCTTACCCTCCGAGGCCACCTGCCATCCGGGCATATCCTCCGAGGTGATGTCGAAGTCGGAAGCGACAACCGCGAGCTTCTCGCCGTCGATCTCCAGCTCGCACAGACGACCACTCTCCACATCGGAGATCTGCTCCTGCGTGAAACCGGCCACCAGGGCTGCAATCTGCTTCATCTGCTTGCCGTACTTCGGACCCAGGGTCTTGAAGTTGGGCTTGATGCGCTTGGTGATGATGCCCGTGGTCTGCTCGATGAGCTCGATCTCCTTGACGTTCACCTCGCCCATAATGAGCTCCTTTACGGCCTCGATTTGGGCTGCCATGGCGGGGTCGAGTACCGGAATGAGGATCTTCTGCAGCGGCTGGCGTACCTTGATATTCACCTTGCGGCGCAGGGCCAGCACCATCGACGAGGCCTGCTGGGCAATGGCCATACGCTGCTCCAGGTCGCGGTCGATGAGCGTCTCGTCGGCCTGCGGGAAGCGGCTCAGGTGTACGCTCTCGTCAGCGTGGCGGCCGCTCGTGAGGTTCAGGTCGCGGTAGATGCGATCCGTGATGAAGGGGGCAAAGGGTGCCGAGAGCTGGGCTACGCACTCCAGACAGGTGTAGAGGGTCTGGAAGGCCGAAAGTTTATCTTTCGACTCGCCCTTGGCCCAGAAACGCTTGCGGTTCAGGCGTACATACCAGTTTGAGAGTTCGACATCTACAAACTCCTGGATGGCACGGGCTGCCGGCGTGGAGTCGTAGTTCTCCAGCAGGGTCGTTACCTCGCAGATCAGCGAGTTGAGGCGTGAGATGATCCAGCGGTCGATCTCCGGGCGCTCCTGAACCGGTACCTCGGCCTCACGTCCCGTGAAGCCATCCTCGAGGTTGGCATAGAGGGCGAAGAAGGAGTAGGTGTTGTAGAGCGTGCCGAAGAACTTGCGGCGTACCTCGTCCACTCCGGCCTTGTCGAACTTCAGGTTGTCCCAGGGCTGGGCATTCGTAATCATGTACCAGCGCGTGGCATCGGCTCCATAGCTCTTCAGTACCTCGAAGGGATCAACACCGTTGCCCAGACGCTTCGACATCTTATTGCCGTTCTTGTCGAGCACCAGACCATTCGAGATCACATTCTTGAAGGCCACCGAGTCGAAGAGCATCGTAGCGATGGCGTGCAGGGTGAAGAACCAGCCGCGCGTCTGATCCACACCCTCGGCGATGAAGTCGGCGGGATAGACCTCGTTGAAGGCCTCGCCGTTCATCTCGAAGGGGTAGTGTACCTGGGCATAGGGCATGGCGCCCGAGTCGAACCAAACGTCGATCAGGTCACTTTCACGCTTCATCGGCTCGCCCTTTGACGAGACAAGCACGATGCCGTCCACATAGGGACGGTGCAGGTCAATGCGCTCCGTCGAGTAGTTCTCCTTCGACATATCGCCCACCACAAAATTCTTATAGGGGTTCTCCTTCATCACACCTGCGGCGATCGACTTCTCGATCTCGCCCATGAGCTCCTCCACCGAACCGATGCACTTGAGCTCCGTGCGATCCTCCGTGGCCCAGATCGGCAGCGGCGTGCCCCAGAAGCGCGAACGCGAGAGGTTCCAGTCGTTCAGATTCTCGAGCCACTTGCCGAAGCGCCCCGTACCGGTCGATTCGGGCTTCCAGCGGATGGTGCGGTTGAGCTCCATCATGCGCTCCTTGAGGGCCGTGGTGCGGATGAACCACGAGTCCAGCGGGTAGTAGAGCACCGGCTTGTCCGTGCGCCAGCAGTGGGGGTAGTTGTGGGTGTGCTTCTCGATCTTGAAGGCCAGGTTCGAGGCCTTGAGTTTCATGCAGATGTAGATGTCGAGCGACTCGGCGGCCTGGGCGGCAGCCTCATCGTAGCGACCATCGACCGTGAACTGCGGATCGTAGGCATTCTTCACCCAGCGACCCTCATACTCCTTGTAGAGCTCTTGGTTGATGCACTGCTCCACAAACTGCTCGTCGAGCTCCTCCATGAGGTAGAATTTACCCTGCAGATCGACCATCGGGCGCGTCTCGCCGCGCTTGTTGATCATGAAGAGCGACGGAATGCCGGCCTGGCGGGCCACAAAGGCATCGTCGGCACCGAACGTCGGAGCGATGTGTACGATACCCGTACCGTCCTCCACGGTGACGTAGTCGCCCGGGATCACGCGGAAGGCCTTCTCGGAGGCCTCCTGCCAATCACCCTTCTCGTTGAGCTCCACGGGCTTCACCCACGGAATGAGCTGCTCATAGCGCATGCCGACCAGCTCGGGACCCTTCCACTCGCCAACCACCTGCCAGGGAACGAGCTTATCGCCCGCCTTGTACTCCTCGAGGGCCATACCCTCGGCCTTCTTGTTGAAATGGGCATACAGGAGAGGTTTGGCCACCACGGCCGTCATCTTCTCGCCCGTATAGGCGTTGTAGGTGCGCACGGCCACATAGTCGATCTTCGGGCCCACGCACAATGCCGTATTCGAGGGCAGAGTCCAGGGGGTCGTCGTCCAGGCCAGGAAGTAGGGGGTACCCCAACCCTCCATCTCGGGTTTGGGCTCGCATACACGGAACTGGGCCACCACGGTCGTATCCTTCACATCGCGGTAGCAGCCCGGCTGGTTCAGCTCGTGGGTCGAGAGGCCCGTACCGGCTGCCGGCGAGTAGGGCTGAATGGTGTAGCCCTTATAGAGCAACCCCTTGTCGTAGAGTTGCTTCAGGAGCCACCAGAGCGACTCGATAAACTTGTTGTCGTAAGTGATGTAGGGATCGTCCATATTGACCCAGTAGCCCATTTTGCGGGTCAGGTCCTCCCAGACACCCGTAAACTCCATGACAGCCTCGCGGCACTTGTTGTTGTACTCCTCGATGGTGATCGTCTTGCCGATATCCTCCTTTGTGATGCCGAGTTTCTTCTCCACACCCAGTTCCACGGGCAGGCCGTGTGTGTCCCAACCTGCCTTGCGGTGTACCAGGTAGCCCTGCTGGGTCTTGTAGCGGCAGAATACGTCTTTGATCGTGCGGGCCATCACATGGTGGATGCCCGGCGTGCCGTTGGCCGAGGGGGGACCCTCATAGAAGACGAACGAGGGGCAACCCTCACGCGTGGTGATGCTCTTGTGGAACGTGTCTTCGGCGTCCCACTGTTTGAGCACCTCATCTGCCGTAGTGGGCAGATCGAGGCCTTTATACTCCTTGAATTTCATGGTAACTATTTTTATGTATAATATTTTGTTTTGTCTCTGCTCGCCTGGGTCTGTAGAAGATCCCCAAGCATATTATTCAAAGCTCTGCATCTCAATCAGGTGGGCATAGATGCCGCCTTTTTGGATGAGTTCGGTGTGGGTGCCCTGCTCGGCAATGCGCCCGCGCTCGATCACCACAATCTGGTCGGCATTGTGAATCGTCGAAAGGCGGTGGGCGATGATCACCGAGGTACGTCCCACCAGGAGCTTGTTGAGGGCCTCCTGCACCAACTTCTCGCTCTCGGTGTCGAGGGCTGAGGTGGCCTCGTCGAGGATCAGAATCGAGGGGTTCTTCAGCACGGCGCGGGCGATCGAAAGGCGTTGGCGCTGGCCACCCGAGAGCTTCATGCCGCGGTCGCCGATGTTGGTGTCATACCCCTCGGGGGTCTGCATGATAAAGTCGTGGGCGTTGGCCACCTTGGCGGCGGCGATGATCTCTTCGCGCGTGGCATCGCGGCGTCCCATGCCGATGTTGGCGGCAATGGTGTCGTTGAAGAGGATCGTATCCTGGGCCACTATACTCATCTGGTCGCGGATGCTCTCCTGGGTGTAGTCGCGCAGGTCGATGCCATCTATCTCTATCGATCCGCTGATCGGGTCGTAGAAGCGGGGCAGGAGCTCGCAGAGGGTGGATTTGCCACCTCCCGAGGGGCCTACCAGGGCGATGGTCTTGCCCTTGGGGATCTCGAGGTTTACGCCGTCGATCACCGTGCGGTCGCCATCGTAGCTGAAACGCACATCCTTCAGCTCGATCTTCGACTCGAAGCTCTCGAGCTTGCGGGCATCGGCCTTATCGGTGATCTCGCTCTTCGAGTCGAGCATGGCAAAGACGCGCTCACCGGCCGCCAGACCCTGGTTGATGGTGGCAAACTGGTCAATGATGGCACGCACGGGACGGGTGATCTGCGAGAACATGCCGATGAAGATGATGAAGCTTGCGGCATTGAGCGAACCCTTCAGGACGAGCATGCCGCCGAAGACGAGCACCACGCCCACGGCCGAAATGCCCAGAAACTCGCTCATGGGCGAGGCCAACTGCTGGCGGCGGGCCATCGAGAGGACGATCTGCGAGAATTCGGCATTGATGGCGTAGAACTTATTGCGGATGTAGTCCGTGGCGTTGTAGCTCTGGATCAGCTTCACACCCGAGAGCGACTCATCGAGCGTGGCAGCCATCTCGCCCAGGCGCTGCTGACCCTTGAGGGCCGGGTGGCGCAGGCGCTTGACAATCGAGCCGACAATCAGGGCCACCACCGGCAGGAAGAGCACGGCAAAGACCGAGAGCTCCCACGAGATATTGATCATGGCGGCCACATAGCCGATAATGAGGAAGGGCTCGCGGGCCACTACCTGCAGCGTGTTGGTGATGCAGAATTGCACCATCGAGACATCGTTGGTGATGCGCGACATCACGTCGCCCTTCTTCTGGTCGCTGAAGAAGCCGATGTTCATACCGATCACATGGCTGAAGAGGGTGTTGCGAATCGACTGCAGGGTGCGAGTTCGCATGTTCTCAATGGTCCAAGCCCCCAGGTAGCGGAAGAGGTTCGAGAGGAAGCAGATGATGATCACCATGGTGGCCAGCAGGGCCAGCATGCGGATGTGGCTGAATTCGTCGAAGAGCTGCGAATAGATATACGATACGGCCGCCGTCATGAAGTCGCTGTTGAAGGCCAGGTCGGGAAACTCATTGACCGGTTTCCAGGAGAACGAGGGGTCGAACATCGACTGTATGATCGGAATGGCAGCCACATAGGTAAAGGTGTTGAATATGGCATAGAGTACCGAATAGATGAAATAGGGTACGGCATACCGACTTATGGGGCTGGCAAAGCGCAGAATGCGCATATAGGTCTTGAACATGTTGCTTCTTCTCTTTAACTCTAAAACGCTACACAAGTGAGAAGCTGTTTAAATATGCGCTTTTTCCTTTTATGCTCTTTACAACTCTTTTTGCTTGGGCCTTCGGAACATAGAAAACCCGATGCGCTTCAAATCTCCGGCGACAAGAGTCGTAAAACTGCTCTAAAATCATTTTGCAAACAAATTTAAACAGTTTCTGAAAATTTGCGCAAATATAAGCATAATCGCCGAAAAGAGAAAACATTTCGATGCGAAATGGTCAGAAATGGCTTGCTGAGAGTCAATTTAGAGGAGTCGGAGTCCCAATTTTCGGTCAGAAATCCCCATTTTCCGGCTCCGAACGGAGAATAAGGCACCGCTCCGCCCGACCTTGGAACACTCCGATCCGGATGGTTTCGCCCCGCAGGAGTTGCATCTTGCTTTGCAGATTGCCGACAAGAAAAAAGCCATCTCTTCCAAAGAGATTGCTTTCGTGATGCAAATATAGGTAATAAATACCAAAAGAACAAACTTTTTGCAAATAAAGTTTTCTCCAAATACCCCCCCCATGTGTGCTAAACAATTGATAATCAATTAAATAGCTATTGATAAGATGTATTTTGACTAAAATCAGAAAAATTAAAATTTCGACGATTCCTACGAATAATATATACAAAAAGTTTGTTTGCCGCCTTAGTTTTCAGGGTCAAATCAGGCAAAGCACATTGAATATTAGCCGAATAATCCCCTTAGGGTAATCTCTTTGGAAGAGATGCAGATCAATTGGCGCACGAATCCTTATTTATTAACTCGCAAGTGTTTGTATTACAACATAATACAAACTTGCTGAGGAGCCAGGGATGTGCGCAGTCAAAAAAAACAATACCCCGAAAATCGGATCAAATCGAGTTAAGAATGGTCGAGCAGGATGGAGTTGAGGCCCCGGAGTGGTTTGCCATGAGTGCCCCCTATCGTCGTGAGATGATCGCCAAAGAGTTGCTCGACAAAAAGGGGATTGAAAACTTTATTCCGATGCGCTATGCAGTGGTGAGCAACCGCTTGGGACACAAGAGCAAGCGGCTTGTTCCGGCGATTCACAATCTGATCTTTGCCCACACCACACGCACGGCGATTCAGGCGGCCAAGCAGGGGGTGAACTGTCTGCAGTATCACACCCGTCTCGAAGAGGGCAGAAACAGACCGATCATTGTCCCCGATGGGCAGATGGAGCAGTTTATAGCCATCTGCAACCAACAGGATGAGGAGGTTCGTTTCTTAAGCCCCGAAGAGATCGATCTCGAAAAGGGAACCCGCGTAAGGATCATAGGGGGGCGATTCGATGGCGTGGAGGGGCGCTTTGTGAAGGTAAAGGGAGTTCGCAACCGCCGTGTGGTGGTAGAACTCGAGCACATAACCACCGTGGTGCTGAGTGAGATTGAGCCCGATCTGATCGAGGTGATCGAAGAGCAGCCGGAGCGTGGCAGAAGAGAGAAGAACGATGAAACAGTGGTACGCTCTTAAGGTTTTCTACAACCGCTTCTCGGCCATCGTGGCAACATTGGAGCGCGATGGCGTAGAGTCCTACGTCCCCAAAACGGTGGTCGAGGTAACTACGTCGGATGGACGGACCTCGGAGCGTGAGCGCCCCCTCTCGGCCATGCTGATGTTTCTCTGTTGCGACGAAGCCTACATCGGTCGCATGAACAAGATCCTCTGCGAAAAGGCGATGGTTTACCACTATCCCGGAACCAACGACCCCGCCCCCATCCCCGGAGAGGAGATGGAGGACTTTATCACCGTGACAACGGCCATGCACCGAGGCTTGGAGCTCACCAACCATCAGGTGACGAGTACCGATCGACGCACGAAATACCTCGTAACGGAGGGGCAGTATAAGGGGGTGCGCGGCTATTTGAAACGTATCCGCGGAGAGAAACGCCTGGTGGTCCCTGTGGCCGACTTGCTGACTCTGGCCACCACTTCGTATATTCCCAGTGCCTTTCTGACTCCCATTGAGAATCGCCCCGCGTAGCGAAAACCAACGAACCCATTGATTGCTGCTGAGCAATCCTCAAAAAACACTATCATGCTTTATTACACCCTAGTCCCCTTCCTGCTGGCGCTGGTTGCCGTCTGCTGGATTCATCCCCGATTGGTCCGCATTGCGTTGCTGAAGAATATTGTGGACAACCCCGATGCGCGCAAACTGCAGCGTATCCCTATCCCCGTATTGGGTGGTATTGCCGTATTCTTTGGTGCGGTAATCGGTATTGCGGTTACCAATGCATTTACCGACTGCTCCTCGTTGCTGGCTATCGTGGCGGCGATGATGGTGATGCTCTACACGGGAACCATGGATGACATCCTGGACCTCTCGCCCGGATTGAGGTTCGTTATCGAGATCGGCATCGTTGTCCTGCTGATTGCTGTGACCGGTAACTCCATCAACAACTTCCATGGACTGTGGGGGTTCTACAGCGTTCCCGGCTGGATTGCCTGGCCGCTGACGGTCTTTGCCACCGTGGGCATCATCAATGCCATCAACCTGATCGACGGTGTCGATGGTCTCTCCTCGGGCTACTGCGTGATGGCCAGCTTCATCTTTGGCGTGGTCTTCCTGCTCTCGGGCCTGCAGACCATGGTGATCTTGGCAGCGGTGTCGGCCGGCGCTCTGATCCCCTTCTTCTTTCACAACGTCTTCGGCAAGAGCTCTAAGATGTTTATCGGTGATGGGGGTACCCTGGTTATGGGTATCGTCCTCTCCTCATTTGTGCTCAATACCCTGTCGGAAGGATCGGCCGTTACGGAGTATGTGAACGAGAGTTTCGGCGTGATCCCCTTTACGCTTGCTGTGCTCTCGGTACCGGTCTTTGATACCCTGCGGGTTATGACGGCCCGTATCGTGCGTGGTACCTCGCCTTTCCATCCCGACAAAACCCACCTGCACCACCTCTTTATCGAATTGGGCTTCTCGCATGCCGGAACAACCGTCTGCATCCTGACACTCAATTCGTTGGTCGTGCTCTTCCATTGGCTGATCTACGCAATGGGCTTTTCGATTGATGTTCAGCTCTATGCCGTTGTGATCATGAGCCTGCTGGTAACCTCGGGATTCTACTACGGCATGAAACGCATTTCGCCCGAGGGGTGGATCAAGCGTTTCTCGAATCTCTTGGCTCGCATGAGCCATATCGAACGCCGGGGGGCATTTCTCCTGATGCAGAAAATAGTTGATAAAATATAATAGGTATAAGAGAGATGAAACGGGTATTGGTAACCGGATCGGCGGGATTCATAGGTTCGCGGTTGGTATTGCGGTTACTGGCCGAGGAGCCAGGGATTGAGATCGTGGGTTTGGACTCGATGAACGACTACTACGACGTTCGGATCAAGGAGTACCGTCTTCGGGAGTTGTCGGAGGCCGCGGCGGCACATGTCGAGAGCAAGTGGCACTTTGTGCAGGGGAACCTGGCAGACAAGGCGCTGATCGACCGGCTCTTTGCGGAGTACGACTTCGACGTGGTTGTGAATCTCGCGGCCCAGGCCGGAGTGCGCTACTCGATCACCAATCCGGAGGCCTACATCGAGAGCAATCTGGTGGGCTTCTTCAACATCCTGGAGGCCTGTCGCCACAGCTACGACGGAGGCCGCCAGGGGGTGGAGCACCTGGTCTACGCCTCCTCATCTTCGGTCTACGGTTCGAACAAAAAGGTCCCCTACTCCACGGACGACAAGATGGACAACCCGGTCTCGCTCTACGCGGCGACCAAGAAGTCGAACGAGCTGATGGCCCACGCCTACTCGAAGCTCTACAACATCCCCTCGACGGGCCTTCGATTCTTCACGGTCTACGGCCCTGCCGG
>SUZM01000010.1 GCA_015059965.1 Rikenellaceae bacterium
TTTTATGAAGCCAATATCCGGTAGACTCTTGAAAAGCAACATCATGTAGAGAAATCTTCTCTTTGGTAATTTGACTCACTACGGGCGAGGGATCTACCGTAGCCGTCAGCGAATCGTCTTGGCTGCAGGCCATTCCCAACAGGAACAGCGCGCAAATAAGCATAAACTTTTTCATCATTGTTTGCTGTTGATGTGATTAGTAAAATTAAAATGGAATGGTCGGCACGCATAAGAAGATGCGTGTTGGGTGGTGCAATCGCATCGATCGGACACACCCTTTAGGATATGGGTACGGTTCTCATAGGCGGAAATTTTTGGTTCTGGTTGCAAGTTACGAAGAATTTTCGATAAATGCAAATAAACCGAGATAAATAAAGTCAAATAAAGTTACATTTGGCTGTCGATTTGCAATCCCTTGCTCTTCCGCGCTCAACAAAATTGTAAATGTCGGCAACCTGCTGACCGCAGAAAGCCAAATAATTTTGAATTTTGAATTTTAAATTTTAAATTTCTTTGTACCTTTGTCCCTATGATGAATTCGGATCAACTCCTCTACGCGCTGCTGCTCACCCTTGGAGCAGGTTTGGCCACCGGTATCGGCAGTGCCATCGCCTTCTTTGCCCGTCCCACAAACAAGCGCCTGCTCTCCTTTGCCCTAGGTCTCTCGGGCGGCGTGATGATCTACGTCTCTTTCGTCGAGCTTTTTCACGAGGCTCAACTCGGCCTGCAGGGGGTACACGGCGAGCAGCTCGGAGGGCTCCTGACCGTTGTGGCCTTCTTCCTGGGAATCGGGCTGATCGGTGTGATCGACCGCCTGGTCCCCTCGATCGAGAACCCCCACGAACCCCACCGGGCCGAGGAGATGGACCACAAACCTCGCAATGCAAAGCTGATGCGCATGGGGCTGATGACCGCCCTGGCGATCGCCATCCACAACTTCCCCGAGGGTATCGCCACCTTCATGACCGCCTTGGAGGACCCCACACTGGGTGTCGCCATCGCCGTGGCCGTAGCCATCCACAACATCCCCGAGGGCGTTGCCGTCTCGATTCCGCTCTACTACGCCACGGGCAACCGCGGCAAGGCCTTCCGCCTCTCGCTGCTCTCGGGCCTGGCGGAGCCGGCCGGTGCCCTTTTGGCCTGGTGGTTGCTCTCACCCCTGCTTACGCCCACCCTGCTGGGCTGCACGCTGGCCGCTGTGGCGGGAATCATGGTCTTCATCTCGATTGACGAACTGCTGCCCGCCGCTCGCGAATACGGCGAGGCCCACACCGCCATCTATGGAGTGGTGAGCGGCATGGCCGTGATGGCCATAAGCCTTCTGCTCCTGGGCAATTAAGAAATTTTTGATTTTAAGTTATGGACATTGTACTTTTGATTCTTGGTTTGGGGCTGATTCTGGTGGGTGCCAACTACCTCACGGACGGCTCGGCGGCAGTGGCCCAACGCTTCCACATGCCGGAATTCATCATCGGTCTTACGATCGTCGCCATCGGCACCTCCATGCCCGAATTGGTCGTATCGGTCGTGTCGGCCTTGAAGGGGCAGAGCGATCTGGCCATCGGTAACGTGGTGGGATCGAACATCTTCAACGTCTTTCTGATTCTGGGCATCTGCGCCCTGATCGCCCCCTTGGCCCTCACCCGCAGCACCATCCGCCGCGACATTCCGATCGGCATGGTCGCCTCGCTGATGATGCTGCTCTTTGCTTGTGGCGGAGATCTTCACCTCACGACCACGAACGAGATCACCCGTTGGGAGGGTATAGTGATGGTGGCGGCCTATATTGCGCTGATGTTCTACACCATCCGTCAGGCCAAAAAAGAGCTTCCGGCTACCGAGGAGGAGACGCCGGCAGAAAAAGAGCTGCCGATGTGGCTTGCCGTGGTGATGATCGCAGGCGGCCTCTGCGGATTGATCTTTGGCGGCGATCTGTTTGTCGATAACGCCACCTCGCTGGCCCGCCGCATGGGCATCAGCGAGTCGGTGATCGCCATCACGCTTGTAGCGGGCGGCACATCGCTGCCCGAGTTGGCCTCGTCGGTTGTCTCGCTGCTGAAGGGCAAAGCCGACATGGCCTTGGGTAATGTCGTGGGCTCGAACATCGCCAACATCCTGCTGATTTTGGGCTTAAGCTCCACGATCCATCCCCTCTCGTTGGGCGGCATCACGCTGGTCGATGTACTGATGGTCGTGCTGAGCTCCGTACTGCTCTTCCTTTCGGCCTTCACCTTCCGCCGTCGCGCCCTGGATCGCTGGGAGGCGGTGATCTTTCTGGCCATCTATGTCGGCTACATCGGGTGGCTGATCCGCTAAAAGAGCGAAGCCGATAAAAAAGTGCAGGAAAATTCCCATTCCTGCACTTTTTTTCTTATTTTTGTCGAGAAAGATTTTCAGAAGATGATCACGGTACGCGAAATCACCCCATGCGATGCGGACTCGCAGGAGCAGGCGACAAGGCTCCGGGAGGCCCTGTTGCCTCTGTTGCCGCAACTCAACCCCACGATGCAACAACTGCCCGCCGAGATGCTTCACGAGGTGATCCGCTCGCCCTACTGCCACCTGCTGGTGGCCGAAGAGCAGGGAGAGCTCCTCGGCATGCTGACCCTGGCCCTCTACCCCACGCTCACGGCCCTGCGCGGCTGGGTGGAGGATGTGGTGGTCGATGAAGGGGCACGCCGGCGCGGTGTGGGGCGCATGCTCCTCCGAAGAGCCATAGAGATGGCCCGAAAAGAAGGCTGCAAGACCCTCTCGCTCACCTCTTCGCACTACCGCCGCGAGGCACATGCCCTCTACTTGAGTGAGGGATTTCAGACCATCGATACCCAGCCCTTCCGCCTGATCATCGAGTAAGAATCGCCCGGTTTTAAGAGAAAAACAGAAACCGAAATAAGTACTACCATGAAGACTTTTGCAAAGATTCTGGCAACCATGGTTGCCCTGCTGTTGATTTTTGCGCTGATCGCGCCGATGGTCCTGAAGGATAAGATCGCTCAGATCGTCAAGACCGAAGCCAACAAAATGCTCACGGCAACGCTCGATTTCGAGGCGCTCGACATCAGCCTGCTGAAGAATTTCCCCAATGCCTCGCTCGGCCTTGAGGGGCTCATCCTCATCAGCGGCGTGGAGCCCTTTGTGGGCGATACGATTGTGGCCGCCGAGGAGATCTCGGTAGTCGTAAACCTCGCCTCGCTCTTTGGCGACGAGGGTTTCGAGGTGCGTCGCGTACTGCTCGACAAGCCCCTGATTCACGGCCGAAAGAGTGCCGAGGGAGGGGTGAATTGGGACGTCATGAAAGCATCCGGGGAGACCGAGCCCGCAGAGACCGAGGAGCCGGTTGAGCCCGCCTCGGAGGAGCCGAGCGCCTTTCGCCTGGCCCTGCGTGATGTAACGATTCGCGATGCTGTGCTGCGCTACGACGACGACTCGAGTCGGATGTATGCCTCGATCACACCGCTGAACCTGAGCCTGAAGGGGGACTTCTCGGCCGCCAAGAGCACCCTGAAGCTGAAGACGCTGGCCCAGGAGATTCGCTTTACGACCGGAGGGATGACCCTGGCCAACGGACTGGAGGCAGAGCTCAATGCCGATATCGCCGCCGATCTGGAGAAGATGCACTTTGCGCTCAACGAAAACAGCTTCCGGTTGAACGCCATCGAGATGATGATCGATGGAGAGGTTGCCCTTGCGGACAAGGCCACGGATGTGGATCTGAAGCTCAACACCAACAAGGTGGAGTTCCGCGAGATTCTGTCGCTCATTCCGGCCTTCTACACCAAGGATTTCGAGGGGCTGAAGGCTTCGGGCGAGCTGACCCTCGGGGCCTGGGCCAAGGGTCGTCTTGAGGGCGACCGCCTGCCCGCCTTCGGATTGGAGCTCGGCGTAAAAGAGGGCAGCTTTAAGTATTCGGCTCTGCCCAAATCGGTAACGGGCATTCGCGTTGCGGCCAAAGTAGAGAATCCGGGCGGCACACTTGATGCCACGCGTGTCGAGGTCTCGGACTTCGGCGTGACGATGGCCGGCAACTCGCTCTCGGCCACCCTGACAGCCGCCACCCCCATCAGCGACCTGCAATTTTCGGCGAGCGCCAAGGGCAAGGTCGATTTGGGAGCCATCCGAGAGGTCTATCCGCTGGATAAGGGGATCGACCTCAAGGGAGTGGTAACCCTCGATGCAAAGATCGGAGGCCGCATGTCCGACATCGAGAAGCAGCGCTTCGAGCAGATGCAGGCCTCGGGTACCGTCACCGTGGAGCAGATGCAAGCCCGACTTGAGGGGCTGCCCGTGGTCGATATCACCCGCCTGACCACCTCGCTCTCACCGGCAAAGATCACCCTGGGCGAGTGCCGCGTGAAGATCGGCCGCAGCGACCTTTCGGCCAATGGCGAACTCGCCAACTTCCTGGGCTGGGCCCTGCGTGATGATACGCTCAAGGGGTACCTATACCTGAAATCGGAGCTGCTGGATCTGAACGAACTGATGGGCTCCGAGAGTGCCGAAGAGCCTACGAAGGAGAGTCCCGAAACCCCGGTCGAGGAGACCCCGGCCGGCGAAAGCACCCCCTTCGAGGTGCCGAAAAACCTCGATCTGGATCTGCAAACCTCGCTCTCGAAGCTCCTCTTCCAGCAGATGACAATCACCGACTTTACGGGTAATATCGATGTCAAGGGGGGCCGTGCCTCGCTCTCGAAGCTTGCGATGAAGGCCCTCGGCGGCTCGATCTCTGCCTCGGGAAGTTACTCTACGGCCGAGAACCCCGCACGTCCGGCCCTGCAGCTGAAGGCCGAGGTCAAGAAGGCCTCCTTCTCCGAGACCTTCAACCAACTGGAGGTGATCCAAAAGATGGTTCCCCTGTTCCGCAAGACGGGCGGCGACTACTCCATGTCGCTTGACCTCGCGGCACGCATGCAGGGCGATATGTCGCTCGACCTGCAGTCGATCAACGCCAAGGGCGAGTTGCGCTCGGGCAATATTCAACTCCAGAACCTCGACATCTTCACCATGCTGACCAAGGCCCTGAAGACCGATAAGGTGCAGTCCACCCTCTCGAAGGAGCTCGTGGTCAAATTCGCCATCCAAAACGGCCGTCTCTCGACACAGCCCTTCGACCTGAACCTGGGCTCCACCTCCATGAAGATCTCGGGTTCGACGGGCCTGGATCAGACGATCGACTACACGGCCCGTGTCTCGCTGCCCGGAAAAGCCGCCAACGTACTGCAGAATCTGGATGTGAAGATCGGCGGCACCTTCTCCTCGCCCAAGATCTCGGTCGATCTGGCCTCGGCAGCCAAGGAGGCCGTATCGAACGTGGTGAACGAGCAGATTCAGAAGCTCACCGGCTCGGAAAACCTCAACGCCGAGATCGACAAGCAGGCCGAAAAACTGCGTGCAGAGGCGCGTGCGGCAGGCGACAAGCTGGTGGCCGAGGCCGAGAAGCAGAAGCAGGCCCTGGTGGACAAAGCCTCGAACAAGCTGGCCAAGTTGGCGGCCGAGAAGGCCGGTGATGCCTTAGTGAAGGAGGCCCGCAAGCAGGCCGATAAGCTGGTGGCCAAGGCCGAGGAGGAGATCACCCGACTCCAAGACAAAGCAACCGGCAAATAATCGGCAGCGGACGACAACCGAAACATATTCAAATATTCGCCCTTCGGCGGTTAAAGATAAAAATTATTTATTACCTTTGACCGCCGAAAGGCGTATTTAATAAAAACGAAAACCGAAAACAAACCTATTTATAAAATTTCTACAACATGCAAAAGAGGCTTTTTAAGTTTGCGGCATCCTTATTCACGATGCTGATGGCAGTCGGCTTTGTCGCCTGCTCAAGTGATCCCGAGGTGGATACCCCCAAGGAGGAGGATGACCCCAATGGTCCCAACAACCCGACGGAGTATGCGCTTGAGATCCAGACCAAGGAGATCGGTGCCACCGCCGTCACCTTCGAGATTACCTCGAAGGAGATCTCCAAGGTACACTACTTCGTTGACGAGGGGGCCTCGCTGACCCCGACGGAGCTGCTGATCGCCTCGAAGGGTAATGAGATCAAGTTAGAAGAGGAGGGCACAACCATGCTCACCATCAGCGGCTTCCAAGCCAACAAACTCTACGCCGTACACTTCGCCGGCACGAAGAGCAACGACGACTTCTACGGAGAGGTGCTCCGCCTGGAGTTCACGACGGCCAATTTCGAGGGTGAGATCACCTTCTTCGATATCGAACAGCGCAGTTTCAAGGTTCACGTCAACTTCCCCGAGGCGGTGAAGGAGCGCGGCAACGTGCTGAAGTGGGGTATCTGCGATGCCATGATCTACAAGACCATCAATATCCATGCCGATGCCTTGAACCGCCACGACACGATGGGTACCTGGTTCGATGACTCGAAGACCTTTACGTTCGACAACTCGGAGGAGAACTCCTACCCCATTCGCGATGGCAAGCCCGACTACGATGCCTGGCTCTATGAGCCCATCGTTCCGGGTCAGCCCACCTACTTCATGGTCGGCGAGTTCGAGTATGTGAAGGAGGGTGAACTGGGCTACGACTACCAGGATAAGGACGGCGACTGGCTCTACGGCGACTACACCGCCGGATATCACGAGCCCGGTTGGTATCACGCCCTATTCGACTACTACAACTACACGGGTGGCAACGAGATGTTCGGTGGCGGCCCGCACGATCCCAAGTTGCAGTCGGTGGTGATGGGCAGCTCGCCCCTTGCCGAGGAGATCTTCACCGACCAGCACAAGTTCTGGAGCGGCTACTACCGTGTGTTCCACCTCCGCACGGCCCTGCCCGAGAAACTCGATGGTCAGATCGAGATCGACGACTCGGGGCTGAAGCCCAACGGCGGTATCATTCGCCTCACCCCCTCGGAAAATGTCGGCATCTACCTGGCCGGTATCTTCACCGACGAGACCTGGGAGATCTTCCTGAACGGCCTACCCGACCGTGAGCCCGAGACCATCCAGTGGGGTATGACCACCTCGATGGCCTTCCAAAGCCACGGCGTGATTCAGCTCTCGGGAGAGACCGACCTCAACCCCAATGACATCTGGCTCTATCCCGATACCGACACCCGCTACCGTCTGGTTCTGATCGGTATGGGCAAGGAGGTGGACGAATTCGGCATGCCGACGGGTGAGAAGCAGTTCTACCAGGAGCACTTCTACCGCCTGCCGAAGCCTACGAAGGGTGCCCCCACCCTCACCGTGAAGGCAATCGAGGCCCCCGAGGGAGAAGAGACCAGCCCCTATGAGCTGTGGTACAACGTGAAGTGTACGTCGGGTGATGCCGTGCAGGTAAAATATGCCTACGATGTAAAGCACGCCTGGGATCAGGCCATGCTGAGCTATTCGGCCAGTGAGATTATTGCCATGGGTCAGTACTTCACCCCCGAGGAGATCATCTACATCAACTCGGACAAGGGTCTGAGCTTCAAGTTCACGCAGCTGCAGCCCGACAAGACCTATGGTCTGGGCGTGATGTGCTGGAACGATGAGGGTACGGCCAGCATCGCCCGCTATGTGGAGTCCACGACCTCGGCCGAAGAGCTCCCCGTGCGTTCGGAGTCGAGCCTCTTCAGCGATCTGCAGGGCGACTGGCTCATCAGCGCCGACTACAGCTACACGGTACACAACAACGAAACCGGCGAGGATAAGGTGGTTACCGAGCGCCGCGAGACCCCCGTACACATCGGCGACCTGATCTTCGACCGCCGCTTCGTTACCGATGCCGTCTACGACAAGTTCGCCACCAGCAAGAAGAACAAGATGACGCCCGAGCAGGTAGATGCCCAACTCGATCAGATCGAGAGCACCTTTGCCGCCTTCAACGAAAAGACGCGCAACTACAACCGCCTCTCGTGCCAGGGCTACGACCTCTACCCCATCCCGCCCTACTACAACTACAGCGCCACGGCCTACCTCTCGCCCGAGACCCTCTTCGTAGCCGCCTCGGTCGACTCCTACACCTATATCGATGCCGCCGGTCTGCTCTACGATTTTGGTCCGAAGTGGTACCTGGAGATTGACACCGAAGGCAATGTAACGGTGCCCTTCAACATCACGACCATGGATCCCGCCCTGGGCTACAGCGGTCTGCACCTGATGGGCGTAAACTCGACCAACCTCCAGAATATGGCCATGCTCATGATGGTCGATGGTCAGACCGGACACTTCCCCGTGGAGGTCTCGGCCGACAAGAACACGATTACCATCCTCCCGCTGGAGTACGAGGGCGAAAAGTTCTACCCGCATCTGGTCTCGCTCGATGGCTCGTGCTCGGCCTTCATCCAGTCCGAGATCACGCTGCGCCGTAGCACCACGGCCACCGCAGCACGTCGCACGCGCCAATCGCTGCAACAGCCCGCCACCCTGCAGGGCAACACGCTGAAGCTTAAGGGTGAGCGTGCCACGCCCGCCACACGCGGTCGCAGCATCACCTCGATCGAGAAGATGAGCCTCAAGCCCTATAAGCAGGTCTCGATCTCGGTGCTCACGCCTGACCAGATCCGTGAAAATCAAGAGAACTATTTGAAGAGCCGCCGCTAATCTCCGGCCCAAAAAAGAGGAAGTGGTGTCCAACAAGGTTGGACACCACTTTTTTGTCGGAAGCTGTATCCCCCAAGAATTTTTCAAATTTTCGGGCGGGAAAGTGCGTGGGCGGATAAGAAATTGAAGAACAGAGGCTAATTTTAGGCTTAAGTCCCTTTTCACCGCTCACGCTCGGCATAGCTTGCAAGCAATCTCTGCTCTCGCTTATTCGCGGCGTTGCGAAGCTCTGAGGAGCGGAGTTTACTTTTTAGTAAATGAGCATCCGGGCCGAATGGAATTTTAAACGAGGGTATCATGAAATTGGGGCGGATGGGCTGTACTTGACGTACTGCCCATTCGCCCCAATGATTGAGGTGCGGAATTTACCGCTTAGATTAGTCGTTTTAGGCGAGGAATTTCCGTATATCGTAATAAGAAACCCGGGCGGGTAGTACTTGAGGTACGTCCCGCTCGGGTTTTGTTTAGGATATGCGGAATCTACCGCATAAAACGGCTAATACTCCATTTTTGCGTGGCGCTGGTAAGTATTGTATCGCCACTTGGCATTCTCCTCAGCAGCCTGGAAGAGCTCTTCAGCCTCAGCGGGGAAGGCCTTCTGGAGCGAAGTGTAGCGCACCTCCTTCTTGAGGAAGTCCTGGAACTTCGACCAGTCGGGCTCCTTCGAGTCGTAAACGAAGGGGTTCTTGCCGGCGGCCTCCAACTCGGGATTGTAGTGCCACAGGTGCCAGTAACCGCACTCCACGGCCTGCTTGCCTACGGTCTGCGTGCGGGTCATACCGCCCTTGATACCGTGGTTGATACAGGGAGCGTAGGCGATGATGAGCGAGGGACCGGGATAGGCCTCAGCCTCCTTCAAGACATTGAAGAGCTGCTGCTGCGAAGCACCGATCGAAACCTGAGCCACATAGACATAGCCGTAGGTCATGGCAATAGCACCAATATCCTTCTTGCGGATACGCTTACCGCTCGAGGCGAACTTGGCCACAGCACCTACGGGGGTAGCCTTCGACGACTGACCACCGGTGTTGGAGTATACCTCAGTGTCGATGATCAGGATATTGACATCCTGACCCGAAGCCAAGACGTGGTCCACACCACCGAAGCCGATATCGTAGCCCCAGCCGTCACCACCGATGATCCACTGCGACTTCTTCACGAGCCAATCCTTCATCTCGAGAATCTTGCGGCAGGCATCGCAACCGCAAGCCTCCATCATCGGCACCAGACGGGCCGTAACCTCGGCCGAGCGCGACGACGAACCGCGATTCTCGATCCACTCCTTCATCGTGGCCTTCAGCTCCTCGGAGCACTTCTCGCAGTTGGCAATAGCCTCCTCCATAGCGATCTGGATGCGGTCGCGGAGCTTCTCCACACCCACATGCATACCCAGACCGAACTCGGCGTTATCCTCGAAGAGCGAGTTGGCCCAAGCGGGACCCTGACCCTTCTCGTTGGTGCAATAGGGAGTCGAGGGGGCCGAACCCGAGTAGATCGAGGTACAACCCGTAGCGTTAGCAACCATCATCTTGTCGCCAAAGAGCTGGGTGATGGCCTTGATATAGGGGGTCTCACCGCAACCGGCGCAGGCTCCCGAGAACTCGAACAAGGGCTGTGCAAACTGAAGGTTCTTCACCGACTTGGTCTTATCCACTACCTGCTTGTAGCCGATCTTCTCATTGCAGTAGGTCCAATTCTCGGCCTGAGCCATCTGGCTCTCCAAGGGCTTCATCACCAGGGCCTTCTCCTTCGAGGGGCAGACATCCACACAGTTGTTGCAACCCGTACAATCGAGGGGCGAGAGCTGGATGCGGAACTTGTAGGCCTTCGTTTCACCCAGACCCTGCTTGAACTCGAGGCCCGAGGCGGCAGCCTCCTCCTCCGTAGCCAAGAAGGGACGAATGGCAGCGTGGGGGCAGACATAGGCACACTGGTTACACTGGATACAGTTCTCTACCTGCCACTCGGGAACATTTACGGCGATACCGCGCTTCTCCCAGGCGGCCGTACCGTTGTCCCAGGTACCATCCTCGCGACCGTTGAAGGCCGAAACGGGGAGCTGATCACCCTTCAGGGCATTGATCGGATCTACGATGTTGCAGACAAACTCGGGGCGTTTGGGATCATTGGCGCAGGCACAGGCACAGGTCTCCTTGAGCTCGATCTCGGCCCACTCGGCAGGAACCTCCACCTTCTCAACGGCCGTACCTCCGGCATCCACAGCGGCGTAGTTCATATTGACGATATCCTCGCCCTTCTTGCCGTAGGACTTCAGGATCGCCTTCTTCATCTCCTCAACAGCCTTCTCAAAGGGGATCACCTCGGCAATCTTGAAGAAGGCAGCCTGCATGATGGTATTGGTACGCGAACCCAGACCCAGCTCGGCAGCGATCTTCGTGGCGTTGATGATATAGAAGTTGATCTTATTCTTGGCCAAATAGAGCTTCATGTGGTCGGGCAGCGTGGCGCAGGTCGTGGCGGCATCGTGCACCGAGTTCAAGAGGAACGAACCACCGGCCTTCAGACCCTTCAGCACGTCATACTTATCGACATACGAGGGGACGTGGCAAGCCACGAAATCGGGCGTGGTCACCAGGTAGGGCGAGGTGATGGGGTTATCACCGAAGCGGAGGTGCGACGAGGTGTAGCCGCCCGACTTCTTCGAGTCGTAGGAGAAGTAGGCCTGGCAATACTTGTCGGTCGAACCACCGATGATCTTGATTGAGTTCTTGTTGGCACCCACCGTACCATCGGCACCCAAACCGAAGAAGAGGGCCTCAAAAGTGCCGGGCTTGGCCAGCGAGATCTCCTCACCCACCTCAAGCGAGAGGTTCGTCACATCGTCCGTAATACCCACCGTGAAGTGGTTCTTGGGCTCGGCCGAAGCGAGGTTCTCGAAGACGGCCAGCATCTGGGCCGGAGTGGTATCCTTCGACGAGAGGCCGTAGCGACCGCCGATCACCAGAGGCTGGTTCTGCTTGCCGTAGAAGATATCCTTTACATCGAGATACAAAGGCTCACCGTTCGATCCGGGCTCCTTCGTGCGGTCAAGTACGCAGACACGTTTTACGGTTGCGGGCAGCACATCGAAGAAGTACTTCTCGGAGAAGGGACGGTAGAGGTGTACGGTCACCAGACCCACCTTGCGGCCCTGAGCCATGAGGAAGTCGATCGTCTCCTTGATGGTCTCCGTTACCGAACCCATGGCCACGATCACCTGCTCGGCATCCTCGGCACCATAGTAGGTGAAGGGCTTATAGTCGCGACCCGTGATCTTCGAGATCTCGGCCATCGTCTCAGCCACCATATCGGGAACAGCGTTATAGAACTTGTTCGAAGCCTCGCGAGTCTGGAAGTAGATATCGGGATTCTGGGCCGTACCGCGCGTTACGGGGTGCTCGGGGTTGAGGGCTCCCTGGCGGAAGGCCTTCAGGGCATCGCGATCGAGCATGGCCGTCAGACGAGCCTCATCAATGAGCTCGATCTTCTGGATCTCGTGCGAGGTGCGGAAGCCATCGAAGAAATGCAGGAAGGGGATGCGGGCCTTCAGGGCCACGATGTGGGCGACACCGGCCAGATCCATCACCTCCTGTACGGACGAGGTGGCCAACATGGCAAAGCCCGTCTGACGGGTGGCCATTACGTCTTGGTGATCACCAAAGATCGACAACGACTGGGCAGCCAGTGCACGAGCCGAAACGTGGAAGACTCCGGGCAACAGCTCACCGGCGATCTTATACATGTTGGGGATCATCAGCAGCAGACCCTGCGAGGCGGTGAAAGTGGTCGTCAGGGCACCCGACTGCAGGGAGCCGTGTACGGCACCGGCAGCACCGGCCTCCGACTGCATCTCCACCACCTTTACGGTCTCGCCAAAGATGTTCTTGCGACCGGCGGCAGCCCACTCGTCTACGAGCTCGGCCATCGTGGAGGAGGGCGTAATGGGATAGATGGCGGCCACCTCCGAGAACATGTAAGCCACATGAGCCGCAGCGTAGTTGCCATCACAAGTAATAAATTTCTTTTCTGCCATTTTTATCAGATTTTTAGCGTTATTTTCAAACATTTTTCCAACTAACCTCACTAACAAATATTTCGGACTTTTCCTGCTTGAGCGATATCCAAAAATTCGGTGCAAAGATACAAATTTTTCCACAAGGTTATTCTTGCAAACGGGAACAAAGATGTAAATTTTTATCAAAAAATCGGTAATTTCTACCCAATCACCCCTTTAACCCCTCTGAAGAGTCTTTTAAAGCCCCCCGCAAAGAGAGTCCTAATTTGCAATCCGGATTCGAAATGCTTATCTTTGCCTCACGAAAAGAAATTAGCATACCGAAGGAATGATTCCCTACAAAATCCGGCGCCTGAAGAACGGCCTTCGGGTGGCCGTTAATCGCGACCGCCAGTCGAAACTCGCCGCCGTAAACCTGCTCTATGAGGTCGGAGCCCGCAACGAGGAGCCCTCGCGCACGGGATTTGCCCACCTGTTCGAGCACCTGATGTTCCGCGGCACCCGTGCCGTACCCGACTTCGACACCCCCGTGCAGATGGCCTGCGGCGAAAACAACGCCTTCACAAACAACGACTACACGGACTTCTACATCACCCTGCCGAAGGACAACATCGAGACGGCCCTATGGCTCGAGAGCGACCGCATGACGGGGCTCGAAATCACCCCCGAGGTGCTCGAAACCGAGAAGCGCGTCGTGATCGAGGAGTTTCGCCAACGCTATCTGAATCAACCCTATGGCGACCAGATGATGCTCCTGCGCGAGCTCTGCTTCCGAGAGCACCCCTACCGCTGGTCCACCATCGGCATGAAGCCTTCACACATCGAAGAGGCAACCCTTCGAGAGGTCGAGGAGTTCTACCGCCGCCACTACTGCCCCTCGAATGCCATCCTCTCCCTGTCGGGCGACCTGGACGAGGAGCAGATGTTCGACCTGGCCGAAAAGTGGTTTTCGGAGATCGAGGACGACAAGAGCCTCTGCCAACTCCCCCTTCCCCAGGAGCCCGAGCAGCAGGAGCCCCGGCGCCGGGTTGTGGAGCGCGACGTACCCGCCACCTCGCTGATGATCGCCTTTCCGATGGGCGACCGCCTGAGCGAGGGGTTCTATCGGGGCGACCTGGCTTCAGACCTGCTCGCCGGCGGAGAGTCGGCACGCCTATACGATGCCCTGGTGCGCCGCCGCCGGCTGCTGGCCTCGACCAATGCCTACATCCTGGGCAGTGTGGATCGCGGTCTGTTCATCCTCACGGGACAGCTCCTGCCCTCGACTTCGGAGGCCGAGGCCGAGGAGGCTCTTCTGGAGGAGGCCCGCAAACTCTGCGACCCCGCAGCGATTACCCCCTACGAATTGGAAAAGGTGAAGAACAAATTTGAGGCCAACACCCTCTTCGGAGAGCTCAACGTAATGAACAAGGCAATGAACCTGGGCTTCTACGAGATGCTGGGCGATCTGGGGCTGATCAATCGAGAGGTAGAGATCTACCGCTCGATCACGGCCGAAGAGGTAGCCCGATTCTGCCGCGAGACCTTCCGACCCGAACGACAGAACACGCTGATATATCGTGCCAAACGCTAAAAAAACAACCATGAGAGAGATTCCCCGAATCGAGATACCCCGCCACCTGGAGATCACCCCCACAAGCGAGGAGTTGCTGCCCAACGGGCTGAGGCTCTACACCCTGCAGGCCGATGAGTTTGAGGTCGTGCGCCTCACCCTGGTCTTCCACGCAGGACCCGTCACCCAATCGGCCCCCTTTGTGGCAGGAGCCACGGCCAACCTGCTGGCCGAAGGATCGGAACACCTTTCAGGCCGCGAGATTGCCGAACGATTGGACTTCTACGGCTCCTACTTCGAGGTAAACCTCGACCGCGACTACGTCTACATCAGCTTCTGCTCGCTGAGCAAGTACATCCGCCCCACCCTGGAGATGGCCCGCGAGATTCTGCTCCACCCCGCATTCCCCGAGCAGGAGGTTGTCACCTACCGCACCAAGCGCCGCCAGCAACTCGCCATCGAACGCCAAAAGGTTGATGTTCAGGCCCGCGAGCGCTTCGTGGAGGCCCTCTTCGGTGAAGAGCACCCCTACGGAGTCTGCTACCCCGAAGCCGACTACGACGGTCTGAACCGCCGGCAGCTGCTCGACCACTACCAACGCCTCTACACCGCCACAAATGCCATTGCCGTATGCAGCGGAAAGATCGATGCCGAGACCCGCGAAGCGATCCTCGACCTCTGCCGCGCATTTCCCACAGGCACCCCCTTCGAAAGCCCCTTTCCGCCGACCCAAAGCCGCCACGAATGGTTGATCGAACGCCCCAAAGCCGTACAGTCGGCCATCCGCATCGGCCGTCTGCTCTTCCCGCGCAACCACCCCGACTTCGTGGGCATGCAGGTTGTGGCCACCCTCCTGGGGGGCTACTTCGGCGCACGCCTGATGCACAATCTGCGCGAAGAGCATGGCTACACCTACGGTGTGATGGCCACGATGGTCAATTTCGAGCGCGAGGGGTACTTCGCCATCGCCACCCAGGTAGGGGCCGAGGTGACCCGCAAAGCCCTCCGGGAGATCTTCCGCGAGATCGAGCGCATGCGCACGGAAATCGTTACAGAAGAGGAGCTTACACTGGCCAAGAACATCCTCACGGGCGAGATGATGCGCATTCTCGACGGTCCCTTCGGCATCGCTGATGTGACGATCGAAAATGTCCTCTGCGGCGATAGCAACGAGGCTGTGAACCGCAACCTGCAGGAGATCCTCTCAATCACCCCCGAACGGATCCTCGATCTGGCCCAAAGATACCTCAACCCCGAAGAGCTCTCGACAATCATTGTCGGCCGAACTGACGAATAACCAGCCCAAAGCGCCGAAAGAAAGATTGTCGCCCGAAGGCGATCCGCCCCCCAAAAGAAAGAACCACGAATGGAGTTCATCCATTCGTGGTTCTTTTATTAACCAACGGCCAGATGCCGTCGGCCGACAACAAATCCGAAATCAGGATTTATTTGTTGTTGTAAGCGTACATCTTCTCGATGAGCATCAGCACCTTGTTCGAGTAGCCCCACTCGTTATCGTACCACGATACAACCTTCATGAAGGTGTCCGTCAGAGCGATACCGGCGGTAGCATCGAAGATCGACGTGCGGGCATCGCCCAGGAAGTCCGACGAAACCACAGCATCCTCGGTGTAGCCCAGGATACCCTTGAACTCACCCTCCGAAGCCTCCTTCATGGCGGCGCATACCTCAGCGTAGGTAGCCGGCTTGGCGAGGTTTACGGTCAGGTCAACCACCGAAACGTCGATCGTGGGAACGCGCATCGACATACCGGTCAGCTTGCCGTTCAGGGCGGGGATTACCTTACCTACGGCCTTGGCAGCACCGGTCGACGAGGGGATAATGTTGCCCGAAGCGGCACGGCCACCACGCCAGTCCTTCAACGAGGGACCGTCTACGGTCTTCTGCGTAGCGGTGATCGAGTGAACGGTGGTCATCAGACCGTTTACGATACCGAACTTGTCGTTGATCACCTTGGCAATGGGAGCCAAGCAGTTGGTGGTGCACGAAGCGTTCGAAACGATGGTCTGACCGGCATAGGTGTCGGTGTTCACGCCGCATACGAACATCGGGGTGTCGTCCTTCGAGGGAGCCGACATTACCACATACTTGGCACCGGCAGCGATGTGAGCCTCAGCCTTCTCCTTCGTGAGGAAGAGACCCGTCGACTCAACCACATACTCAGCACCTACCTCATTCCACTTCAGCTGTGCGGGATCCTTCTCGGCAGTTACGCGGATAGCCTTGCCGTTTACGATCAGCTGGCTCTTCTCCTCGCAGAAATCTACCGTACCCTCGAACTTGCCGTGCATCGTGTCATACTTGAGCATGTAGGCCAAGTAGTCTACGGGGCAGAGGTCGTTGATACCTACGACCTCAATGTTCTCGTTCGTGCAGGCTGCGCGGAATACCATGCGGCCGATACGACCGAAACCGTTGATACCAATTTTAATAGTTGCCATAATTTAAGTTTTTTTATTAAATGATTAAAAAATTGTCTCTTTTGCGCGGCAAATTTATAAATTTTCCGTCGGCTATCCAAATAATGTTAAGTTTTTTTATTATATCTTTTCTCACCTTATGTGCTTTATCCTGCTGCTTTTCAGCCGCAAAGGGTTAATAATCGGCACAAAAGGAGTCTATCGGGAGACTTGGCGGGCCCGCTTGGCCATGGCCGAGGCGAAGACAAAATCGGCGAGCTCCCGGTTGTCGGCATGCAGAATCTCCTCCTTGCTTCCCTCCCACCATTTGTTGCCTTCGTAGATGAAGACAATTTTCTCGCCAATCTCCATCACCGAGTTCATATCGTGGGTGTTGATGATGGTGGTGATGTTATACTCCTTGGTGATCTCATGGATCAGGTTGTCGATCACAATCGAGGTCTGGGGATCGAGGCCCGAGTTGGGCTCGTCGCAGAAGAGGTAGCGGGGATTGAGCACAATGGCACGGGCAATGGCCACGCGCTTGATCATACCTCCCGACAACTCCGAGGGGTAGAGGTGGTTGGCATTCTCCAGGTTCACGCGCCTGAGGCAGAAGTTCACCCGCTCGAGTTTTTCGGCCTCCGGCTGCTCGGTAAAGAGGTCGAGCGGCAACTTGATGTTCTCCTCCACGGTCGAGGAGTCCAACAGGGCTCCCCCCTGGAAGATCATGCCGATATCCTTGCGGATGGCCTTGCGTTCGGCAAAGCCAAGGCTCGAGAAGTTCACATCGTCATACCACACACTTCCCGAATCGGGCTCGTGCAAGCCCACTAAACTCTTCAGCAGCACCGTCTTTCCCGAGCCGCTCTTACCAATGATAAGGTTGGTTTTTCCGGTCTCGAAGGTGGTGCTGACATCTTTGAGCACCGTTCGGCCGTCGAAGGACTTGATCAAATGTTCGGCCTTTATCATATCAGCAGGATTTGGGTCAGGATAAGGTTAAAGATCATGATCACGATCGAGGAGACGACCACCGAGCGCGTCGAAGCACGGCCCACTTCGAGGGAATTTCCCGCCGCATAGTAGCCGCAAAAGGCCGATATGGAGGTGATGATGTAGGCAAAGACCGACATCTTGATCAGCGAGTAGATGATCGAGTAGACCTTAAAGTCGGACATGATTCCCTCGATATAGTCGTCAGGCATCATGATGCCCGTAAAGAGGGCAATCATGTAACCGCCGATCACACCGATCAGGATCGAGAGGATGGTCAGGAAGGGGAAGAAGAGGACAGCTGCCACCACCTTCGGCAGAATGAGGTAGGATGCCGAATTGATGCCCATAATCTCCAGCGCATCGATCTGCTCGGTAATGCGCATGGTACCGATCTCGGAGGCGATGGTCGAGCCCACCTTGCCGGCCAGAATCAGCGCCACAACCGTGGAGGAGAACTCCAGGATCATCGTCTCGCGTGTGGCGTAGCCGATCATCGGCTTAGGGATGAAGGGCGACTCGAGGTTGATCGACATCTGCAAGGTGATCACCGCACCGATGAAGACCGAGATGATGGCCGTAAGGCCGATCGAATTCATGCCTAAAGCATCCATCTCAAAGAGGATGCGGCGGCGGTAGATGCTCATCTTCTCGGGTCGGGAGAAGACCTTGCCCATGAGCATAAAGTAACGACCTGCTTGTTCAAAAAATTTCCACATGGCGTGTTATCTCTTCTCCCGCGTCTCCTCAAAATCCACATAGTCGCCCACATCCTCCGAAATACGTTTCTCGGGGGTCTCGGAGGTTCGGTAGACCTTTACCTCCCCCTCCTCGCGTGGCTGCTGCCGATCTTGCCGATGCGTATATCCGGCTCCGGGGTTGTGGAAATTGCCCTGCCCGCCGAATTGCTCCTGCATCTCGCGCTGCAGGCGGCGGAAGCGCCAGCGGATGGTCATCAGAATGATCACCCCGAAGAGCAGGATTCCCAGAATGAAGTAGAACACAAAGGCCGCAAGTCCCTTTAGCACCGAGGGGGCCAACAAGGCCAGCATCAGGACCATAAGGCACAAGAGCGGATTGCGCCGGACAAAGGTGGCGATCGAGTCGATCAGGATCATTATAAAGTTCATATTCTGTTCTCAGGTTCTATTTGACGGCTATATCCTCCATCACGCTATCGGGAATATTCCCCAAAATATTGCATTAGCCGCACAAATCTCGCCACAAAAATACAAAAAAATGGTGATTCAATCAAAAATGTGTGCTTACTAAAATAAAAAGTCGTACTTTTGTGGAACAAAAAGCATGAATCAACCAATGAATATGACACTTACTGCCCTTACTGCGATCTCGCCCGTGGATGGCCGCTATCGCTCGAAAACCGACAAACTCGGCGACTACTTCTCGGAAGCCGCCCTGATTCGCTACCGCATCCGCGTGGAGGTGGAGTATTTTATCGCCCTGTGCCGACTCCCGCTGCCTCAGTTGCAAGGGGTAGAGCCCCAAAAATTGGAGGCCCTGCGCGACCTGTACCGCAACTTCTCGATCGCTGATGCCGAGCGTGTCAAGGAGATCGAGTCCGTTACGAACCACGATGTCAAGGCCATCGAATACCTCCTGAAGGAGAAGATGGAGAGCCTCGGCTTGGAGGCTTATCTGGAGTTTGTCCACTTCGGCCTCACGTCGCAGGATATCAACAACACCTCGATCCCCCTTTCGCTGAAGGAGGGCCTCGAGGAGGTCTTATATCCTTCGGTCGAGGAGCTGATTGACCAACTCAAGAGGTTCGCCGAGGAGTGGAAGGCCATACCGATGCTCGCCCGCACCCACGGACAGCCCGCATCGCCCACCCACCTGGGCAAGGAGTTTCAGGTCTTCGTCGAGCGCCTGGAGAAGCAGTTTGCACAGCTGCGCGCCATACCTGTTCCCGCCAAGTTCGGCGGCGCCACGGGCAACTTCAACGCTCACCATGCCGCCTATCCCACCATTGATTGGGCCGCCTTTGCCAACGCCTTTGTCAATAAGACCCTGGGCCTCGACCGCTCGCAGTACACCACCCAGATCGAGCACTACGACAACCTGGCCGCCATCTTCGATGCCCTGAAGCGTATCGACACCATCCTCATTGACCTCTGCCGCGATATGTGGACCTACATCTCGATGGAGTACTTCAAGCAGCGCATCAAGGCCGGTGAGGTAGGCTCGAGCGCCATGCCCCACAAGGTGAACCCGATCGACTTCGAGAATGCCGAGGGCAACTTCGGTGTGGCCAACGCCCTCTACGAGCACCTGGCCGCCAAGCTCCCCATCTCGCGCCTGCAGCGTGACCTGACGGACTCCACCGTCCTGCGCAATATCGGCGTTCCGGTGGCCCACACCCTGATCGGCGTACAGTCGCTGCTCAAGGGCCTGGGCAAGGTACTCCTGAACGAGGCCGCCTTGGAGCGCGACCTGGAGAACAACTGGGCCGTAGTAGCCGAAGGTATCCAGACCATCCTGCGCCGCGAGGGCTACCCGAAGCCCTACGAGGCCCTGAAGGCCCTCACGCGCACCAATACCCACATCACCGCCGAGTCGATCGCCGCCTTTATCGAGGAGCTGAATGTGAGCGAGGAGGTAAAGCAGGAGTTGCGTGCGTTGTCGCCCTCGACCTATACCGGTATTTTTTAATTTTGATTTTAAGCGGTAAATTTTGCACCGTCTTGCTTGGGCCGAATGGGAAATACGCAAAGTATGTCCCATCCGGCCCAAGCTTCGTTGGCACAAAAATAGGCGGGAATCTCACGATTGCCGCCTACCTCGGGAGATTACTCTCCCTAAACTACTAACCCAAACTTAAATAAATGAAGAAACCTCACTGCGGTTCTGCCGCAGCTGACTCATTAACGAACAAATCCCGTGCCATCGTATGCCACGGGATTTGATTTTATGCAAATTTGGCCAAACCGAAGAGCCGAACGCCCTTTTGGGATAGTGGCTGCCGTTCGGATGGCCGAAAGAGCGGCAGGCGACAAGCGATTTGGCAGTCACGGAGGCGGTGCTACTCGGCCTCAAGGTAGATTGTGGCCTCGGAGTAGGCGTAGCTGAGCCCCTTACGGGGGGTGTCAATATGGCCGCCGGTGGGGATCTTGTGCTGTCGGCCCGAGAAGGCGACCGTCAGAAAATCTGTGCCGATCTCTCGTACCTTCACATCGGGCAGGTCTTCGCAGTAGGCCGTGAGGTTCATCCCGCGGGAGAGTTCTTCGCGGCGGTAGCTCTTGTGGTAGGGGGTCGAAGTGAGTCGCCCGGGGTCGCAGGCCGTGACCCAGCCATTGATGTTACATACTTTCCAACTCGTCTTTTCCATTTTTCTATATTTTTATTATATTTTTATTAAGCCCATAAAAGGGCACACAACAACAAGGCAAAAATTGTGAATTGCAAATCTACTTTTCCGGCCATCGGAGGCGAAGGGTGGCCCCACCCCAGGGATTGACCTCGACCCGTTGGCTGTGGAGGCGTGAGCGGCCACTCAGAATGCGGAGTTCGGCCTCGAAGGAAGGGGTATGGTCAATGCTGTTCTCTTCGGGCAGACGGTGTGGCAGGATGTAGAGATAGAGCTCCAACACATGACAGGGAGGGCACACAAGGCGGGTACAGCGCTCGTCCGGATAGTCGGAGGGCTTGGAGTGCTCCTCGCCATCAATGGGGGCAATGGTATCCGAGATGGCGGAGTAGGCGGCCGGGCTCCCCTGATCATCGACTCCCCGGGCGGTCATCACCACATTGAAACGCCACCACTCGGGGTGGTCGCAGCGCAGTTCGATATTGTAGGTCGCAGGTTTACTCATAGCCAAACGATGAGATGGATTACAGAAGATTCTACAAATCGGTTAAACGTTGACAGGGCCTCGGTTTTGGTCGCCATCAAATTGATTTGGCACGTTTTCGGATCTTTACTTGGGGGATCATTCCCGCACCACCTCCTGGCAAAAGAGCAGAGATCGACCCCAAAGATTGCCAAAATCAACCGAAAACAACAGAACAGACCCGTCCCAATAAATATATAATATATAAAGTGTCGGCCAAGCGGAGCGCATTCGAGCAATCAGGACACGCTCCAAAAGGCTACTGTTTCGATGGCGAAGATAGCAAAAATTATAAAATTTTCATCTGTTTTTCAGCAAAAAAGGAGGGTTCGGGGCAAAAATCGCAGGATTTCGACAAAAAACTTTGCTATTATTTGATTTTTTCGTACCTTTGCGCACTAACTGCGTATAAATGAACGTGGAAAAAGAGTTTATTATACCGTTCAAAGGGCTGAAAGCGGGGGTCTATACCTATGATTTTAAGGTAGATGATTCGCTCTTCGAGGCCTTTGAGTGCCCGGAGATCGAGCATGGCAGTTGCGATGTACGCGTGGAGCTGCGTCGCCTGGAGTCGATGCTCGACATGCAGGTAGAGATCGCCGGAAAGGTGGAGGTGATGTGCGACCGCTGCCTGGAGGATTGCGAGTTGCCGATCGCCTATGAAGGCAATCTGGTGGTCAAGTTCTCGGACGAGCCTGCGGAGTACGACGGCGAGGTGCTGTGGCTTCACCCCTCGGAAGATGAGGTTGATCTGGCCCCCTATGTGTATGAGAGCATTATCCTCTCGCTGCCCCTGCAGCGCGTTCACCCCGAGGGGGAGTGCAACCCCGAGATGCTGAAGCGTTTTCAGGTGGTGACAGCCGAGGAGTTTGCCCGCATGGAGGCCGAAGCCGAGGCCGACACAGAGCCTACGACCCTCTCGGAGGAGGCCAAGGCCAAGTTGGCGACCTTGAAGGCACAGATGCAAAACGAGGAAAAATAGAGCGGAAGAACAATTTTCGCGCAACGGAGATCGTTTCGGTTAAGGATTAGCACCCCGGGAGCCCCTATTCTCCCAACAAACCGATACGGAAGGCCGAAACCCGAAGAGTGTTCCACCCAAAAAAAAATGAAAATACTGAACTAAAAAAATTAAATAGAAAATGGCACATCCTAAACACAAAGTGTCGTCGACGCGTCGCGACAAGAGAAGAACTCACTACAAGGCTGTAGTACCTACGGTCGTTGCTTGCTCGAACTGCGGAGCTGCGGTACTCTACCACCGCGTTTGCCCCGAATGCGGTTTCTACCGTGGCAAGCTCGCTATCGAGAAGAAGGTTGCCGAATAAGGCCCCTCTGAGCGTTAGAGTTGCACGGTCCGGGAATACCACCGTGCAACGCCCTTTTTTATGTTGAACGAACCTCACTTGATTATGTTGAAGATTGGTGTAGATGCCATGGGTGGCGATTATGCCCCCGAGGCAGCTGTCAAAGGAGCTGTAATGGCGTTGGACGAGGTGGGTGCCGACACCCGCATCGTGCTCTTTGGTGACAAGGAGAAGATCCTTGAGATTCTGGCCGCAGAGAACTGCCCGGCCGATCGTTTCGATATTGTGGCTACGACGGAGGTGATCGAGATGGGCGACCATCCGGCCAAGGCCTTCCAGGCGAAGAGCAATTCGAGCATCACCGTAGGTTTCGGCTACCTGGCCAAAGGACTCATCGACGGCTTTGCCAGCGCCGGAAGCACCGGAGCGATGATGGTCGGCTCGATGTATGCCTCAAAGCCCATCGAGGGGGTTATCCGCCCCACAATCACCTCGCTGGTCCCCACCGTCACGGGCCGTCCCGCCCTGCTGCTGGACGTGGGTCTGAACGTGGATTGCAAACCCGAGGTGCTGGTACAGTACGGATTGATCGGCTCGGTCTATGCCCAAACGGTGCTGGGGATCGAGAATCCCCGCGTGGCTGTGCTCAACATCGGTGAGGAGGAGGCCAAGGGCAATGCCCAGGCCAAGGCCGTACACGAGATGATGAAGGGCACCGACCGTTTCAACTTCGTGGGCAATGTGGAGGGCTCGCACATCTTCTCGGGCAAGATTGCCGATGTGATCGTCTGCGACGGTTTCGTAGGCAACGTGGTGCTGAAGATGGCCGAAGGTCTCTACCGCATCAACAAAGCGCTGGGTGGCAACAACAAGTTCTGGGAGGCCATGAACTACGAAAACGTAGGCGGCACCCCCGTGCTGGGCATCAACCACCCCGTAGTTATCGGCCACGGCGGCTCGACACCGTTGGCGATCAAGAGCATGATACGCACGACCGAGCAGGTGGCCAAGGCTGACTTTACGGCTCATCTGAAGGGCGTATTCGAGAACTAATATTTAAGTTAATGAAGAAAATTACTGCTGCGATTACGGGCGTGGGGTGTTGGTTGCCCGACTACCTGCTTACCAATGAAGAGTTGAGCCGCATGGTCGACACAACCGACGAGTGGATCATGACCCGTATCGGCATTAAAACCCGTCATATCCTCAAAGGTGAGGGGCTGGGCACCTCCTACATGGGAGCCCGTGCCATCAAAAACCTGTTGGATAAGACCGGAGTCAATCCGATGGATATCGATCTGGTGATCTGTGCCACGGTGACCCCCGATATGTTCTTCCCCTCGACCGGCAACCTGATTGCCGATCAGGCCGGCTGCAAAAATGCCTTTGCCTATGATGTCTCGGCAGCATGCAGCGGTTTCCTCTTTGCCCTCACGACGGGAGCCCAATACATCGAAACGGGCTTCTGCAAGAAGGTGATCGTGGTGGGAGCCGACAAGATGTCGTCTATTGTCGATTATAACGATCGCAACACCTGCCCCATCTTTGGTGATGGCGCCGCCGCCGTGTTGCTCGAGCCCAACAAAAAGGGCTATGGCATTATCGACTCGATCCTCCACTCCGATGGCTCGGGTGAGGTACACCTCCACATGAAGGCCGGTGGCTCGCGTTACCCCGCCTCGAAGGAGACCCTTGAGAAGAATTGGCACACCATCACGCAGGACGGCCCCGCCGTCTTTAAGCATGCGGTGTCAAGCATGGCCGACGTCTCGGTCGAGATGATGGAGCGCCACCACCTCAAGTCGGAGGATATCCGCTACCTGGTTCCCCACCAGGCCAACCTGCGCATCATCGACGCCACGGCCCGCCGCATGGGCCTGGGTCGCGAACGCTGCATGATCAATATCGACCGCAACGGCAACACCACGGCTGCGACAATTCCCTCGTGCCTCTACGACTACGAGAATGCCCTGCGCAAGGGGGACAACCTCATCCTCGCCTCGTTCGGCGGCGGATTCACCTGGGGCTCAGTCTATGTAAAGTGGGCTTACGACGGGGATAAGGTCTCCGAGTAACAACCCGATCCCGCATACCGACAGACAGACGGCTCGAATGGCAAAACCATTTGAGCCGTCTCTGTTTTGAAGATGGAGAGAGTTGGGATCGGTAAAAAATTCAGGCGGAGGGATTCTACCCCAAGGAGGTTCCATTTTTCGCCGATATGAAATTGGGTCGAATGGGCAGTACTGCCCATTCGACCCAATGATTGAGGTGCAAAATCCGCCCTAAAAGACTATGAGTTTTGCCAGATGAGAGCCGATGCTCCCAAAATAGCCGCATTCTTACCCTGAATGCCGCTCGGCAAAAGCTTAACCTTGTTCTTGAATACGGAGAGCATGTTCTCCTCCATGTACCACTGAGTGGGCTCGAAGATGAACTTTCCGGCCTTGGCCAAACCACCGAAGAGGAAGATCGCCTCGGGAGAGGTTACGGTAACAATGTCGGCCAGAGCGCGACCCAGCATCTCGCCCGTAAAGCGGAAGGCCTCCAAAGCGACCTTATCGCCCTTGGCGGCAGCAGTCGAGATCATCGAAGCATCGAAATCGACAAAGGCGATGTCGCGCAACTCGCTGGGCTCGGTCATGCGGGCCATCAGATCGAAGGCCGTACGCTTGATACCCGTGGCCGAGACGTAGGCCTCGAGACAACCCTTGCGACCGCAACCGCACTCGCGACCACCGCGCTCAACGATCACATGGCCGAACTCGCCGGCAAAACCGTCGTGGCCATAGATCATCTCACCATTGGCCACAAATCCCGAACCGAGACCCGTACCGAGGGTGATCATGATAAAGTCCTTCATGCCTTTGGCATTGCCATATACCATCTCGCCGATGGTGGCGGCATTGGCATCGTTGGTCATCAATACCTCGACACCGGGGAACTGCTCCTTGATATCGGCAGCCAGGTGGAAGATGCGGCGCGACTCATCGGGGTTGGCCTCAGAGGCGGGGAACTTCCAAAGGTTTGCGGGCTGCTCAATGGTACCGAGGTGGTAGTTGGCATTGGGGGCACCGATACCGATACCGACGAGCTCATACTCAAACGAGAGGCTTCCTGCCATGGTGTGAAGGGCCTCGCAAAGATCCTTTACATACGTTTTATAATCCTCGAAGAGGGGATACTTTTTGGTTGAAATAACCGATTCGGCATAGAGGTCGCCATTTTCATCCACAAGTCCGAAAGCGGTATTGATTCCTCCGATGTCGATGCCGATTGCAAGCTTTTTCATAGCGTGGTTAGTTGTTATTATTAGGTTTTTATTGTATTTCGGCTTGATGTGTAACATTTTTCTTAAAAATTTCATGTAAAGTTATTACAAATATTCGGTTGAACCAAACTTTTTTCGTATTTTTGAAAAATATTTGAGCATAAAACACAAAGAGTATGCAAACCAACGACCAATTATTGGCCATTTTCGAAAACTATTTGGCCCAGGTGGAGCTCCCCGAGGAGCCCGAATTGCTCTACGCTCCGATCGGTTACTCGCTTGCCGGAGGCGGCAAAAGGCTGCGTCCTTTGCTGCTGTTGCTCTCCTGCGAAGCCTTTTCGGGAAACTACAAAACAGCCCTCAATGCCGCCGCTGCCGTAGAGGTATTCCATAACTTCACACTCCTGCACGACGACATCATGGACCACTCGCCCATGCGCCGTGGCAAGCCCTCGGTGGCCGCCCGCTGGGGCGAAAATGTGGCCATCCTCTCGGGCGATGCCATGCTGATTACGGCCTACCGCCTGCTCTGCAGCACGCCGACACCGATGCTCGGCCGCGTAATGGAGGTCTTCAACACGATGGCCGTAGGGGTCTGCGAGGGACAGCAGTACGACATGGATTTCGAGACCCGCCAAAAGGTAAGCGTGGTGGAGTATATGCGGATGATTGAGCTGAAGACCTCGGTGCTCCTGGCCGGATCGGCGATGATCGGAGCCCTGATCGGAGGGGCCTCGGAGGCCGATGCCCGCAAACTCTACAAGTACGCCATCGAACTGGGACTGGCCTTCCAGCTGCAGGACGACCTGCTGGACAGCTACGGAGACGAGCGCCTCGGCAAGCCCATTGGCGGAGATATTCTGGAGGGCAAGAAGACCTATCTGATGATCACGGCGATGAGCCACGCCTCGGAGGAGGAGCGCGAGATCCTGCGCTCGACCCACCTCGACCCTTCGCTCACGCGCGAGGAGAAGATTGCCCGCGTGCGTGCGCTATATGATAAATTGGAGATCCCGCACCTGACGGAGCAGCAGATCTCTCTGCGCTTCGAACGTGCCCTCGCCCAACTGACCACCCTCGACCTGCCGGCAGAACGCACGGCCGGCCTCAGAGAGTTTGCCGAGAGCCTGATGGGACGAAAAAAATAGTTTTTTCGATTCAATATTCAAAATTATCCGATCTCCTTGCAGTTTTGAGTGCTTCATCGCCCAGATTCAGGGAGCAGATTTGAAAAATATTGGATTTTGAATTTCTTCAACCATTTATGAGACGTACAGATATAGAGATCATGGCTCCGGTGGGCTCCTACGAGTCGCTTCGGGCAGCTATTGCCGCCGGAGCCGACTCGGTATATTTCGGGGTCGGCACGCTCAACATGCGCGCCAAGTCGGCCGCCAACTTCACCTTCGAGGATCTCGACGAGATCGCCCGCATTGCCCGCGAGGCCGGGGTGAAGACCTACCTGACGGTCAATACGATTGTCTATGAGGAGGAGATCGAGCAGGTACACCGCACCATTGACCGCGCCCGTGAGGCGGGGATCACAGCGATCATCGCCACCGACCTGGCCGCCATCCTCTACGCCCGCCGCACGGGTGTCGAGGTACACATCTCGACCCAGAGCAACATCTCCAACTCGGAGGCCGTGAAGTTCTTTGCGCAGTGGGCCGATGTGGTGGTCCTGGCCCGAGAGCTCAGCCTGGAGCAGATTGCGGCAATCAGCCGTAAGATCGAAGAGGAGCAGATCACCGGCCCGTCGGGCGAGCTGGTCAAGATCGAGATGTTTGCCCACGGGGCTTTGTGCATGGCCATCTCGGGCAAGTGCTACCTGAGCCTCCACGAGTCGGGTTGCTCGGCCAACCGCGGGGCTTGCCGCCAGGTCTGCCGCCGCAAATACCGCCTCACGAACATCGAGACGGGCGAGGAGCTCGAGACCGACGGCCGCTACCTCCTTTCGCCGAAGGATTTATGTACGATTGACTTCCTGGACAAGTTTATTAAGGCGGGCGTGCGGGTCCTCAAGATCGAGGGTCGTGCGCGCGGCGCGGAGTATGTGAAGCGGGTGGTGGAGTGCTACGACAAGGCGCTACGAGCCATCGAAGCAGGCACCTACAGCCGGGAGTGGGCCGAAGAGCTGAAGGTCCCCCTCGCAGAGGTCTTCAACCGCGGCTTCTGGCAGGGCTACTATGCCGGCAAGCCAACAGCCGAGCTCTCGCAAAACTACGGCTCGGGAGCCACACACCGCAAAGTCTATGTGGGTAAGGTGGTAAACTTCTACAAGAAGATCTCGGTGGCCGAGGTGGCTGTGGAGGCTGCCCCCCTGAAGCGAGGCGAGCGGATTCTGTGGATGGGCGAGACTACGGGCTGCGTGGAGCAGACGGCCGAGCGTATCCACCTGACCGATTCGCCCGTGGAGGAGGTCCTGCAAGGCCAACTCTGCGCCATCCAAACCACAGAGCTGATCCGCCGCGGCGACAAGCTCTACAAGTTGGAGGCCGTAAATCAATGAGCAACAATCTCCCATAGTCAAGATAAAGCGTTTGCAAGGCAAAACGATTGGATGAGAGCAAGACCGTAAGATTGCCAAATGTAAAATTGAGAGAATGAGAGAATGAGAGAATGTAAGAATGTAAAAATGTAAATATAAAACTTGACGAGAATGAAAAAACAGCTTTTGACAGCCCTGACGGGCGCAGCCGTACTGCTGAGTGTCGGCTGTACCAAGACCAAGAATTTTGCCTCCTATGCCGACTATCCCACGCCGGCGGAGCACTACCTGGAGATGAACTATTCACCCGAGAAGACGGACTTTGCCCTCTGGGCCCCCACTGCCGATGAGGTGCGCCTCTCGCTCTACACCGAGGGTCTCGGAGGCGAGGCTCAAGAGATCTACAACCTCAAGGAGGGGAAGGGCGGTCTCTGGAAGTGCACCGTCAAGGGTGATAAGCAGGGACTCTTCTACACCTTTGCCGTGCGCATCGGCGAGAAGTGGATGGAGGAGTGCGCCGGCATCGATGCCAAAGCCGTGGGGGTGAACGGTCAGCGCGGAGCGATCCTCGACCTCGACACCACGGATCCCGAGGGCTGGGCCGAAGATAAGCGCCCCGCACTGGAGCGCCTGGCCGATGCCATCATCTACGAGATGCACCATCGCGATTTCTCGATCCACGCTACGTCAGGCGTAAAGAATGGCGGCAAGTTCCTCGCCCTGACCGAGGAGGGAACCCGCAACCCGAAGGGTGAGCTCACGGGCATCGACCACCTCAAGGAGTTGGGCATCACGCATGTCCACATCCTCCCCTCGTACGACTACGGCTCGGTGGACGAGACCAACCTCGCCGCAGGCAAGTACAACTGGGGCTACGATCCCGTGAACTACAATGTGCCCGATGGCGGCTATTCGACCAATCCTTTCGACCCTGCCTGCCGCATCCGCGAATTTAAGCAGATGGTACAGGCCCTCCACAAGGCCGGCATCCGCGTCGTGCTGGATGTGGTCTACAACCACACCTTCTCGATCGACGGCTCGAACTTCGAGCGCACCGTACCGGGCTACTTCTTCCGCCAGCGGGAGGATGGCTCCTACGCCGATGCTTCGGGCTGCGGCAACGAGACGGCCAGCGATCGCGAGATGATGCGCCGCTACATGGTCGAGTCGGTCAAGTACTGGATCGAGGAGTACCACCTCGACGGCTTCCGCTTCGACCTGATGGGTATTCACGATGCCGAGACCATGCGCCAGATTCGCGCTGCGGCCGATGAGATCGACCCCTCGATCCTGATCTACGGCGAAGGCTGGGCCGCCCAGGCTCCCCAGCTGCCCGCCGAGGAGCTCGCCATGAAGGCCAACATGCACACCATTGAGGGCGTTGCCGCCTTCAGCGATGAGTTGCGCGATGCACTGCGCGGCCCCTTCCACTCCAACGAGCAGGGCGCCTTCCTGGCCGGCCTGGAAAACATGGAGGAGTCGATTAAGTTCGGTATCGTGGGTGCCATTGCCCACCCTCAGGTCGATATGCAGCAGGTGAACTATGTGAAGGAACCCTGGGCCAAGGAGCCTACGCAGATGATCTCCTACGTCTCGTGCCACGACGATATGTGCCTGGTGGATCGCCTGAAGACCACCCTCCCGGGAATTGACAAGAAGCGCCTGGTGCGCCTCGACAAGCTGGCTCAGACGGCCGTCTTCACCTCGCAGGGTATCCCCTTCATCTTCACCGGTGAGGAGGTGATGCGCGACAAGAAGGGGGTACACAACAGCTACCAGAGCCCCGATGAGATCAACGCCATCGATTGGATGCTCAAGAGCGAGAACCGCGATCTGTTCGACTACTACAAGGGGCTTGTAGCGCTGCGCAAGGCTCACCCCGCCTTCCGTCTGGGCAAGGCCGAGTTGGTTCGCGAACACCTGGAGTTCCTGCCCGTCGAAGGGTCGAACCTCGTGGCCTTCCGCCTGAAGAATAACGCCGGCGGTGATGCCTGGAGCGAGATCGTCGTGGTGCTCAACGCCCGCCAAAAAACTGCCGAGGTGGAGCTCCCCGAGGGCAACTATACGGCCGTATGTTACGACGGGAAGATCGACCTCAACGGCCTGAAGAACTTCAGCGGAAAGAGGGTAAAAGTTTCCGCCGAGTCGGCTGTGATTTTACATCAGTAGCGCGTAAAACTCATGCAACTCGGTGATTCGATAAAATTCCTGCCCGGTGTGGGAGAGGTGCGGGCCCGGCTCCTGGAAAAGGAGCTCGGGATTCGCACGGCAGAGGATCTGCTGTGGCACTTCCCCTTCCGCTACATCGACCGCACGAAGGTCTATCGAATCAACGAACTTACGGAGGATCGCGAACTTACGCATGTGCAGTTCCGGGGCCGTGTGACCGGCGTAAGCTACACCGGGGAGGGGCGCAAACGACGCTTCACGGTCTATGTTTCGGACAGCACGGGATCGGCCGAGCTGGTCTGGTTTCAGGGAGTGAAGTGGATCGAGAAGCGGATCGAGGTGGGACGCGAATACCTCATCTTCGGCCGCCCCTCGTTTTACCGCCACGAACTTTCGATGGTCCACCCCGAGGTCGAAACCATGGAGCAGGCCCTCACGCGCCGCACCGAGAGCGGCATGCAGGGGATCTACCCCTCGACCGAAAAGCTCTCCGCCGCCTTCGGCACCAAGGGACTCTATCAGTTGCAGTGCTCCCTCTGGCCGCTGATTCGGGAGTCGATCGCAGACTATATGCCCCGCGCAGTGTGTGAAAAGTATGGCCTGCCGACCCTGAAGGAGGCGCTGCACGACATCCACTTCCCACCCTCGACCGAGGGGGCACGCCGGGCACAATACCGCCTGAAGTTCGACGAGCTGCTGGGCGTACAACTCGGGGTACAGTCGCGCCGAACGGAGCGCCTGCAGAAGATGGAGGGATTTTATTTCCCCAAGGTCGGCGAGCTCTTCAACGATTTCTATCAAAAGCGGCTCCCCTTCCCGCTGACCGGCGCCCAAAAGCGGGTGATCCACGAGATCCGCAAAGACACCGTCACGGGCTACCAGATGAACCGTCTGTTGCAGGGCGATGTGGGTTCGGGAAAGACCATGGTGGCCCTGATGTCGATGCTCCTGGCCGTGGACAACGGCTTTCAAGCCTGTATGATGGCCCCCACCGAGATCCTCGCCCGTCAACACTTTGCTACTCTGAGCCGTCTGCTGCAGGAGCTGCCCATCCGGGTGGCCATCCTGACCGGAGCCTCGAAGGCCAAAGAGCGGCGCACAGCCCTTGAGGGGATCGCCTCGGGAGAGGTGCAGATCCTGATCGGCACCCATGCCCTCATTGAGGAGAAGGTGCAGTTTGCCAATTTGGGCTTCGTGGTGATCGACGAACAACATCGCTTTGGCGTGGAGCAGCGGGCACGCCTCTGGACCAAAAACGCACGGCCACCCCACATTCTGGTGATGACCGCCACGCCGATCCCGCGCACGCTGGCCATGACCCTCTATGGGGATCTGGATGTCTCGGTGATCGACGAGCTGCCCCCGGGCCGCCAACCGATCCGCACCTACCACTATACCGATGCCGCCCGATTGAAGCTCTTCGGCTTCATGCGCGAGCAGATCAAAGCCGGGCGACAGGTCTATGTGGTCTATCCGCTGATCAAGGAGTCGGAGAAGATGGACTACAAAAACCTGATGGAGGGGTACGAGGCCATCTCGCGAGACTTCCCACTGCCCGAATACATCACCGAGGTGTGTCACGGACAGATGAAAGCCCAGGACAAGGAGATCTCGATGGATCGCTTCAAGCGTGGCGAGGCACACATTTTGGTAGCCACCTCCGTAATCGAGGTGGGGGTGGACGTCCCCAACGCCACGGTGATGGTGATCGAGTCGGCCGAGCGCTTCGGCCTCTCACAGCTGCACCAGCTGCGCGGACGCGTGGGACGCGGTGGCGGACAGTCCTACTGCATTCTGATGTCGGGCGAGAAGCTCTCGCGCGAATCACGCGAGAGGCTGCGGGCCATGTGCGAGACCACGGATGGCTTCCGTCTCGCGGAGCTCGACCTCAAATTGCGCGGTGCAGGCGACATCAACGGCACCCTCCAAAGCGGTATGGCCTTTGACCTGAAGATCGCCAACCCGACACTCGATGTGCAGATCCTGAGCCTAACCAAAGAGGCCGCCGAGGAGATCCTAAGCCACGATCCGAGCCTCTCGCTACCGGAAAATCGAGGGCTGAGTGCCTTGAAAGCCCGCTACTCGGGAACCCCACAGATCGATTTCTCGCGCATCTCCTGACCCATGGCATACCGAAACCGGGAAAAACGACGTTATAAACAAGAGAGATTTACCTTTAACCAACGACCACGAACCATGAAACGATTTCTACTCCCTACACTCCTGCTGCTCCTGCTGCTTCCAGCAAAAGCATCGGCACAACTCTACCATCCGGGGGAGGAGCTGAGCTACAGCGTCAGCTACCGCGCCAAATTCTTCCCCAATGTCGAGGCGGCAACGGTGACCGTCAAGACCTCGAAGGAGGAGTACAACGGTCAAGAGGTCTACAAGGTCGTGGGCCACGGCAAGACCCTGCCAACCTACCGACTCTTCTTTACCCTCGACGACTACTATACGATCCGCATCGACCCCCAAACCCTGCGCACACTCAGGTTTGATTCGGACCTGCATGAGGGCGACTACACCTTCCGCAGCTACTACAACTACGACTGGGAGCGGATGGTGGCCTCGACCTGGTGGCAGTCACGCCAGCGCACACCCCGCCAGCGCCAGCTCAACCTCACCCGAGAGAGCATGGATGCCATCTCGCTCTTCTTCAACATGCGATCGGCCAAAGCCGACAGCTTCCGCGAAGGAGAGCAGCGCACCTTACAGCTGCTCCTGGAGGATACGGTACGCTACCTGAACTACCGATTCATCGGCCGCGAGGAGAAGAAGATCCGCCGCATGGGCAAGTTCCGGACCCTGAAATTCGCCTGCCAGATCGGCTCTTCGGAGGGCTATTCGTTCACCGATGGCGATGAGTTCTTCCTCTGGATCTCGGACGACAAAAACAAGATCCCCCTCTGGCTCGAATCCCCGATCAAGGTGGGCAGCATCCAGGCCTATGTCACCGAGCTCAAAGGTTTAAAATATCCGTTAGACAGCAAGATAAAGTAAGATCAGCAGAAAAGGGGCTGGCCCTGCAAGGAGAAACCCCCAAAACGAAATATCCGTTGGACAGCAAGATAAAGTAAGATCAGCAGAAGAGGGGCTGGCCCTGCAAGGAGAAACCCCAAAACGAAATATCCGTTGGACAGCAAGATAAAGTAATCAATCAGTAAATAGAAACCGAAAATAAAAATGGAAGAGTACAACAAGAACAACGAGGAGTATCGTCCTGAGTATGACTATGAGGACGAACCCCAAGGCATGAATGCCGAGAAGTCGATCCGCGGTTACCGCATCGTCATCATCCTGCTGGCCGTGATCCTGGCCGCCCTCTCGATCCTCTACTTCAACATCCACCGCCAACAGCAGGCCGACTACGCCCTGCTGGAGATCGATCGCGACTCGATCCAGAGCAACCTCTCGAACCTGATGGTCGATTTCGACAGCCTGCAGTTCAACAACGACTCGATCAACGCCTCGCTGGCCATCGAGCGCCAACGTGCCGACTCGCTGATGGATCGCCTCAAGAAGGAGCGTTCGTGGAGCTATGCCAAGATCAAGCAGTACGAAAAAGAGGTGGGCACGCTCCAGAGCCTGATGCGCAACTACCTGCGCCAGATCGACTCGCTCAACACCCTGAATCAGAAGCTCATCACCGAGAATGTCGGCTACCGTAAGGAGATCTCGTCGATCACACAACGAGCCGAGCTGGCCGAAGAGAAGGCCACCGAGTTGGACAATATGGTCAAGGCCGGATCGGTATTGAAGGCCCGCAGCATCCGCCTCACCGGCCTGAACAACCGCGGCAACGAGGTCTCGCGCATCAAGAATGCCGCCCGTCTGCGCACCGACTTCATGCTTGCGGCCAACGACCTTGCCACACCGGGCGACAAGACAATCTATGTACGCCTGATCGCCCCCGACGGCTACGTCCTCTCGACCGAGGGCGCCCCCTCGTTTGAGTTCGAGGGCGAACGCCTCTCCTACTCGGCCGAGCGCACGATCGACTACCAAAACGAGGATATCGAGGTGGGTATCTTCTACTCGGGTTCGGGCTTTACAGCCGGCACCTATACCGTTCAGCTCTATGCCGACGGCCGCCTGATCGGAAGTTCTGAAATCTCAATGCGCTAACCGATGGACATCGCCCAACAGAAACGACGCGAGAATATCGCCGAATATATCCTCTACCTCTGGCAGTTGGAGGATCTGCTGCGGGCCCTGCAGTTCAGCCCCGAGGCGATCTACTCGCAACTCGTGGCCCCGCGCCCAATTCCCGAGGAGGGGAAAAACAACTTCCTGATCTGGTACATGGAGATCGGCAACCTGCTGCGCCAGGAGGGCAAGGAGTCGCAAGGACACCTGGAGCATACGCTCCACCTGATCGGCGACCTGCATAACCTGCACCTGCAACTGCTCGAATTGCCGATCGGCGAACACTACCGCCAAACCTTCTCGCGCGTGGCCCCCGAGCTGCCGCGCCTGAGGCTGATCCTGGGCAAGGAGCGGGCTGAGATGAGCGATACGGAGTTGCAATTCCGCGCCCTCTATGCCGCCATGCTCTACCGCATCAAGGGCGAGGGCGAAAAGTCCCCCGTGAGCGATACGCTGGCCCTGATCTCCCCCTCCATCGGGGAACTCGCAGCCCTCTATGGTAAGGTGGAGCGTGGCGAAATCGACCTCTTCAAGAGCGAGTAGCCCCCCCCGAACGAAATTTAACCCCAAGTGAGGCTGTCCAACCGGTAGTGTTGTGACAGCCTCATTTCATAGGAGGTTATTACGACCGATGCGATAATTTTTCGCATGCTCTTTATGGGGAGCACTACTTTCGGGGAAAGCAAGACAAGTGCAAAATTTACCGCACCCCATACTTTTTTTTATTTTAGGCGAGGAAATTTTGTGCCAACGCAGATTCTCCCGGAAGGGACGTACTCTGTGTACTTCCCTTTCGGGAAAAGCAAGGCGGTGAAAAATTTACTGCACCTCATACTTTTTTTATTTTAGGCGAGGAAATTTTGTGCCAACGCAGATTCTCCCGGAAGGGACGTACTCTGTTTACTCCCCTTTCGGGAAAAGCAAGGCGGTGCAAAATTTACCGCACCCCATACTTTTTTTATTTTAGGCGAGGAAATTTTGTGCCAACGCAGATTCTCCCGGAAGGGACGTACTCTGTGTACTTCCCTTTCGGGAAAAACGAGGCGGTGCAAAATTTACCGCACTCCATACTTTTTTTATTTTAGGCGAGGAAATTTTGTGCCAACGCAGATTCTCCCGGAAGGGACGTACTCTGTGTACTTCCCTTTCGGGAAAAGCAAGGCGGTGCAAAATTTACCGCATAAAATAAAAAAAATACAAAGGGCTGTCAAAATTGACAGCCCTTTGTATTTAAGATTTGCTCTTAAATACCGATTACTTCTTAGCGAAGAAATCCTTAACCTCGTCGTTGTGAACGATAGCCTCCTTGAAGATGTAGGCGCCCGTCTTCTCCGACTTAACCATCTTGATACACTTCGTGTACTGCTTACCGGTACCCGTTTTAAGGGTTGCAACTACTTTCTTTGCCATATTGCACTAATGTTATTTAATCTCGCGGTGTACGGTTACACGCTTCAAATAGGGGTTGTACTTCTTACGCTCCAGACGATCGGGCGTGTTCTTCTTGTTCTTGGTGGTGATGTAACGCGACATGCCTGCTACGCCACTCTCCTTCTGCTCGGTGCACTCCAGGATCACCTGAACTCTGTTACCTTTCTTTGCCATTTCTTACCTGTTTTTAGTAGACCTTTTTGGGAGCGGCTGCCTCACGCAGAGCCACAGCAAGACCCTTTTTGTTAATAGTTTTCATACCGGCTGCCGTCACCTTCAGGGTAATCCAGCGGCCCTCCTCCTCCGACCAGAAACGCTTCGTCTTCAGATTGGGGCTGAAGGTGCGCTTGGTCTTGTGGTGCGAGTGGGAAACATTATTGCCGCCCATCGCCGTTTTGCCAGTGATTTCGCAAATTTTCATTGTTCTTTAATTTTAGTTTAGCCCATAAGGGGTTGCAAAGATAGGCATTTTTCCCCGAAAACCAAAGAGAATTTCAAAATTCAAAATTCAAAATTCAATTTTTTTAGCGCTTTGAGCCTAAAAATGGGGCTTGTCGGTTTGTTTTTCGGGAATTTCTCCCTACATTTGTAGTGTCAAGCAGCCACCCTTGCAAAAGGCAAAGCAGCATGGCAGACATATTTTTAGTGAAAGTGTATTCGCTTTTATTCCTTGAATGGAAATCTGGAAAATTTTCAATATGGTCAAGGAGAGCAACACACTCGTCACCTGGTATTGGTACTTGTCGGGCGCACTTCTTGCCCCGCACCGATACGGGTGTGGGGTATTGTTTATTTGGCCATAGGTATTCCAGAACCTCCATTCAGATAAACGAATCGACTCCACACTTTCTATTTTTATTAACCTGCCATTTTGGAGTTGGATGGTAATTGAATTTTGAAACCAATTACAAACCTTTTAAAATTTAATTACAATGAAAAAGTATCTATTTTTACTCAGCGCCATGTGCGCTCTGACGTTTATCGGATGCTCCGATGACAGTGAAACGGAAAAAGCACTTGTCGGCAATTGGTTGCTGACCGCCGAGTGGGATGGTTGGGTGAATCCCGACACCGGAAAAGAAGAGGGTGAATTAGACCCGTACACCTACGACGAAGCCTTTATTCTGATCCTTGACAAGGATGGTATGGCTACCTGTTATTGGGACACCTCCGACCCAAACGATGTGGATAGCGCACCATATTCTTACGACAGCTCGACAAACACAATATATCTGCCCATCTTGTATGACAGCGACCGAGTTGTCATAGAGAGCCTGACAGATGATCAACTGATTTTGAAATGTAAATATTCGACCTCAATAGGGGATTCTGGCGAAGGGTTTGAGGATGTAACAATAGTAGAAAAGCAGTTTTTCAGCCGCATGTAATGAGCGATTGCTGAGAGCAAAAACGTCAAGGAGTAATATTCCTCAACCTCCCCAAACTTTTAATCGCTTCAAATTAAATTTGGTGCTTATATACAAGATTACACGATCGGGAGCGAAATTCACTTTACACTCCTTTTTTACTCACGGCGTTCCGCCGTGTTTATAAGTGCTGACCCACCCCCTAAATCCCCCGCCTCGGGCAGGGGACTTAGTCAGCCTAACGGCTGAAAAGAGGTCATTTTACGCCAAAGTGTAAAATGATATATAATTACCTTAAATTTCACACTTGCCCCGGGAAATCACTCTTTCCCGGGGCATTCTTGTCTCCATGAAAAAAGGGGGGCTTGGGTATAAAACCCAGGGCATTTAGGTCAGAGTCTGTCCACGACTTGTCAGACCGGCTCCGTTTTTTATTGCGTGTCGCGCATAAAAAGATTGCCCCATCGGCTGACCGGCAACATCCTCACAATGACACAGAAAAAGCCTCTAGCTATTGTTATGCCTTCAGTTCGTCGCGCAACAGGGCAACGGCGTAGGCCGAGGAGCGTTCGATGATTTGGCCGCGGTCGGTGCCGCACTGGCGGCACACGGCCACCGTGCGTTTGGGGCCCGCGACGGCCATCCAGACCGTGCCCACGGGTTTCTCGGCAGAGCCTCCCGAGGGGCCGGCAATGCCGCTGGTGGCGATGGCATAGTCCGCAGCGAAGAGATTGCGGGCCCCCTCGGCCATTTGGCGCACCACCTCCTCGCTCACGGCACCATGGCGACCAAGGCTCTCGGCACTTACCCCCAGCAGCTGCTCCTTGATGCGGTTTTGGTAGGCCACGACACTCCCCATAAAGTAGCCCGAGGCCCCCGGCATGGCGGTGAAGAGCGAGGCGATACGCCCTCCCGTACAGCTCTCGGCCACGGCAAGGCGCTTGCCGCGCTCGAGGAGCGTATGGTGGATCAACTCCTGCACCGAGGCGGTCTCATAGCCCACGACATATTCGGGGATCAGCTTTTGCAATTCGGCAAAGCGCTCCTCGATCTCGCGCATCACGCTCTCGCCCTCGACCTCATAGGCCGAAAGGCGCAGGCGCACCGCCCCGGGGTTGGGCAGGTAGGCGAGTTTCAGGTAGTCGGGCAAGGCCTCCTCCCAGGGGGCGATCCGTTCGGCAAGCATCGACTCGGCAAGGCCTGAGGTGATAAGTGTACGGTGGACGATTGCACGCAACTTAAAGCGCTCCTTGAGGCGGGGCATCACCTCCTCGGCGATCAGGTGCTCCATCTCGAAGGGGACACCCGGCAACGAGACGACGACCCGCTCCTCCCGCTCGAACCACATGCCCGGGGCCGTGCCGTGGCGGTTGAAGAGCACCGTGCAGCAGTCGGGCACCAGAGCCTGGCCGCGGTTCAGTTCGTTGAATGCCACGCCCCGCTTTTCGAGCATCGTGCGCACATGCTCCCCCACGCGCTCGTCGTAGCGCAGCTCGCCTCCGAAGAGGTCCGAGAGGGTCTTCTTCGTAATATCGTCCTTCGTGGGGCCCAGGCCGCCGGTGAGGATCACCACATTCGAGGTTTCGAGGGCTCGCTCCACACTCCGGGTGATCTGCTGGCGGTCATCGCCTATCGAGAGGCGCTCGTGCACCACGATTCCGGCGCGGTTCAGGTGTTTCGAAATGGAGACGGAGTTGGTATCGACAATCTGTCCGATCAGGATCTCATCGCCGATGGTAATTATCGTAGCTTTCATTTTTCTATTTCGAGGTTGTGGGGATATCGGTAGGTTCTGCGGGACTCGAAACCGGCTCTGCGGAGGTCGAAACCGACTCTGCGGCAGGGATCATGGCCCGACAAAGGTCGCCCGCCACGCGGGGGCCTTCGTAGATGAATCCCGAGTAGAGCTGCACGAGCGAAGCCCCGGCATCGAGCATCGCCCGGACATCATCAGGCGAGAAGATGCCTCCCACGCCGATGATCGGATAGGTTCCCCGCGCCCGGTCGTGCACGCGGCGCACCACCTCCAAGGCTCGTTTGCGCAACGGGCTGCCACCCAAGCGCCCCGAGCCCACCTTGGCCAATGCGGCGATCGAGGTATCGAGCTCCGTGCGTCGGTTGGTGCCGCTGACGGCAACAATACCATCGAGCGGTGTCGAGATCATCACATCGGCCATGCGATCCACCTCCTCATTCGTCAGATCGGGCGAGATCTTCAGCAGAATGGGGCGATACTGGTTCTGCCCGCGGCGGAAGTCGAAGAGCGGATTGAGGATCTGCATCAGGCGCTCCGTAGAGGGGGCCACCGACTCCTCGGTGCCGTTGTCGCAGTTGATATTTACGGTAAAATAGTCGGCATACTGGTAGAGGTTGCGGAAGACCTTCAGGTAGTCGGCCGGCACCTTCTCGGGTGGTGTTTCGAGGTTGCAGCCGATGTTACAGCCCACGATGATCCCCCGATGGTCGCCACGCAGGCGGTTCAGGGCGTACTCCAAGCCCAGGTTCGGCAGCCCCAGGCGGTTGATGGTGGCGCAGTCGCGCTGCAGGCGGAAGACCCTCGGACGGGGATTTCCGCTCTGCGGTTTAGGGGTTACCGTACCGATCTCCACAAAGCCGAAGCCCATGGCCTCGAGTTCGCGGAAGATGTCGCCGTTCACATCGAATCCGGCAGCCAAGCCGATCGGGTTTTTAAAGTGAAGTCCGAAGACCTCCCGCTCGAGCGAGGGGTGCTCCACGGCATAGCTCTTGCGCAGCAGCCAACGACCGCCCGGCAGCCACCCGACAAGACGCAGGAGCCAGATGACGGCGCGATGAGCCCGCTCGATGGGCAATGCAAAGAGAATCGGTTTTATGACTTTTTGGTAAAGCATGACACCTCTATTGGATCGGATTATCCTTGGCAAAGGTACGAAAAATTCAAAATTTTCACAAATTCTTCCCCGAAATTCCAAATCAGAAGTACTCCTCGCGGTAGGTGTAACCATCGCGCAACTGCTCAAAGGCCTCGGGATGGCTCCTCAGGCGTTCGCTCTCCGCCTCGGGATCGAAATAGGCAAAGATCGTTGAGCACATCTCCTCCCAGGAGATCTCACGCGCCGTTGTCGGACTTACCGCAGCGGGGTACCACGTCGCAAGGGGCAGCCCGAAGTGTCGGGCCAGGGAGCGGATCGAGAGGGCTGTGGCATTGGCTTTGCCCTGCAACGAGTAGCCGGCCACATGGGGCGTAGAGACCAGGGCCCGAGCAAGGAGCGGCGGACAGAGGTCGGGTTCGTGCTCCCAGACATCGAGGGCAAAGGGGTGGTCGGAGCCGAGCAACGCGCGCTCGTCCACCACCTCGCCTCGCGAGGCATTGAGCACCACGGCCTTGCGAGGGAGCCGTTCCAGGAGCTTCTCGTCACAGAGGTGATAGGTCGTCTCATCGAGCGGCGTGTGGAAGGTCAGCAAATCGGCCTCGGAGGCAACCTCCTCCAAGGGGAGGAATCCCAAGTGCTCACGCGCCTCGCGCGGAGGATCACAGCACAAGACCCGAAAGCCCCACTGCTCGGCATAGTGCTTCACGAGCGACCCCACATGGCCCACGCCCACAATACCGAGGGTACGCTCCCGAGGATGCCACCCCTCGCGGCGGGAGAGCAGGGCCAGCACACCGCTCACCCACTGCAGCACCCCGCGTGCATTGCACCCGGCGGCTGTAGCCACCCGAATACCGGCCGCCCGACAATAGTCGAGGTCAATGTGGTCGAACCCGATGGTGGCCGTGGCGATGAATCGGACGCGCGACCCAGAGAGCAACCCCTCATCGCAACGGGTACGGGTACGGATGATCAGCGCATCGGCATCACGCACCTCCCGGGCCACAATCTCGCGACCGGGGCGGCGCACCACCTCGGCATAGGGCTCCAGCACCCCCTCCAGGAAGGGGATGGCCGAATCGACAACGATCTTCAATTTTTGCTCCATAGACACGAATTATAAGGCAAATATACAAATAAAACCGGCGATCGAAGGCACAAAAACCGAATATTTTTTCTACCTTTGCACGATTTTGTTCATCGCCTCAGCGGCAAATAGTTGGACAAAAAAGCAAACGGTCCGCCAACGTAGCGACCGCCACGACCATAACAAGCAGCAAATTACCACGGTTATGAAATTGGAAAATTTTGACCCCAACGGCGTAGGGGTAGACAACGGCAACTATTTCGGACTACCCATAACCCCCGAAGAGGCTGACCTGGTGGTGATCTCCGCACCGTGGGACGTAACGGTGTCGTATGGATCGGGCACGGCCTATGCCCCCGATGCCATGATCGAGGCCTCGACACAGCTCGACCTCTACGACCTTTCGGCCCCCGACTGCTGGCGCCGCGGCATCGGTACGGCCCCGGTGGACTACACCCTGCAGGAGCTCTCGGAGCGCCTGCGCCGCGATGCCGAGCGGGTGATCGAGCACCTGGAGGAGGGGGGCTCGGAGCACGACGACCAAGTCATCAGAAAGATCCGCCGCGTCAACGAGGGGTGCCGAGAGATGAACGAAAGCATCCGCCGACAAGCCCTCGAGTGGATCGAAAAGGGGAAGCTGGTCGGCCTGGTCGGCGGCGACCACTCTACCCCCTACGGACTAATTGCCGCCTTGGGCGAGCAGCACACCTCGTTTGGCGTGCTGCACATCGATGCCCACTGCGACCTGCGCGAGGCCTATGAGGGTTTCGAGTTCTCCCACGCCTCGATCATGCACAACGTGCTGCGCGATGTGCCACAGGTGGAGCGTCTGGTGGAGGTCGGCGTGCGCGACTTCTGCGACCGGGAGTACCAGCGTGCCCAGACCGATCCGCGAATTGAGATGTTTCACGATCAGGCCCTTGCCCATGCCGCCTTTGCGGGTTGCAGCTGGCAGGAGCAGTGTCGCCGCATCATCGAGAAGCTGCCCGAAAAGGTCTACATCAGCTTCGATATCGACGGCCTCTCGCCCGACAACTGTCCCCACACCGGCACCCCCGTGCCGGGCGGATTGAGCTTCCGCGAGGCGGTTTTTCTGCTCGAGGAGGTTGTCCGTTCGGGGCACCGCATCATCGGCTTCGATGTGGTGGAGGTAACCCCCAAGAGCGAGGAGCGCATCGACGAGATTGTGGGGGCACGCATCCTCTACAAACTCTGCAACCTGTGCCTGCAATCCAACCCCATTGAATAGCAAACCGAAGATAACCACAAACAAAAAGAAGCATAAAGTACCCCCTAAAAAAGGAAGAGCAAAGAGAGCAATAAAACCCAAAATAGAAAACTCAAAGACTTAAAAATTTAAACTTATGCGACTTTTCTCCATGTATAGTTGGAATCGTGAGCGCCATGTGCTGAGCGCTTACAGTTACAAATTCCTGGGTGCCCCCTGGGCAGGAGGCGTCGTGCTGCTCGTTTGCGTGGCCGTGGCCATGCTGCTGGCCAACCTCCCCCTGACGGCGGAGATTTACCACAACCTGCTCCACACCAACCTCTCGCTCAATATCGGCTATGGTGACCACCAGTGGGTATTCCCCAAAGAGATGACCCTCGAAAAGGCCATTAACGATGGTCTGATGGTGATCTTCTTCTTCACCGTGGGCCTTGAAATCAAGCGCGAGATCCTCTTTGGACAGCTCTCATCACTGAAAAAGGCCCTGCTGCCCGTCATAGCCGCCTTGGGCGGTATGCTCGCCCCGGCCCTGATCTTCACCCTCTTCAATGCCGGCACGCCCGCAGCTCCGGGCTGGGGTATCCCCACCGCAACCGACATCGCCTTTGCCGTGGGTATCCTCTCGATGCTCGGCGACCGCGTTCCCGTTTCGCTCAAGGTATTCCTTACGGCCTTAGCCATTGCCGACGACCTGGGCGCCATCGTTGTCATCGCCCTCTTCTACGGCGGAACGATCGAGTGGGGCTGCCTGCTGATTGCCCTGCTGATCATGCTCTTCGTCTACTGGGAGAACCGCATGGGCGAGACACGCCAGATGTACTACCTCGTGCCGGCGATCATCGTCTGGAGCCTCTTCTACTACTCGGGCGTACACTCCACCATCTCGGGTGTGGCCATGGCCATGCTCATCCCGATGAAGCCCCGCTTCTCGAAGGAGTACTTCCGCCACAAGTGCGTGCGCCTGACCGAGGAGGTGATGGATGGCACAAAGTACCAGGAGGACTTCCCCAACCCCGAGCAGCGCTACTACCTGCGCCGCATCGGCCGCCTGGCCAACGACTCGGTGGGCATGAGCTACCGTTTGGAACACCGCCTGTCGCCCTACGTTACCTTTATTATCATGCCGATCTTCGCCCTGGCCAATGCCGGTGTGGTGATCAACTCGACCGAGTATTTCGACCTCTTCCAACACGGAGCCGAGTTCGGCTATGTGGGACTGGGCGTCTTCTTCGGTCTGGTGCTGGGCAAGCCGCTCGGCATCTTCGGAGCCAGCTTCCTGGCCGTAAAGGCGGGCCTGGCCGAGAAACCCGAGGGGGCCACATGGAAGATGCTGCTGGCCGTAGCCTGCTTAGGCGGTATCGGCTTCACGATGTCGATCTTCGTCGATACGTTGGCCTTCGACCTCCCGGAGCTGATCGACCGCGGCAAGATCGCCATTCTGATGGGTTCGTGCGCCGCTGCCCTGCTCGGCTCGAGCCTGATTCTTCTCTTTAGCAAAAAACAAGCAACCCGATAACCATGAAACGCCTTACTACGGCCACACTGCTCCTCATCGGCGTGCTGCTCCTTGGTGGCAGCTGCTCGAAACGAGGCCAAGCCCCCACCGCAACCTTCACCAACGAACAGGATTCGGTGGCCTACATTCTGGGCATGAACATCGCCCGCAACCTCCGACAGGTGGATTCGACCCTCAACATCGAGGCCCTTACCGCCGGCATCCGCGACTACTTCGCCAAAAGCGAACGCTTCACGGCGACCGAGGCCCAACGCATCTACCTGCACTACATCAACGTCTCGAAACCCGAGGCGGTGCTGGCCTATGAGGATCGCTTCCTGGAGGAGGTCGTGCGCGACAACCGCTCCTATGCCCGCTCGAAAACGGGCCTCACCTACGCAGTAGAGGAGGTCGGCGAGGTCAATCTCAGCCCCAAAGCGGCCTACGACACCGTCTCGTTCCGCTACCTGGGTCGCACGCTCGACGGGCGCGAGTTCGACTCCTCGTTCGAGCGCGGCGACACGACACGCATGGCCTTAGGCGACCTGCTCGAAGGGCTCCAGGAGAGCCTGAAGCTGATCGGTAAGGGGGGTCGCATCATGGCCTACCTGCCCGCCGCCTTGGGTTATGGTGCCGAGGGGAACAAGGAGCTGGGCGTAGCCCCCAACTCCACGCTCTACTACGAGATCGAGCTCCTGAATGTGGAGCCCGCCGCTCGCAACCCCCGCACCAACCGCCGGGCCACCAAGGTGGAGTTTTAGGCGGCCGCAGGGAAAACAACTGCCAGAGGCTTTAAGGGCAGTAGGGACAGTCCGGAGAGAGGAGGTGATCACAAGTTTTCTTGGATAACCATCCTCAACAACTCCTCCACTGCCCCTACTGCCCTTGCTCTTCGATGCCGCAAGCCAAACCCTCCGTCTTCTGGAGCAAGAGGAGCATATTATTGCCCTCACCCCCTCTTCGATCATCTGGGACAAGGAGACCACCAACGTCCCGGGCGGCAAGCCGCGCTTCTACCGTATTATATATAAGGTATCGGACTACGACCCCAACCAACCCAATCCCACTCCCGACACGGTGTATGAACCAATAGAAATGTTGCTATTGAGTTTTTCACAACACTGGGAAGATAAATATGGGGAGCCTTTCGGAAATACCCACATTCACAAAGAGGTATTCGGCTATTCCACTTGTTCGCATGCCCTATTTAGAGGAATAGATACACCTTTCAACTTAAGGGAGGCCGAAGTCTATTTTTGGATCGAAGACTTGCAGGGAAGAATTATTCCTCAGGGTTCTTATTTATGGATTTATCCCATAAATAAACCCGAAAATACGATCGGAGCATACCATCCGGAGTATGATCCTTTAACCGATTTTCAAATGAGCATTTGCCCGACATTCCCTGATATGGGGGAATATTATTTGAGAGTTAAAATCTATGAGCCTGCTACTAAAAAATATTATGTTGGCCCAGACTACAAATTCACCTTCAGCGAAACCGATTTTGGAACCTACACAAAAATTGAATATAATTAAGTGGATTTGTGCAGATCGGCCGGGCCCCAAGGGGTTCGGCCGGCTGTTTGCTGGCAGCGGGTGCTTTCGACCCGTTTTTTGACAAATTTGGGAATAGAAGGCTAAAATTTACCCCTTTCCCCAAAAAAGTGTTTCGGAAAAGATTGCACATTTCCAAGAAATTTGCATACCTTTGTGGCACAAAACAAAAAAGGAACGACAAACAAAACTAAAAACTTTAATAAAGTACCATGAAAAAGATTCTTTGTGCAATGGTGCTCGCCGGAGCGTTGATGACCTCCTGCGGCCCCAAGAGCCCCATTACGAAGGGCGACACCGCTACGTTGGACACCCTGAGCTACGCTTTCGGTAGCGACGTGGCAAACATGATGAAGTTCCAGGCCCGCAACATCCCCTTGGACTTCGAGGCCTTCACGGCCGGTATGACCGAGGCTGCCTTCGGCAAGAGCAAGATGACCAATGCCGAGGCCATCGAGATTCTCCAGGACTACTTCCAGAACAAGCGCGGCGACCGCATGCGCAAGATCATGAAGGAGCGCAAGGAGCAGGACAGCATCCGTCTGGCCCAGGGCGACACCACCAAGGTGGAGTATCCGATGGCCGACCCCGCCATGTTTGAGAGCGAGGAGGAGCGCAACGCCGTTTCGACCGCCTATGGTCGCAACATCGGTTTCTCGCTGCGCGAAATGGAGCTGCCGTTGCAGATGTACTGGGTAGAGAAGGGCTTTAACGAGGCCTTTGAGGAGAACCCCCAGGTGGATCAGCGCACCGCATCGAACTTCCTGCGCGTATACATGACCGAGACCCTCCCGGCCCAGAACCTGAAGCTCTCGGAGGAGTGGTTGGCCTCGATCGAGAAGAAGTCGGGCGTGAAGAAGACCGAGTCGGGTCTGCTCTACCGCATTGAGAAGATGGGCGACACGACCGTGATTGCCAAGAACGTTCGCGACAAGGTGAAGGTACACTACAAGGGTACGAAGCGCGACGGCAAGGTATTCGATGCTTCGCGTTACAAGGATATGCCCAAGATGCGCCAGGAGATGCTCAAGAAGCAGATGCCCGACACCTACGACCAGGATGAGCCCGCCGAGTTCCCCCTGAACCGCGTAATCAAGGGCTGGACCGAGGGTATGCAGCTCGTAGGTAAGGGTGGTAAGATCACGCTCTGGATTCACCCCGACCTGGCCTATGGCGCCCGTGGCAACCAGGCCATTCGCGGCAACGAGGCCCTCTGCTTCGAGGTAGAGCTGATCGACGTTACCCCCTTTGAGGCTCCCCGCCCCACCTCGCCCGAGCTCAAGCTTATCGACCCCAAGCAGGAGAAGGTAGAGAAGAAATAAGCGGCGAAAACAGCAATAACAAACAAAGAGAGAGAAGAGACCCGGAAAGGTCTCTTCTCTCTCTCTTTGTGACGGTTGGCAAAAGATTTTCACGGTTTTTCACCTCAGAGCGAACAAGGAATCAATAAATTTTGTAACTTTACAGCCAACAATAAAATAAAACACAAGGATAACCATGAAAAAAATCATCCTGTTTTTGATGCTTGGGGCCCTCTCGACGGCCTGCGTTAGTCGTCAGAGTGCCGATCGCATGCAGAACGACATCGACTCACTGCAGGCTCAGGTAAAGGCCAAAGAGGCTCTTATTGACGATGTGTTTGCCTCGATAGGTGCCATCACGGCCAACCTCGAAGAGATCAAGTCGCGCGAGGGGCTGCTGACCCTCACCGATGGTGAGCTGTCCGACTCGACCTCCACGGAGCGCATCACCCGCGACCTGGAGGCCATCGACAACCTGTTGGCCGAGAACCGCACGCGCATAGCCGAATTGGAGAAGAAGGCCGAGCAGCTGCGAAAAGCCAACCACAAGATCAAGGGGCTCGAGCGACTGATCGAGGAGTTGAACACCCAGGTGGCAACTCGCGATGGGGAGATCGGCCGCCTCAAGGAGCGCATCGAGGGGCTCAACCTCGAGATCGCCGACTTGGGAGAGCGCGTAGCCGCCAAGGAGGCTGAAGTGCAGACCCTCTCTTCGGAGAAGGCGCAGCTCCAAACGGAGGTAACGCAAAAGACCTCGGAGCTCCACACCGCCCACTACATCATTGCCCCCGAGAAGCAGTTGGTAAGCGACATGATCCTGGAGAAGAAGGGATTCATCGGCCGCACGCTTGTGGTTGCCGAGAAGCCCAATATGGCCCTCTTCACCGAGGCCGACACCCGTCTGCTGAAGACCCTTGCCATCGGTCAAAAGGAGGTTACACTGATCACGTCGCACCCCGAAGGCTCCTACTGGCTGGTGGAGAGCGAGGAGAACAAGAAGGAGATCGAATCGTTGGTGATTCTCGATGCCGAACAGTTCTGGTCTCTCTCGAAGATTCTGGTTATCAGCCACAAATAGGGCTCACTATCACAAAAAAACGACGCCTATGAACTACAGATCGCTTACCCCGCAGGAGATCGAACGGCTCATCGAACGAGGCAACTACGCCACCGATTGGTCGAAGATCGAAGTTGCCCCCACATTTCGGTGCGAACAACTCACCCACAGTCGCCTGTTGGGTCGTGTGCGCGTAGGCGATGAGGCCTCGATTTTCAACTCCACGGTCGAGAACTACGCGATCGGTGCCCGCAGCCGCATTGAGAGCATCACCCGCCTGGAGTGCCGCCGGCGCAGCAGCTTCGGCAATGGGGTAATGGTGGCCACGATGAACGAGTGCGAGGGGCGCCAAGTGAAGATCTACGACCGCATGAGCGCCCAGATCGCCTACATGCTGGCCATCTACCGCCACCGCCCCGCGCTCATCGCACGCCTTGAAGCGATGATCGACCGCTACGCCGAGGAGCGCAGCAACGACATGGGTGAGGTGGGTGAAGATTGCCACCTGAACGGTGCCCGCTTTATCCGCGAGATGCGCATCGGCAACCGCGTGACGGTCGATGGATCGACCACACTCGAGAACGGCACGCTCTGCGACGATGTGCGCGTGGGGGTCGATGTCAAGGCCTACGACTTCATCATGGCCGAGGGGGCCCGTGTGGCCAATGGCGTGATGATCGAACGCTGTTTCGTGGGCGAGAGCGTGATCATGGACAAGGGGTTCTCGGCCATGGAGTCGCTCTTCTTCGCCAATTCGCACTGCGAGAACGGCGAGGCAGCGGCCATCTTTGCCGGACCCTACACCGTCTCGCACCACAAATCTTCGCTCCTGATTGCCGGTATGTTCTCCTTCTTCAACGCCGGCAGCGGCACGAACCAGAGCAACCACCTCTTCAAGAGCGGAGCCGTGCACCAGTCGGTGCATCCGCGCGGATGCAAATTCGCCAGCAGCGCCTATGTGATGTCACCGGCCCTTGAGGGGGCCTTCACCGTCATTCTGGGCAAGCACTCGCACCACCACGACACCTCCTCCTTCCCCTACTCCTACCTGATCGAGAAGGAGGGACGCTCGACCCTGATGCCCGGAGCCAACCTGAAAAGTTACGGCTTGGTGCGCGACATCGAGAAATGGCCCAAGCGCGACAAGCGTCGCCTGAAGCGCGACTGCATCAACTTCGAAGAGTACAACCCCTATATCGGCCAATCGCTCATCGCGGCCCTCACGACTCTGAATCGCCTGCGCGAGGAGGAGCCCGAAGCCGAATTGTTCAACTACAAACGTGTCTTCATCCAACGCGCAATACTCATGCGCGGCGTGAAGCTCTACCAGAAAGCGATTGTCGCCTCGCTTGGCGACCTGCTCACGCGCGGAAAGCTCAACGCAGCATGCGACGGCCGCGGCCGCTGGCTCGATATGGCGGGGCAGTACATCGCCAAATCCTATGTCGAGCAGCTGATCGCAGAGATCGAGCAGGGTGAGATCACCTCAACGGAGCAGATCGACGAACGCTTCCGCCAATTCCTGGCCCACTACGACGACTATGCCCACCACTGGGCCCTATGTGCCTATGAGGAGCTGAGAGGTCGCCTGCCCGGCGAACGAGAGGTGGAGGATCTGATCACAGCAGGCCGCAATGCCCACGCTGCGCTTCGAGAGCTCACCGATGAGGATCGCCGCAAGGACTGCTCGATGGAGATGGCCGTAAGCTATGGCCTGGACAGCGACTCGGAGGAGGAGCTGCGGGCCGACTACTACAACGTTCGCGGACTAAACTAAACGGTGCGTGGAGAGCAGACTCCCCCACCAAAGCCTGACACATTCGCCCATGTACAGCCAAAGTATTACCCGCACACATCGAACACTCATTGTCCTGGCGCTGGATCGCTCAGGTTCGATGTGTGAACAGATTGAGACACCCGACGGCCCCCGCACAAAGGCCGAAGCGGTATGTGAAATCGCCAATTCGCTCCTCTTCGAGCTCATAGAACGGGCTCGCCGCAGCGATGGCGTGCGCGACTACTACGACATTGCAGCCATCGGCTACTCGGGAGCCGGAATCGAACCCCTGCTGACGGAGAAGTGGCTCCTCTCGGTGAGCGAACTCGCACAGGACGAACCTCGCTACACCGAACGCCTGACCATCCACACGCTACCCGATGGCACGCAGAGCCTGCATCGGATCAAACGGCCCGAGTGGATCCGACCGAATGCAGCAGGCGAGACCCCGATGTACGCCCTCTTCTGTCAGGTACACGACCTGGTAAAGGCGTGGTGCTCGGATCCGCGAAACCGGGAGAGCTTCCCGCCCGTGGTCTTCCACATCACCGACGGCGAGGCCTCGGACTCCTCGCCCGACGATCTGCGCGAGATCTGCCGCGCCATTCGCGAGGAGGGAACACAGGATGGCAACACGCTCTTGCTGAACTGCCACCTCACGAGCCATACGCTCAACCCCCGCATCCTCTTCCCCTCCGGGATCGAGGAGCTGAACGAAAACCGCTATGCGCGGTTGCTCTACGACTGCTCGAGCGAGTTGCCCGCGGTCTTCGAGCAGGAGATTTGCCGGCTGAAGGGCAACTCCGGGCGAGGTCCCTTTCGCGGCATGAGCTACAACTGCTCCACGCAGGAGCTTATCACCCTGCTGAACATCGGCTCAATCAGCCTGCCGGTATATTAACCGGGACCGAGGGGGAGGCAAGAGAGAGAAGGAAGAGAAGAGAGACAAGGAAGAAAAGGAAGAGAGATAGAAAAGAGATGAAGATTATACCTACGATACAGCAGTTGCTGGAGGCACTGGAAAATCCCGGCCGCGAACTCGCCAACACATTGTGGGGGGGGGATTTGCGGGCCACGAAGCCATTAGGAAAAGCCCAGATTTACCGATTCAGCCGCTTCGCCGAGGCGAAGTTCGACCTCCCGCAGGGCGTGGTGCTGGTGTCGCTGCCGTTGTATCCCGACACGGTAGAAGAGACACGCCGAGCCACCGCGCTCCGCGCTGTCGTCTCCTCACCCCGTCTCTGCCGCTCGGAATTTCTACACGATGCCTTCTGTTTTCCCGATCCGCTGGGCCACCTCCACACGGCCGACCTGGTCGCCGAATTTCTCCCCTCGGGTCGCCCGCTGGATGAGGTGCTCATGACGGGATGTCGAAGTGACCTTCTGATCGAGGAGCTCCGAAAGTTGGAGCGCGACTTCAAGGCTCGCGGAATAGCCCACAACAACCTCAAGCCCGAAAACCTCTGGCTGACAACCAAAGGGGAGCTGATCGCCATCCGGGCCCATCGCATAACCCGTGAAGCGGAGTCCGAAGCCGACCGCAAGGCCTTTGCGGCCCTCGAACGAATGATTCGGCAGGCGGACACCGAGACCCCCGACCTCGACCAGGAAGCCGAACACCGCCTACGGGCTCAGGAGGAGCTTTGGGAGGTAGGCCGCATGGCTGAGGGGATGATCCGGGTCTGCTATCAGGGGCTCTACGGATTTATGGACAGCAACCGCCAATGGGTCATTGAGCCCCATTTCCTCTGGGCCGGCGACTTCCGCGAAGGGCGCGCCGAGGTGCGTTGCAAGAGCGGCTTCGGTGTGATCGACAAAGAGGGAGACTTCGTTGTCGAACCCCACTTCAAGCAGATCGAATGGGACCCCGCAGCGTGTACGATCCTCGCCTCAGACCACCTGCACGAAATCCTGTTCGACTACAATGGCGAGAAGCTGGGGATTGTCCGACTGAAGGAGGCATAAGCAACCAAAGAGAGGGTGTGTGAAGGGGTAAGGAGAGAAGATGTGAAGATGTAAAGGATAAATTAGAAGTAAAAACTTAATAATAGAAAACTTAATAATAGAAAACCTAAACAAATAACTACTATGGAACAAGTAAAAGTATTGATTATCGGTAGTGGCCCGGGTGGCTTCACCGCCGCCATTTACACCTCGCGTGCCAACCTGCAGCCCGTATTGTACGAAGGCATTCAGCCCGGAGGTCAGCTCACGACGACCACCGAGATTGAGAACTTCCCCGGCTATCCCGAGGGAACGAACGGTACGGAGATGATGGCCGACCTGAAGAAGCAGGCTCAGCGCTTTGGCGCCGACATCCGCTCGGGTCAGATCACGGAGGTGGATCTCTCGAAGCGCCCCTTCCGCGTAGTGGTAGATGGCACGCATGAGATCGAGGCCCAGTCGCTGATCGTAGCCACGGGAGCCTCAGCCAAGTACCTGGGTCTGCCCTCGGAGACGAAGTATCGCGGCATGGGTGTGAGCGCCTGCGCCACCTGCGACGGTTTCTTCTACCGCAAGCGCGACGTGGCCGTTGTAGGCGGCGGCGATACGGCTTGTGAGGAGGCCACCTACCTCGCAACCCTCTGCAAGAAGGTATACCTGATCGTCAGAAAGCCCTTCCTGCGTGCCTCGAAGGCGATGCAGGAGCGCGTCTTCAACACCCCCAACATCGAGGTGCTCTTCGAGCACAACACCAAGGAGGTGCTGGGCGATGAGGATGGCGTAACGGGCGCGCTGCTCGTTCACACTTCGGGTGCCGAGAAGGAGATCGCCATCGACGGCTTCTTCCTGGCCATCGGCCACCACCCCAACACCGAGGTATTCAAGGGTCAGCTGGAGCTGAATCCCGAGGGATACATCGTTGTTGAGCCCGGTACGTCGAAGACCTCGGTTGAGGGCGTATTCGCCGCCGGCGACGTGAAGGATCCCCACTACCGTCAGGCCATTACTGCCGCAGGTTCGGGCTGCATTGCCGCCTTGGATTGCGAGCGCTGGCTGATGGCCAACTCGATCAAGTAACCCCTTAAGGGGAGTTCTATAAATCAGGTCGAGTTGAGTTTTTCGGTAACCATACTTGGTTCATCGTCGGCCAAACCCACGGTTGGGCGCCACCCCTCGGGGCAGGCGCTCAACCTTCATGAGCAGTTCTTCCTCATTGATGCCGGCGAAGGGGTGCAGCAGCAGCTCTTCCGCTACGGCATCAACCCGCTGAAGTTGCGGGCGGTCTTCCTCTCGCACCTCCACGGCGACCACTGCTACGGGTTGTTCCCCCTGCTCTCGACCCTGAACCTCTACGGCCGAAAAACGCCTCTTACGATCTTTGCCCCGGCACCCTTCGGCGAGATCCTGGAGTACCACTGCCGCTACTTCGACACCGACCTCGGATATGAGGTGCAGTGGCAGGAGGTCGATACCACGGCGCACCGCCTCCTATACGAAAATCGCACCCTCGAGGTGTGGTCCATCCCCCTACGGCACCGGGTACCGACCGCCGGATTTCTCTTTCGGGAGAAGGAGCCTCCTCTGAACGTAGAAAAGTTCAAGATCGAGAAATACGGCCTCTCGATCGCCCAGATTACGGCCGCCAAACGAGGAGAAGACGTACTGCTGGAGAGCGGAGAAGTGGTTTGCAACGAGGAGCTCACCTACCGTCCCTATCGGGCTCGCGCCTACGCCTACCTCTCCGATACGAACTTCTCGGCCAAGGCCGCACACCTCTGCCACGGGGTGGATCTGATGTACCACGAGGCCACCTACGCCGCCGCGGAGCAACGCTCGGCACGCGAACGTGGCCACTCCACCACCCTCGATGCCGCGAAAGCCGCCCTCCAAGCCGAGGCCGGAGGGCTCCTGATCGGCCACTTCTCCTCGCGCTACAAAGATCTACAACTTTTGGTCGAGGAGTGTAGGAGCCTCTTCGAGAATACGCAGATCGCCGAAGAGGGCAAAACCTTTACCATTCCAGAAAACCGCATCCGCCGATGATCACCAAAGCCGAAATACAACTCGTCCGCTCGCTGGCCGACAAGCGCAACCGCGACCGCGAGGGCCTCTTTGTCGCCGAGGGCGAAAAACTCATCTCCGAGATCCGCTCTTCGTCCCTCCGCATCCGCCGCATCTACGCCACGGATGGGCTCTTCTCGGGCCCCGAGGTTACGATCGTGAGCGGGAAGGAGCTCGAACGCCTCACCCAGCTCAAGACGGCCAACAACTCGCTGGCCGTAGTTGAGATCCCGCACCACAAGTTGGAGATCGAGGCCCTGAAGGGGCAGTTGGTTTTGGCCCTCGACGAGGTGCAGAACCCCGGTAACCTGGGCACCATCATCCGCCTGGCCGATTGGTTCGGCATCCGCCACATCCTCTGCTCGCACACCTCAGCCGACTGCTTCAATCCCAAGGTCGTACAAGCCACCATGGGGGCCATTCTGCGGGTCAGAGTCCACTACACTGACCTTGAAAAGAGCCTCTCAGAGGCTCGGAATGCAGGCATCCCGATCTATGGCACCTTCCTCGAGGGGGAGAACCTCTACCAAACAGCACTCACCGAATCGGGAATCATCCTGATGGGTAACGAAGGGCGCGGCGTAAGCCCCGCATGTGCCGCTACGGTAAGCCGCAAGCTCTACATTCCGCCCTACCCGGCCGACCGACCGAGCTCCGAATCACTCAACGTCGCCATGGCCACCGGTATCGTCTGCGCCGAATTCCGGCGCCGCAGTTGATCCCCCGCCACGAATTGAAAACGAGCATGCGGAGAGGCAAATGCCCCTCCGCATGCTCGCTATAGGAAGACTCTAACAGGTAGATCCAAAAGGCGAATAAACGACTCACCTTTCGGCTGATTCGATCTACCCCATCCGGAGGTCGGCAGGTTATCGAAGGCGAATCCGAGCACCGGCGGAGAAGAGCTGTTCTCCGCGCTTGAGTTTGTTGAGCTTTCTCAGGCTCTTCTGCTGGATACCGTAGCGCTGCGAGACCGAGAAAAGGCTCTCACCCTCGGCGGCCGTGTGAAACTCCTCGCTGCCCTGCCAGAATTTTTTCTTGCGCTCGAGGAAGATCACCTCCCCGGTCAGAGGCTGCGCATCGGACTCCAGTTCGTTGAACTTTCTGAGGTTGTGGGCCGATATGCGCAACTCCTTGGCAATCAGTTCGAAGGTATCATCCCGCTGGGCTCTCACGAAGGGAATGCCGTTACAGCGGTGCACGCTATGAGGGCCGTGGGTTCCGAGCGTAATTTGGAAATTATCGGGATCAACCCCCTCGGCCACCGTCTCGGCGGGACGATGAACGGAGGCGGCCTCCTCGAAACGCTCGAGCTCCCGACGGGCATAGAGATCGGAGCCTCCCTCACGGTCAAAGAGGTAGAGGCGGCTCTCCTCGATGATCCGGATCAGGCGCTGGGCATAGTCGGGAGCCGTGGCGTAGCCGGCAGCCTTCAGGCCGCGGGCCCAACTGCGGTAGTCGTCCGGGGCATAGACAAAGAGCGAGTCGTAGCGCGGCTGCTTGTCCAGGAATTCGGCATGGTCCTCATACGAAGCCTCAACCGTAGGATAGGCGCGAAAACACTCGCCCTTCTCGTCGTCATCGTGATAGACCTTTTTGCCGGTCCAGTTTTTCTTGCACTTGATGCCGAAGTGGTTGTTCGACGAGCGAGAGAGGAAGCTGTTTCCGCAGTCGGACTCAAGGATTCCCTGGGCCAAAGTGATGCTGGCCGGGATTCCGTAGCGCTCCATGTGGTCGATGGCGATCGGGTGGTAACGGTCAATATACTCCTCACGCGTTTGGCGTGTTTGTCCCTGAATATCGGCCGAATGACCGATAAAAAGCGCAAAAAGGAGCAAAATGATTGCTTTTTGGGAAATATTCATTATATTTGTTAAATATTTGGTGCTTTTACGTTAGCAAAGATAAAGGATAATCATGAAATAAACAATACAAACCTAATAAAACAAAGCTTATGTTTACCGAAAATGCCAACCGTATTTTCCGTCAGGTAATCGACGACTACCACCGCCACGACGATGTGGATTTCCCCATCGCCAACCCCTTTGAGAAGGGTTCGATTGATTTCCTTCTGTATGAGAAGTGCTGGGTGGACACCGTACAGTGGCACTTGGAGGACATCATTCGCGATCCGCAGATCGATCCCGTGGCCGCCCTGGCCCTGAAGCGCCGCATCGATAAGTCGAACCAAGTGCGTACCGATATGGTAGAGTATATCGACTCCTACATGCTCGAGAAGTATAAGGAGGTGAAGCCCGCCGCCGATGCCCGCATCAATACCGAGACCCCGGCCTGGGCCATCGACCGCCTCTCGATCCTGGCCCTGAAGATCTACCACATGCACTGCGAGACGGTGCGCGAGGATGTCTCGGACGACCACCGCGCCGCCTGCCAGAAGAAGCTCGATGTGCTTCTGACCCAGCAGGTAGACCTCTCGCAGGCCATTGAGGAGCTCTTCGACGATATCGCCTCGGGTCGCAAGTACATGAAGGTCTACAAGCAGATGAAGATGTACAACGATCCCGCGCTGAATCCCGTGCTCTATGCCAAAAAGTAAGCAACCTCAACACCTGTTGGTAATCCGCTCGTCGGCCATGGGCGATGTGGCCATGTTGCCCCACGCCCTTCGACCGTTGCGTGCGGCCTGCCCCGACCTGAAGATCACCGTGGTGACGCGCAAACTCTTTGCCCCCTTCTTCGCAGGTCTCGATGTCGATTTTCTCTACATCGATCCGAAGGGGGAGCATAAGCGCCCAAGCGGCTTGTGGCGCCTGGCTCGCGAGGCCAAGCGCTTAGGTGTGGATGCCGTGGCCGACTGCCACGATGTCCTGCGCTCGCAACTCTTTCGCCTCTTTATGTGCCTTCGAGGGGTGCGGGTGGAGTCGATCCACAAGGGGCGCTTTGCCAAGTGGTTGCGCATGGGTAGCAGTTCGGAGTGCGTGCAACCCCTGAAACACTCGGTGATCCGCTACTGCGACACAATCCGCCGCCTGGGATTGTCGTTCGGAGACCCGACCCCCGCGCCGAAACCTCAGATGGCCAATCCGATGGGCGAAAAACAGGGGCGCTGGGTGGGCGTTGCCCCCTTCTCGGCTCACCCGGGGAAGATCTACCCCCTGGACTCCATGAGCCGCGTTATCGAGGCGTTGAGCAAGCAGTACGACCGCGTATTTGTCCATAGCGGCGGGGGCGAAGAGTTGAAATTCGCTCAAGCGCAAGAGTCCAAATATGGGAATGTTACGGCCCTGAACGGCCGCCTGGATCTGAAGGGTGAGCTTGAGCTGATCTCCCACCTGGACTGCGTGGTCTCGATGGATTCGCTGGTGATGCACATGGCCTCGCTGGTGGCCACACCCGTAGTCTCCATCTGGGGTGCCACCCACCCCAAGCTCGGCTTCTTGGGCTACGGCTGTGCCCCTGAGGGGGTGGTCCAGCGTGACGACCTGACCTGCCGTCCCTGCTCGGTCTATGGCAAGAAGGCCTGCAAATATAAGGACTACCGCTGCATGACGGGCATCAAGCCCGAAGAGATCGTGGAGCGCGTGGAGCAGTTGATCGGGTAGCCGAAACTCTCTTCAGCAAATAAAAGCAGAGGCTGTTTAGCAAAATTAGTTGCTAAACAGCCTCTGCTTTTTGTGAAGTTGTTGCCACCGGAGCGGCCACTGCCGAGGTGCAGCAGCAGAAACGACAATTTATCGGCATAAGGGGGCTATAATTATAAAAGATTCAGTCTTTGGGCGTGTGCTTAATGTGTGTAAACACAACAGCACACGCCCAAACAAAGGTCGGGGAGCATTGTCCCCTAAAAGGGAATGCGAAAATTATCGCATCAGCAACTCTTAATGATCGTGATGGTGGTCATGGTCGTGATCATGATGGTGATCGTGGTCATGATCATGATCATGATCGTGGTGGTGGTGTTCGTGTTGGTGCGTGCCCTCATTGACGAGTTTTTTACCCTGGAACTCGCCCGTGAGCGTATGCAGGAAGGCCGTAATGGCATGAATCTCCTCATTCGTAAGCTCAACCCCCGACTGATAACAGCCCATATCACAGACCGCCTCCTCGAGCGTCTGGCGCGTACCATCATGGTAGTAGGGCCACGTCAGCTCCACATTACGCAGGCCGGGTACCTTGAAGCGGTGGCGGTCACGCTCCGTGAGGGTCTGCTTATAGCGGCCGTTATCCTCCTCGGTAAGCGCCATTCCGCGGTCGGCAAAGTAGTGGCGGCGCAGACCCATCAGCTCATACGACTCACCTCCGAGGTTGGGGCCCACATGGCAGGTGGCGCAGTCGTAACGCTTGAAGAGTTCGTAGCCTCGCAGCTCCTCAGCCGTCAGGGCCTCATCATCCCCTCGGAGCCACTTGTCGAAAGGAGAGTTCGGGGTCGTCAGGGTCATCTCAAACTGCTCGATGGCATCGGTAATAGTCTGCTGGTTCAGCCCCTCGGGGTAGACCTCGCGGAAGGCCTTTGAGAAGGCGCGGTCCTGCTCAAGCTTGGCCACAATCTCGTCGAACGATGTAGAGGCCATCTCCATGGGGTTGAGCGGCGGCCCGGCGGCCTGCTCGGCCAGGGTGGCGGCACGACCGTCCCAGAACTGCACAAAGTTATAGACGGCATTGAAGACCGTGGGGGCATTCACCCCGCCCAGGCGGCCCTCCACACCATCGGAGAATTGGTGGTTATCGACACCGGCATTCGTAAGGCCGTGGCAGGTGGCACACGAGACGGTGTTATCGACCGAAAGGCGCGTATCGTGATACAGCGCATTGCCCAGCTCAGCCTTGCGGGCATCGACTCCTTCGATCGGCACAATCGGGCGTACAGGCTCTCCGGCACGCTCCCCCTCCAGGCCATCGTTGTAGTAGGCCATGCGGTAATCGCGGGCCCATGCCGCAATCAGATCGCGCTTGGCATCGGTCATCCGACTACCCCAGTGAACCAGATAGTACTTGGCCATGGGCATCCGTTTGTCCAGAGCCACCTTCTCAACCTTGGCCACATCGACCGGCCGAGGGGTCTCGCCCTGAAGCAATGCTTCGTAGAGCGGCGTAATATCATAGGCCCGATAGCCCGAATCGATATCCTTGCGGATGAGCTCTTCGGCAAAAGGAAGCTTGCCATAGAAGGGAAGCTCAGCCTCGGCCGTATGGCAACTCAGACAGCCGCCTCGATCCAGGATGGAGGCCACACGCTCCTCAACGGGAAGATCCGCCGAGGGCAGTCGGTTGGCAATGCGGAAGATGCCCAGAAGCAGGGCTACAACCACCAATGCCGCGATCAGCAGGTTTCTTTTCTTCATACTCTTCAGTTTTTATGTTTCACACTTTTATAGTTTTAGCTTTTTTCTCTTTTTTGCCTTTTTACCGTTTTTACCTCTTTCCCCTTCTCATTTTCCATCTATCACCTCTCATTTTTTTGGGGGGGGCTTGCTCGGAGCGGAGATCAGAATCGGTTGTAGGTATGCACGCTCTGTTGGGCAGTCGGGAGGTAATTCACGCCATACCAACACATCTGTAGAAGCAGGAAGGCGAGGATCATTCCCCAATAGCCGAGCCGACGTCGCCGAGGGGGGAGGTGCAGCAGCAACAGGTAGAGCGCCCAGGTAGCAGCGGCCCACGCCTCTTTGGCATCCCAACTCCAGTAGGCTCCCCACGCCTCCTTAGCCCATAGGGCACCGGTGAGCATGCCAATCGTAAAGAGAGCCACACCGCCCGAGAGGAGGGGACGAATCGCCTCATCGGGGTTACTCTTCGGGCGCATCAAGCCATAGAGGGCCATCAGTGTGGCGCAACCCAAAAGGGCGTAGGCGAACATATAGACCGAGACATGGGGCACAAACCAGGGGCTTTGCAGGGCCGGCATAAGGGTTTGGTCATGAATCTCCGGCTTTAAGACGTTCAAAGTCAGGAAGACCGTTCCCAGCAGAGCCGAGAAGCTGAGGATCCAGCGGTAGCGCCACCTCAGATAGGTAAAGAGCCCGGCAGCCAGCAGGAAGAGCGAGTACCAGAGGCGGGTCTCGCCCATCGTGCGCAAGGGCGGACGCTCCAAAAGAAGCCAAAGGTGGAGGACAAAGCCTGCCAGCAGGAGCACACCCACCGCCGTTGTAAGGGCTGCCACTCGCCGTCGCTCACACCAGGCAGCCACTGCCCCCACCACCGAGAGCAGAGCGGCTCCAGCGGCCACCACCGGAAATATCTGCCAACCCCACATCATCTCATTCGTTCATTATTCGTCGATTCACCGCCTCGCGTGCGACTGCCTCGCACAAAGAGTACTGAAGCCCCGAGGATCATCATCCAGAGGCCTGCGGCCGTCATCCCGCGCCACGGTTCGCGCACCACCTCCAGAATACAGTAGCGGGGACTCGCGGCCTCACGATCGTAGCTGATCAGGTAGAGTGCTTCAGCAAAGTTGCGTCGATAGGGGTGATTGACCCTGAGCGACACCTCACGCGAGTCGAGCTCCACGACCGCCTCATAGAAAGAGGGGGTACCATTCTCATACTCCGAGACATGAAACTCCTTAAGGCGCAGGCTGAAGTCGGGCACGGTCACCGTGCCATCCATGCGATAGGCTTCACGGGCAGCCGCCTCACGTTCCACGACCAGGCGCAGCTGTTCACGATCGGGGGCACCCCAGAAGAGCCCCGCCAGGGCGAGCCACAGCCCCACATGGTGGAGCAAAAAAGCGTATCGAATCCCCTCCGCATTGCGCCACCCGCGCAGGATCACCATCCCAAGCACCGTCTGCACCACCAGCAACGAGACCACCACGGGCCATGCGGCTGAGGCAGGCTCGCGCTGCAAGCCTAAGCAGATCCCCACCCCCACCAGCAGCAGGAACGAGAACCATGAGGCAGCCGGCGACAAGAGCCAGCGCGAAAGAAGAGAGAGATCCCTGCGGCGGTAGAGTTCATAGAGCAACAGCGCCCAGAGCAGCAGCAAGAGAAGGTTGAGCGGAAAGCGGAAGAGGCGGATCGGGAAATCCCCCGCCACGGCCTGAAGGATAAACGCAACAACCAGGAGGGCAACCCCGCAGATCACCTCTTGTAAAGTCTTCGTATGGTGTGTTGCAGCCATGGCCACGCGTTTTAGAAACGGTTTGCATAGGTAAAGATACAATAAATTTTGGAAAAGCCGCTGCCGGAGAGGAAAAAATGAGCGATTATTCCCCTTTTACTCCCATTTTCGGGCAATCGTGCGGGCCATACGGCGGATATTTTCGCGGGCCGTGGCAGGCCGCATCGCCTCCTCGAGGGGCATCCCCTCGGGGGTTATGCTGTGAATCTCCGCAAAGCCAGCCGTGCGGAGCTCCTCGCACCACGCCACACCGCCCCCAATTGCTATGCAGGGGATATGCGCTTTTTGGGCACACTGCAACACCCCTTGAGGGAGCTTGCCCATCAGGGTCTGGCGGTCAATCCGCCCCTCACCCGTGATGACCAGATCTGCCCCCGCAATGCGATCCGCAAAGTTCGTCAGCTCAAGCACCAACTCCACACCCCGCTCCAAGCGGGCTCCGAGCAGGGCAGCAAGCGTTCCACCTACTCCACCGGCGGCCCCGGCCCCCTCCAGGTCGGCCATCCAAAGTCCGTTGTGGCGTTCAACCACCTCCGCCAGACTCCTTAGCCCCCGATCCAGGCGGGCCACCATCGCGGGATCAGCCCCCTTCTGCGGACCGAAGACCGCCGCAGCCCCCTGAGGGCCGCAGAGCGGACTCCGCACATCACACACCACACGGATCTCCACCCCCTGCAGTTCGGGCAGCCGTCCCGTTTCGTCAATCGAGCAGATCTGATCGAGCACCTCTCCGCCTCCGGAAAGCTCCCGCCCGGCACAATCCCGAAATCGGAACCCCAAGGCACGCAACATCCCTACCCCGCCATCGTTAGTGGCGCTGCCACCCAAGCCGAGCAACAGCCGGCGAGAACCCTGTTGGAGGGCATCGCGGATCAGCTCACCAAAACCATAGGTTGTGCTCTTCAGCGGATTGCGCTCTTCGGCCCCAAGGAGCGCAAGACCGCTGGCCGCAGCCAATTCCACCACGGCCGTTCGTCCCTTCTCCACCAGAGCGTAACGAGCCCGAACCGGTCGTCCCAGCGGATCATGAACCTCCACCTCGCGGAACTCGCCTCCGAGTGCCGCTGCCAGGGCCTCGGCCGTCCCCTCGCCACCATCAGCCAGCGGTAGAGCTATCCCCTCACAGCGGGGAGCCACCTCGCGCACCCCCTGCAAAAAGGCCTCGGCCACCTCGCGCGACGAGAGCGACCCCTTGAACGAATCACAAGCTATAACGATCTTTTTCATCCTCAAAAAAACACGAAGGCCTATCCGGTTTTGGTAAGCACCTTATAAATAGGCGGTTAAGACTAGGCCCATTGTTACGAGGACAAAGATAAAAAAATTTCTTTAGGTTGGACATAAGCCAACCTAAAGAAATTTTCGACTGTCGCAAGGCGCGATTAGAGCGCGAAGTCCACGGGCAGGACGAAGCGCACCGATACCTTTTCGCCTTTTTGCACACCGGGCTCCCAGCGGGGCGAGGAGTTCACTACGCGAATCGCCTCATTGCTCAACAGGGCGTGGGGGCTCTGCAAGGCCTTGACCTCGGTCACTGCACCCTCTTCGTTGACCACAAACTGCACCAGCACGCGGCCCGAGATCTTCTTCTCGACGGCCTCCTGGGGATACTTCATGTTTTCGGCCACCCAGCGTTGGAATTCGGGGAGCCCTCCGCCCTGGAACGCGGGCATCTTTTCCACCGTCAGAAACTGTTGCGTCGGAGTTTCAGGCTCCTCTTTACGAAGCGTCAGCACCAACTCTGCATCGTCAAGGAATTGGAAGGTCAGGCGGTCGTAACCCACCATTACCACCTCACCATTGCTGCCCGAGGGCACCTGGAGGTCAAATCGCCCCTCGGCATCGGTTACCACGCCTCTTTCGCCACTGCGCACCACCGCACCCATGATCGGGCTTCCGGCGGCATCGGTCACCACCCCTCGGTACTCGGAGAGTGCCACATCGGGAATCGAGGCGGTGGGGGTCTGCATCGGGTTCGAAGGCTCTACAAATTGGGTTGCGCGGGCCGTGGTGCCAAAAAGGAGTACCACCCCAGCCACCAGCGACAGCAGGGCTGCCGCGCGAAGCCGTGCGTAACGGCTCTTGTTGTTCTGTGTCATCATTTTGAATCGTTTTTTGGTTAAGGAATCGCGCAGGCCGTTGGCAATGTCCGGACTATAGCCAAAGAGCTGCTTGAAAATGGTCTGTATATAGTGGTTGGTATCTTCGCCCGAGAGGAGCACGTCGCGGTCGGCCTCGAACTCCTCGACCTCCGTAAGGCGACGAGCCGCCAGCCAGATAAAGGGGTTCCACCACAGCAGCGCCTTGCAGAGCTCCATCCAAAGGCGCTCTTGGGAGTGGCGGTGGCGGATGTGGCTCTCTTCGTGCCGAAGGATCACCGGCAACTCCTGCTCGGGAGTCGAGGCCGGGACGTAGACCGTGCCAAAGAAGGAGAAGGAGGCGATGGAGGAGGTGGTGCGCACCACGCGAATGCCATGCCAAGAGTCGATCTCGGCCCCGCGCTCCAACGCACGGATCTTCCACACCTGGTAGGCCATCAGCCCCACGATCAGGAGCACTCCGACCAGATAGAGGAGCCCGAGGGCCTCCGCCCAGCCAAAGGGCTCAGCCACGGGAGCAGTGCCAGCCACCGCCTCGGGCAGGGGCATCTCCCCCAAAGGGGCAAGTACCACCTTCCGGCCCGGCCACAAAGGGATCTGCAACAGAGGGATCGCCACCGACAACAGCGGGAGCAGCGCAAGGTAGCGACGACACCACCGAAAATCGACCCGTCGCTCCAGGAGCCACGCATAACCGACAAAGAGCAGGCCGCTGGCCGCAAATATTTCGAGCAAAGTTTTCATATTCTATAAGCAATGTAGGATTTCTAACTCTTTTTTGCCTTCTCCATAATCTCTAAAATCTCCGACATCTCGTCGTGCGAGATCTCCTCATGTTGCGAGAAGAACGAGACCAGTTGCGAGAGCGATCCTCCGAAGTAGGTCGAGAGCATCGAGCGCAGGTGTCTTCCCGCATAACGCTCTCGCTCCACCAAGGGGAAATATCGGAAACCCTTCCCCACCGCCTCGTGGCTTACAAATGCTTTGTTCTCCAAAATCTTAAGAAAGGTGGCCACCGTCGTATATTTCGGTTTTGGCTCCCGCATGCGGGCGATAATCTCATTCACCGACCCCGCACCCAGCTCCCAGAGGATCTGCATCACCTCCTCCTCACCACGGGTCAGCTCAGGTAAATTTTTCAAATCGTATTTCATCTGTCTCCTATTTTATCCCCCCCCTGCGGGCTCCGCTCCTGTAACGGAATCCCCGATCCGGGTATGGGCTTCGTCTCAATTGCTGATGCAAACTTACTACTAAATTTTTAGATAAACAAATTTTTCTACTAAAATTTTAGATATAATTTTATCCATCGCTCCGCACAAAAAGAAGGAGAGCCGGATAACCAGCTCTCCTTCAATAGATTGTAAAGCATAGACATTACTTGGCCGAGAAGCGGAAACGGATCGTGCGACGATACTCCTCACCCGGGCGAAGCTCCGTGGAGGGGAAATGGGCTTTGTTGGGGCTGTCGGGGAAGTCCTGGCACTCAATGGCCACACCGTCATAGTCGGCGTAACGACCGCCGGCCTTATTGATCAGCTCACCCTTGCCAAGCCAGTTGCCCGTATAGACCTGCACACCGGGCTGGTCGCTGAAGACCTCCATCAGGCGACCCGAGGCGGGGTCATAGAGCTCGGCCACGGGGCATAGGCGGCCGGGCTGCCACCCCTCCACGGCCCAACAGTTGTCGTAGCCCTTGCCATACTTCAGGGCCGGGAAGTCGGCCTCAAGATCGCGCCCCAGGGGTTTCGCCGCAGTAAAATCCATAGGGGTGTCCGCCACCGGCTGCAGCTCACCCGTAGGAATAAGGGTATCATCGGTCGGGAGCCACTTGGTGGCATAGAGCTTCAGCTCGTGGTTCAGTGCCGTACCGGCTCCTACCCCCGAGAGGTTCCAATAGGCGTGGTTCGTGAGGTTGATGACCGTGAGGGCATCCGTTGTGGCCGTAAGGTCGATGCGCAGCTCGTTCTGCGCACTAAAGGTGTAGCGCACACGCGCCGTGAGGTTTCCGGGATAATTCTCATCCCCGTCGGGGCTCTCCATCACAAAGGTTACCCCCTCGGCATCGGGCTCCGAGCGCCACAGACGGCGCGAATAGTTTGTCGGACCGCCATGCAGGTGGTTCGGGCCGTTATTGATGGCCAGGTGGTAGGTGCGACCTTCGAGGGTCAGCTCTCCTCGGGCAATACGGTTGGCATAACGACCCGGCGTCTTGCCGTAGCAGGCTGTATCGACCATAAAGTCACGATAGGCCTTGAACCCCAAGGCCATATCATCCATCTTCCCGCGACTGTCCGGAACCGAGACCCCGACAATGCCGGCGCCCATGTTCGATACCTCGGCCCATGCCCCCGAGGCATTGGTCAGGCGAAAAACCTCGATCGTCCCATCGCCATAGACCTCAGTGTGTACTCTCTCTACGCTCATCTTATGAAGTTTTAGGTTTTCTATTCTGGTTTTACTTTTCCTCCAGCTCCTCGCGGCTTATCCCCTCCCGGCCTTTGGTTTCTGCCCGGCCTTTGGCAATCCACCCGCCTCTGGAGCACACCCCGGCAGCGTGCGTGCATCACGCATGCGAGGCTCAAAGTTAGGGATTTTTACCCATAATCGCAAATGATTTTGCCTTTCGAGAGTTCGGAGTTTTGAAAATTCATACCTTTTCGTTATCTTTGTACGTTAGCAACCCGATAAACGAAACGAACAAACAAAAAAATAGAGATATGGAGATCAAAATTTCAGACAAGATCAAATACATTGGTGTCGATGACACCGATTTGGACCTCTTCGAGGGGCAGTATGTGATTCCCAACGGCATTTCCTACAACTCCTACCTGATTCTGGACCAAAAGGTGGCCATCATGGATACGGTAGATGCCCGCAAAGGCAAGGAGTGGTGGGAGAATCTGGAGCGTGAACTCGGCGGTCGCACCCCCGACTACCTGGTGGTGCAGCACATGGAGCCCGACCACGCCTCGCTGATCCACGAGGCCGCTGTAAAATACCCCTCGATGCAGATCGTGGCTACGGCCAAAGCACTCGAGATGATGCCCCACTTCTTTGAGGGGATCTCGCTCGAGGGCCGCACCTTAGCCGTCAAAGAGGGCGACACCCTCTCGTTGGGCGACCACACCCTGCAATTCTTCATGGCCCCGATGGTCCACTGGCCCGAGGTGATGGTAACCTATGAGCGAAGCGAAAAGATCGTCTTCGCCGCCGACGGCTTCGGCAAATTCGGTGCCCTGGCCCATGAGGAGGATTGGGCCTGCGAGGCCCGCCGCTACTACTTCAACATCTGCGGCAAGTACGGCGTTCCGGTGCAGGCGCTCCTGAAAAAGCTCGCCACACTCGATGTAGCATGCATCTGCCCGCTCCACGGCCCCATCCTGAAGGAGAACTTGGGCTACTACATCGGTCTCTACGACACCTGGAGCAAGTATGAGGTGGAGACCGAGGGAGTCTTTGTGGCCTACGCCTCGATCCACGGCGGAACGGCCGTCGTAGCCCACAAGATGGCCGAGATTCTGCGGGCCAAGGGAGCTCCGAAGGTCTCGGTAGCCGACCTCTGCCGCGATGACATGGCCGAGGCTGTGGAGGATGCCTTCCGCATGGGCCGCCTGCTGGTGGCCGCCCCCTCCTACGATGGCGACCTCTTCCCCCCGATGTACGACTTCCTGCACCACCTGAAGCTCAAAGCCTTCCAGAAGCGCCGCGTGGCGATCATCGAAAACGGCTCCTGGGCCCCTACGGCCGGCCGCGTGATGAAGGAGATGCTCTCCTCGATGAAGGAGATCGAGATCGTGGAGCCGATGGTAACCATCCGTTCGCGCATGAAGCAGAGCGACCTGCAGGCCCTGGAGAAGCTGGCCGATGCCCTGCTCGCCTGATCCACAAAAATTCATTCGATGATTCCCGTAGCGAGAATAAACAAGAAATTTGGGGCCGAGGGAGAGGTGATGCTCTCCCTCTACGCCGACTTCCCCGAGGATTTCGATCCGGCGGAGGATGCCCTGCTCACCGAGGTGGACGGACTCACCGTGCCGCTCTATTGCGACCGCTTCGAGCGCCGCGGGCGCACGGGAGCTCTTGTACAGTTTGCAGACCTCGCCTCGGAGCGCCGCGTGGAGGAGCTGCTGGGCAAGGAGCTCTTCGTAGAGGAGCTCTCCGAAGAGCGCGAGGAGGACGAATTCTACATGGAGGATCTGATCGGCTTCGCGGTCGAGGCGGTTGAGCTCCGCACAGGGGAGTCGATCCGAGGGACCCTCTCCGACTTCTACGACAGCGAGGCCAACCCCTTGTTCGAGCTCACGCTCGACAAGCGCTCAGTGCTGGTGCCAGCCGTCGAGGAGTTCATTGCCCACATCGACTTCGAAGGCCGACACATCAAATTTATCCTCCCCGAGGGGCTGTTGGAGTTATAAACCGAGACAATGGCAAAGGTTGTAGTAGGCATATCGGGAGGCGTGGATTCGTCGGTGGCAGCCCATCTGCTCAAGGCAGAGGGGCATGAGGTCGTGGGGCTCTTCATGATCAATTGGCACGACACAACGGGTACGCTCGAGGGCGACTGTCCCTGGCACGATGACCGTGTATTTGCAGAACTGACAGCCAAGCGGCTCGACATCCCGCTCCATGTGGTCGATCTCTCGGAGGAGTATCGCCGCCGCGTGGTGGAGTATATGTTTGCCGAATATGAGCAGGGGCGCACCCCCAATCCTGACGTGCTCTGCAACCGCGAGATCAAGTTCGACGTCTTCCTAAAGGAGGCCCTCAAGCTCGGGGCCGACTATGTAGCCACGGGCCACTACTGCCGCAAAAGCGAAGAGTCGGCCGAAGATGGAACCCCAATCTATAAGCTACTGGCCGGAAGCGACCCCAATAAAGACCAGAGCTACTTCCTCTGTCAGCTCTCGCAGGAGCAACTCCGCTACGCCCTCTTTCCGGTAGGGCATCTGCTCAAGCTCGAGGTGAGGCGTATTGCCGAGGAGCAGAAACTGGCCACCGCCAAGCGCAAAGATTCGCAAGGCATCTGCTTTGTGGGCAAGGTCGATCTTCCGCAATTCCTCCAACAGAAATTGGCCGCCAAAAGTGGAAACGTCCACGAGATCAAGGCTGATTGGCCAAAATTCAACCGCCCAATCGCCGAGGATGACCTGGCTGCCCTGGCCGCTCCATGGCCCTTCACGGTACGCGACGGCAAGAAGATCGGCACCCACCAGGGCGCCCACTTCTACACCATTGGTCAGCGCAAGGGACTCGGTATCGGCGGCCGCAAAGAGTCGCTCTTCATCCTCGCGACAGACGTCAAGGAGAATGTGATCTATGTAGGCGAGGGAGAGCTCCACCCGGGCCTCTACAGGCGGGCACTGCGCATCGACCCCAAGCAGGTGCACTGGGTAAACCCCACCCACCAAATGCAGCCGGGAGAGAGGCGTCGCTACGCAATCCGCATCCGTTACCGCCAACCGCTACAAGGGGGCGAGCTGATCCTGCGCGAGGAGGGGCTCTACATCCTCTTCGACGAACCACAACGCGGCATCGCCTCGGGGCAGTTTGCCGCCTGGTACGACGGCGACGAACTCATCGGTTCCGGAGTGATAGAGTAATCAATTCACAATTTTCTAACTAAAATAATCAAAATGCTGACAGCTGAGTGCTGAATGCTGAATGCAAAAAACAAACTCCTAACTCATGAAAAAGACCGACCTCTCTTTTCTCTTGGTAATTGTGGCGATCTTCGCCCCCTTCTTCCTCTCAGATGGACTCTACGCCTGGTACAAATCGTTCAACGCCGCCCACGGAATGGTGATGAGCTTTCTGAAGTTCGGCATCCTCTCAACGCTGGGCGAGATGCTCGGCTGCCGCATCTCAACGGGCAAATACCTCACCCCGACCTTCGGCCTCCTGCCCCGCATGGTGGTATGGGGCTTCCTCGGCATGGGCATCAACATGGCGATGATCATCTTCTCGAAGGGCACCCCCCTCTTCATGGAGTATATGGGAATGGGCAACGCCGTGGAGGCCTTTACGGCCGAAACCCTCTCTATGGATAAATTCTGGGTGGCCCTGGCGGTCTCGGTGGCCATGAATACGATCTTCGCACCGGTCTTCATGACCCTGCATAAGATCACCGATGCCCACATTGCAGCCCACGGAGGCTCTCTGAAGGCCCTCGTCACCCCCATCCCGATGGCCGAGCGCTTCGCCTCGCTCAACTGGCAGGCGCAGTGGGGCTTTGTCTTCAAAAAGACCATTCCCCTGTTCTGGTACCCCGCCCACACAATCACCTTCCTGCTTCCGGCCGAGCAGCGCGTCCTCTTCGCCGCCCTCCTGGGCATCGTTCTCGGCGTTCTGCTGGCCGTCGCCACGAAGAGATAACCACACAACGTCAAAACCGAATAAGAGGCTGTCCAACAACAATGTTGCGACAGCCTCAATTTGTTAATTGGGAGGAGGAAAGGGGGCGGCCCGAGAGCTTATGGTAAAACCGAAAGGTGGGGGCAGAGAACAAAGCAGCCCGAGAGCGGCCTCTTGGAAGGAGGGAATCGACCGCCTGCAGATCTTGAGACAAAGGTCGAAGCTCCGCGCCCGAAGAGTGAGCAAATGAGCGGTTCAGAGAGGTAATAGAGCGCTCCGCCGCGTAATTTTTCGCAAAAACGAGAAATTTTAGGCAGAAGTTTTGCAGATTGCAGAAATGTTTGTATATTTGCACACCCAAATGGGAATTTTGGTCTGATGGCCGAGTGGCTAGGCAAAGGTCTGCAAAACCTTGTACAGCGGTTCGAATCCGCTTCAGACCTCTGATCAAAGCAGAACAGACGACTCCATGTCGTCTGTTTTTGTTTTTTTGTTGTCGCATCTGTGCAAGCACGCTGCGAATCAAAAAAGGGGTAATGATGCCGAAAAGGCTTGGCGATTGTGGCGGGCAAATTTATTTGCTCGGCCTAATCGCCAAGGATTTTCCGATGTGGAACAAGGCGCTCGTCTTTCGATTCGAACTGCCGCACCGGTTATCCGAGCCGCCACCGGAGCAGCGATCACGGCTCCGGAATAAAAAATCGCAGACTTTGAAAAATTCAAAGTCTGCACCTTTAGTACCCGGAGCCCCACAGAGCAAGGAGGCCCAACCTTGATAAACATCCTTTCCCCTTTATTACCTGCGGGGTCGAAGGTCCGCCGCAGGCGAGTGAAAAACGGAGGGGGATTGAAAGACGAGCGAGGGGCGAAGCCGAAAAGGCTTGGCGATTGTGGCGGGCAAATACATTTGCACGGCCTAATCGCCAAGGATTTTCCGATGTGAAACAAGGCGCTCGTCTTTCGATTCGAACTGCGGCTCCGGTTATCCGAGCCGCCACCGGAGCAGCGATTCCGGCTCCGGAATAAAAAAACGCAGACTTTGAATTTTTCAAAGTCTGCACCTTTAGTACCCGGAGCCCCACAGAGCAAGGAGGCCCACCTTGATAAACAGCCTTTCCCTTATTTATTACCTGCGGGGTCGAAGGTCCGCCGCAGGCGAGTGAAAAACGGGGGGATTGAAAGACGAGCGAAAGGCGAAGCCGAAAAGGCTTGGCGATTCTGACGGGCAAAATATTTGCCCGGCTCAATCGCCAAGGATTTTCCGATGTGAAACAAAGCGCTCGTCTTTCGATTCGAACTGCGGCTCCGGTTATCCGAGCCGCCACCGGAGCAGCGATCACGGCTCCGGAATAAAAAAAAAATCGCAGACTTTGAAATTTTCAAAGTCTGCACCTTTGGTACCCGGAGCCGGGGTCGAACCGGCACGTCATTGCTGACATTGGTGTTTGAGACCAACGCGTCTACCGATTCCGCCATCCGGGCATACCTTGAATCGGGAGTGCAAATGTAGGAATAAAATATGAAACGCCCAAATTTTTGGCCGGATTTCGCAAAAAATCGTTGATCATCCCCCTTGATGAGCCCCTTTGCACCCTGCAAATCGGCCGCCGGAGCTAACAAACGGTGGCTGCTTAAAAATAGCAAGACCGACTAAAATTAATTCCCGGAGAGAAAACTACGACCCCACCGAAAATTAACCGTGTTCCCTATTTCTGCTTAGCGTAGCTCCGGGTACACATAAAATAAAAAAGCGAGTTCGCTTTCGCTCTCCCGCTTTACATGTTTTCACAACGGAATAATCCTTATTGTGATTTGCTTTTAAATTTGTATGGCAAATATACGGGATGATTTACAATATTCCAAACTTTTTAGTAAATTTGTGATATACTTTTAAATTTGTTTCATTATGAAGCGAGTCTTGGGTTTGGATTTGGGTTCAACGAGTATCGGGTGGGCCATTATTGAGGAGAATAGCGAAGAGGTTGTTTCTGAATCAACACCTTTGGGGAAAGATAAAATTATCGCCATCGGGAGCCGAATTATTCCATTGAGTGTGGATGAAAGCACACAATTTTCCAAGGGTCAGGCTTTGACAAAGAATTCCGATCGCACAGCAAAAAGGACACAACGCAAAGGTTTTGACCGTTATCAATTACGCCGGGCGCTGTTGTTGGAAGAGTTAAAACGGTTGGGAATGCTTGATGGCGGAACTCTGAGATGTTCTACGCTTGAGTTGTGGGCTTTGCGAGCCAAGGCGGCAACAGCCCCGCTCTCACTACCGGAACTCGGTCGCGTGCTGTGTCATATCAATCAGAAGAGGGGATATCGCACGGCAAAATCCGACTTTAGTGATAAAAAGTTGGGAGCCCATGTCCAGCAGGTGGTGAGTCGCTATCGTGAGTTGCACGAACAGAATAAAACGGTAGGTCAGTTTTTGTACGATGGGCTGAGGGCTGATCCCTCTTTTCGGTGCAAAGAACGGGTATATCCACGCGATGCCTATATGGAAGAGTTTGATGCGATTATGGCATGTCAAAAGCGTTATTACCCCGAGATTCTTACAGAAAAGGCGATCGCTCATATTCGAGATTATATCATTTTTCATCAGCGGCCACTGAAATCGTGTAAACACCTTGTCGGTCGGTGCGAATTGGAACGACATGATGTACAGGTGGAGGGGGTTGAGGGTAGGATTCGGAATCAGGGTCCGCGAGTGGCTCCTCGCAGTTCGCCGTTGTTTCAGGTGTGCAAGATCTGGGAGAGCATAAACAACCTGGCAATCAATAATAAGGTAAACGACACACTAGCCATTACGCTGGAGCAGAAACAGGCGATCTTCAATTATATGAACACGAATGAACGCCTGAAGGCCACGACCCTGAAAACGCTTCTCGGAATAAAATCGAAGGAGTGGCAATTTACAAACTCGATAGGATCCGGGCTTCAGGGTAATACGACCTATTGTGCGATTGCCAATGCTCTGGGAACGTATCCAGGGCGTGAGGAGTTGTTGCGTTTCGATCTGCAAATAGCGGATGGAGATCTGGTAAATGCCGAAACGGGAGAACTTTCGAAGGTTGTTGCACCATCGTTTGAGCAACAACCATTATATCGGCTTTGGCATGCGCTCTATTCTATTTCCGATATTGTTGAGTTGCGCAAGGTACTGAAAGACAATTTTTCCATTACGGACGAAGCGGTCGTGGATGCGCTCATCCAACTTGATTTTGTCAAGGCCGGCTATGGCAATAAATCCTCGCGAGCCATGCGTAAGATTTTACCCTATCTGATGGAGGGCATGTGCTACTACGATGCCAAATTGGCCGCGGGTTATGATGATACGCCCCTCACCAAAGCGCAGAACGAAGAACGGGAATTGGCAGAAAAGCTGCTACCGATTCAAAAGGGAGAATTGCGCCAGCCGGTTGTCGAGAAGATCCTCAACCAGTTAGTCAATCTAGTCAATGCCCTGATGGCCGAACATGGTCGCTTTGATGAAATTCGTGTAGAGCTTGCCCGAGCGCTGAAGCAGAGTCGCGAAGAGCGAGAATCGGATACCAAGAGGATGAACAACAATCAGCGAGAGAATGACACCATCGCCAAGCGGATAAAGGAGGAGTATCACCTAACGCCCACCCGATCCCGCATACAAAAAGTTAAGATGTGGGAAGAGACCGAGCACATCTGCATCTATTGTGGAGCGACGGTGAATGTTGCGGAGTTCTTGCTGGGTTCGGGGGTTGAAGTTGAGCATATTATTCCCCGTTCAGTTCTCTTTGACGACAGCTTCTCGAATAAAGCTTGTGCTTGTCGAAAGTGCAACCAGGAGAAAGGGAACAAAACGGCTTATGATTTTATGTCAAGTCAGAGCGAAGGGGCATTGCAGGCCTATATAGAGCGTGTAAATGATCTGGAAGAGCGCAAAAAGATCTCCAAGGCCAAGCGTAACAAATTGCTAATGAAGGGAGAAAATCTCCCCTCCGATTTTATCGAAAGACAATTGCGGGAGAGCCAATATATTGCCAAAAAGGCCAAAGAGATGTTGCAAAGCGTATGCCGAAACGTCTATTCGACAAGCGGAAGCATTACCGACTTTATCCGCCATATCTGGGGTTGGGACGAGGTGTTGCATACGCTGAATTTCGAACGATATCGTGCCGCCGGGCTTACCGAATTGGTTGAGCGTGAGGTTAATGGTCAAAAGGTGGAGGTGGAACGTATCAAAGGTTGGTCGAAACGTATGGACCACCGCCACCATGCCGTCGATGCCCTTACCATCGCCTGCACCAAACAAGGATATATCCAACGCATCAACAACCTCAATTCGCTGAAGGAGACCTCGTTCTGCTCATTTGCCAATGAGCAGCAGAAGCCGCAGACCCGCCAACGGCTTACGCGCCTGGAGCATTACATCCAGCAACAACCACATTTCACGACGGCTGAGGTTGCCGATGCCGTTGCCGGAATCGCCGTATCATTTAAGAGCGGCAAGCGCGCTGCAAGTCTTGGCAAGCGATATATCTACAAGGGGCGAAAACGGGTTTGTGTTCAACAGGGGATCATCATCCCGCGAGGCGCATTGAGCGAAGAGAGCGTTTATGGCCGTATTACGGACAGCGAAACCCGCAAAAAGGAGTATGTTATTAAATATAAGGTAGGCAATATTGCGCTTAAAGATGTCGAATCGGTAGTAGATAAGGGAATCCGTGAAATTTTGCGGAACCGACTGGAACAATTTGGAGGGAATCCCGACAAAGCTTTTGCCGAGCCCGTATTGGATCATCAGGGACGAGAGATTCGCAGCGTCAGGTGTCGTACCGGATTGAATTCCGTTGTGCCATTACGCAGAAACGAGCAGGGGGATGAGATTGCCTTTGTAAAACCCGGCAACAATCACCATGTAGCTATTTATGAGGATGAGAAGGGCAAGTGGCAGGAGCATATCGCAACCTTCTGGCATGCCGTGGAGCGTAAAAAATATGACATTCCCGTTATTATCACCCGTCCCGACGAGGCTTGGGATCGGGTAAGCGATCGGATGCCCCAATCCTTTATTGACTTGCTCCCCGGCTCGGCCACTTGGCGGTTTAAGTTCTCGATGCAGCAAAACGAGATGTTTATCCTCGGCATGGAGGAGGAGCTCTACCGCGAGGCCATGCGCAATAAGGATTATGCAATGTTAAGCAAGTATCTGTATCGGGTGCAGAAGTTGGCTCATAATGACTATGTATTTCGTCATCACTTAGAAACAACTGTGGATGATAAGTATAATGGAGTGAAAAATCAGGCTCTCTCGATCAATATGAAGAAATTGATTCGTGTTCAAAGTCTCAATGCCTTGCAAATACAAAATCCCCACAAAGTCCATATCGGGGTAACCGGTAACATTACGGAGTTATGATCAAGCGCACCTTGTATTTCGGCAACCCGGCCTACCTGAGCGTACGACTCGAACAACTGGAGATTCGGCTGCCCGAGGTGGAGCGAAACGATGCGCTTCCCGAGAGCTTCAAGCAGTCGGCCGTAAAGCGAATCCCGATAGAGGATATCGGGGTTGTGGTGCTTGACAATAAACAATTGACCATTACGCAGGGGGCCTTGGGGGCTTTGCTGGAAAACCAGGTGGCGGTGATCACCTGCGATGAACATCGCATGCCATCGGGGTTGATGCTGCCCCTTGCGGGGAACACCACCCAGTCGGAGCGTTTCCGCCACCAGATCGAGGCCTCGTTGCCCTTGAAAAAGCAGCTATGGCAACAGACCGTGCAAGCCAAGATTCTCAACCAATCCTCGGTATTACGCAACCAAAGAGGGATGGAGTGTGGCAATATGGAGGCTTGGGCCCGGCAGGTGAAGAGTGGGGATGCAGAGAATCTGGAGGGTCGAGCCGCAGCATTCTATTGGCCCGCACTGTTTGGCCGGATCGAGGGCTTTCGTCGGGATCGCGAGGGGATTCCGCCAAACAATCTGCTCAACTACGGGTATGCTGTGCTGCGAGCCGTGGTTGCCCGCTCCTTAGTCGGCAGCGGACTGCTACCCACGCTGGGGATCCATCACCACAATCGCTACAACGCCTACTGCCTGGCCGATGATATCATGGAGCCCTACCGCCCCTATGTGGATAGGTTGGTTGCCGAGATCGTGGCATGCGGGAGAGATATTTCGGAACTTACGACCGAAATAAAAGGCAAACTGCTCTCCATTCCGGTTCTCGACGTGGTGATCAACGGTCGGCGCAGCCCCTTGATGATTGCGGTGGGAATGACCACAGCCTCTTTGTATAAATGTTATAGTGGGGAGCTTCGCAAAATAGCCTATCCGTTGATGGAATGACCGAGCGATTCAGTGAATACCAAATTATGTGGATCTTTGTCTTTTTTGATCTGCCAACCGAGACAAAAAGTGAACGCAAAAAATATGCGGAGTTTCGCAAACAACTTTTGCGTGACGGATTCACCATGTTTCAATTTTCGATCTATCTGCGCCATTGCCCCAGTCGCGAAAATGCAGATGTTCACATCAAACGGGTAAAAAGTTGGCTCCCCAAAGAGGGTTATGTCGGAATTCTGATGGTTACCGACAAACAATTCGGTCAGATGGAGTTGTTCCGAGGATGCCAACGCATTCAGCAGGAACAGCCCGTCCAACAATTGGAGATGTTTTAGAAAAAGGATTTGGCCCGGTCTGGGCCAAATCCGCTTATCAAACACGGTGATTTTTAATTTCTAATTATCCTTGTAAACTCCTGCAATCCACCGCATTATGCAGATTGTAGTGTGTTTGATATGTCAAAGATACAAATTTAAAAGCAAATCACAACTCTCCAAATACTCTCCTCCATACGCTCGAAGTGTGTTTGATATGTCAAAGATACAAATTTAAAAGCAAATCACAACTCACGCTCACCGAGAGCGAGTCGCCGATGTAGTGTGTTTGATATGTCAAAGATACAAATTTAAAAGCAAATCACAACTATCAGTTTGGTAGTAAGAGAATAGGGTGTAGTGTGTTTGATATGTCAAAGATACAAATTTAAAAGCAAATCACAACCCAAAACCCCTAAAAGATCGGAGGATCTTGGGGGATTTTGGGTTGTGGAATATGGCCGGCCCATTGGGAAATGGGCGGATGCGGCGGGTTATCGCTCGAAGAAGGTTACCGTCTCCGATTTATCCCACTCGGGCAGCGGAGCGGGCTCGAAGTCGGAGTAGCCACAGGCCACGGCACAGAGCACGCCATAGTGCTCCGGGATCGGGAGGAACTCGCGCAGATGCTCGATTGCCTTCTTCCCTTCGGGCTGATCCTTCAACACGGGGCGGTCCTTCACATGGACCCAACAACCCCTCAGTCCGGCATCGACCAGCGCCTGGAGGAGCATCGTGGTCGAGATGGCACAGCTCACCTCCCAAAGGTCGGTCTTGGTCGTGTCGCCCATCACCAGCACCGCCATCGGAGCACCCTTCAAGAATGCCGAGCCATAGTCGCGCATCTCAGCCATACGCGCCAGGGTCTCGGGGTCATCCACCACCATAAAGCGGGTGGAGTGGCTATTGCGCGACGACGGGGCGTAATCGACCACCTCGTCCAGCACGCGACGGATCACCTCGCGCTCCACGCGGCGATCCGAGAATTTGCGCACACTGCGGCGCTTGCGTATCAGTTCTTTAAATTCCATGCTGCTTTACGGGTTTGATATCCTTAATGCGCAGTTGCGTGGAGATCGTGCCGCGGTAGTGGTTCTCAACAATCTGGTAGCAGATGTCGATCGGCCGGCCGGCACGGATCCACTCGTAGTGGGTCGGCTGCTGGAAGGCGATGGTCTGAATACGCGTGTTGGGGCGCTGGCGCTGGATCAGATCCATACGCAGGTGCTCACACTCCTGTCCCACCAACTTCGCATCGCCGTGGTTGCTCACCCCATAGGTGGCAAAGACCGGCGAGGGGTTTCCGGGGCCGAAGGGCTGGAAACGGTTCAGGCTGCGGCGGAAGGCATCGTCGATATCCGAGAAGAGGATTTCACAATCGACATCGACCTGCGGAATGAGGGTCTGCGGGTCGATATTCTCCTCCACATAGGCATTGAAGCGACGGGTGAACTCCTCGACCTTTTCGGGCTTCATCGTCAAACCGGCGGCGTACATGTGGCCACCGAAGTTTTCCAGCAAATCGGAGCAGGACTCCACGGCCTGGTAGAGGTCAAAGCCCGGAATCGAGCGGGCCGAGCCCGTGACGAATCCGTTGCTCATCGTCAGGACCACCGTCGGGCGGTAGTAGGTCTCGATCAGGCGCGAGGCCACGATTCCCACGATACCCTTCATCCACTTCGGGTTGTAGACCACCGTACTCTTCTTGGCCTTCAGCTCGGGATTGCTCTCTATAAAGTCGTGAGCCTCCTGCGTGACGTTTCTATCGATCGACTTACGATCCTGGTTGAAGGCATCGATCTTCTCGCCGAACTCGGCTGCCATCGACTCCGAAGCCTCGATCAGAAGGCTCACGGCGGCGTGTCCGCCCGAGGGATCGGCGTTCTCATCGTTCTCGTCCATGCGCATACGGCCGGCGGCATTGATGCGGGGGCCGATCTTGAAGACGATGTCGTCGATGGTGATGTTGTGCTTGTCCAGTCCGCAGATCTTGATAATCGACTGCAGGCCCTTCGAGGGGTTCTCGTTCAGACGGCGCAGTCCGTAGTGAGCCAGCACACGGTTTTCATCCGTCAGGGGGACAATATCCGAGGCGATGCTCACCACCAGCAGATCCAAAAGCGGCATGATCTCCTCCTCGGGGATGCCGTTGCGGCGGGCATAGGCTTGTACGAGCTTGAAACCTACACCACACCCCGAAAGCTCGTCAAAGGGGTAGGTGCAATCGTTCCGCTTGGGATCCAAGACGGCTACGGCCTGAGGGATCTCCTCGGCCGGCAGGTGGTGGTCGCAAATGATGAAATCGACCCCCTTGCTCTTGGCATAGACAACCTTCTCTACGGCTTTAATGCCGCAGTCGAGGGCAATGACCAACGACACACCCTTTCGGGCCGCATGGTCGATGCCTTTGCGGGAAATACCATACCCCTCCGTATAACGGTCGGGGATGTAGAACGAGAGCTCTTGGTGTCCGATCTGGCGCAGGAACTTATAGACCAAAGCCACGGCCGTTGTTCCGTCCACATCGTAATCGCCGTAAATCATGATCTTTTCACCATTCTTTACAGCCTGCTCCACACGCGCCACGGCCTGCTCCATATCCTTCATCAGGAATGGGTCATGCAGGTCCGCGAGCTGCGGATTGAAGAATTTACGCGCTCTCTCTACGGTGTCTATGCCTCTCTGTACGAGTAGATTGGCCAATATGGGGCTCAGGTGCAGGTCCGGGGCGGCACAAAGCGCCGCCACCGCCGAGGCCTCCCCCTGCGGCTTCACTACCCATCTTTTCTCTATGGGCATACGCGTTATTTTTTATATATTTCAATTTTTAATATTTTTTCAAACTCTTGTAACAGCAGCTCTTTGACTTCGTCGAGGGGAACTGCATGCCCTACCTCCTTTTCGATGGAGGTGACCCCGCGATCGGCAAAACCGCACGGGTTAATATATTGAAACCACCGCAAATCGGTGTTTACGTTGAGCGCAAAGCCGTGCATGGTAATATAACGCGACGAGCGCACGCCTATTGCACAGATCTTGCGCGGCGGGCGATTTTCCGCTGTCAGCCATACGCCCGAAGCGCCCTCGATGCGACCCCCGCGAATACCGTAGTGGGCCACGGTGCGGATCACCGCCTCCTCGATCGCCTCGATATACTCCCTCAGGCCGATGCCCACCTGCTCCAGGTCCAGGATCGGATAGCCCACGATCTGCCCCTCGCCGTGGAAGGTGATATCGCCGCCACGGTCGATATGGAAGAATTCGGCACCGAGCTGCTTAAGGTAGCTTTCGGAGATGAGCATGTTCTCCTGATGGCCACTCTTGCCGAGGGTATAGACGGCCGGGTGCTCGACAAGCAACAGATAACCGGCCCCCTCGGTCGGAGTCCCCTCGCGCTTGGCTTGAAGGAGTCCGTCGAAGAGTTCACGCTGGTAATCCCAGCTTGCGGCATAGGCCATACGGCCCAGATCTCGGTACTCGACTTTCATCATTCCTATAGGTATATAACACTTTATGCAGTCCGAACAATCGAACTGCACCCTTGAACGGCAACCTCTTCACAAGCTACTTTTGGCGCATCTGTTTAAGCGCATCGAGTGCGGCATCCGCCAGGTACGACGAGCGTACCAAGGGGGCACTTGCACAGTAGCCGAAGCCCATTTCAAGGGCCTTTTGCCGGTACCAATCGAATTTTTCGGGAGTGATATACGCCGCAACGGGGTAGTGCTCCAAAGTAGGACGAAGGTACTGGCCGAGGGTTACAATGCCCACACCTGCTTCGCGCAGATCTCTGAGGGTTTGTAATACCTCCTCTTCGCTCTCGCCGAGACCCAGCATCAGACCGCTCTTCGTCACAGCCCCCTGCTCGGCAAGGTAGCGCAACGTCTGCAGCGATGTCCGATAACGGGCACGCGACCTCACTTCGGGGGTCAGGCGCTCGACGGTTTCGATGTTGTGCCCGATGATGTCGGGCTTGGAGGCCAAGACGATATCCATCAGTTCGGGCTTGGCATCCAAATCGGGAATAAGGAGCTCAATTGTTGCGTCGGGATTTTCCTCGCGGATCGCCTCTACGGTGCGGGCCCAATGGTTGGCACCGCCATCTTTCAGGTCGTCGCGATCGACCGAGGTTACGACAACGTGTCTCAGTTGCATCAACTTCACAGAGCGTGCCACCTCTCGCGGTTCGTTTTCATCGGGTGGCAGGGGGCGTCCGGTGCGCGTGGCACAGAATCGACAGCTGCGTGTGCAGATGTCTCCCAGAATCATAAAGGTAGCGGTTCTTCGGCTCCAACATTCGGCCTGATTCGGGCACTTTCCACTTGTACAGATCGTGTGGAGTTTGTGCTCACGAACGATGCGCTGCGTCTCGGCAAACTGCGCGTCACGATGCAGACGAATCTTCAGCCAGTCGGGTTTCTTTACTACCAATTTTTGTTCATGCAACTTCGGCATTTAAGTTCATTATTTTCCAATTGATGCAAAATTACAAAAAAAATCGAAGAATCAAGCATGAATTTACAAAAAATTGCAAAATAGAGCCGAAAATAGCGAGCCAAGAGTCGAAATGAACTGCATCTGCCCCCGGCCTAAAGGCCGCCCTACCTTAGAGAGTATTTAGGGAAACAACCGGCCGGACCCCTTGGAGCCCGGCCGGAGCGAAAGTCTTCCATCTGTCGAAAAGGTCAAATGGTATCGTACAGTTCACACAACCCGAAAGTGTAGTGATCTTCTCCGCATTTAACAACAATCTGTAAATCACAACGATAGTCGAATGGAGCAAGTTCGGTTCGCATGTCAAATGCTCTGTTCATCGAGCCTGAAATTTCAACCTCAACTTCGTTAAATCTTTGATCGTCGATCACAAAGAGCGCATCGGAAGAGGTGTCGTCCATTCTAATATGGAACCGTTCCCCTTGCAATAAAACTTTCGATACGGTCAGTTCATGGCTCTTGGCATCCGAGTTAAACCACAACTCAAACCGCACAGAATCATCTGTCAATTTTTTAAATTGACAAATTGCAAATTTTGAATGATCCAACACCAGCGATTCTCCATTGCATGCAGCCTCAAATTGACGTATTTCGTAATTTCTTGCAATCGAACCTGCCACGGAGAGATCATTTTGTTGTCTCTGTTGCCCTGTCGAATCCTCTTCATTGCTGCATGCCGCAAAACCGAGCAGCAATACGGTGAAATAAAATAGCTTTTTCATAGTTATCAGTTTTTTTAGAAGGGGGGGGTACTCGTCCCTGTGTTCTTTTATTGCACAATATAGACCGATCGGAAGTAGCGGAGTTTGTTCTTCATGGTGTCGTTTTTCACCTCGTCCCAGACGAAGATTTTTTCACCTAACGCGCGCAGAGTGAATTCCCGGATACTCTCGCCCGCATCGGTTAAAAATGTCGTGGTCAGTTTTCTGCTCGCGGGATCAAACGCCCATTCTCCCTCCACTTCAAACACATTGTCCGGGGGAGCAATAGCTGTAACCACATAGCGCCAACTTACTGTACCATCGGCCGAGAAGGTGTAGTAGTCTGCGCCAAAGCCATCATATTTGTGGAGAAGCGCAAGAATTTCGCTCCAGGAAGAGTCATATTCTAAATAATAACTCTTGCAGAATTCCGTCCCAACCAATAGCGGGGAAATTTGATCGGGATCATAGCTTCCGTAATCCCTTAGCACGCCCTGTATAAAATCAGTCGCTTGATTATCAATCGACCCTTCTTGGTTCTCGTCTTTATTGCATGCCACCAGCCCGAGCAGCAGTACAGCTAAAAATAATAACTTTTTCATGGCTTCTCTATCATCTTTAATATTCAACCGGAGTTATCGTGTCATATCCTATACCTAGCCATACTCGAACTTGTTGATTGTGCAGTTCTTTTATAATGGCTCGGAATGATCCCTTGTCTGAAGTATACTCTATTGTCAGGTCGCAAGTATAATCAAGCATGGTTGGTGAATAGTTGTAACCGTTGTAATGTTTTTCCTCACAATCTGGATTATTGCAGCCATATACATTCATTGTTCCGCTTACCCAAACATCTCCTGTTCCGACCAAAAGAGCATCGACATATAGTTCAGCATCTGTTTCAGTATCAAAATAGACATGCCAGGGTTCCCCCAATACACGAACAGATGGAACAACCAACGTATATATTTTATTTTCTGACAAAATATCACATACTATCTTATCTGTATGGTCTTTACGATTTTGCTCAAAAAAGGCTATCCAACATTTTGGATTATTTTGCTCCATCACCTCCTCGGTCTTGATGGGGATATAAACATCATTTATCCAAACCTCACCGCTACTGATAACATAAGGATAGGCAATTGAGCCGGACAGACTCCAATGATGTTCGAGGATATCAACCCCAGATTCGTTTTGTTCAAATATAGGCTCATCATCCTCGCTACATCCAACGTGTATTATTACTAAAAAGACAAACGATAAATATTTTAAGAATATATTTGTTTTCATAATAGTGTGAAATTACAAGTTGCTAAAATAATAATTATAATCTGCAAGATTGGCATTAAGCTCTGACTGAGTATAAAATTCTCCCACATAACTTTGCAGAATCTGCTTGCAGGATGTCCAATTAGAACACTCTCTTAAAACACGTAACATTGCTTCATGCGAAAAGTTGGAAATCACATCCACAGACCAATTAGAATATCCCAAATTTTGATTATAAGAATCAAACAAGTCTACAAATAATGGGGAGTAAAATATATTGGGTGCTGGTAACCCAACATTCCAGTGTTGGCGGGCTTGATATATGTTAGCATGATCAACGAAAGTCATTCCATGTAAAGCATAATAGTTTCTAGCCAAATAATTTCCAGCATAGGAGGCTATAGATTCAACGAGAAGGCTGTGCATACCACTAAATACGCTAGCCCCCCTCTCGGAATAATGCACAAAATGACCTACTTCATGAAACAATGTAGCTATCTGATTCAAATCATCATAGTAATTATTGTAAATTTTGATATACGCTTGAGTGCTTCCATTTGTGGTATAATGAAAAGCTCCGGCGGAATTATTTTCTTCATCGGGAATGCATGGAACATATATCTTTAGTCCCATATCATTATAAGTCCATCCCGGAATCTCGTGGGTTTGATTGAAATATCCCCTATAGTAATAATCAATGGCTCGAGCTACCAAGTACAACGGCCAATTTCTGTTCCCTTTAAGGGTCCAAACAGGGACAAGATCCTCTATTACAGACCAATGAGCAATTGCATCTCCCA